>JAPUER010000001.1 GCA_027492485.1 Betaproteobacteria bacterium
CGCCTGGTTCACGCCCGGCAATCCGATTCCGACACCGGCTGGCACGACCGGGGTTACCGCCAGCGTCGATTCAACTGTCGGTTCCCGACAGCCAGGCGTCCACGGCCGGCAAGCGATCGCGACGCACCATCACGCGATATTCGACGTCGGCAATGGCAGTGTCCGCATCCTTGCGTGAAGTGGGCGCAAGGGTGGCCGCGTAGGCCTTGAGCTTGCCGATCATCGATGGGCTGGACGAGTTGCCGCCCAATCTCGGGTAGTAGCGGGCGAGCGAGGACCCTCCGACCAGCCTGTCCACTTGGGCGCGATGCGCCATTGCGAAGTCCCACGCGAGGTCGGGATGCAGCGCGGCCACATTCCGGATCATCTTCGCTCCGGTGGTGGCGCCGGGCTCGTCGGTCAGCGCCAACGCCAGCGCCCGCCCGGCAAGGGTCTCGTCCCCGACCGAGGCGAGCAAGGTGTACAGGTTGTCCTTGACCAGCGGCGTGGTTTCCGCCTGCGCCTCGGCGCGAAGCTGGTCCCACATGGGGGCATCGGCGTGCTGCGAGACCACCGCGAGGATCACCTTGCGCAGTTCCCCCGGCACCGCATTTGGATCGCCTGCCTGCGCGGTGTAGCGTCGGTTCGCTTCGGCGATCACCGTCTGGTCGTCAAGGGCGGACAAGGTGCCGATCAGCAGGCTGCGCAGGATCTTGGCCGATGCACCGTCATCCGCGCGTGGCTCCCAGCCGATGCGACGGAACACCGGCGACAAGCGCGCGATGGCGAAGCGCTGGAACGCTGCCTGACGCGCGGCATCACCGCGGTAATAAGCGTTCAGTTCGCCGAGCTTGCCGGTGATCGCCGCCCAGAGATACGGATCCGCATCAGTGGGCATCGCCGTGGCCAGGTCCAGGAAATCGGTCACCGGCTGCAGCCCCGCCAAGCCAAGCGCATAGGTGTCCCCCAGCACGCCAAGTGCATCGACCGGGTCGAGCCTGGCTGCGTCGCGCCTGATCGCGCCGAATGGCGCCGGTGCGTACAACGTGCGGTAGTAGCCGCGCTGACCCGCATTGACCACCAGGGTTCCGCAGCCGGGCACGCTGAAGTTCACGTCGCCGCCGCTGACCAGCATGCGCGCAGACGCGCCGCCTAGCGTCTGCGCGGTCACCGGCACCCGCCAGCGTAGCGGGGTCTTGTGGGGACGGTCCTTGGTGAACTCGGCCTGCGTCAGCCGAACCTCGGTGTCGCCATTCCGGCACGATGCCTCATCGACGCGGATCAGCGGCACGCCCGACTGCAAAGTGAAGTCGTGCGCGATGGCGGTGACCGGTTTGTCTGGCGCGGCGCTTTCCATTGATCGCCACAAGTCGTCAGATACTGCGTTGCCGTAGGCATGAGCCTTGATGTATCGGCGCACTCCACCACGCCAGGCATCCGGTCCGATCCAGCCCTCCAGCATCCGGATCACCGCTTCGCCCTTTTCATACGTGATTGCATCGAATGCCTGCGCGGCCTGCTCCACGGTTTCGACGTGCCGGACCACGGGATGGGTGCTGGCGGCCGCGTCCAGCGCCATCGCGCGCTCGCGGGTAAAAACGGGAAACAGTGCCGGATTCCATTCCGGATGCATCGTTTCCTGCGCGCGCTGCGACATCCACGAGGCAAAGCCCTCGTTGAGCCAAAGGTCGTCCCACCAGCGCATCGTCACGAGGTTGCCGAACCACTGGTGTGCGATCTCGTGGGCGGCGGTGTTGAACACCTCCTGACGGTCGTCCTGCGTAGAAATCGATGGGTCCAGCAGCAACCAGTATTCGAACGTGTAGATGGCGCCCCAGTTCTCCATGGCACCGGTGGACTCGGCCCGGCCCGGCGAGGCGACGTTGTCGAGCTTGGGCAGTGGATACGGTACGCCGAAGTAGTCGTTGTACTCGTGCAGTACCGCTTTGCCCGATTCCAGCGCAAAGGCCGATTGATCGGTCTTGCCCTTCTGCGTGACCACGCCTATTTCGGTGCCATCCGAGGTGGCGGTGGCACGCTCGAAATCACCGAGGCCGAAGAACACCAGGTAGGTCGACATCTTCGGCGTGGTCTGGAACTTCACCCGCGCAAGGCCGTTGCCGAGATCGACGCGCGAAGCAACGGGCATGTTGCCGATCGCCATCTGCCCGGCGGGCACCGTCGCTTCGATTACGCCGTCGACGGCGAATCCAGGATTCGATCCGATGCGGAACCGACCCCGCAGGGCTGCGCTCGGCCCATTGTTGAGCATCGGTCAGAGTTGCCCAGGGATGGCGCCGATGAGCGGCCCCGATCTGCCGAAATCCAACGCGTGGTCGTCCGGTTCGGTGGCAGAACCGGCGCTTGCACGACCGCCGCCTGCCCGCCAGACTCCCCGAAAAGGCCGTTTGAAATTCCTACACTCGCACGACGATGCACGCTGCCTTTCAGTCGTCTGTTTCCGCGCCGTGCCGTCGCCGTCCCGCACACACCGGGACCGCATCGTGGTCGTCGCAGTGGGACGACGATCAGCACCTCATCACGCCTCGAAACCGGATGCGAACAGGCGGTCGTCGTACGGCATGTCGAATTGAAGGATGATGAATTCCGCCGGTCGCACTGGCGCCACGCCGAAGAAACAATGCAACGTGTCGTCGGAATCCGTGCACTGCACGAAATAACCCTGAGCAGGCGTGCTTCCCATCAATGCGCCGCGCTGCCAGTACGCGTGAAAATAACTCTCGATCAGACTTGAAATTTGCGCCGACGTCGGTCGCGGAGCGGCAACCGGAACCCACGAAAGCGAACGGCGAATCGAGAAGTCCAGCAATCGCACAAAACGCGATACCGACACATAGCGCCATTCCGGATTCTGGCTCACCGTGCGTGCGCCCCAAACGAGGATGCCGTCGATCCCCACAAAGCGCCGCAGCACGTTGACGCTTGCGGGATTGAGCTGATCCTGTTCGGCCTGAGTGAACGCTTGTTGCAGTTGCACATCGATGCTCGTGGACAGTGCGGCGTCGCGTCCGGACGGCGCTTTGAAAATCCCCTTGTCGTGATCGATGCGAGTGACCACGCCCGCCACGGCGGCGGAGGCTGGCATGGCGATCGTGGTACCGCCACCATCGATCGGCACATCCAGCCACGGCGCATAAAGGGCGGCGCGGGCGGATGACAGGGTCTGCGCAAAAGCCATCAGCGCATTCACATCGCTTCCTTGCGGTGCGTCGATGATGCCGAAACGATTGGCCGACGCATCGACATGCTCGATCAGCGCGGCGATCATCGCGCCATGTTCGACCGCACTGATTCCAGGCGTGGCCAGACCCGGCATGGCAACCAGATCCACCGGCAACGAGGCCGAGGCCATCAGCGCGCTGCGAACATGCTGTTCGGTGTTTCCGCGCGGGTCGATGACGTACAACACGCGCCCGCCATTGGCAAAGAACAAGCGTGCCGACTGATAGCCGAAATCGGCCGCCGGATCGGCGAGTCGGCCATACACCGCTTCATAGCTGGCGAGACTGGCAACTGGCACCGGCGGCGTTACCACCCGCGCGGTTCGGACCACGAACAAGGTCGCACCGTAATAGTGGTCTTCGATTGGCGGAAGCGCCGTTCCCATCGCCGGCATCGACATGCAGAACAGCGCAGCGACCAACAGCTTGTTGCGGAAAACCAGTAGCCAGACCAATCGAAATGGATGCATGGGATTCGTTGATGGCGGCGGATGTGGTCGGATGTTGGCCACATTGCGTGTGCAGAGCAAGCCCCTGCCAACACTGACAGATGCGGCTGATGGCGGATGCAACCCTGGTTTGCCGTCCCTGCATCGGAGCGCGCCGTGCCGTTCCTCGCCGCATTCTGTCGGCAGGCCGAGGTGAGGACAAAAGGGGGACGGAGGAATGATCCGCCGATGGCGTCGACTGAAGGCCGAGACGTAGCGCTGGTTCGGCAGTCGCATCGCGCGCGCAAGGTCGCTTAGGCGTGCCGGCGAGGCCAGGAGATGGACATGGTTGCTCATCAGGGCATAGGCGTGGACGCCGACCCCGTGGCTGGCGGCGATTTCGGTCAGCAGTTCGCGGTAAAGCAGAGGGTCTTCGGCATCGATGAAGGTGGCGCCTCGATGCACGCCACGCTGCGTAACGTGAAGCGGAACGCCAGCGACGAGCAGGCGTGGACGACGAGGCTTGAGGGAGCGCGGGCAGTGGGCTGAAGCACGAGCATGGCCCGGAGCCGGGTCATCGTCAGTGGCAGGGCGCCGCGAATGCGTGTAGGAGGGCGGCCTGTTCCAAGGCGCGCGTTACCTCAGCTCGGGCATGTATCGCCCAGTCGATA
>JAPUER010000002.1 GCA_027492485.1 Betaproteobacteria bacterium
CGTGAAGGCGGTCGTACCGTCGGCGCCGGCGTCGTGTCCAAAATTATCAAGTAACTGGTTTAGGACCCTATCGTGCAAAACCAGAAAATCCGTATTCGTCTCAAGGCTTTCGACTACAAGCTGATCGATCAGTCTGCGTCTGAAATCGTTGAGACCGCCAAGCGCTCGGGCGCGATCGTCCGCGGCCCAGTGCCGCTGCCGACCCGTATTGAACGTTTCGACGTGTTGCGTTCACCGCACGTGAACAAGACGTCACGCGACCAGTTTGAAATCCGCACCCATCAGCGCCTGATGGACATTGTGGAGCCCAATGACAAGACCGTCGATCAACTGATGAAGCTGGATTTGCCGGCCGGTGTCGACGTCGAAATCAAGGTTCAGTAAACGCTGAGCCAAACCCAAGCGATGCCGGTCAATTGAAACCGGCACCGAGCCCCCTCTCGCGAAAGCGTGAGAAGCACGGAAAGAAAGAAGAGGTAAACCATGAGTCTGGGACTCATCGGACGCAAAGTCGGCATGACGCGCGTCTTCAACGATGACGGATCGGCGACCGCTGTCACGGTTATCGATGTCAGCAACAACCGGGTATCGCAGGTCAAATCTGCCGACGCCGATGGTTACGCTGGCGTGCAGGTAACGTTTGGCGACAAGCGTGCAAACCGCGTCAACAAGTCACAAGCAGGACATTTCGCGAAGGCCGGTGTACAGGCCGGCGCGATCACCCGCGAATTCCGCGCGGAAGCGGGCGAATTGAAGGCCGGAGCCGTTATCGGCGCCGAGACCTTCACCGTCGGTCAGGAAGTGGATGTCACCGGTACCACCAAGGGCCGCGGCTTCACTGGTGTCATTCGGCGCCACAACTTCAGTTCGAATCGCGCGTCGCACGGTAACTCGGTCACCACCCGCGCGCCGGGCTCGATCGGCATGGCGCAGGATCCGGGTCGCGTTTTCCCGGGCAAGCGCATGGCAGGTCAATACGGCAATGCGCAACGCACCGTTCAGGCACTGACGGTCGTCCGTGTCGACGCTGCTCGCGGCCTGCTGATGATCAAGGGTGCGGTACCCGGCACGGCTGGCGGTCACGTCATCGTCAAACCGACGGTGAGGAGCTGATAATGGAATTGCAAGTTATTGACGCGCAGGGCAAGTCTGCGTCGACCGTATCGGCATCGGACGATGTATTCGGTCGCGAATACAACGAGGCCCTCGTGCATCAGGTGGTGGTGGCCTATCAGGCCAACGGCCGTAGCGCCAACCGTGCGCAGAAGACCCGTGCGGAAGTTCGCCATTCGACCAAGAAGCCCTGGAAGCAAAAGGGCACGGGTAATGCCCGCGCCGGTATGACCTCCAGCCCGATCTGGCGGGGCGGTGGTCGCGCCTTCCCGAACAAGCCGGACGAGAATTTTTCGCACAAGGTCAACCGCAAGATGTATCGCGCCGGTATCGCCGCGATCTTCTCGCAGCTGGTCCGTGAAGACCGCTTGCATGTGGTCGAATCATTTGTCGTCGACGCCCCGAAGACCAAACTGGTTGCCGGTGCGCTCAAGGGAATGGGTGTCAGCGACGCGCTGATCGTGACCGATTCTGTCGACAACAACCTGTTCCTGGCTGCGCGCAATCTGCCGCATCTGGCGGTGGTTGCGGCACACAATGTTGACCCGGTCAGCCTGCTCGCCTTCAACCGCGTGCTGCTCACCAAGGCGGCTATCGCCAAGATTGAGGAGTCATACAAATGAATCAAAATCGTTTGATGACCGTTCTCCGCGCGCCGGTGATCTCCGAGAAGAGCACCTTCGTCGCCGAAAAGAACGAACAAGTCGTTTTCGAGGTGTTGCAAGACGCCACCAAACCCGAAGTCAAGGCCGCCGTCGAACTGCTCTTCAAGGTGCAGGTCGAGAGCGTACAAATGCTCAACCGGCCCGGCAAAGTGAAGCGCTTTGGTCGCACCATGGGTCGTCGCAGCGATAGCCGCCGCGCCTATGTGTCGCTCAAGCCCGGTCAAGAGATCAACTTTGGCGGGGAGGCGTAATCCATCATGGCACTTATCAAAGTCAAACCGACCTCACCGGGCCGTCGCTCGCTGATCAAGGTTGTCAATCCTGACCTGCACAAGGGCGAGCCGTATGCGCCGTTGCTGGTTCCGCAGAAGCGCGGTTCCGGTCGCAACAACAACGGTCACATCACGACCCGTCATAAGGGCGGCGGTCACAAGCACCACTATCGCATCGTCGACTTCCGTCGCAACAAGGACGGCGTTCCGGCCAAGGTCGAGCGTCTCGAGTACGATCCGAACCGCAGCGCGTTTATCGCCCTGGTTCTCTACGCCGACGGTGAGCGCCGCTACGTACTGGCGCCGAAAGGCCTCAATGCGGGTGACTCGATCCAGAGCGGCGCAGAAGCAGCGATCAAGGTAGGCAACACCCTGCCGATCCGCAACATCCCGGTCGGTACGACGATCCATGCGATCGAGTTGCAGCCTGGTAAAGGCGCGCAGATCGCCCGCTCGGCGGGCGCTTCGGTGCAACTGATGGCTCGCGAAGGCATCTACGCGCAGATTCGTCTGCGCTCCGGTGAAGTGCGCAAGGTTCACGTCGACTGCCGCGCCACCATCGGTGAAGTCGGCAATGGTGAGCACTCGCTCCGCGTGATCGGCAAGGCCGGCGCAAACCGCTGGCGCGGTATTCGTCCGACGGTACGCGCGATCTCGATGAACCCGGTCGATCACCCGATGGGTGGCCGTACCAACGGTGGTGGTGGACGCCATCATCCGGTTTCGCCGTGGGGCCAGAAGGCCAAGGGCCTCAAGACGCGCACCAACAAGCGCACTGACAGCATGATTGTCCGCACCCGTCATGCGGCCAAGAAGGGTTAATCACAATGGCACGTTCCGTTAAGAAAGGCCCGTTCGTCGACGGGCATCTGGCGAAAAAGGTCGAAGTGGCCCTCGCAAAAAATGACAAGAAACCGATCAAGACCTGGTCGCGCCGTTCGACCGTGACGCCCGATTTCGTCGGTCTGACGATCGCTGTGCACAACGGCAAGGCGCATGTTCCGGTCTATGTGTCGGATCAGATGGTTGGTCACAAGCTTGGCGAATTCGCGCTGACGCGCGTCTTCAAGGGGCACCCGGCCGACAAAAAAGTCGCGAAGAAGTAAGGGGCTGTCATGCAAACTGTAGCCATCATGAAAGCCGCGCCGGTCTCCGATCAAAAGGCACGCCTGGTCGCCGATCAGGTTCGTGGTCTGCCGGTCGGCAAGGCGCTCAACCTGCTCGCGTTCAGCCCGAAGAAATCGGCGGTGCTGATCAAGAAAGTGCTCGAATCGGCCATCGCCAATGCCGAGCACAACGACGGCGCCGACATCGACGAGTTGAAAGTCAAATCGATCTACGTCGACAAGGCCGTCGTCATGCGCCGCTTCGCCGCCCGCGCCAAGGGCCGCGGTGCTCGCCTGCTCAAGCAAACCTGTCACATTCACGTGACCGTCGGGAACTAGAGGTTCGTATGGGTCAAAAAATCAATCCGACCGGATTCCGCCTCGCGGTGTCCCGCGCGTGGACCTCGAAGTGGTACGCCAACAGCAAGCACTTCGCGGACAAACTGAACGAAGACTACAAGGTTCGCACCTTCCTGCTCAAAAAGCTGAAGAACGCGAACGTCAGCAAAATCACCATCGAGCGTCCGGCCAAGAACGCCCGCATCACCATTCACAGCGCCCGTCCGGGCGTGGTGATCGGCAAGAAGGGCGAGGACATCGAGGCGCTGCGCGCACAACTGCGCAAGATGATGAACTGCGAAATCGCGCTCAACATCGAAGAAGTGCGCAAGCCGGAAGTCGATGCGCAACTGATTGCCGATTCGATCGCCCAGCAGCTCGAAAAGCGCATCATGTTCCGTCGCGCCATGAAGCGCGCCATGCAGAACGCCATGCGTCTTGGCGCCCAGGGCATCAAGATCATGAGCTCGGGCCGTTTGAACGGCGCCGAAATTGCGCGTACCGAGTGGTACCGCGAAGGCCGTGTGCCGCTTCACACGCTGCGTGCCGACATCGACTACGGTTTCTCGGAAGCCAAGACGAGCTACGGCATCATCGGGATCAAAGTTTGGGTATTCAAGGGTGAGAACCTCGGCCTTGCCGCTGCCGACAACGCAGCTGGCGCACCGGCCGAAGAACCGACGCAACCGCGTCGTCCGCGTCGCCCCGCAGGAGTGAAAAATGCTACAGCCGGCTAGAAGGAAATACCGCAAGGAACAAAAAGGCCGCAACAAGGGCCTCGCCACGCGCGGCAACAAGGTGAGCTTCGGTGAGTTCGGCCTCAAGGCCACCAGCCGCGGCCGTCTGACCGCTCGCCAGATCGAAGCGGCGCGTCGTGCCATCAGCCGCCACATCAAGCGCGGTGGCCGTATCTGGATCCGCATTTTCCCGGACAAGCCGATCTCGAAAAAGCCGGCCGAAGTCCGCATGGGTAACGGCAAGGGCAACCCCGAGTACTACGTCGCCGAGATCCAGCCCGGCAAGGTGCTCTACGAAATGGACGGCGTTGAAGAAACGCTGGCGCGCGAAGCGTTCCTGCTCGCGGCGGCCAAGCTCCCGATCGCAACCACGTTCGTACAACGTCTGGTGGGCTAATCATGAAAGCAAAAGAACTCTCCGCCAAGTCGGAAGCCGATCTCAACAAGGAGCTCGGTGAACTCTACAAGACACACTTCAGCCTGCGCATGCAGAAGGCGACCCAGCAGCTCACCAACACGAGCCAGCTCGGCAACGTCCGCCGCGACATCGCGCGCGTGAAGACCGTGCTCGCACAGAAGGCAGCAAGCAAATGAGTGATGCAGCAGCAACCGCAGCCAAGCAACCGCTGATCGCCACCGAAACCGGTCGTGTTGTCAGCGACAAGATGACCAAGACGGTGACCGTCCTGGTCGAGCGTCGGGTCAAGCACCCGCTCTACGGCAAGGTCGTGACCAAGTCACAGAAATACCACGCCCACGATGAAGCCAGCACCGCCAAAATGGGCGATCTGGTCGAAATCAAGGCCTGCCGTCCGCTGTCCAAGACGAAGTCCTGGGCGGTGTCGAAAGTGATCGAGAAGGCGTAACCCGTCTCGGCTCGCGCCAAAGGGTGGCTTCGGTCGCCCTTTTTGTTTGGTGCGGCATCAGTTGGGTGCGCGATGCGGTCGCCGTACAGCGGCACAAAAGCCGGTCGGGATGCAATGGCTTTTAGCCGCCGTGCGCATAGCCACAGGGCATAGAACCGAAAAAAAGCAAAGTCGACTTCCGGCGAAATGCGCCACCAAGCCCTTATCTGATGGCGTTCATGCGGAAAAGCTGATAGCCCCCTATTCAAGTGAATGCCTTGCGGGCCAACTGACTGTCGATCGGCGCTTTCATACCCGACCGAGGCGAATGAACGATCGGCGCTTGCACTTGTGGCACCCAAGTAGTTGACAGACTTAAAAAGTAGTGCCATAATTATCGGCTTGGCGCTTGCTGCGTTCACTTGCAGCGGCGCAAAATACGAAGTGCCCAAACGTCGCATGTCGCCAAAGGCGGTTTCCGGCGGGGCCCCAAGACTTCTCGGGACCTAAATGAATCAGGTTTCGAGGCAAGTTGGAGAAAGAGAAAAATGATTCAAATGCAGTCGATGCTCGACGTCGCCGACAACACGGGCGCTCGCCGCGTCATGTGTTTCAAGGTGCTCGGCGGGTCGAAGCGCCGTTACGCCAGTATCGGTGACGTCATCAAGGTAAGCATCAAGGATGCGCAGCCGCGTGGTCGCGTCAAAAAGGGCGAGGTCTACAACGCGGTAGTGGTTCGCACGGCAAAGGGCATTCGTCGCAATGACGGCTCGCTCGTCAAGTTCGACAACAACGCCGTCGTCATTCTCAACGCAAAGCTCGAGCCGATCGGCACGCGCATCTTCGGACCGGTCACGCGCGAATTGCGTACCGAAAAGTTCATGAAGATCGTGTCGCTTGCGCCCGAAGTGCTCTAACGCGGAGTCGAGGCAATCATGCAGAAGATTCGCAAAGGCGACACTGTCGTCGTAACGTCCGGCCGCGACAAGGGCAAGCGCGGTGAAGTGATGCGCGTTCTTGACGGCTCGGTTCTCGTTGCCGGCATCAACCAGGTCAAGCGCAACGTGCGTCCGAACCCCATGAAGAACGAAGTGGGCGGCATCGTAACGAAGGAAGCGGCCATCTCGGCGGCCAACGTTGCAATCTATAACGCAAGCACGCAAAAGGCGGATGCGGTCGCGATCAAGGTGGTCGACGGGCGCAAGCAACGCGTGTTCAAGTCGACCGGCCAAGCGGTCTAGGCGGGAGAGAACACATGGCTCGTCTAAAAGAGCAGTACCAAAAGGAAATCGTTCCCGCGCTGGTCAAGCAGTTCGGCTACAAGTCCGTCATGCAGGTGCCGCGCCTGACCAAGATCGTGGTCAACATGGGTGTTGGCGAAGCGGTCGGCGACAAGAAGATTCTTGAGCACGCCACCAAGGATCTGACCGCCATCGTCGGTCAGAAGCCGGTCATCACCAAGGCCAAGAAGGCAATCGCGAACTACAAGATCCGCGAAGGCTATCCGGTCGGCACCATGGTGACGCTGCGCAACAAGCAGATGTACGAATTCCTCGACCGTTTCGTCAACGTGGCGTTGCCGCGTGTGCGTGACTTCCGTGGCATCTCGCCGCGTGGGTTCGACGGCCGCGGCAACTTCAATCTCGGTGTCAAAGAGCAGATCATTTTCCCCGAGATCGAATATGACAAGATCGACGCGCTGCGTGGCATGAACATCACCTTCACGACCACCGCGAAGACCGACGACGAAGCGAAGGCCTTGCTGGCCGCGTTCCGTTTCCCCTTCCGCGCTTAACAGGGACTGCGAGAACAAAAATGGCAAAACTCGCCACTATCAATCGCGAACAAAAACGTCGTGACCTCGTTGCCAAGTACGCCAAGAAGCGTGCCGCACTCGAGGCCATCATCGCTGACAGCAAGGCCGGTGAAGAAGCGCATGCAGATGCACGCGCCAAGCTCCAGGCGCTGCCCCGCAACTCGAACCCGACCCGTTTGCGCAATCGCTGCGAACTGACGGGCCGTCCGCGCGGTGTGTTCAGCAAATTCGGTCTCGCCCGCCACAAGGTGCGCGAGCTGGCATTCCGTGGCGAGATCCCTGGTCTCACCAAGGCTAGCTGGTAAGGAGATTCGGCTATGAGCATGTCCGATCCCATCGCAGATATGTTGACGCGCATCCGCAATGCGCAGGCCATGGAAAAGACGTCGGTCACGATGCCGGCTTCCAAGGTCAAGACTGCAATTGCGCGCGTCCTGAAAGACGAAGGCTACATCGAGGACTTCAAGATCGCCGGTGACGTCACCAAGGTCGCGGAACTCGAAATCGGCCTCAAGTACTACGCTGGCCGCCCGGTGATCGAATCGATCGCCCGCGTCAGCAAGCCTGGCCTGCGCATCTACCGCGGCAAGGATGACCTGCCCAACGTGATGAACGGTCTGGGTGTTGCCATCGTGTCGACGCCGAAGGGCGTGATGACTGACCGCAAAGCGCGCAGCCTCGGTATGGGCGGCGAAGTGCTCTGCACGGTCGCTTAAGGGGAAGCAAGATGTCACGTATTGCCAAATACCCCGTCGATATCCCGGCTAAGGTTGAAGTTGCCCTCGCGGGCGGTCGCGTCGACGTCAAGGGCCCGTTGGGTTCCCTGTCGCGCGACTTCGGCGGTTCGGTCAAGATCGAGCGCAAGGACAATCAGATTCTCTGTAGCGCCGCCAATGGCGACCAGCACAGCCGTGCGATGTCGGGCACCACGCGCGCCATCGTCAACAACATGGTTCGCGGCGTTTCCGAAGGTTTCACCAAGAAGCTCAACCTGGTTGGCGTGGGTTTCCGCGCCCAGGCTGCGGGCGACACGCTGAACCTCTCGCTCGGTTTCTCGCATCCGGTTGCCCACAAGATGCCTGCGGGCGTCAAGGTGGTGACGCCGACGCAGACCGAGATCGTCATTTCTGGTGCCGACCGTCAACAGGTCGGCCAGGTAGCGGCTGAAGTTCGCGCCTATCGCCCGCCGGAGCCCTACAAGGGCAAGGGCGTTCGTTATGCCGACGAAGTCGTCGCCCTCAAAGAAACCAAGAAGAAATAAGGCAGGGTAGCGTCATGACCATCAACAAGGAAGCCGCCCGTGTTCGCCGCGCCCGTCAAACGCGCAAACGTTTGACTGCATTGCAGGCCACGCGCCTCGCAGTGTTCCGCAGCAACACACATATCTACGCACAGGTCATTTCCGGCGACGGCAGCAAGGTGCTCGCCAGCGCCTCGACCGCCGAGAAGGATGTGCGCGCACAGTTGAAGAATGGTGGCAACAAGGCCGCCGCCGAAGCGGTGGGCACCCGCATTGCCGAGAAGGCGAAAGCCGCCGGCATCGAGGTGGTTGCGTTCGACCGTTCGGGTTACCAATATCACGGCCGCGTGAAGGCGCTTGCAGAAGCAGCCCGCGCCGGCGGTCTCAAGTTCTAAAGGAGTACTCGGATGGCACGCCCCCAAGTACAAAAAACCGAAGAGCCGGGTGACGGTCTTCGCGAGAAGATGATCAGCGTGAACCGCGTCACCAAAGTGGTGAAGGGCGGTCGCATCATGGCGTTCGCAGCGCTGACCGTTGTCGGTGACGGCGATGGCCGCGTCGGCATGGGCAAAGGCAAGTCGAAAGAAGTGCCGGTCGGTGTCCAGAAGGCGATGGAACAAGCCCGTCGTCAAATGATCAAGGTCAGCCTCAAGTCCGGTACGGTACATCATGCGGTGACCGGCAAGCACGGCGCGACGACGGTCCTGATTCAGCCGGCATCCGAAGGTACCGGCGTGATCGCCGGCGGTGCGATGCGCGCCGTGTTCGAGGTCGTTGGCGTGACCAACGTGCTCGCCAAGTGCTTCGGCCCGACCAATCCGTACAACGTCGTTCGTGCCACGCTCAACGCGCTCGAGCGCGTATCGACGCCCGCTGAAATCGCCGCCAAGCGCGGACTCAGCGTCGAGCAGTTGACGGAGGCCTGATCATGGCTGCCAAGATGTTCAAAGTGAAACTGGTCAAGTCGCCGATCGGCGCCAAGGCCGAACACGTCGCAACCGTCAAGGGTCTCGGCCTGAAGCGTATGGGGCAAGTCCGCGAACTCGTCGACACGCCGTCGACGCGCGGCATGGTGAACGCCGTTCGCCACCTCGTCGTTGCCGTTGCCTGAGCAAAGGTTTATCGATATGCAACTCAATACGATCAAGCCCGCAGAGGGCTCCAAGAAGAACCGTCGCCGCGTTGGTCGCGGTATCGGCAGTGGCCTCGGCAAAACCGGTGGTCGCGGCATGAACGGTCAGAAGTCGCGTTCGGGCTATGCCCAGAAAGTCGGCTTCGAAGGCGGTCAGATGCCGCTGCAACGCCGTTTGCCGAAACGCGGCTTCACCTCGCTGATGCGCGACTTCCGCGCCGAAATCACGGTTGGCACGCTGGCCAAACTCGGTCTCGCCGACGTTGACCTGCTGACGTTGAAAGCTGCCAAAGCGATCGCAAATGATGCCAAGGCGGTGAAGATCATCGGTGGTGGCGAAATCAAGTCGGCGGTGACGCTCAATGGTGTCGGTGCGACTGCGATGGCCCGCAAGGCCATTGAAGCGGCCGGCGGCAAAGTGGTTGAGGCACCGGAAGCCCCCAAGGGCAAGCTGAAGCCGAAGACCCCGGCCGAAGCCAAGTAAAGACCGCTTGACAGACCCTTTCAGGACGTACGCGTGGCGCTGAATCCAGCACAAAAAACCGGCGACAAGTATGGCGACCTCAAGCGTCGCCTTTTCTTCTTGTTGGGTGCATTGATTGTCTATCGTATCGGCACCCACGTGCCGGTGCCGGGCATCAACGCATCTGTGCTCGAAGAGATTTTCAAGTCGCAGCAGGGCGGCATTCTCGGTTTGTTCAACGTGTTTTCGGGCGGCGCGCTGCAGCGCTTCTCGATTCTCGCGCTGGGCATCATGCCTTACATTTCGGCCTCCATCATCATGCAACTGGCATCGGTCGTCGTGCCGTCGCTGGAAGCGCTGAAGAAGGAGGGCGAGGCCGGTCGTCGCAAGATTACCCAGTACACCCGTTACGGCACATTGGTGCTGGCATTCTTCCAGGCAATGGGTATCGCCATCGCGCTGGAGAGCCAACCCGGTCTGGTGATGGACCCGGGGATCGCTTTCCGCGTCATCACCGCGATCACGTTGGTAACAGGCACGATGTTCCTGATGTGGCTTGGCGAGCAGATCACCGAACGCGGCCTCGGCAACGGTATTTCGTTGCTGATCTTCGCCGGCATCGCAGCCGGACTGCCGGCGGCGCTGAAGAACACGCTGGAATTGCAGTCTTCGGGCAACCTTAGCATCCTGAAGTTGCTGTTCCTCATTGCGCTGGTCATCGTGGTCACTGCGGCCGTCGTTTTCTTCGAACGTGCGTTGCGCAAGGTGCTGGTGAACTACGCCAAGCGCCAGGTCGGCAACAAGGTGTACGGTGGCCAGAGCTCGCATCTGCCACTCAAACTGAACATGGCCGGCGTGATTCCGCCGATCTTTGCGTCGAGCCTGATCCTGTTCGTACCGACCATTCTCGGCTTCATGGGGCCGGGCGCTGGCCCGAGCTGGCTGCGCGACGTCGCCAACGCGCTGGGGCCGGGTCAACCCGTGCACATGATCGTCTACGCGGCGCTGATCATCTTCTTCTGCTTCTTCTACACGGCGATTCAGTACAACCCGAAAGAAACGGCAGAGAACCTGAAGAAGGGCGGCGCCTTCATCCCCGGCTACCGTCCGGGCGACCAGACCGCGAAATACATTGAAAAGATCACCACGCGATTGACGCTCATTGGAGCGATCTACATCACCGTGGTGTGTTTGATTCCTGAATTCCTGATCAGCGCGTGGAACGTCCAGTTCTACTTCGGCGGTACCTCGCTGTTGATTGTGGTGGTCGTAACGATGGACTTCATGACCCAGGTGCAGGCCTACATGATGTCGCAGCAGTACGACTCGCTGCTCAGGAAAGCCAACCTGAAGGGTGGATTAAAAGTCTAAGCGCATGGCGAAAGAAGACACCATCCAGATGCAGGGCGAGATTCTCGAGATGTTGCCGAACGCAACGTTCCGGGTGAAGTTGGAAAACGGGCACGTTGTCCTAGGGCACATCTCCGGCAAGATGCGCATGAACTACATAAAGATATTGCCGGGTGACAAGGTAACGGTGGATATGACGCCGTATGACTTGACACGGGCACGGATCACATTCCGCGCCAAATAACCAAAACAGGAAACGACAATGAAAGTCAATGCTTCGGTAAAGAAGATTTGCCGTAACTGCAAGATCATTCGCCGCAAGGGTGTGGTCCGCGTGATCTGTACCGATCCGCGTCACAAGCAGCGCCAGGGTTAATCGGGAAGGAGACCAGATATGGCACGTATCGCCGGGGTCAACATCCCCAACCATAAACATGCCTGGGTTGCGATGACCGCAATCTTCGGCATTGGCAACACCCGCGCCCGCAAGATCTGTGACGACGCTGGCGTCGCCCAGACCAAGAAGGTCAAGGATCTCACCGACGCCGAGCTCGACAAGCTGCGTGAGCAGGTTGGCAAGTTCACGGTCGAAGGCGACCTGCGTCGTGAAGTCACGATGAGCATCAAGCGCCTGATCGATCTCGGCTGCTATCGCGGCACCCGCCATCGCAAGGGCCTGCCGGCCCGCGGTCAACGCACGCGCACGAATGCCCGCACCCGCAAGGGCCCGCGCAAGGCGATCGCAGGCAAGAAAGGCTAAGGTCAAGACATGGCACAAGCATCAGCAAAGAATGCGGCCGCTGCCCGCGCCCGCAAAAAAGTCAAGAAGAACGTCTCCGAGGCAATCTGCCACGTGCACGCTTCTTTCAACAACACGATCATCACCATCACCGATCGTCAGGGCAATGCCCTGTCGTGGGCAACGTCGGGCGGCGCAGGCTTCAAGGGCTCGCGCAAATCGACTCCGTTCGCCGCTCAGGTGGCGGCCGAAGCCGCCGGCAAGGTGGCCGTGGAATGTGGTGTGAAAAACATCGAAGTGCAGATCAAGGGCCCGGGCCCTGGCCGCGAGAGCGCCGTGCGCGCACTGAACGCGCTGGGCATCAAGGTCACCAGCATTTCCGACGTGACGCCGGTGCCGCACAACGGCTGCCGTCCGCCGAAACGTCGTCGCATGTAATCACACTGGAGAAAACACATGGCACGTTATACCGGCCCCAAGTGCAAGCTCTCCCGTCGTGAGGGCACCGATCTTTTCCTGAAGAGCGCACGTCGCTCGCTCGACAGCAAGTGCAAACTGGCCGCAGCGCCGGGTCAGCATGGCGCCAAGTCGGGTCAACGCATGTCGAACTACGGCCTGCAACTGCGCGAAAAGCAGAAGCTGCGTCGTATTTACGGCATCCTCGAACGCCAATTCCGTCGCACGTTCGCCGAAGCGGCCCGCCGCAAGGGCTCGACCGGCGAGAACCTGCTCAAGCTGCTCGAATCGCGTCTTGACAACGTCGTCTATCGCATGGGCTTCGGCTCCACGCGCGCCGAGGCCCGCCAACTGGTGAGCCACAAGGCGATTCTGGTCGATGGCAAGATTTGCAATATCCCGTCGGCCATCATCGCGCCGAACGCGGTGATCAGCGTCTGCGACAAGTCGAAGGCGCAAGCGCGCATCATCGACGCCGTTGCGCTGGCCGAGCGTATTGGCTTCCCCGGCTGGGTTGACGTGAACACCAAAGAGATGAAGGGCACGTTCAAGCACGCGCCCGATCGCAGTGAGTTCGCCTCCGACATCAACGAGAGCCTGGTCGTCGAGTTGTACTCGAAGTAATCCCATCCCTCACTGTAAAGGACGCGTATGCAAAGTACTGCTTTTTTGAAACCGCGCAACATTGAGGTTCAAGCGACCAGCCCGTCGTCCGCTCGCGTGGTGATGGAGCCGTTCGAGCGTGGCTACGGTCACACCCTGGGTAACGCACTGCGTCGTGTGCTGTTGTCGTCGATGCCGGGCTATGCCCCGACCGAAGTGTCGATTACCGGTGTCGTGCACGAATATTCCACGCTGGAAGGCGTGCAGGAAGACGTGGTCGACCTGCTGCTCAATCTCAAGGGTGTGGTCATTAAGTTGCACAACCGCGACAACGCGGTGCTGACGCTCAAGAAAGAAGGCGCCGGCCCCGTTACCGCGGGCGACATCGAATCGTCGCATGAAGTCGAGATCGTCAATCCCGAGCACATCATCGCCAATCTCACGCAGGGCGGCAAGCTCGAGCTTGAGATCAAGGTAGAGCGTGGCCGTGGTTACGTGCCGGCAACGGTGCGCACCGCCGCTGGTCAAACCGGCAACCGCAAGGTCGGCTCGATTCTGCTCGACGCCTCGTTCAGCCCGGTCAAGCGTGTCAGCTACCTGGTCGAATCGGCCCGCGTCGAACAGCGCACCGACCTCGACAAGCTGGTGCTCGACATCGAGACCAATGGTGCGATCGAGCCGGAAGGCGCCGTCCGCTATGCGGCGAGCATCCTGGTGGACCAGCTTTCGGCGTTTGCCGATCTCAAGGGCACCGACATGCCGGCCCTCGAGCGCGCTACGGCGTCGTTCGATCCGGTGCTGCTGAAGCCGGTGGATGACCTCGAACTGACCGTTCGCTCGGCCAACTGCCTCAAGGCGGAAAACATTCACTACATCGGCGATCTCGTGCAACGCACCGAGACCGAGTTGCTCAAGACTCCGAACCTCGGCCGCAAATCGCTCAACGAAATCAAGGAAGTCCTCTCGCAGCGCGGTCTCGCGCTGGGTACCAAGATCGACAACTGGCCGCCGGCCGGTCTCGATCGCGGTTAACAGAGAGGCAGGAGAAGAATCATGCGTCACGGTCACGGACTGCGCAAACTCAACCGCACCAGCGAGCATCGTCAGGCGATGCTGCGCAACCTCTCAACCGCATTGCTTCGTTATGAAGTGATTCGCACCACGCTGCCGAAGGCCAAAGAGCTGCGCCGCGTCGTCGAACCGCTCATCACGCTCGGCAAGAAGCCCACGCTGGCCAACCGCCGCCTGGCGTTCGATCGCATCCGCGATCGCGACATCGTCGGCAAGGTGTTCAACGAACTGGGCCCGCGCTACGCCAACCGCAACGGCGGCTACGTGCGCATCCTCAAGTACGGTTTCCGTCAGGGCGACAATGCTCCGATGGCGCTGGTGCAACTGATGGATCGCCCGGACGCTGCTCAGGAAGCGCCGGCCACCGCAGAAGCAAAAGCAGAATAATCCAGCCCACTGGAAAGCAAAAAAGCCGGGTCATCCCGGCTTTTTTGTTTCTGTCGCGGCGGTAACAGCTTTCAGCCGAAAGCGGTATTCCGATGGGCCTCAAGTGGCTAAATGATGAACAGTCGACTTTGGCTGATTTCTGCCGTTGAACCCAATGTCAATGCCGCTTTGGCAAAAAAGCCGATGTCAGCCCGCGTCCGATTTTCGGGTGATCAGGCTATAGACAAAAACCACCACGATCGCGCCGACAACGGAGGCGATCCAGTGCGTGCCCGCTGCCTTCGACACGATACCCAGCTGCTGGCCGCCAATGGTGCCGAGCAGCGAACCGATCACCCCCAGAATTGCGGTAACGATAATGCCGCCGCCCTGTTTGCCAGGGACGATGAACTTTGCGATGGCGCCGACGACCAGACCGACCAGTGCCAAAATGATGTAATCCATGCAACCTCCTTGTGGAACAGCGCGAACTGTACACCAATAGGGGTTATCCCGCGTTGCCGGAACGATCTGGAAACAACGGCGTTCGCCCTCGCCAAGGAGAACCGATGATGGACTGGTTACAGAGTCATTTACCTGAACTTGCGATGTCGGCAGCGATGGCTTGGGCAAGGAAGCCGGCGACTGCGCGCAGCGCAGAGAGGGGCCCCGCGCCGCGGGGATCGGTCGCCGGCTGACGCAGCGGCCCCAGGCAGAAGGAGAGCAAAAGATGGACTGGCTACAAAGTCACTTACCCGAACTCGCGATGTCGGCAGCGATGGCCTGGGGCGCTGGACTGCGTTTGTATCTGGTGGTCTTCGTGGTGGGCATGCTCGGCAAGTTCGGTTACGTACCGCTGCCCGAGACGCTGAAAATCCTGACCAATCCGGTGGTGCTTGGCGCGGCCGGCTTCATGTCGTTCATCGAATTTTTTGCCGACAAGATTCCATGGCTGGACAGTGTGTGGGACGCCGTACACACCTTTCTGCGCGTGCCGGCCGGCGCCGCGCTGGCCGCCGGCATGCTCGGCGACAGCGGCGAAGGGATCGCCCTGGCCGCCGCGATCATTGGCGGTACGCTGACAGCGGGCACTCACTTTGGCAAAGCGGGCACGCGGGCCGCAGTGAATACCTCGCCAGAGCCGTTCACCAATATCGGCCTGTCGATCACCGAAGACGCCGTGGTTGCCGGCGGACTGGCGCTGGCGATGACTCACCCGCTCATTTTTCTCGCGCTACTGCTGGTTTTCATCGTTGCGCTGGTCTTCCTGATCCGCTTCATCCTGCGCGGCGTCTCGGCAATACTGAACAGACTCTCGACGCGTAGCCGCGCGACTGCATGAGGGCGGCTGCAAACCGCAAAATCGTCGCGTCGACAACCCATGGGCAGTACCGTGCGGCTGCAATGCTGGTCACATTGGCGGCGGTGCTGTTCGCCTGGACGCATCGCCACGCACTGTCGCTGACCGGCTTTGCCGACGATCTGGGACTGCTGGCCGAGTTGCCGCAACGCGCGACGAGCGGCGAATTGTGGTCAGACGTCGCCACCCGACTCACCGGTCCGCTTTGGCCACAGTCGACCATGTGGCGGCCGCTACCCTACGCCAGCTTCGCGCTGGACGCACGGATGTGGGGCGAGCAGGCCGGCGGATGGCATCTGACCAACCTGTTGCTGCACCTCGCAAGCGCAGTGCTGGTGGGATTCGTGGTGCGCGATCTTCACCTGGTTTTGCATCGTGGTGTCGCCACGGAAACGATCACGGACGGCTTTCGCGCTTCGGCGAACGCCGGCGGTGCAATGGCGTTCGCCCTGTTCCTGCTGTGCCCGTGGGCGCCGGAGGTCACACTCTGGCTGGTCGGCCGCTTCGACGGCTGGGCAACGCTGTTTGTGCTGCTGGCCTTGTGGGCCGGCTTGCGTAGCCGTGCGAGCATCCGCCTGACGATCGTCAGCGTGCTCGCGGCCGTGCTGGCCTATGC
Organism: Betaproteobacteria bacterium; assembly: GCA_027492485.1. Taxonomy (GTDB): domain Bacteria; phylum Pseudomonadota; class Gammaproteobacteria; order Burkholderiales; family Casimicrobiaceae; genus Casimicrobium. Next base: position 16,290 of record JAPUER010000002.1, read on the forward strand.
GTCGAAGGAGTCGGCGCTCATCCTTCTGCCGTGGCTGATTGTTGCCATCGGCCTGACCGCCCCGAGTCGCAACGCATCGACCCCGACCGCTGCCGGTCGGCGAAGCTGGGTGTTGCTCATCATTGCCCATTCGTTGCTGGTGGTTGCCTACGCGACCTGGCGTCATCACCTGTTTGGCGGCACAGCTGCGGCCGTTTACGGGTCGTCACCCTCGTTTTCGATATGGCGATGGTTGCAGCAGTTCGCTGCCCAGCTCGCATTCCCGGCAGGGCTCGCTTCGTTGGCGGCGCCAGCCGCAGCGCTGTCGGCGGGAGGCGCTGCGCTGCTTCTGGTGGCCGGGTGGCGGGAGCACGCCGGGCGGCGATTGCGCTTGCTGGGCCTCACGATGGTGGTTAGTGTCATCGCCGCACTGGCGCTCTATCTGCCAGCGCCACCGGGTGACGGAGAAGGGTACCGCCTGTACTATCTTGCCGCCGCGGGTTTCGCCGTAGCGCTGGGCGCAATGCCGCGCCGGATGACCGCATTGCAGTGGGCAGCCATCGTTGTCCTCCTGCTTGCCTGTACGCAGTGGCAATCGCGCGTGGCGGCAGAGTGGACGCACGCTTCACGCGACATGCGAGCGGCAGAAGCTGCCGCGCGCGCGGTGGCCACAACCACGCCGCCGAGCGACTACGCGCTGCTCCTGATGCCCGACCAGCAGTGCCATGTGCCCTTTGCGCGCAATGCTCAAGGTGCCCTGCTCGCGCTGGCACAGCGAACGCCCGCCGGCGATGCCGCCCCGGTCGATTTGTTGTCCCGCCTGATCGTCTTCACTCCGCCGCAGCTCAACGAATGGCAGCGGCTTGCCCAGGAAGGGGTGGTCAGCAAACTGACGACCCGTATCGGCGCGCCAGCCAACCCCACACGCTACCTATGTTTCGACCCGGGCACCGGTATAGCCCGCAATCTGGGCTATTGGCCGCCCGTTCCTGCGGCGGAATGGTCGGCCAAGTGGCGACAGGCCGTGGCGCAGCATTGCCCGACGTTGCAGGCCAACTGGCCATGACGCCGCCGTCCCGGCATTGCGTCGGCGTGGTAACAGACCCTAAAACTCCAACTCTGCCTTCAGCTTGGCCAGCAAGTCCGAGTGCGGCCGCACGCGCCACTCCTCGCCCAGCGCCACGTCGCCGCGGTAGCCTTTCTTCAGCACCCTGATGTACACCGGAATCGGTCCCGGCCGGTACGCCTTCAGCGTGGCGAGCAGTGCAGTCGCCTCGGTCGCGGCGCTGCTGCCGTTGAGCGGCACCACCAGACGGCGGCCGAATTGTTCGCGGGCCTTCTCGATGTCGTAGATCGCGTCGGCGATCACGCGGGTGCCGCCGTCGCGGTTGCTGGTGACCCGCGCTTCGATGACGACCGGAATATCTTCTTTCAGCCAGTGCCGGTGCATCTCGAACACCGTCGCCGGCAGCATGATTTCGTAGACGGCGGTGCGATCGTCGATGGCAAGAAAGCACATGCGGCCGTTCTTGCCATTGATCACGCGCACGGCATTCACGATACCGGCCAGGCGCTGCTTGTTATCGCTCGGTGCGACATTGTCGAGCCGCATGGTGGTCACCGGTTGCAGATGGGCGCGATACGCCTCGTAGGGATGACCGCTCAGATAAAGCCCGAGCGCGGTCTTCTCGTGAGCGAGCGACTCCAGCAATTCCCACGGGCGAGCGTCGATCAGTGGCACTTCGTGCACACTCGACTCGTCGCCGAACAGACTGTTCTGCGATGCGTTGGCCTGTGCGCGCTCGGCCTCCGACAATGCCGCCGCGACCGACGCGAACGCGCTGGCACGATTCGGATGCAGCTTGTCGAAGGCGCCGGCCTTGATCAGCGCTTCCACGGTACGCCGGTTGACGGTTTGCGTATTGACGCGGCGGCAGAAGTCGAACAGATCCTTGAACGGCCCGCCCTCCTTGCGCGCGCGCAGGATCTCGATCACCGCGCCTTCGCCGGTGCCTTTCACGCCGCCCAATCCGTAGCGGATCGTCTTCCGGTCGATCGGTACGAAGCGGTACTCGCCGAGGTTCACATCCGGCGCTTCAAACTTCAGGCCATTGGCGAATGAGTCCTCCAGGAGCTGGCGCACCTTGTCGGTGTCGTTCATCACCGCGCTCATGTTGGCGGCCATGAAGGCCGCCGTGTGATGCCGTTTGAAGTAGGCCGTCTGATAGGCGAGCAGGGCGTAGGCAGCGGAGTGCGACTTGTTGAAGCCGTAACCCGCGAACTTCTCCATGTCGTCGAACAGCACCGTCGACTGCTTTTCGGTGAGGCCGTTCTTGCCGGCACCTTCGTTGAAGATGACGCGATGCTTCGCCATCTCCTCCGGTTTCTTCTTGCCCATCGCGCGGCGCAGCAGGTCGGCGCCGCCCAGCGAATAGCCGCCGATGATCTGCGCCGCCTGCATCACCTGTTCCTGATAAACCATGATGCCGAAGGTTTCCTCCAGCATCGGCTTCAGGCGGTCGTCATAGTACTCGGCGGTTTCGGTTCCGTTGCGGCGCGCGATGTAGTTCGGGATCAGCTCCATCGGGCCGGGCCGGTACAGTGCGTTGAGCGCAGTGAGATCTTCCAGCCGCGACGGCTTCGTCTTTGCGAGCAGATCCTTCATGCCCGTCGATTCAAACTGGAAGATGGCAACGGTATTGGTGTCGCGGAAGATCTGGTAGACCGAGGGGTCGTCGAGCGGCAAGGTCTGCAGGTCGATCTCGAATGCCGGGTCGAGCCGCTTGCAGAAGCGGACCGTCCAGTCGAGGATGGTCAGCGTGGTGAGGCCGAGAAAGTCGAACTTGACCAGACCGACGGCCTCCACGTCGTCCTTGTCGTACTGGCTCACCATCGCCGCACCCTCGTCCTGCGAGTAGAGCGGGCAGAAGTCGGTCAGCTTGCCCGGTGCGATCAGCACGCCGCCGGCATGCATGCCGACATTGCGCGGCAAGCCTTCCACTTGTCCGGCAAGGTCGAGCAGCTCGGCGACTTCTTCCTCGTTGCGCTCGCGCTCCACCAGGAGCGGCTCGGCCTCCTTGGCGTAGATGGTGTTGGACTCTTTCTTCTTCGGATCATCCGGTGCTGGCGCCAGTGTCGTCCACTTGCCGGGCGCGAAGGGGATCAGCTTGGCGACGCCGTCGACGAAGGTGTAGGGCATGTCGAGCACGCGCCCGCAATCGCGCACCGCCGCCTTGGCCGCCATGGTGCCGAAGGTTGCGATCTGGCCGACGCTCTGCTCGCCGTACTTCTTGCGCACGTAGTCGATCACGCGGTCGCGACCGTCCTGACAGAAATCGATGTCGAAGTCGGGCATCGACACGCGTTCCGGGTTCAGGAAGCGTTCGAACAGCAGGTTGTACTTGAGCGGGTCGAGATCGGTGATGCCCAGCGAATAGGCGACCAGCGAGCCGGCGCCCGAACCACGCCCTGGCCCGACGGGCACGCCGTTGTTCTTGGCCCAGCCGATGAAGTCCGCCACGATCAGAAAGTAGCCCGGAAAGCCCATCTTCACGATCACGGCGATCTCGAACTCGCAGCGCGCGACGTACCGCGGCCGCTCGGAATCGCGCTGGGCGACGTCCGGGTAGAGCACTGCGAGACGCTTTTCGAGACCGGCCATTACCTCGTTGTGCAGATGTGCCTCGATGGTGACACCTTCCGGCAGCGGGAAATTCGGCAGGTAGTTCTTGCCGAGCGTCATCTCCAGGTTGCAGCGCTTGGCGATGAGCAGCGTGTTGGCCAGCGCCTGCGGATAGTCGCTGAACTTCTCCGCCATTTCCGCCTGGGTGAGAAAGCGCTGCTGCTCCGTGAACTGTCGCGGACGGCGTCCGTCGCCCAGCGTGTAACCCTCGGCGATGCAGACTCGCGCCTCATGCGCCTTGTAGTCCTCGACCGATGCAAACTGCATCGGGTGCGTCGCCACGACCGGTATCCGGGCTTCCGCCGCCAGGCTGACACTGTGCTCGTTGACGTGATGTTCGTTCTCGAAGCCGGCGCGGTGAATCTCGATCGCGAACCGGTTCGGGAATGCCTGTGACCAGAATTGCGCTGCCCGTTGCGCCGTTGCCTGCTGCCCATTGCGCAATGCGATGCCGATCTCACCGTACCAGCCGCCGCTCAGGCAGAACACGCCCGCGGTCGCATCGGCATCGGCAATCCACTCGCGCCGGATCAGCGCACGACCACGATGCTGGTTTTCACGGAAAGCGCGGGTCAGCCAGTCGCACAGTTTCAGATAACCGGCGTGTGTCTCAGCCAGCAACAGCACCCGCGCCGGTTCGTGCGCGGGATCGACTGCCTCGATCCAGGCGTCGACACCGCAGATCGGCTTGATGCCTTTGCCGCGCGCCGCCTTGTAAAACTTGACGAAGCCGAAGAGATTGTTGAGATCGGTGATCGCGAGTGCGACTTGCTCATCCGCCGCTGCCAGTTTGACCGCGTCGGCGATGCGCAGCGTCGAATCGACGATCGAGTATTCGCTGTGCAGCCGCAGATGGACAAAGGACGGGGTCGCCATGCCCCGATTTTACGAAGCCCGTGGCGACGCGTGACGTACACCCCGCGAACCCGCGCCGCCGCGGCGTCGTGGCCCGGGGCACCATGGCGGCGCGATCCCGGGCCAGGCTACTGCCCGGGTAACACGGTAGCCGCTACTGCGCCGGGCGCAGGCGCTTCACTTCCTCGTCGGTCGGCTGTACGTCCTTGCCGTCGACGTAGCGCCAGTTGGCCATCACGCCCTTGCCGTCCTTCTGTGCCAGGCGGCCGACGTAGGCGCCCATCGTGGACTGGTTGTCCTGCGCGCGCCAGGTGATTTTGCCGAACGGGCTGTCGACGGTGAGGTTCTTCATCGCGGCCTGCATCTTCGCCACGTCGGTCGAGTTTGCCTTTTTCAGCATCGCGGCGATCGACTTCATCGTCGCGTAGCCGACCACCGAGCCGAGGCGCGGATGATCCTTGTACTTGGCCAGATAGGCTTCGCGGAAGGCCTTGTGCTCCGGCGTATTGATGTCCTGCCAGGGATAGCCCGTTACCAGCCAGCCGTTCGGCGTTTCGTCCTTCAGCGTGTCGAGGTACTCCGGCTCGCCGGAGAGCAGGCTTACCACCGGGCGATCCTTGAACAGGCCGCGCGTATTGCCTTCGCGGACGAACTTTTGCAGGTCGGTGCCGAAGGTGACGTTGAAGATCGCGTCTACCTTTGCGTCCAGCAAAGCCTGGGTCACCGCGCCGGCGTCGATCTTGCCGAGCGGTGCTGCCTGTTCGACGAACTCGACGCCGCCGGCTGGCTGCGCGGCGATCAGCAGCTTCTTGAACGAGTTGGCGGCGGACTGGCCGTACTCGTAGTTCGGGTACACAATGCCCCAGCGCTTCTTGTTCAGCTTGGCGGCCTCCGGCACCAGCATCGTCGTCTGCATATAGGTGGAGGCGCGCAGGCGATAGGTGTACGCGTTGCCGTTGCCCCAGGTCACCTTGTCGGACAGCGGTTCGCTGGCGACGAACAGCACCTTGCGTTGCTTGGCGAAGTCGCCCACGGCCAGGCCGATGTTGGACAGGAAGGTGCCGGACAGCAGCGCCACTTTCTCGCGCGAGACCAGTTCCTCGGCCACGCGCACGGCATCGCCGGGGTTGGCGTTGTCGTCGCGGAAGACCGTTTCGATCTTCTTGCCGCTTACGCCGCCGGACATGTTGATTTCGTCCTGCGCCAGCTCCCAGCCCTTTTTGTAGGGCTCCAGGAAGGCGGGCTGTGCCTTGTAGCTGTTGATCTCGCCGATCTTGAGCGTGGATTGCGCCATCGCCGCGCCGGCGGCAAGGGCAGAAAGCGTGATGGCAAGCAGGGTGCGTTTCATGTCATGTCCTCAGTGATGGGCCGGTGGGCCGCTGCCGCCGGCACCTGCCGGACGGGCGCGTCGATAACGCGGATGCGGTCGCACGGTTTACAGCGACCGGCGCCAGCGGTCTGCTGCGCCGCGGCAATGTAGCGCATCGGACGAAATCTGCGCGACAATTGCCGACCACTCATCCATATGATTTGAAGGACTTGCCATGAAACTGGCTCTGAAAGTTCTGAAGTACCTGGTCGGGCTTATCGTCCTGTTGCTTGCTGCGGGCTTTCTGCTGCCGGCCGAATACTCCGCACAGCGCAACGTCACCATCAACGCCCCGATAGAAAAGGTCTTCCCGCTGGTAGCCAACCAGAAGGAATGGAAGCGCTGGAGCGTATGGAACCAGCGTGACCCGAACATGGCGATGACTTATGCAGGCCCTGAAGCTGGGGTCGGTTCCAAGTGGAACTGGCAGAGCAAGAGCGAGGGCAATGGCGGCATGGAATGGTCCGCGGTCGACGCCAACAAGCGCGTCGGGTTTATTCTGCGCATGGAAGACATGACGCCTGCCACGGGAGAGATCACCTTCGCGCCTGACGGAAACGGCACCAAGGTGGTGTGGACGATGAACGGCAATGCCGGCATGAACCCGGTGTTCCGCTGGTTCGGCCTGTTCATGGACAAGCTGGTCGGCCCCGACTTCGAGGCCGGTTTGAAAAATCTCAAGAAGATCGCTGAGGCATAGTGATGAGCGAAACCCTTTTGGCTCCCGAAGAAAAGCAGTCCGCCTATCGCGACTACAGTGCGCCGCAACGCGTGGACGGCTTCGACACCGTGCGCGAGTTCTATCGCCTGAACCACATGAACCAGACCTACGATTTCGTGCGCGAGAAGAAGGCCGAGTTCCTGCAGTTCAACCGTCGCACCATGACGCCGTGGGATGCGCTGGATTACCTGAACACACTCGTTGACGACAGCGACCCCGACATCGCGCTGCCGCAGATCGATCACCTCATCCAGACCGGTGAGGCGATGCGCGCCAACGGCGAACCGGAGTGGATGGTGCTCAGCGGCTTCATCCACGATCTCGGCAAGGTGCTCTGCCTGTTCGGCGAACCGCAATGGGCTGTCGTGGGCGACACCTTCCCGACCGGCTGCGCATACTCAAACAGGGTGGTGTGGAGCGAATTCTTCGCACTCAACCCCGATATGAAGCGCCCGGAGCTGCAAACGAAGCATGGGGTGTATGCGCCCGGCTGCGGCCTCGACGCCGTGCAGATGAGCTGGGGCCACGACGAATACCTCTATCACATGATGAAGCCCTACCTGCCGCTGGAAGGGCTCTACATGATCCGCTATCACAGCTTCTACGCCTGGCACCGCGAAAACGAATACCAGCACCTCTGCAACGCGCAGGACGACGCGATGAAGCCCTGGGTGCAGCGCTTCAACCCATACGACCTCTACTCAAAGAACCCGAATCGGCCGAGCCTGGCCGAGGTGAAGCCTTATTACGAGGACTTGCTGGCCAGGTATTTGCCGGGGGAGTTGCGATTCTGAAAGGAGACGCGACTCGGTTCCGCCGCGGGCGCGGACACCTATGGGTGGTGGCGAACCGCGTTGTCTCAACCTATTGCGAACCGATTGCACTCAGTCCGCACGTGGTGCTTACGTAGTCCCGTATCGTGATCCAGTTGCGCCTCGATGAACTAGCCGGAAAAACGACGCCATCGAGTACAGCGGATTCGCGATAACCGAACAGCAAGCGAGCAACGATTAACGCGTCGGTACCGGGCAGCATTTTGCCGTCGCCATCAACATCGGGCGCATTGCGCTGGATGTAGTCGCTGATCTCATCCCAGGTTTTTCTCAAGGCGTTTGATCGGAAAGCGATGCCGGAAATAACCGCATCGCCCGTTAGTCCCAGCGCCGTCCGAATCAACAAGAGACCGTCTGTTAGAGCGTGTTCACTTCCATCACCGTCTACGTCAATTCCGCAACTGTTTGGATGAGGCCCCCCATCAAGTCGAATCATGCAAACCGGCGCGCTGGCGAAGAGGGGATTGGAGCAGCCACCGGCCACCAAAACACGCCCGTCGTCTTGAAACACCGCGCTGCTAGCGGCGTTCAGGTCCACAGCAAAGCCGTAGCGCTTGGTTCGCAAAGTTGTGCGGCCAGCCTGACCGAAGGTTATGTCTACGCTGCCGTCGGGCAAATACCGCGCGACACAGAAGTCGTTTGCCGACTCGGTGGGGACTCCACAGTCACCGGCGGCAATAATTCGACCGTCGCCTTGGATGTCGACTGCCCGAAGAAGTCCTGGATAGGGGAGGGAGATCTGCCCTTGGATTCCGAAGGATGTATCGGGTTGCCCTCTCCCATTTACCCGCGCCACGCACAACGTGCTTCCACATCTCCCATATACCGAAAGCACCCCAGTGACGCTGACTTGGCTGCGAAGCGCCAACATGGTCTCCATCGTTTCCAAGGGGGACACTAGGGGGACGGCTTCACCGGAACTACCAAACGCAACATCGAGAGTACCGTCTGGCGTCAACTTGAGTGCGCAAATTCCGCTCGATTGGCAATAGCCGATGAGTATCACCGCTCCGTCGGGAAGAATTTCGACCAGTGAGGCGGTACTTTCTGACGGATTTATCCCTAGGGACCGAACACGAATGAACGTTCCAGCATCCCCAAAAGTTGAATCGAGATTTCCTTCGGGTGTGACGCGAGCGGCACAGGCGTTTTGCATCCTATATTGGTAAAAGGTACCCAATTCCTGACAACTTCCGGTGACCAATATCTTGCCGTCTGCACCTATCTTGACGTCGCCCGGAATTGCGTTCCCGTAGGGACCAATACTGATTGGTACGACTCCGCCGTTGCCAAAACTTGAATCAATACCTCCGTTGGGCGTGAACCGAAGCAAGCAAAGCGCTCGGTAAGCGATGATCGTATTGCTACATGCGGCAGACAAAAGCAACTTTCCGTCACTTTGCCGCGCTATGCGACCACCTAGTTCAGGGGCAAACCCGTTGATCGTGGGGATTGCGACGCGACCTGCCGTGCCAAATGTTGCGTCGGCGGAACCGTTGCGTAGATACTTTAGAAGGCATAGCGGTGCAGCACAGATTGCAGGGTGCAATGTAGTTCCGTCTGCTACTTGCATTGAGGCAACAATATGTCCAGCGGGCTGACTATCAGCCACCACGATGCCGGCGACACCGAAATTAGCGTCGGGCGTGCCGGGTTGTCCAGGTACAGCGTAACTGGGGAATGCCAGAGCTACAGTCGCCAATGGGGCAAGCATTTTCCAAACGCCACTTACTATCACTTGCACAACCGCTGCCCTTCCGCTGGCCTACACACCGATGATTCTGCCATCTCAGCCTACCCAACCGAGCGTGCTTGGGTCGACCGATTCGCTCTACGGTCAGGTCGTTGGATACCAAGTCGAAGGTATGGTTACGCGGGTCCGTTGGCCGGCAAATTGCTACCGCAGAGGTGTCGCGAGAGCCATAGTGTCGACATCCAGAGGAGTGCGCGGCAAATCCCTCTGGCTGTCGGGCAATCACCCGCGTCCTAACTCGTGACAAGCGCGCCTGCCGCATTTCACCGGGACGTCCCAAATTTGACGCACCACAAGCAAACCATTTCGCGTTGGCATAGACTCACTCACGACTCCTGCTTTGTGCACTGCCGCAACGCGCGGTAGCGTGCAGCGCATGAGCCGACGAAGACCCTGCACGCCCGAGCTTTCTTGTTTTGGTGTTGTCGGTTTCGGTTAGATCGGCTGGAAGGTGTTCATGGTTCGACGGGCTCACCACGAACGGAACGCATTACACCGGACTGAGCGGGACGATATCGTCGGACGGCAGCGGCCTTCAGCAAAAAGGAGGCAGCTTGCAACGCACGGATACCGCGAATCCGGCCTGGTTTCACAAGGTCGTCGATTGTCAATGGGCATGTCCCGCCCACACCCCCGTTCCTGAATACATCCGGCTGATCGCGCAGGGTCGCTATGACGATGCCTACATGATCAACTGGGCGTCCAACGTGTTCCCCGGCGTGCTCGGCCGCACCTGCGACCGGCCCTGCGAGCCTGCCTGCCGGCGCGGCCGCGTGGAGGAGAACAACGGCGCCCACCCCGAGCCGGTCGCCATCTGCCGCCTGAAGCGCGTGGCGGCGGACATGAAGGGCGGCGTCAAGGATCGCATGCCGTCGGTCGCCGCGAAGAATGGCAAGCGCGTCGCCTGCATCGGCGCTGGCCCGGCGTCGCTCACCGTAGCGCGCGATCTGGCGCCGCTTGGCTATGACGTCACGGTATACGACGGCGAGGTGAAGGCCGGCGGCTTCATCCGCTCGCAGATTCCGCGCTTCCGCCTGCCGGAATCGGTGATCGACGAGGAGACAGGCTACATCCTCGACCTCGGCGTCACCTTCAAGTCGGGCCAGCGCATTGAGTCGATGAAAGCGCTGCTGGCAGAAAAGTACGACGCCGTGTTCGTCGGCTGCGGCGCGCCGCGCGGACGCGACCTCGACGTGCCGGGTCGCAAGGAGGCGGCAGCCAACATCCACATCGGTATCGACTGGCTGGCCTCGGTGTCGTTCGGGCACATCACCAGCATCGGCAAGCGCGTGATCGTGCTCGGTGGCGGCAACACGGCGATGGATTGCTGCCGTTCATCCAAGCGGCTCGGCGGCGCCGACGTGAAGGTGATCGTGCGCAGCGGCTTCGAGGAGATGAAGGCCTCGCCGTGGGAGAAGGAGGATGCCATGCACGAGGGCATCCCGATCATCAACTATCACGTGCCGAAGAGCTTTGTGCACGAGAACGGCAAGCTCACCGGCATGACCTTCGAGATCGTGCGTGCCGAGTACGACGCGAAGGGGCGTCGCTCGCTGGTGCCCACAGGCGAACCGGAGGCGTTCTTCCCGTGCGACGATGTGCTGGTGGCGGTGGGGCAGGAGAATGCCTTTCCGTGGATTGAGCGTGATTGCGGCATCGAGTTCGATCAGTGGGGATTGCCGAAGCTCGGCGCCGAGACGCATCAATCCACCGTCGGCAAAGTCTTCTTCGGTGGCGACGCCGCGTTCGGGCCGAAGAACATCATCACCGCCGTCGCTCATGGGCATGAGGCAGCGGTGTCGATTGACCGCTTCCTGCATGGCGAGGATGTGCGCCAGCGCCCGGCGCCGATGTCCAATCTGGTGTCGCAGAAGATGGGCATCCACGAGTGGAGCTACGACAACGACACCTCGAACGATGCCCGTTTCAAGGTGCCGTGGGCCAAGGCCGAGATGGCGCTGGCCAGTATCAAAGTGGAGGTGGAGCTTGGCTTCGATGTCGCAACCGCCTTCAAGGAGGCCGAGCGCTGCCTGAACTGCGACGTACAGACGGTGTTCACCGAGTCGGCCTGCATCGAATGCGATGCCTGTGTCGACATCTGCCCGACCGATTGCCTGACCATCACGCAGAATGGCGACGAGGCCGATCTGCGCATGCGTCTCGCAGCGCCGTCGCGGCATCTGGAACAGGGACTGTATGTCTCCGGTGAGCTGAAGACCGGACGCATCATGGCCAAGGATGAGGACGTGTGCCTGCACTGCGGGCTCTGCGCCGAGCGTTGCCCGACCGGTGCGTGGGACATGCAGAAATTCCGGCTCGACACAACCAAGGCGGGCGCGGCCTGCCGTAACGGTGCGCAGGTCAAGGCGCGCGAGGAGGTGGCCGCATGAAGCGCATTGAAGCAGTCAACGAATTCGTCATCAAGTTCGCCAACGTCAATGGCTCCGGCTCAGCCTCGGCCAACGAGCTGTTCGCCAAGGCCATCATGCGCATGGGTGTGCCGGTGGCGCCGCGCAATATTTTCCCGAGCAACATTCAGGGCCTGCCGACGTGGTATGAGGCGCGTGTTTGCGAGAAAGGCTACTCGGGCCGTCGCGGCGGCGTCGACATGATGGTGGCGATGAACCCGCAGACCTGGGACGGCGACGTTGCCGAGATCGAGCCCGGCGGTTACCTGTTCTACGACAGCACACGGCCGATGCCGCCATCGAAATTCCGCAGCGACGTGCAGGTGATCGGCGTGCCGCTGACCGAGATCACCAACGCGACCTACACCGACCCGCGGCAGCGGCAATTGTTCAAGAACATCATCTACGTCGGCGCACTGTCGGTGCTGCTCGACGTCGATGCCGCCGTGTTCGAGAAGCTGTTTGCCGAGCAGTACAAGGGCAAGGAGCGCCTGCTCGATTCCAACGTGAAGGCGCTGCATCTCGGCCGCGACTATGTGAAAGAGCACATCGGCGGCGCCCTTGGCATTCGCGTCGAGAAGCGCGACAACGTGGGCGACCAGATCTTCATCGACGGCAACAGCGCGGTCGGTCTGGGCATGGTCTACGGCGGCGCTACGGTCGCCGCGTGGTATCCGATCACGCCGTCCACCTCGGTGGCGGAAGCGTTCCAGAAATATTGCGACAAGTTCCGCGTCGATGCCGCGAGCGGGCGGCAGAACTACGCCATCGTGCAAGCCGAGGATGAGCTGGCCTCGATCGGCATGGTCGTCGGCGCCGGCTGGAACGGTGCGCGCGCGTTCACGGCGACCTCCGGGCCGGGCATTTCGCTGATGACGGAGTTCATCGGCCTTGCGTACTTCGCCGAAATTCCGGTGACGATTGTCGACGTGCAGCGCGGCGGGCCGTCCACCGGCATGCCCACGCGCACGCAGCAGTCGGATCTGTTCGCCGCGGGCTATGCCTCGCATGGCGACACCAAGCATGTGCTGCTGTTCCCGCAGGATCCGCACGAGTGCTTCGTGCACGCGGCCGCGGCGCTCGATCTGGCCGACCGCCTGCAGACACCGGTGTTCGTGATGACCGATCTCGACATCGGCATGAACCAGCGCCTGTGCCAACCCTTCGCGTGGGACGACAGCAAACAGTACGACCGCGGCAAGGTGATGACGGCCGCCGAGCTGGAGGCAGGCAAGGATTTCGGTCGCTACAAGGACGTGGACGGCGACGGCATTCCGTGGCGTACGCTGCCGGGCACCCACCCGACCAAAGGCAGCTACTTCACGCGCGGCACCACGCGCGACCCGTATGCCCGCTACTCCGAGCGCGGCCCTGACTACATCTACAACATGGAACGGCTGCGGCGCAAGTTCAAGACCGCGGCCACACTGGTGCCGCAACCCGAAGTGAAGCCTGCGAAGCAGAAGACGAAATTCGGCGTCATCTACTTCGGCTCGACCACGCCTGCAATGCACGAAGCGTTAGAGGTGCTGGAGGAGGGTGGCATTCACGTCGACGCCATGCGGCTCTGCGCCTTCCCGTTCCCGGATTCGGTGCCGAAGTTCATCGCCGCTCACGACAAGGTGTTCGTCGTCGAGCAGAACTGCGATGCACAGATGCGCGCGATGCTGGTCAACGAGCTGGAGATCAATCCGGCGCAACTGATCAAGGTGCTGCACTACGACGGCACGCCGATCACCGCACGCTACATCACGCGCGCCATTCGTGACCACTTGCAACCCGCCGCCGCGAGCACCGACGCACAGAAGGAGGCCGCATGACCTGGATCGCCAAACCCAAGCTGCATCATCCCACGCTGACCAAGAACAAGGTCGGCTACACGCGGCGCGACTACGAAGGCCGCATCTCCACGCTGTGCGCGGGCTGCGGGCACGACTCGATTTCGGCCGCGATCATCCAGGCCTGCTGGGAGCTGGACATCCAGCCGCATCGCGTCGCCAAGCTCTCCGGCATCGGTTGTAGCTCGAAGACGCCGGACTACTTCCTCGGTGCTTCGCACGGTTTCAACACCGTGCATGGGCGCATGCCTTCGGTGTTGACCGGTGCCAATCTCGCCAATCGCGACTTGCTGTATCTGGGCGTATCGGGCGACGGCGACTCGGCCTCCATCGGCCTCGGCCAGTTTGCCAACGCCATGCGGCGCGGCGTGCGCATGGCCTACATCGTGGAGAACAACGGTGTTTACGGCCTGACCAAGGGCCAGTTCTCGGCGACCGCGGACCGCGGTTCGAAGAGCAAGAAAGGCGTGGTCAACAGCGACAGCCCGGTCGATCTGGTTGGCCTCGCGCTGCAACTGGGCGCAACCTACGTGGCGTGCAGCTTCTCGGGCGACAAGGAGCAACTGGTGCCGCTGATCAAGGGTGCGATGGAGCATGGCGGCGCCGCGTTCATCGACGTCATCAGCCCTTGCGTGACCTTCAACAACCACGCCGGCAGCACCAAGAGCTACGACTACGTGCGCGAGCACAACGA
>JAPUER010000003.1:0-117225 GCA_027492485.1 Betaproteobacteria bacterium
AGCCTTCGTCGTGCAGCTTCATGATGCGCGGCAGATTGGCCGAAATGCCGTAGCCGGCGCCGTGCAGGTAAAGCGCAGCCGGCGCGTCCTTGCCGCCTGTTTTGGCCGGAATCCACCAGGCGTGCAGCTTGCCCGGCTGGCTGCCGGCGGTGAGCCACACGTCCTCGAACGGAACGCTGAATTCCGCCGGTGTGCGGTTCGCCTCCTTGCTCGGGCGGAAGATCACCTGTCGCTGGAAGTCGTCCAGCGTGGTGCAGGCAGCGAGCAGTGCGCCGGCGCTGGCGGCAACGACGAGGGTGGCGAGGAGGGAACGTCGCGACATGATGGGCCGGATACGCCGAAAGCGGCGCGATGGTTTTCAGCGATCTCGTTGGGCGCGTGCCGCGGCGCAAAGTTCCGCCGCGCCTGCGGCGGCGGAGCGGGACCGCCGCGGCCGCATTGCCGTTGCCACGGGCAAATAAAAAAGAGCAGGACGAGCCTGCTCCCTTGCCGGACGCGAAGTCCTGTTCTAAGAGCCGGACTTCGGCTCCATCTGGCTCTGCTGGTAGTTCTGCAGACCGACGCGCTCGATCAGTTGCAGTTGCGTCTCCAGCCAGTCGATGTGCTCTTCCTCGCTGGCGAGGATTTCCCGCAGCAGATCGCGCGAGACGTAGTCCTTCACCTCTTCGCAGTGCGTGATGGCGGCCTTGAGATCGCCGTGGCCGTTCATCTCGATCTTGAGATCGCAAGCCAGGCATTCCTTGACGTCCTCGCCGATCATCAGCTTGCCGAGATCCTGCAGATTGGGCAGGCCGTCGAGGAAAAGGATGCGCTCGATCAGTTTGTCGGCGTGCTTCATTTCGTCGACCGACTCGTGCATCTCGTGGGCGCCGAGCTTGTCGAGCCCCCAGTTCTTGTACATCCGCGCGTGCAGGAAGTACTGGTTAATCGCGATCAGCTCGTTGTAGAGGATCTTGTTGAGGTGGGTGATGACTTGTTTGTCGCCCTTCATGTGCTGGCTCCAGGGTTGCGACAAGAGGCCTGAGGAGGTGGGGCGGCATGCCGCGCCGCGAAGCGAGCCTTGGCCTCTAGCGGGGCTCAGCGGAGATTGTCCGGCACCGCAATGAAAAAGTCAAATAAATCAATGACTTATTATTTGATGACAAGAGTGAGAATGCGAATGGCTCACAGAACGCACCTCTCGCCGCGCAATTCGCGTCGCCAACAGCTTTTCGTTGCTGCGCGCAGCAGAGTGGGCTTGGCGGCAAATAAAAGCAAAAGTCGAGATTAGGCTAAAACCGCTGCCATGCCCAATGGCACTGCGCTCTCGGGTGAAAAGCTGTATCGAGCGAGTGGCTCGCCCACGAACCTGCCGCGCGCTACGCCGCCTGCGCGTAAGTGGCGCCGAGCGCGTCGTTCAGCACGTTACGCGCGCAGTCGGTGCAGCAGCCGCAACAGGTGCCGACGCCGGTATGGCAGGCGAGATCGCTCATCGACGACGCGCCGTTCTGCACGGCTTCGTGGATGGCTTTTTCATTGATCCCGTGACAGACACAAACGATCATTTCGTACTACCCGACTGTTGATGGGCCGTCGTTCGCGGTTCGGCTCCGGCTGCCCGCGGGCCGTGTGAGCCGGCGCCGGTGGGTCAGAAGATAAATGCGAACGATTCGCAATATTGTATTGAATTCTTGAATTGCAAGCAAGCGGTTCGATAACGCGCAGCCAGGCGCTCAGCCCAAACCGCAGGCAACCGCCACGCGGTAGGTGACGAACGCGGCCAGATAGGCGAGCGCGAACAGGTAAGCCGCCATGATGAGCGGCATCGTCCAGCCGCCGGTTTCGCGCTTGACGGTGGCCAGCGTCGACAGGCATTGCGGCGCGAACACATACCAGGCCAGCAGCGCATAGGCCGTCGCCAGCGACCACGACTGCGCGATGATCGGCGCCAGCGCGCGGGCGGCGTCCTCGCCGGTGGCCGACAGCGCGTAGACGGTGCCGAGCGCGCTCACCGCCACTTCGCGCGCCGCCATGCCGGGGATCAGCGCGATCGAAATCTGCCAGTTGAAGCCGATCGGTTGCAGCACCCAGGACAGCGCATGGCCGAGCTTGCCGGCGAGGCTGTACTCGATCGCCGGCCCGGTGGCGCCCGCCGGCGGCGCCGGAAAACTGGCCAGCGCCCAGAGCACGATGGTGAGCGTCAGGATCACGCCGCCGACGCGGCGCAGAAAGATCAGCGCGCGCTGCCACAGGCCAAGCGCCACTGCCGGGACGGTCGGCCAGTGATAGTTCGGCAGCTCCATCATCAACGGACGCACCAGCCGCCCCTCGCGCGTGAAGCGCTTGAGCAGCCACGCCACCGCCATCGCGCCAGCAATGCCCGCGGCGTACAGCACGAAGAGCACGATGCCCTGCAGCTCGAACAGGCCCGCCACCTCGCGCTGCGGCACGAAGGCGCCGATCAGCAGCGCGTACACCGGCAGCCGCGCCGAGCAGGTCATCATCGGCGCGATGAGAATGGTCACCATGCGGTCGCGGCGGTCGCCGATGGTGCGGGTGGCGATGATGCCCGGGATCGCGCAGGCGAAGCTCGACAAGAGCGGAATGAACGAACGCCCGGACAGCCCCACGCTGCCCATCAGGCGGTCGAGCAGGAACGCCGCACGCGGCAGATAGCCCGATTCTTCGAGCACCAGAATGAAGAAGAACAGGATCAGGATTTGCGGCAGGAAGACCACGACGCTGCCCAGCCCGGCGATCACGCCGTCGACCAGCAGGCTGCGCAGCGGGCTTTCCGGCAGCCATTCGCCGACGGCGGTGCCAAGCCAGGCGGTGGCCGCCTTGATCGCGTCCATTGCCGGCGTCGCCCACGAGAACACCGCCTGAAACATCAGGAACAGCAGCACGGCCAGCAGCAGCAGGCCGAACACCGGGTGCAGCACCACGCGGTCGATGCGGTCGCTCAGGGTTTCCGGCGCGCTGGCGGCAAGCCCGATGCGGATGAGGATGTCGTCGACGATCTGGTGATCGGGGCGGCGGTCGTCGATGAAGGGGTTGCCGCCGTGGGCGCCGGGCGCTGCTGTGGCCAGCAGGCGCTGGCGCAGGGCCGGGGCGTCGTCGAGCAGCGCGCGCAACGCCTCGTCGCCGCTGGCCTTGACCGCCACCGTGCGCACCACCGGCACGCCGAGCGCCTCGCTCAGCCGCGCGCTGTCGACATGAATGCCGCGCTGCGCGGCGAGATCGCTCATGTTGAGCGCCACCACGCAGGGCAGGCCCTGGCGCCGCACCGCGAGCACCAGCCGCAGATGGCGGCGCAGATTGGTGGCGTCGACCACGCAGATCACCAGATCGGGCCGCTTCTCGGCGCTGAAGCGGCCGGCCAGCACGTCGCAGGTGACGCGTTCGTCGAGCGAGCGCGGGTTCAGGCTGTAGGTGCCGGGCAGATCGAGCACGCGCAGATGGCGGCCGCCGGGCAGCACGTAACGGCCTTCCTTGCGCTCGACGGTGACGCCGGCGTAATTGGCCACCTTCTGCCGGCTGCCGGTCAGGCGGTTGAACAGCGCGGACTTGCCGCAATTCGGATTGCCAACCAGCGCAACCAGCAGGCCGGATTCGTGAAAGTGGAGCGGCGCCGTGGTCATCGAAGGGCGGCGGCAATCGCCATCCGGCGCAGGGTCATGCCGACGTCACCGCGATCAGCCGCGCCTCGCTGCGCCGCAGCGCAAAGCGCGAGGCGCCGACCCGCACCACCAGCGGATCGCCGCCCGGCACGCCGCGCACCAGCACCGCCACGCTTTCGCCGTCGACGAAGCCGATTTCGTGCAACCGGTGCAGGGTCTCCGACGGCGCATCGTGCGCATGGTGCTCGGCGCCGGCAACGATGCGGGCACCCTGGCCGAGCGGGAGATCATCGAGCGTCATGTTGTCATCGAGGCGGGCAATACCCAAAGTTGTGTCGCCGATTTGCGGTCGCGGGCGCGACGGCAGGCGCCAGCGGACCGCCGTTTTGCGCTGCGCGTCCGGTGCCGGTTGCGGGCGTCGGGCGAGCTTCGCGGTGGTGTGGGCAGTGTAGCGGAATCGAAGAAATGCGAATTGTTCGCGTTGGCTCCTTGATTGACGCAAGACAAGCCATGCGCGGAAAAAAGCCGTCGCGGCTCAGGCGAAGCGGGCGCGCTGGATCAAGGCGGTCAGGCTGACCAGGTTTTCCGGCGGTGCCGGCGGCGCGATGACGCGCTGCGTCGCCAGATGCCGCTCCATGATCGGCTCCCAGGTGTCGATCCAGTGCGCCACGGTGTCGGAGAGCTGGCTGTTTTCGGCAAGGTCGGACGCCAGCGCCTTGAGGTGGGCGACGATTGCCGCAGCCAGTCGCGCGCTGTCGTGGCCATCGCATTTTTCGAGCGCGAAGCGGCTCATCAGTTCGACGATCCAGGTCAGGCGCTCGCGTGCGCTCGGGCATTGGGCGTCGATGACAGGGGTGACGAACGGGGTGGTAGCGGTGGTGGACATGACGGTCTCCTGGTTGGCGTGTCGATCGGTCGCCCGGCGCCGAACCGGGCAGTTCACAGCACTCCCATTCATCTTTCCGGATTTGCAAAAAGATGTTGCGAACGATTCGCATTTACAGTAAATTTATCACAGGGATCGCAGCGGCGGTCCACAAAATCGATGACACGGGGCGATCGCGCCACGATGACACGACACGACGGGCACGACAAGGCAAGATGCAAGCAACGAGTACAACCGGGATTCGCGATGGCGCAGCCAACGAGCAGGGCGCAGGCGCCGGCGGCGCGACCGATCGCGAGCAGGCGCCGGCGGCGGGCAGCGCGGCACGCACGGTCGAGCGCAAGACGCTGTCGGTGCGTCGCGTGGTCAGGGTCGGCGAGGCGGACGGCGGCGCCGGCCTGGCAGCGGCACGCGCGCCGGCCAAAGCGACAGCAAGCGGCGGCGCGACCGGCGCCATCCCGCTCAAGCGCCTGACCGCCGGGCGCAAGGAGATCAGCATCCTGCACGACGGTTCGACCTATCTGCTGCGCATCACCAAATCGAACAAACTCATTCTAACCAAGGCGTAATTCCCGGCCGCACGCCGGACACCGTTTAACCGCCAACCAGCCAAGCCGGACCTGCACTCCCCGGCACTAGCCCGTTGGCCCCCCTTGCATCACCAGTATCGGACGGCCGCCGGGCGCGGTTGCCCGAACGCTGTTGCGATTGGCGGGCGATGGCAATCGCCGTTACTGTGAATCGAACCCCGGCGATGCGATCACTTGGCGAGGCGTGCCTTGAGCGCGATGCAGGGATCGGGGCGGTTGGCCGGCGGGCCGTAGACGATGGCGTCAAAGCGCCCGTCGCTTGCTGGCCCGGCGTGGTCCGGGGTGCCGGTTTCGACGAAACCGATGGCGAGCAGCGTGGTCGACGCAGCCAATGCGCCGCCCGGTAGCCACAGCGGCACGCCGATGTCGCGCCGGACGTGGCCGTTGCCGGCGAACAGCAGCACGCCTTGGGCGTTGCTTCCCGCCCCTTGGGCACCGCTTCCTGCGCCTTGGGCGCCGCTCACTCCGCGGCTGCGGGCGAATGCAATCCGCTGCGCCATCGTGGCGTCGCGTGCGATTTGCGCGTCGGCCATCGGTGCCAGCGCGGCTTCCGGCAGCAGATGGCAATGGCCGCTGCGCACTTCCTCTCGCTGCGCCTCGCGGACGGCGGCCGGGATGGTGGCGGGCAGGCTACCGTCCGCCGCATCGGCCGGGCCCTGCGCGAGCTTCATGGCGTCGGCGCGCGACAGATTGCCGGCAACGATCGGCAGCTCGCGGTCGAGCGCGAGCTGCAACAGCGGCCGGTAGTAGTCCCAGTTCCAGTTGTTGCGAGCGGGCGCGGCGCGGGTGATCAGGTGCGCGGCGTCGCGCGGCTGCTCGCGGCGTGCGGCGTCGATCGCGTCCTGCGCGTCGCGGTCGAATTGCTCGAACACGAACGCTGGCCGCACACCCGCGCGCAGCGCCGCGGCGACGACGCATTGCCGCTCGCGGTGCAGCGCCGGGTTGTCATGCACTTCGCCGAGCAGCACGATGCGCCCGTCGCGCAGGGCATCGCCGACGCGGGCAGCCACGGCGTTGCACTGCGGCCCCGTGTCGCCGGCGGCGCGCGGCCACTGGCCGCAAGCAGCCAGCGCGACCGGCAGCAGCAGCGCGGCAACGGTGTGCAGCGCGTGCCGTCCGAGGTATTTTGCAAACCCGCCGGCGGTGTCTTGCGGTGGCACAGGCATATGGCTATTGAGCGAAAAGCGCATTGAATAAGGGCACAGGGCAATAAATCATCGAAAGTCGACTATTTGATAATTTGCGTATTCTGCCCATATCAAATGCGCATCTTGGCAAAAAGTTGTTAGCAAAACGCGGCTACCGCGCGACGGACTCAAACGAGCGCGACGGAAACGCGCGGACGATCGCTGCCGGGCGGCCGATGGACGTCGGCGTTGACCTCGAACACGCGCTGCAGTTGTTCGCGGTGGACGGTGGCGGCCGGGCTGCCGTCGGCGACGATCTCGCCGTCGCGCATCCAGACTATGCGATCGGCCCATTGCGACACCAGATTGATGTCATGCAGCACGGCGAGCACGCCGACGCTGCGCGACTGCGCAAACTCGCTGACGCGCGACAGCAGCAGGCCCTGATGCTTGAGGTCGAGCGCCGCCGTCGGCTCGTCGAGCAGCAGCAGGCCGGGCTGCTCGTGGCTGGCCTCCCAAGCTTGCGCCAGCACGCGTGCGCAGTGCACGCGGGCGCGCTCGCCGCCGGACAGCGTGGTGATGTCGCGCGCCGCCAGCTCATGCGCGTCGAGCAGCGCCAGCGCCGCGCCGACGATCTCGCGGTCGCGCGCACGCAGCGCGCCCGCGCAATGCGGAAAGCGGCCCAGCTCGACGATCTCGCGCGCCGTGAACGCAAACGGCACCTGCGTGCTCTGCGGCAGCACGTAGCGCAGGCGGGCGCGATCGGGGTCGCGCCAGTCGCCGATGCGGCGGTCGCGCAAGAGCACGCTGCCGCTATCGGGCCTGAGTTCGCCGGCGGCGACGCGCAGCAGCGTCGATTTGCCGGCGCCGTTGGCGCCCACCAGCGCCACGCGCTCGCCGGGCGCGACGCGCAGCGAGGCGTCGCGCACCAGGTGGCGGCGATGGCGGACCACACCGACGCGGTCGAGGTGGAGCAGGGCGCTGCTCGCCATCATGCCGCCCTCATGTCGCCCAGTGGCCACGCTGGCGGCGCAGCAGGATCAGGAAGAACGGCACGCCGAGCAGCGCCGTCAGCACGCCGATCGGCAGTTCGGCCGGCGGCACCAGCGTGCGCGCGACGAGGTCGGCCGCCGTGGTCAGCCCGGCGCCGAGCAGCGCCGAGGCGGGGATCAGCGTGCGATGGTCGGGGCCGGCGACGAGCCGGATCAGATGCGGCGCGACCAGTCCGATGAAACCGATCATGCCGCAGAACGCGACCGCGGCGCCGACCGCGATCAAGGCCAGCACCACGACCCGGTTCTTCAGCCGCTGGGTGTCGACGCCCAGATGCTGCGCCTCGGCCTCGCCGAGCACCAGCGCGTTGAGCTGCGGCGCCAGCAGTCGGCTGCCGGCCAGCGCGATGGCGATCGGCGGCGCCACGATGGCCAGCATCGCCCAGCTTGCCGCGCCCAGCGATCCGAGCGTCCAGAAGTTGAAGGCGCGCAACTGTACGTCGTTGGCGACGTAGACCAGCAGCCCGATGCCGGCGGCGGCCAGCGCCGACATCGCCACCCCGGTCAGCAGCATGGCCGACACCGAGGTGATGCCGTCGCGCGTCGCGATGCGCTGCACGATCAGCACCACGACGGCGCCGCCGGCAAAGGCCGCAACCGGCAACGCACCGTTGGCCCAGCCGCCGCCGGCACCGGGCGTGGCGGCGCCGCCGAGCACGATCACTGCGGCGGCGGCCAGCGCCGCGCCGCTGGTCACGCCAATCAGTCCGGGGTCGGCGAGCGGGTTGCGGAACAGGCCCTGCAGCAGCGCGCCGGACACCGCAAGGCCGGCGCCGACCGTCATCGCCAGCAGCACGCGCGGCAGCCGGATGCTCCACAGCACCGCCGCCTGCTGCTCGCTGCTGCCCTGATGCAACGACAGCCCCAGCGGCGACAGCAGGATGTCGATCACGTTGAGCGATGGGATCGGATAGGCGCCGCGGCCGATCGCGACGACGAACACAATGCCGCACAGCACGCCAAGCGCGAGCCACAACAGGCGCGGCGCCAGCCGGCCACTCGCCGCCTGCATCATGCCGGCGCGTTCGCGGTGATGGCGGAAGCGCCGCCACCACGGCGCGCCTGCGCCGGCGGCGAGATCACTCACCGCCCGACGGCTTCGGCTGCCGGCGTGCAAGGCCACGCCGCGCTGGCGCGGCCGGGGCAACCGGTTGCGCGGCGAGGTAACGGCTCATGGCGTTGCGCTGCCAGCGCGCGAAAGGCAGTGCAGGCAGCGCCGCGCAGGCCTGGCAAGCGCAGGGTTGCGCGCTTGCGGCAGTGTTGCCGGCATGGCGTGGCGTTTTCACCGGCTCAGCCCGCTGCGGTTTTCCGGCCGTCGGCGGCGTCGCCACGCAAGCGTTCGGCGGCCTCGCGCACGGCCGCCGGCAGACGCGGCCCGAAGCCGATCAGATAGAGCGCATCCATCGCCACCACGCGCTTGTGCTTGCCGGCAGCGGTGAGCGCGAGTCCTGGCTGCTGCCACAGCTTGTCGATGCCGCCGAGCGCGGTGATGCCTTGCGTGGTGGTCAGAATCACGTCCGGCAGGGCGGCGACGATGGCCTCGGTGGTCATCGGCTTGTAGCCCTGCACACCGGCCAGCACGTTGCTCGAACCGGTCAAGCGGATGAAGGCGTCGGCCGCGGTGCCTTCGCCGGCCACCTGTGGCGTGCCGCTGTGCGACAGGATGAACAGCACGCGCGGTTTGCTGCGCTGCTGTGCGACATAGCGCTGGGCGTCCTGCATCTCCTGCGCGAGCTTTGCTTCCAGCGCCTTGCCGGCGGCGTCGCGGCCGAGTGCCGCGGCCACCACGCGCACCTTGTTGCGCAGTTCGTCGAACGAATGGTCGGCGCTGACCGTCTGGATGTTGACTTTCGCCTCGCGCAACTGCGCGAGCACGTTGGCGGGGCCGGCTTCGTTGGTGGCGAGCAGCAGCGTCGGTCGCATCGACAGCACGCCTTCGGCGGACAACTGCCGCATGTAACCGACCTTGGGCAGACGCAGCGCCGCCTCGGGGTAGAGACTGGTGGTGTCGACCGCCACCAGCGATTGCTCGCCGCCGAGCGCGTAGACGATCTCGGTCAGTGCGCCGCCGACGCTCACCACGCGTTGCGCGCTGGCCGTGGCCGGGTTCGCGGGCGTCTGCGCCTCGGCGCCAACGCCGCAGAGGCCGAGGCCGAGCGCGACGAGGGTGGACAGCCAGACCCGGCGCAGGCTGCGCTCGGGTTTCCGTTCGGCGCTCATGCCGTGGCTTCCGACGGGATCGCGGCGAGCAGCGCGCGCCAGGCGTCGAGCTCGGCGATACCGGGCTTGCGTTTGCCGAAGAAAAAGGCGATGGCGTCGCCGTGCCGGTCGTAGATTTCCAGCGAGCTCACGATGCCGTCGGCGGTCGGCTTGCGCACCACCCAGCTTTGCGCGATCAGGTCTTCGCGCAGGTGCAGGTTGAACTCGGGGTCGAGCACGTTGACCCAGGGCCCCATGATCTGGACGTTGTTGACCAGCCCGGTGTGAATCTGGATGCAGCCGGGGTTTGGCACGAAGATCATGATCTCCAGCAGCGTCGCCGATGCCTGTTCGAGCACCTGGCGCGCGGCGGCATTGGGCACGCGGCGCGCATGTTCGGTGTCGGCCAGGCGCAAGCCCTGGGTGCGGGCAACGCCGAACTTGCGCAGCAAGCCGAAGAACTCGTGGGTGTCCTGCATGGCCTGCCAGGCGCTGCGGAAACCTTCGCCGTCGATTTCGGCGTCGGGCTTTTCTTCGCGGCGCGGCGCGGCCGGCGTGACCGCGATGCCCGGTGTCTGGTCGTCGGCCGCGAACCGGCGCGCCAGACCGGCGAACGCCGCGCCATCGGTGGTGCCGCGCTCGAACACTTTGTGCACCGCGTTGCCCTGGGCATCGAAGAACTGCAGGCTGCGCGCGGTCTTGTCGTCGCTCTTTTCCTCGACGAAGAAGCCGTGCGCCCATTGCGCGTAGAAGATGCGCAGGTCGATGTCGGGGCCGAGCACCAGGCCAACGTGGCCGTCGACGCTGGCGTCGAGATAGGTGCCGTCGCGTTCGTGCACGGCGGCCTCGTTGCGGGTGAGCGCCATGACGTTGCCGGCGGTTGCCAGGACGGCGATCAGTTCCGGGAACGGGCCGTGGAGCCGCGTGGCGTGCAGCGCGTGCGCGCTGCCGACATGCGCGGCGATGGCTTCGCCCTCGCTGATGCCGAGTTCGCGGGCGGCATCGCGATGACGCATCCTGCGGTCGCGGCGCAAGCTCTGGAATTGGTCGCAGAGGGCGGACAGGTGATCGGTGGCGGATTCGACGAGCATGTGCAACTCCTGGGCGGTCGGTGCGCGGGGTCAGTGAAGGGGGGCGTGCAGGCGCTGGTAAGCGACGATCTCGCCATAGCGTTCGGCGATGTTGCGGTCCCAGTCGCCCTGCAGCCGCTGGCAGAGGTCGCGCAGCGGCGGCGACAGATGCGGGCAGCCGGCGAGCAGTTCGAGATTGCGGCTGATCCGCTCGGCCACGCAGGTGCATTGCCGCGTCGGATACTGCGTCATCAGCGCCAGTGTGCCGGCGATCACCGGCTCGATCTCGGCGGGGTCTGCGAGCGCGGCCGGCACGCTAGAACTCCACCTTGAGACCGAGCGAGAACGCGCGGCCCGGCTGGGTGAAGGAATCGAGAATGGTCGAGGTCGAAGCCAGGCCCTGCACGTCGCTCCAGTTCCAGTATTTCTTGTTGGTGATGTTGGTGACGGCGGCGGTCAGCTTGGCGTGTTTATGGAAACGCCAGTAGCCGTTGAGATCGAGCGTGGTCGCCGCCGGCGGCCGGAACTGGGTGGCCGGCGTCACGTCGGCGAGGCGCTTGCCCGCGCTGTACGAGACGAGCAGGTCGGCGCCGTAGCTGGCGTCGCTGCTGAGGTAGCCGACACCGCCGATCACCCGCAGCGGGTTGACCGTCAGCAGCGGCGAGCTGACGCCCTGCGTATCCTGGGTGCCCTTGGTGTAGGCGGCCGCGGCGTTGACCGACCAATTTTTGCCGATGTCGTAGCGAAGCTTCGCCTCGACGCCGCGGATGCGCACCTTGCTCAGGTTGACGAACTGGTAGAGGGCGGGATTCGCGGCCGTGAAGTTGCCCGCAACCAGCACCTGCTCGATGAAGTCCTTGTAGTTGCCGGCATAAGCCGCCGCCTCGTAGGTCAGAGCGCCGCTCAGCTTGCGGATGCCCACTTCGGCGGTGACATTGGTCTCGGGTTTGAGGTTCGGATTGGCGATCGACTGATAGTTCGACACCACGTTGCTGAAGCCCTGATTGACCTGGCTCGGGGTCGGGGCCTTGTAGCCGGACGCCAGATTGGCGAAGGCGGAGACGCCGTCGCCGAATTTCCAGACCAGACCGAGCTTGGGCGTGACGTGCGAACCGTTCGATGCGGCCGGCACGCCGCTTGGGTATTGCGTGCTGGCTTCGGGCTTGAGTGCGTAGTGGTCGTAGCGCAGCGCGGGAACCAGCAGGATGCGGTTGTTGGCGAAGCCGATCTCGTCCTGGATGAAGGCGCCGATCAGGTCGTAGCCGGTGTCCGGAAAGCGCTTGATCGGAAAGGTTTCGCCGGCCGGCGGCAGCGTGCCGGTGGCGTTGCCGACCGACTCGCTCCACGAGGCGTCGACGCCGTAGACGATGCGGTGGCTGACCGCGCCCGCCAGCTCTTTCTCGGCCTGCGCCGACAGGCCGTTGACGCGCTCGACGTAGTTCTGGTCGCGCAGGCGTTGCACGCCGTTGCTGCGGTTTTCGGTCGCGAACTGCCGCGTGCGGCCATCCTGCGAGTAGACGGCCCATTGCAGGCGATCGGCGAAGCTCGTGTTGAGGCCGTCGACCGTGTGTTGTACGGTGGCGCGATTGCGGTCGCTGTCGTCGGCGGCGAGCAGGCTGGACACCACCACCGTGGTGGAGCCGGCGACCGCAATGCGGCCGGTGAGCACGTCGGTATCGGTGCTGCGGCGCACTTTCTCCAGCGTTACCGCAATGCGCTGCTGCGGATCGAGGCGATACACCCATTTCAGCAGTGCGCCGTCGCCGGTGGCGTCCGCCGGGTTGGGCATGGTGCGCGCGCTGCCGGTGCCGCCGACGGTGCCGAAATTCTTCAGCTCGTGCCCTTCTTTGTGATTGACGACGGCCATCATTTCGAGCCGGTCGAAGCGGGCGGCGGCCGACAGCGTTGCGCTGACCGTCTTGTCGTCGCTGCTGTAAGCGCCGGCGGCCGACGCATAACTGTTGCCGCCGAACTTGCGCAGCAGGTCGGACGGATCGCGGGTGAAGAAGCTGACCGCACCGGCGAGGCCGTCGCTGCCGTAGAGCGCCGATGCCGGACCGCGCAGTATTTCGACGCGCGAAACGGCGGAGACGTCGAGATAGTCGCCGCGGCCCATGTTGGTGGCGCCGAAGCTGAAGGCGCCGGGGATGCGGATGCCATCGACCTGGACCAGCACGCGGTTGCCGTCGATGCCGCGGATGTTGAAGCCCGCATTGCCGTCGCGGCCGGTGCCGGCGCCGGCGGCCGTAAAGCGCGCCGGCTGGCGGCGCACGGTCACGGCAGGCTCCTCGCGCACCAGATCCCTGATGTCTTCGATGCGCTTGTTCTCGATGTCCTCGCCGGTGATCACGGTCACCGTCGCCGGCACGTCCTCGTTGGCGCGGGCGCTGCGCGAGCCGGTCACGACGACCGGCACCACGCGCTGGGCGAGCTGGGTTTCGCCGGCCACCGGTGCCGACTGCGCCGCAGCGAACGGGGCGGCGAGGCCGAACGTGGACAAAACGGCCAGCGCCACGGCGCTGGGCTTGAACAGGGGAACAGGGGCGCTTGATATCGCAGAGGTGAGTCGCATTGCCAGAATCCAGAAGGCCTAAAAAAGGCCGCTTCGCTGGCTAGTGCGCCGGAGTGCGGTGGCGCTTGACTTGCGAGAGGCGGTACCACCCGTCGAAGGTTTGTCATCTTCCGGGCGACGGGATCAGATCAGCGGATACCTGCGTCGTGACAAAAAATGGAGGAGAGGGTCCGCCGCGCTGATAAAGCAATCATAACGCGAATGATTCGCAATTGCAAACTTGTAATCGACGATAGGCTCCGGCCGACGCCAAGAGGTCAGCAACGTAGCGTGGCCACGTAGCGGCGTGCCGGCGTCGAGATCACGTTCGGCGTGCTCGCCGCGCCGGTCACAGCGCCTCGGCGCAGGCCGCCGCGCTGGCCCAGGCCCACTGGAAGTTGTAGCCACCCAGCCAGCCGGTGACGTCGACCACTTCGCCGATGAAATGCAGCCCCGGCACTTGCCGCGCCTCCATCGTCTGCTGCGACAGCGCGCGGGTATCGACGCCGCCGAGCGTGACTTCGGCCTTTTTGTAGCCGAGCGTGCCGGAAGGGCGCAGCGACCAGCGCTTCAGTTGCGCGGCGACGGCATCGAGCTCTGCCCGCGTCCATTGCGCCAGCGCTTTGCCGCCCGCCTCGGGCGCATGCGCGTGCGCCCAGGCGTCGGCGAGCCGCTGCGGCAGGCGCTCGGCCAGCGCTTTCGCGAAGGCCGGTGCGCCGCCCTTGCGTGCGCGCAGTTGCGTCAGCCACTCTGCGGCATCGGTGTCGGGCAGCAGATCGAAATGCACCTGCGCGCCGGGCGTCCAGTAGTTCGAGATTTGCAGCACCGCCGGGCCGGAGAGGCCGCGATGCGTCAGCAGCGCCGCTTCGCGAAACGCAGCGTTGTCATCGTCGCAGGTGGCAACGGTGTCGAAGCTGACGCCGGAGAGCATGCCGTAGCGTTCAAGATCGGGCGCGTCCAGCGCGAGTGGCACCAGCCCCGGCGCCAGCGGCGTCACCGGCACGGCAAACTGTCTGGCCACCTCGTAGCCAAACGCGGTGGCGCCGGTGGCCGGGATCGACAGCCCGCCGGTGGCGATGACCAGCTTCGGCGCGGTCAGCGCGCCATTGGCGGTGTTGAGGCGAAACGATGCTGCCGCGGCCGGCCCGGCGACGCGTTCGATGCCCTGCACCGGCAGCGGATGCAGCAACTGCACGCCGCCGCGCGCGCATTCGTCGAGCAGCATGTCGATGACCTGCTGTGAAGCGCCGTCGCAGAACAATTGCCCAAGCGTCTTTTCGTGAAACGCGATGCGGTGTTTGTCGACCAGCGCGATGAAATCCTGCGGCGTGAAGCGCGCCAGCGCCGAGCGGCAGAAATGCGGGTTGTGCGACAGATAGTTGGCCGGGCCGGCGCCGACATTGGTGAAGTTGCAGCGGCCGCCGCCAGAGATGCGAATCTTCTCGCCGATGCGTTCGCCGTGGTCGATCAGCACCACGCGGCGCCCGCGCTGGCCCGCCCGCGCCGCGCAGAACAGGCCGGCGGCGCCGGCGCCGATAATGATGGCGTCGAAGTTTCCGCTCATGCCGTGAATGTAGCGGGCATACACTGCGGCGCATGAAAACGCTGATTCCGCCACCGCTGGTCGTGGCCATCTTCGCCGCGGCAATGTGGGCACTGGCGCGCTGGCTCGACGGCGGCCGCTTTGCTTTTGCCGGCCAGTCCGCGCTGGCGGTAGCGCTGCTGCTTGCCGCCGCCGGTCTGATGCTCGCCGCGCTGCTGGCTTTCCGGCGAGCGCGGACCACCGTCAATCCGATGCGCCCGGCCCGCGCGACGCGGCTGCTGACGGATGGCGTCTACGCGTGGTCGCGCAATCCGATCTACGTCGCCGATCTGCTCGCGCTCGTCGCCATCGCGATCTGGTTGGGGCAGGCGGCGGGCTTTGCGCTGCTGCCGTTGTTCGTGCTCTATCTCAACCGTTTTCAGATCGAACCGGAGGAGGAGGCGCCGACCCGGCTGTTTGGCGACGACTACCGGCAGTATTGCGCCGGCGTGCGGCGCTGGTTGTGAGGGCGTCGCCGGCGAACTTGGCGCCCCGGGCGCTATTGGCTTTTCGCTGGAAGCGTTATCTTGATTGGGCTCAGGCCGCAGAAATTCAATAAGTCGACTTTCGATAAAAACGCGCTATGAGCCCATATTGAATGGCGCTTTCACCAAAAAGCTGTAATTGCGCAAAGCTACAATTCGCGTCGTGACTACCCCTGCTCCACCTTCTCAGCCCGCCGCGCCCGTCAATCATCTGCGCTGCGTCGGCCACGCCATTCGCACCATCTTTCGCGTGCTGCCTGCCCTGGGCCGCGCCAGCGATCACGTCAACGCGCCGCCGGGGCTGGGCGTCCGGCATTTCGTGGTGGCCGGCGTGATCTGCGCCGTTCTGCTGGTGGGCAGCATCGTCGGCGCCGTCAGCGTGATCCTGAACCTGGTGACCCGCCACTGATGCCGGTGTCGAACACCGCGTCGACTGGCACTTGCAGACCGTTGGCGAGGTGATTGGTTTTCGCTGCGAGCGCCACGATCGCGAGCAGTTCGGCATGCTGTGCGGCGGTCATGCCCTTTGCCCTGGCTGCCGCGGTGTGCGAATGCACGCAGTAGCTGCACGAATTGGCGATCGACACCGCGATGTAGATCATCTCCTTGGCCAGCGGATCGAGCGTGGTCGGCGTCGCCATCAGCGCCTTCACCTCGGCCCAAGTGGTCTCCAGCAGCGCCGGATCGAACGCCAGCGAGCGCCACAGGTTGTTGATGAAGTCCGTCTTGCGCGTCATGCGGATGTCGTCGAAGACAGCCTTCACGCGCGGGTCGGATTCGGGGTTGGCGAGGGGTTGGGTGGTGGCCATGTCGGGTCAAATTCCGGAATCGGTATCAATCGGTCAATCAGGCAACGGATTCTGCGATCAGCACGCTCGCCGGGATACCGAGATTGCGATGCAACCGTCGGATCATCGCCAGCGTCAACGGGCGCTTGCGGTTGAGGATTTCGTAGACACGGTTGCGCTTGCCGATCATCGGCTCCAGGTCCTTCACCGACAAACCGCTTTGCTCCATGCGGAATTTGATCGCCTCCACCGGATCGGGCGAGCCGACGGGAAAGTGCTTCGCCTCATACGCCTGCACTAGCGTGGCGAGAACATCCAGACGATCACCCGCCGGCGTGCCGGATTTGGGATCAGACTCCATCAAGGCTGAAATTTCCTTGAGCGTGGTCTTATAGTCTTCGCGGGTGTGAATGGGTCGGATGTTCATGTGCTCTCCCTGGTTCATCAGGCTTGCTCAACAGTTTCTGCGTCTACGGCGTCGTATTCCCGGTGGGTACCGACGAACTTGACGTAAACGATCTGTAATTGGTAAGCAACGGCCACGATAAGACGGTAGTCATTGCCCTTGATATTGAAGACGACGCGTCGATTCTTCAACACGCTGGCACTGCGGTATTGCTGCTTGATGTCTGCCGGCTGCGCCCAGGACGCATTCGTTGCTTCTTCATGCCACGCCTTCAGCGGCTGTTCGGCATCGGGATGACGCTGCCAGAAGGATCGAAGCGTTGAAACCGCTATGACTCGCATCAATGGCAGTTTAGTCCCAAAATGGGACTGGCGCAAGCACTAAAACCCCAGCCGCGAAGTGCGACAGTGAACCACTGCAGGAGCGGGCTTGCCCGCGATCAAGGCAGAACACACCAACATGGACGAGGATAGTCTGCGGGCAACTGTGCGCAGATGGTCTGCCTGATAAACTAGTCAGATAACTGGTTTGATAAGCGAGGCTGTCATGCATACATGGCCAGTACAGGATGCAAAGGCGCGATTCAGCGAATTTCTCGAAACCTGCTTGTCCGAAGGGCCGCAGATGGTGACCAAACGTGGCGCGGAAGCGGCTGTTCTGGTTCCGGTGTACGAATGGCGGCGCCTGCAACGCGCCGCCCGGCCGTCGCTCAAGCAATTGCTGCTCACCGACGACGCCCGCAGCGAATTGATTGTGCCGGTGCGTGGACGCGTCCGGCGCCGCCCGGTGCCGACAGTCGGTTGATGCGATGTACCTGCTGGATACAAACATCGTTTCCGAGTTGCGCAAAACGAAGCCGCACGGCGCCGTCGTGACTTGGCTACAGTCGGTCGACGACGCGCATCTGTTTGTCTCGGCGGTAACGATTGGCGAGATTCAAGCGGGCATTGAACTCACCCGCGAACAGGATCATGCGAAGGCGGGCGAAATCGAGGCCTGGCTTGAGCAGCTCGCCGCCAGCTACAACGTTTTGCCGATGGACGCAGCGGCGTTTCGCGCCTGGGCAAAGCTCATGCATCGCAAGTCCGACACCCTCATCGAGGACGCGATGATCGCCGCAACAGCGCGCTCGAACGGTTTGACGGTAGCTACTCGCAATGTGGCGGATTTCCGGGCGCTCGGGGTTGCAGTGTTGAACCCGTTTGCGTGACAGCTCACCGCAAAATCTTCGCCATCGCCTTGCCCTTGGCAAGCTCGTCGATCAGCCTGTCGAGATAGCGGATCTGCTGCATCAGCGGATCGGCAACGTCCTCCACACGCACACCGCAGACGACGCCCTTGATCAGGGTGCGGTTCGGGTGCATTGCGGGCGCGTCGGCGAAGAAGGTCGCGATGTCTTTGCCGGTTGCAATCTGCTGCTGCAAGCGGTCTGCGTTGTAGCCGGTCAGCCAGCAGATGATCTGGTCCACCTCGGCTTGCGTGCGGCCCTTGCGCTCGGCCTTTTGCACGTACATCGGATAGACCTTGGCGAAGCTGGTCTTGAAGATGCGATGCTCGCTCATGGTTCAAGCTGCGTCAGCGGTGCAACGGCTCGCCATTGAACACGATGCGCAGTGTCGGGTGCACAGGCAGCAATTGGCGCAACCAACGCTCAAGCGCAGCGCAGTCCACGCCGTCGCCGCCGAGAGTAGCGCGAACGGTGCCGGCAATCGTGTTGCCTGTTTCGGCGGCATCTGACGCGACGTCGCGCACCTGATACTCATGCAGTTGGCCGTCGCGAAACGCCAGACGCAACGTCGCGTCCCGCTTGCGCACCACAACCGTGAGTTCGCTGCACAGCGAATTGATCAGCGACATGCCAATGCCCTGCAACTGCACCGGCGCGGCTTCGTCCGAGTCGAACGGATAGTCGAAATGGTTGTAGATGAACTTCAGGTAAGGCGCACTCGCCACCGTCCGCGCAATCGCGTGGCCGCGACCATCGTCGCTGACGCCGAAGACGTTGCCGTTGGCGTAGATGCGGATGCTTGTGGCGTGACCGAGCTGGTGTTCGGCGAGGGAGTAGAGGACCAGGGCGCGGATGGCGTTGAAGGTCGAATCAGTTGGATTGGGCATGCAATGCCTGTCGATGGTTGCGCTTTAGCATATGGCGTGCATTGGCATGCGGTGCCTTGATCACGCAGCAGTGGCACCGAGCTGAAGTGGTAGCAGTAGCTGGGCTTGCATCGATTGGTTGATTTGGCTGGCTGACGTTGGACGTCCGCTCGATGGACGGGTTAGGCGCCACGTTGATTGGCGTATCTGACATCTGCATTCGGCTTCACGATCGAGTGCGCCTGCCAGGCGAGGACTCTTTGGCTGGCTTCCTTGTACTTGGCGTTTTCACAAGTTCGTAGCTCTTGACGACGAGCGCCTTGACCTCGCTCCATCTCTTCACATTCGCGGCATCTAAGACGACACCGCGTCTATCTCGCGGGTAGGGCTTGAAGCGAGGGTCGCTCTCTACAAGCGCAGCTGCTTGGTCCGGCTCAAGCCCAAAGGTGATTTCGCAGCGGCCGTTCTCTTCTTCGCAAGTGGCGAAGAGCTTTCGCTTCACGTAGAACGCCGCCTTGCCGAAGTGATGACCTTCACGGGTGTCGGGTAGCTGAAGGCAGATCTCGCGCATCTTCCGAAGTGCTTCCGCTACTGTTGCCATGGCTTTGCCTTCCGATGTAGCCCGCGACGCAAGTGGCGCCTAACGAATGAAAGGGACTTCTCCGTCCCGAGCGAGACGTGAGCGTTGAGGCTTGCGTGTCACGGTAACGTAATGTAGACCGTCGGATATTCTGTAATCCCAGTATATCCAGCGTGATAACGTCGAATTCATTGCAAGTGACGGATTGATCTGCGCCGCGCAGTCTCAATGGATGCAAGCCTTGCCGTGCTTCCGTCTGTGCTGACTACGTCTTGCCCGCCAGTGATATCCCGTCGTCTATCTTCAGCAGCTCAAGCGCGCTGACTGGGCCAGCGGGCCGCCGAATTGACGGAGTCGTTGGCTTCCGAAAGAGTATTCGCTCAACAAATAATCCCGGCAACGCTGGCTTTTTGCACCGCAACATGCCAAAATACTAGCTGTCGCTTGAAAAAGCGATTTCGTTCGCTGATTAGTGCTTCGCCCCACAGTGTTCCCGGATGGCCCCGAAAGCGGCTGCTCCGGCGAGACCCCGGCGCCAATCCATGCCAGACGGTTCTCCGCGATTCAAGCGGATTAAGTCTGCGCCAGGCCGCCAAACGTCTCTTGTTCCGATTGTTGGTCGATGCGTTTTTCGTCGTAGATCAACATTCGTCCTGAAAGATAGGTCGCCGTTCGCGCTTAATTTTTGCGCGTGGCGAGAACATATGAGTTTGCATAATGAAAATGCAGCCGCCGAGCTGCAATCCCCTGATTTCGTCGCTGACAAGGCCATCGTTGACGCTGGCAGTGAATCCACTGTCGAGACCAACGGCTTCGCCGCGCTCAACCTCAATGCGTCGCTGCTGAAGGCAGTCGACGCGCTGGGCTACACCGAGCCCACCGCCGTGCAGGCGGAAACCATTCCCGCCGCGCTTGCCGGTGGCGACTGGATGGTGTCGAGCCAGACCGGCAGCGGCAAGACTGCCGCCTTCCTGCTGCCCGCGCTGCAAGTGTTGCTGGATACACCGCCGATGGCGAAGGCCGAGCAGGTCGCGCGCAGCCGTCGCGCCGGCGCCAGCCCGCGCGTGCTGGTGCTCTGCCCCACGCGCGAGCTCGCGCAGCAGGTGGCGCAGGAAGCGATCCGCCTTGTCCGTTTCGTCAAGGGCGTGCGTATCGCCAATGTCGTCGGCGGCACGCCGTTCGGCAAGCAGTTGATGGAACTGCGCGGCGCCCAGCTAGTAGTCGCCACGCCGGGCCGTCTGCTCGATCTCAACCGTAACGGCCAGATCGATCTCGACTGCGTGCAGACGCTGGTCGTCGACGAAGCCGACCGCATGCTGGACCTCGGTTTTGCCGAGGACCTCGAAGCGATCCACTTCGCCACTGCGCGCCGCGACCGCACGCTGATGTTCAGCGCCACCTTTGCGCCGCGCATCATGGAACTGGCGTCGCATGTGATGCGTGAACCGAAGAAGATTGAGCTCGCCACCGCGCAGGACACCCACGAAAACATCGAACAGCGCCTGCACTGGTTCGACGACATGGCGCACAAGAACGCACTGCTCGAACACTATCTGCAGGACGAAACGCTGGAACAGGCCGTCGTCTTCACTGCTACGCAGATTGAAACTGACGAGCTGGCCGACGAGCTGCGCGAGGCCGGCTATGCCGCATCCGCGTTGCACGGCGCGATGCCGCAGGCGCTGCGCAACCGCCGCATCAAGTCGATGCGCGACGGCACCATCAAGGTGCTGATCGCAACCGACGTCGCCGCGCGCGGTATCGACGTGCCGAGCATCACGCACGTCATCAACTACGGCCTGCCGATGAAGCCGGAAGACTATGTGCACCGCATCGGCCGCACCGGTCGTGCCGGCCGCAGCGGTCTGGCGATCACGCTCGCGGGCTTCCGCGACCGCTTCAAGATCCGCAACATCGAGCACTTCACGCAGCAGCGCATTGGCGAGGCCGTGGTCGAAGGCCATGAGCCGCGCAGCAAGTCGCCGTCAGCTGGCGGTTTTGGTGGCGGCTTCGGCGGTGGTCGCGGCGGCTACGGTGGCCGTGGCGGAGACCGTAGTCACGGCGGCGGTTTCGGTGGCGGCTTTGGTGGTGGATACGGCGCGCGTGGTCGCTTCGACCGCGAAGGCTCGACCGGTGCCGGTGGCTATCGTGGCCGCAATGCGGACGATCGCGGCGGTGGCCGCAATGCGGAGGATCGCGGCGGTGGCCGCTATGCCGGTGGCGCTGGCTTCGGCGGCGAACGCTCGTTTGATCGTGCGCCGGCAGATCGTCCGCGCTTCGCCGAAGATCGCGGTAATGGCCGCTTTGCAGATGACCGCAGCGGTGGCCGGTTCGGTGACGATCGTGGCGATCGCAGCCAAAGCCGCGAATACGCGCCGCGCGCCGACGACCGCAGCAGTGGCCGCTTCGAGCGCAGCGCTGCACCGGGCGAAAACCGCCTGCCGCGTGTCGACAACGAACGTGCTGCCCGCTGGGGCGGCGAGCGCCAGGAGCGCGCGGAAGGTTTCGCGCGCGCGGAGCGACCGGGCCGTTTCGAGCGTGCACCGCATGCCGATCGTGGCGATCGCGGCGAACGCAGCTTCGGCGGTTTCGATCGGCGCGAACGCGACGGTACTTATGGCGGCGATCGCGGCAACTTCGCGCGCAACGGTCGCGAACCGTTTGCGGCGCGGGATGAACGCCCGGCGCCGGCACGCGGCGGGTTCAACGCCCCGTTCGATACGCCGTTCAAGCGTCCGCAAACCGGGTTTGCGCAACGCGACGAGCGTACTCCACGCGAAACACGCGGCGCGTTCGACCGTGAAGCACGTGGCCCGTTCGCTCACGAAGCGCGCTCGCTGCGCCGTGGCGACAAGCCGGCCGGCCCGGCGTACACCGAGCCCGCCGAAGGTGGTAACCGTGCGGCACGCCGCGCGGCCAAGCAGGCCGAATACGCTGCGCGCATGGCCGGCGAACAGGGCGGCGAGTAACCGCCGTCACCGCGACTGCGCGAGCGCGGCGCTGAAACCGGCACTGCGCAGCAATGACGTTGGCGAGACAATGGCGGTTTCCGACATTGTTTCGCCACTTCATGTTTGCCAGCACCAACTCCCTCGACCGCTCGCGTAACGTTGCACGCGTGGTCATGACCGTCGTCGCGGCGTCGCTGCTGACGCTCGCCGCCGCCGTGTCGGCGCAATCGTTCCCGTCGAAACCGCTCAAACTCGTGGTGCCCAACGCGCCGGGTGGCGCGGCGGATATCACGGCGCGTACCGTCGGGCAGAAGCTCGCCGAAGCGCTCGGCCAGCCGGTCGTCATCGAGAACAAGCCGAGTGCGGGTGGTGTGATCGCCGGCGAACAGGTGGCCAAGGCGGAGCCCGATGGCCATACGATGCTGCTGATCTCCAGCGGCACGGCGGTGAGCGCCGCGCTGTTCAAATCGTTGCCGTTCGATACACAGAAGGACTTTGCGCCGGTGTCGAAACTGGCGTCGTTCGATCTCGCGATTGCGGTCAGCGAAGGCGGCAAATTCAAGACCTTCGCCGAGCTGCTGGCCTATGCCAAAGCCAATCCCGGCAAACTCAACATCGGCACGCCGCAGGTCGGCACCACGCAGAATCTGGCGGCGGAATACTTCAAATCGGTGGCCGGCATCGACGTGCAGGTGGTGCCGTTCAACGGCACGCCGCCGGTGATCTCGGCGCTGCGCGGTGGCAACATCGATGCCATGGTCGACATCCTCGGCCCGCTGATGCCGCAGATTGCATCGAAGGCGCTGCGGCCACTCGCGCTGCTGGGCGACCGGCGCGCGCCGCAGTTGCCCGAGGTGCCCGCGGCACGCGAGGCTGGCGGTGCGCTGGCGAACTTCAGCGCGGCGTCGTGGAATGGCGTGGCGGTGCCGGCGAGGACGCCGAAGGACGTGACCGCGCGGCTCAATCGCGAACTGGTGCGCATCCTCGCGTTGCCGGACGTCAGGCAGCGGCTTGCCGATCTGACGCTGATGGCGGAAAGCAGCACGCCGGAACAGCAGGCGGAATTGCTCGATCGCGACAGCAAACGCTGGGCAGCCGTCATCGAACGCGCGAAAATCCCCAGGCAGTAGTAGGCGACGCGCTTATGGTGGCTGGCGCGTTCGGTGGCATCGCGGCCGGCGCGCGGCAGCAAGATTGGGTGAACCGGGGCTTGTTCAGTGCATTCCTAACAGCTTTTTTGCGAAAGCGGCGCCTGTAACGGGTTCAGACGCTAAAACGTACTCAAGTCGACTTTCGATAAAAAAGCGCGGCCAGCCCCAACGAACAAGCGTTTTCCACCAAAAGCTGATCGTCTGAACGCGCTCGCCAGCGATGTTCAGGCGGCCGTCGCGGCACCCGCCGGCGCCGCCGCCACCGAATACTGGATCGCTGCGTTGCGGGTCTTCTGGAAGGCTTCCAGCGTTTCGCCGCGCATCGCCGCGTAGATGTGCAGGTTCGACACGCCGACCACGGCGCCGAGTTTTTCGAGCACGAAGAAAGTGGCACCGTAGTGGATCATGCCGCGCCAGTCGAGGCGGCGGATCAAATCGCGCTCGTCGTCGGATAGATCGCCCGCGGCCAGCGCGCCGTCGCGGTCGGCGAGAAAGCGCTCGCGCACGGCCGGCTCGATCAGGCTATGCAGATATTTGTTGATGCGATAGCCCTTCGCACTGCGCTCCAGCGTGTACGGGTAGGCGCCGATGAGCGTCTCCGCACCCGCGAGCTGCCGCGCGACGTGCGCGCGGTGGCGCTCGATCTCGCCGGCCACCGGGCCGCTGGCGTCGTTCTCGTAAATCGCCGTGGCGATGCCGGTCATCGACGGCAGGTAGTAGGACTGATGCAGCTTGCGCACGCTCGCGGACAGCGCACCGCGCATGATCAGCCACATGATGACCTCGGCGCCCTCGACGCCGCCGAGTGTCGCCAGCTCGGCCAGCGTCAGTTCGCTCAGCCGCTCCGGGTCTTTCGCGAACAGTTCGAGGAAGCGGGCGTCCCATTCGGGATTGTTGAAACCCGCGCGTTCGCCGTGCACCTGATGCGACAGGCCGCCGGTGGCGACGATCGCCACGCGCAAATCCTCGGGGTAGCTCTCGATCGCGCGGCGCAGTGCTGCACCCAGGCGGTAACAGCGCCGCGCCGAAGGCACCGGAAATTGCAGCACGCCGACCTGTAGCGGCACGATGGACACCGGCCAGCCGCCAGCGTCGCCGGCGCGGCGGTCGTACAGCATCGACAGCGGCGAGAAACAGCCATGATCGAGCGGTTTGTCGCGAAAGAACGAGAGATCGAATTCGTCCGCCGCCAGCGAGTGCCCGACGTGATGCGCCAGCGCCTGATGGCCGGCAATCGGCGGCACGCCGCGCTGGCCGCCGCCTTCATCGGCCACCTCGTAACGGCTGTCGACGCCGAGCACGAACGGCGAGTAGTGATCGAAGAAGAACGACGTGATGTGATCGTTGTAGATGAAGAACAGCACGTCGGGCCGCTGTGCGGCGATCCACTCGCGCACCGGCACGAAGGCGTCGAACACCGGTTGCCAGACCGGGTCGTTCTGCTTGCCGTGATCGAGCGCGAAGCCGATGGTCGGCGTGTGCGAGAGGGCGATACCGCCGATGATGGTTGCCATGGAAATTCGGGCCTTTCAGGGGTGTCTTGCAGAAACGGCGCGCAGCCGCAGACCCGGCGAGAAAACTCGCCGGGCATTCGATTACAGGGAAGTTGGTCTAGTGCCCGGTACCGACCAGGTACAGGCAGAGGATGGGGAATGCGAGCAGCAGACCGATGCGGATGAAGTCGGACGCGAGGAACGGCATCACGCCCTTGAAGGTCTCGGTCAGTGGCACGTCTTTGGCGAGGCGGTTGATGATGTAGACGTTCATCCCCACCGGCGGATGCACCAGACCGATCTCCACTACCATCAGCGCCAGGATGCCGAACCAGACGCTCTTGTCGGTCGCACCCATGCCGTG
The DNA here is from genome assembly GCA_027492485.1 of Betaproteobacteria bacterium. GTDB lineage: Bacteria > Pseudomonadota > Gammaproteobacteria > Burkholderiales > Casimicrobiaceae > Casimicrobium. The sequence goes on from JAPUER010000003.1 coordinate 24,969, forward strand.
GAACTCGAGGCCCATCACGATCGGATAGAAGATCGGAATGGTCAGCAGGATCATCGCCAGCGAATCCATCACGCAGCCGAGCACGATGTAGATCAGCAGGATCACGATCATCACCAGCATCGGCGACAGATTGCTCGCCTTCACCCAGGCGGCGAGCTCCACCGGCATTTGCGATAGCGCGAGCGCGGTGTTGAGCATGTCGGCACCGAGCAGCACCAGAAAGATCATCGCGGTGGCCATCGCGGTGCCAAGCGCGCTGTCCAGGATGCCCTTCATGCGCATGCCGCCGGTCACCACGGCGAGGATGCCGCAGGCGGCCGCGCCAATGGCGGCGGCCTCGGTCGGGTTGGCCCAGCCGTCGTAAATACCGACGATGACGACGATGAACACACCGATCACCGGCAACACCTGGATCAGCGCACGCATGCGGTCCGGCCAGCTCACGCGCGGGCCGGCCGGGCCGCTCTCGGGCTTGAGCGTCACCATGATGCGGATCACGATCATGTAGCCGATGGTGGCGATGATGCCCGGAATCACGGCGGCAACGAACAGCTTGCCGATCGACTCCTGGGTCAGGATCGCGTAGATCACCAGCGGCACCGACGGCGGAATCATGATGCCCAGCGTGCCACCGGCGGCCAGCGCCCCGGTCGACAGCGCGCCCGAGTAGCCGAACTTGCGCAGTTCCGGCAGCGTGACCTGTCCCATCGTCGCGGCGGTGGCGAGCGACGAACCGCAGATGGCGCCGAAGCCGGCACAGGCGCCGATCGCAGCCATCGCCACGCCACCGCGCAGATGCCCCATGAAGGCCGCGACGAAGCGGAACAACGCGGCACTCAAGCCGCCGTGCGTTGCAAACTGGCCCATCAGCAGAAACAGCGGGATGACCACCAGATCGTAGTTCGACAAACGGGCGTAGCCGACTTGCTTCAAGATGTTGAGCAATGGCGTGAATTCGTAGCCGGTCAGTGCCAGATAGCCACCGGCGCCGGTGACGAACATGGCGATGCCGATCGGCACCCGGATGACCAGCAGCACCATCATGACGGCGAAGATCGTGCTGCCAATTGCGATGCCGCTCATTTGGCACCTCCCGCTGCCGGCAGATGGCGAAGCTGCCAGCAGTGCACCGTCATGTAGAGACCAACGATCCCCAGCAGGGCGAAGCCGGGCACCATCAGCATCTGCGATATCCATTGCGGAAAGCCCAGAATCATGCTCGTCTCGCCCGACTCCATGACGGTGACGGCACCGGCCGCGGTACGCCACGCCAGCAGCAGCCCGACAATCGCCACCAGCAGCGAGCCGAAGGCGTCCAGCACATTGACGATGCGCGGCGAGAGTTTTGCCGTGAAGAAATCCACTTTCACATCGCCACGCTTCATGTGGCAATAGGCGAAGAAGAGGGCAGAGGCGAACGCTGCCGTCATCTGCAGGATTTCGACGTCACCGGGAACCGGCGCCGACGCAATCTTGCGTCCCACGATCGACACAATGCTCATCACCACCAGGGCGACGAAAATGACGCCGCCAAGAATGGCGGCCCAACGCGATACGGTCAGCAGCATGCGGCCAACGGGTCCGAATTCGGACGCGCCCCCCGCTGCATCTGCCGCCGCATCGATGGCAATCGGCTCTTGCATGTCAGTTTTCCGAGAAGGATTGCGGGCGGGTGTCGCGCGACGTCCGCCCAGATTGGAACGATCGTAACGACTTACTTCGTCGTCGAGTATTTGGCGATCAGCGCGCGGGCGCCGTCGAGCAATTGCTTGCCGTTTGCGCCTTTCGCGGTCACCTCGGCGACCCAGGCGTCGATCAGCGGCTGACCGGCCTTCTTCCAGCTTTCGAGTTCCGCTTTCGGGATCACGTTGTGCGCGTTCTTCGCGGTGAGCTTCTTGCCTTCGGCGTCGGCTTCGTGGAACACGCGACCGATCTGACCGGAGAACGCTTGCCCGCTATTGGCGTCGATCACCTTTTTGAGATCGGCCGGCAGCCCGTCGTACTTCTTCTGGTTCATCGCGAAGATGAAGGTCGAGGTGTAGAACGCCGGCTCCGACGGGTCGGTCTCCGAATGGAACTTCACCAGTTCCTGAATCTTCACCGAAGGCACCACTTCGTAGGGCACCACGGCGCCGTCGATCACGCCCTTGGCCAGCGCTTCGCCGACTTGCGGCACCGGCATCGCCACCGGCGTGGCCCCCAGTGCGGCGAGGAACTTGTTGGTCTGGCGGGTCGGGGCGCGCATCTTCAGGCCCTTCAGGTCAGCCATCGTCTTGATCGGCTTGTTGACCATATGGAAAACGCCGTCGCCGTGGACGTGGAAGGCGATCGGATACACATCCTTGAACTCGGCCTTGTCGTACTGTTGCACGTAGTCCCAAACAGCCTTGCTGGTGGCTTCGGGGCTCTGCATCATGAACGGCAGCTCGAACACTTCGATCAGCGGGAAGCGGCCAGCGGTGTACCCGGGCAGCGTCCACACCACGTCGACCGTGCCGTCGCGGACCTGGTCGATCAATTGCGGCGGCGTGCCGCCCAGTTGCATCGATGGATAAACCTGGCACTTGATGCGGTTGTTCGATTCTTTGTTGACCTTGTCGCACCACGGTTGGATGAACTTGGCGTTGGCATAAGAGCCGGCCGGCAGGAAGTGATGCACCTTGAGCGTGACCTCCTGAGCGCTGGCGACGGTTGCCAGCGCGCACGCAGCAACCCCCAGACTGAGTGAGCGGAACGAGATAGCCATGAATCCTCCTTGAAAAACTTGACCAGGGTTAAGGCCCCGGATGACGCCACGAATTCTCGATCAGCCGACAACTGCGGGCGAGATGCGAAAGACGCCAGCGCGATAACCGGAGGTTATCATGCGAGCTTTCGACGGCGACTTCAACCCGATGAGACTGAACGCATTGCAGGCGCTGGTCGCCGCGGTCGAGGAAGGCAGTTTCCGCGGCGCCGCGCGGCGGCTTGGCGTGTCGCAACCGGCACTCACCAAAATGCTCCGCGAGCTTGAGCACGAGCTGTCGACGACGCTGGTGGAACGTTCGACGCGCGGCGTGACACCGACCTTGCAGGGCAAAGTGCTCTACGAGCGGTCGCTGAATGTCGAGCGGGAGCTGACTGCGGCGACCGATGCCATCAACCAGATGGGCGGCAACATGATCGGCACGCTGTCGGTCAGCGCCGTGCCGCTTGCGGTGACCTTGCTGGTGCCGGAGGCGGCGCACACCTTCGGCCGCGATTTCCCAGGCGTCAAGCTGCGCATCGTGGAGGAGCTGTACATGGCGCACCTGCCGCGGCTCAGGCGGCGCGAGGTCGAGGTGGCGATCGGCGGCATCCCGGATGACCTGGCGAGCGGCGAATACGGCATCGAGCCATTGCTGGCGACGCGCATGGTGCCGGTGGTACGGCGGGGGCATCCGCTGGCCGGCGCCACGTCGCTGGCGGAGCTGGGCCGGGCCGGGTGGATCTACACCGGGGTGAGCAGCGATACCGGCTATGCAACCGCGCTGTTTGCGCTGCATCAGTTGCCGGCACCGCCCGCTGCGGCATCGGTGACCTCGACCCTCGCGCTGCTGGCGATGCTGGGCCGCAGCGACTATGTCGGATTGCTGCCGGAACAACTGACGACCCATCCGCTGGCGTCGCCCTTCGTGGTGGTGCCGCCGATTGCCGAAGCGGGACTGCCGTTACAGATCGGCGCCATCGCCCGTCACGAATCCCTGGTGCTGCCGTCGGTGCGCCATTTCATCGCCCATTTGCACCGGGCGGCGTATCGTTTGACGCGGGACGCTGGCAACGCAGGCCATGAATAGACCCTGAATCGGCGCTATCGCCGCAAGCTTTCGCGCAGCAGGTCTTCGAGGATGCGGCTCGCTTCGAGTTGCGTGCGCGTGCTGGCGCGTTGCGAGCTGGTTGCCAGCGATAGCCGCGTCAGCAGCGGCGGATGGGTGATTTGCCGCACTTGATAGGCAGCCGGCCGGTTGGCGCTGGCGACCGCCGGTGCCGACAGCAGCGCGTGGCCGGCGCCGTCCGCGACCAGATCGAGAATGGCCGGCACACCGTCAATTTCCAGTGCGATGGTCGGGCGCGCGCCGATGCTCGCCAGCGCCGACTCGACATGCATGCGGATCGCGTTCGGACGACTGGGGATCACCAGCGGAAACTCCGGCAGACGGGCGAGCGGCAACGGGTCGGGCGGCGCGCGCCGGTCGCTGTCGAGTGGCCGCAACGACACCAGAAACAGCTCTTCGTCGCCAACCGTCCGCAGTTCGATTTCGGGCACCGGCTGCGCGTTGTACAGCGCTACCACGTCGAGTCGGCCGGCCGTCAGGCCATCCAGCAGCGACGCCGACAAACCCTCGCTGATCGAGAACGTGGCATCGGGCATCTGTGCCCGCAACGCGCGCGTCAGCGGCACGGCAAGCGCCCGTGCGACCGACGTCGGCAGGCCGATGGCCACGCGCCCGGCCAGTTGACCGCGCATGCCGGCCATGTCCTCACGCGCACGTTGCGCCTGGTGCAGCAGACCGCGTGCGTGTTCGAGCATGCGGTTGCCGGCTTCGGTCGGGATGGCACCACGACCGTTGCGCGTGAGCAATGTGTGCCGCAGTTCGACTTCGAGCAGGCGCACCTGCCGGCTGAGCGCGGGCTGCGCGACGCCGAGCGCGGCGGCCGCACGCGAGAAGCTGCCGAGATCGGCGACACGGACAAAGTATTCGAGTTGCTTGAGATCCAAGTCATGCCTCCGCAGCGCCAAATCAGCGTTGTGGCGCATCGTGATATGCAATTTTGCTATATCTGATAGCTTCATTGTGCATTCATTGTCGTGCGCGTCCCGCGGGACAATTCGGTCATGGACGCAAACAGTGCACCCTTGCGAGGCATTTCGTCGATGGCGACCCGGCAGTTGCTGGCCGATCTCGCCGCCATGCTGGCTGCGGCAGGTGGTCCGGCGCTGGCGGTGGAATCGGTCGGCGGTGTCGAGGCCGCGCGGCGCGTGCGCGAAGGAGAGGCGTTCGACCTCGTCTTTCTTGCGTCCGATGCGATGGCCAAGCTGGCCGCCGATGGCCATGTGCTGGCAGATAGCCGGGTTGACCTGGTGCGGTCGCAGGTGGCCGTCGCGGTGCGGGCAGGGGCGGCGGTGCCGGCGCTGAACGATGCGGTCGCGGTGCAACAGGCAGTGAGGCAGGCGCAATCGGTGGGCTATTCGACCGGACCAAGCGGCACCGCGCTGCTGGCGCTGTTTGAGCGCTGGGGCATGCTCGGTGAGCTGCAACCGAAGCTGCGCCAAGCCCCCGCAGGCGTACCGGTCGCGGCAATGGTGGCCGACGGCGACGTCGGGCTTGGCTTTCAGCAGCGCAGCGAGATGATCGCGGCAGCGGGCATCCAGGTGGTCGGCGATCTTCCGTCGGACATCGCGATCGAGACGATTTTCTCGGGCGCAGTGTGCGCGACCTCGCTACGACGCGCAGAGGCGGGTGCATTGTTGAAGGCGTTTGCCAGCGCCGCGTGTGACGACCGCAAGCGACGCAACGGAATGACGCCGGTATGAGTATTCATTGCGATAAACAGGACAACCAGACACCATGATCATCGACTGCCACGGCCACTACACGACGGCCCCCAAGGCGCTGGAGGACTGGCGCAACCGCCAGATCGCCGGTATCAAAAACGCGTCGGAAATGCCCAGCGTCGGTGAACTGAAAATCAGCGACGACGAACTGCGCGAGACGATTGAGGCGAACCAGTTGAAGCTGATGCGCGAGCGCGGCTCCGACCTCACCATTTTTTCGCCGCGGGCGAGTTTCATGGCGCACCACATCGGCGACTTCAAGGTGTCGTCGACCTGGTCCGCGATCTGCAACGAGCTTTGCTATCGCGTGAGTCAACTGTTCCCCGATCACTTCGTCCCTGCGGCCATGCTGCCGCAATCGCCGGGCGTTGACCCGAAAACCTGCATCCCCGAGCTGGAACGCTGCGTGAAGGAATACGGCAACGTTGGTATCAATCTCAATCCCGACCCCTCAGGCGGGCACTGGACCTCGCCGCCACTGACCGACCGTCACTGGTATCCGATCTACGAGAAGATGGTCGAGTACGACATTCCGGCGATGATTCACGTCAGCACCAGTTGCAACGCCTGCTTCCACACCACCGGCGCGCACTATCTGAATGCCGACACGACGGCCTTCATGCAATGTCTGGAGGGCAATCTGTTCAAGGATTTTCCGACGCTGAAATTCCTGATTCCGCATGGTGGTGGCGCGGCGCCGTATCACTGGGGCCGCTTCCGCGGACTCGCCGACATGATGAAGAAGCCATCGCTCGACGAGCATCTGCTCAACAATATCTTCTTCGACACCTGCGTGTATCACCAGCCCGGCATCGATCTGCTGACCAACGTGATCCCGGTGAAGAACATTCTGTTCGCCTCCGAAATGATCGGTGCCGTGCGCGGCAAGGATCCGTACACCGGACATTATTTCGACGACACCAAACGCTACATCGATGGCGCCAAAACGCTCAGCACCGCAGATCGCCACGCGATTTACGAAGGCAACGCACGCCGCGTGTTCTCGCGTCTCGACGCGCAGCTCAAGGCAAAAGGAAAGTGACATGATTACGCCTCTCAACAACCTCGGCATCGTCAAGCGCAATATCGTGCGCGCCGAACGCGGCGCCGCCGACCGGCTGGCGCAGTTCGGCTCGGCCACCGTGCACGAAGCGATGGGCCGCGTGGGTTTGATGAAACCTTACATGCGGCCGATCTACGCCGGTGCGCAGGTGTCCGGCACGGCGGTGACCGTGCTGCTGCATCCGGGTGACAACTGGATGATGCACGTGGTGGCCGAGCAGATTCAGCCGGGCGACGTCGTGGTGGCGGCGATCACGGCGGAGTGCACCGACGGCTACTTCGGCGACTTGCTGGCGACCAGTTTTCAGGCACGCGGTGCGCGGGCGCTGATCATCGATGCTGGCGTGCGCGACGTGAAAACGCTGACCGAAATGAAGTTTCCGGTGTGGAGCAAGGCCATTTCGGCCAAGGGCACCATCAAGGCCACGATTGGCTCGGTGAACATTCCAGTGGTCTGCGCCGGCGCGCTGGTGAACCCGGGAGATGTCGTGGTGGCCGATGACGACGGCGTGACCGTGGTGCCGGCGGCGATCGCCGGCGCGGTGGCCGATGCCGCCGCGGCGCGCGAAGCCAACGAGGGCGACAAGCGCGCCAAACTGGCCGCCGGCGTGCTCGGGCTCGACATGTACAAGATGCGCGAGCCGCTGGCGGCTGCGGGTCTCAAATACATCGATTGAAGGAGTTGACGATGATCGCCATGAAGCTCCGCTGCGGGCGCCGCGCGAACACGGCATCGACTGCCTGGGCGGCCGGAGTGCCCTGCGGGCGTGAAGGAGCCGGCCGCATGTTCGGACTGACGCCTGCGCTGGCGATGCTTGCCGCCTGTCTGATGTCCGCCGTCGTCGCCGCGCAAACCTATCCGGCCAAGCCGGTCAAGGTGCTGGTCGGCTTCACTGCCGGCGGCGCGGTGGATCTGGTGGCGCGCACGCTGGGGCAGGCGATGGCGCCTGCGCTCGGGCAGCCGATGGTGATCGAGAACAAACCGGGCGCCGGCACCAACATCGCCATGCGCGCCTTGATCGACGCGCCGGCCGATGGTTACACGCTGATGGTGACTGCCAATTCGGTGTCGGCCAATCCGGCGCTGTTTCAGCCGGCGCCGTTCGACCCCGAGAAAGACATTGCGCCGGTGGCATTGATCGGCCGTGTGCCGGTGGTAATTGCGACCAATACGGCGTCAGCGTACGCCAACATCGCGCAGTTGATCGCGGCGGCGAAGCAGAAGGCCAACGGCGTGAGCTATGGCTCGCCCGGCAACGGCTCGACGCCGCACATGGCGATCGAATTTTTCAGCCGCGCGGCGGGCATCGATCTGCAGCACGTTCCATACCGTGGCGGCAGCCAGGCGATCACCGATGTCATCGGTGGCCAGCTTCCGCTGGTGGCCGTCAATGCGCTGGAAGTGCAGCCGCACGTCAAAGCCGGCAAGCTGCGTGTGCTGGCCGTGCTGAGCCCGAACCGCTCGCCGATCTACCCCGAGGTGCCGACCATCGCCGAGTCCGGTTATCCCGGCTTCGAGGCATCCGTCTGGTACGGCTTCATCGCGCCGGCCAACACGCCGAAAGCCATCGTGACGCGGCTGCACGACGAAGTGCAGAAGGCGCTGCAAAGCAAGGACGTTCGCGAGCGGCTAGCCAACGCGGGCGGCGAAGTGTTGCCCGGCAGTAGCGAGCAGTTCGCCACCCTGATTCGCAGCGAACGCCAGCGCTACGCCAGGCTCGTGCGCGAGGCAAACATCAAACCGGACTAAGGGCAATGCGGGATACAGCTTTTTGCGTCAAACGGCTGCATACCGTCGTTACATCCTTATAAGTGCAATAGTCGACTATACAAAGAAATAGCGCGAAACGACCGATCGATCAGCGTTAGCGCCAAAAAGCTGATTGCCCGCGGTCATTCAAGAAATTTTGCAGAAATCACAGGACACATCCGATGCAATTTGAAAAAACGCCCGGCTGGCTGGACTGGTATTCCGGCCCGAGCCAACCCAGGTTCAAGCTGCCTGCGGGCGCGGTCGATGCGCACTGTCACGTGTTCGGCCCCGGCGAGCAATTTCCGTACGCGCCTGAACGCAAGTACACGCCCTGCGACGCCTCGAAGCACCAGCTCTATGCGTTGCGCGATCACCTCGGTTTTGCGCGCAACGTAGTGGTGCAGGCCACCTGTCACGGCGCCGACAATCGCGCGATGGTCGACGCGTTGCTGCACTCCGGCGGCAGGGCGCGGGGCGTTGCTACCGTCAAGCGCAGTGTCACCGACGCCGAGCTGCAAGCCATGCACACAGCGGGCGTACGCGGCGTACGCTTCAATTTTGTCAAGCGTCTGGTGGACTTTACGCCGAAGGATGAACTGCTCGAAATCGCCGGACGCATCGCGCCGCTGGGCTGGCATGTTGTCATCTATTTCGAGGCCGTGGATCTGCCCGAACTTTGGGACTTCTTCACCGCCTTGCCGACGACGGTTGTGGTCGATCACATGGGCCGACCGGACGTGACGAAACCCGTCGACGGACCCGAATTTGCGTTGTTCGAAAAATTCATGCGCGAGCACAACAACGTGTGGTCGAAAGTAAGCTGCCCCGAGCGTTTGTCGGTCACCGGGCCGAGGGCGCTGAGCGGTGAACAAAACGCTTACCGCGACGTGGTCCCGTTCGCCAAACGCATCGTCGAATCCTTCCCCGATCGCGTGCTGTGGGGCACCGACTGGCCGCACCCGAACCTGAAAGATCACATGCCGGACGATGGCCTGCTGGTCGATTTCATCCCGCACATTGCCGTGACGACCGAGTTGCAGCGCAAGCTGCTGGTGGACAATCCGATGCGGCTCTACTGGCCGGAGGAGCGCGCTTAACGCGATCAATGCAGGAGCGGCTTGCCGCGACCAACGCCCATCCAGTGCGGCGGGTCGCGGCAAGCCGCTCCTGCAGTCAGAGTGCACCGCGACGAAAGTTTCTATGTCTCTAGATAAACCCTATCTCGATATTCCTGGCACCACGATTTTCGATGCCGATCAGTCACGCAAGGGCTACTGGCTGAACCAGTTCTGCATGAGCTTGATGAAGGCCGAAAATCGCGAGCGCTTCAAGGCCGACCAGCGCGCCTATCTCGACGAATGGCCGATGAGCGAGGCGCAGAAGCAGGCGGTGCTCGATCTCGATCTCAACCGCGCCATCGGCCTCGGCGGCAACATCTACTTCCTCGCCAAACTCGGCGCCACGCATGGCAAGAGCTTCCAGCAGATGGCAGGTTCGATGACCGGCATGAGCGAAGAGGAGTATCGCAACATGATGGTCGCCGGTGGGCGTTCAGCCGACGGCAACCGTTTCATCGGCGAAGATGGCAATGCGCAGGCACATCGCCAGCCGCAGGGCTCGGGCACCGGAAAGCTCTAGGACCATCATGGCACGCATTACCGCATCCGTATTCACTTCACACGTGCCCGCCATCGGCGCGGCGATCGACCTCGGCAAGACGCACGAGCCTTACTGGCAACCGCTGTTCGCGGGCTACGAGCCGTCAAAGCAGTGGATGAAGGACAACCGTCCCGACGTGATTTTTCTGGTCTACAACGACCATGCCACGGCGTTCAGTCTTGAGCTGATCCCCACCTTTGCCATCGGTTGCGCGGCCGAATACAAGCCGGCCGACGAAGGTTACGGCGCACGGCCGGTGCCGGTGGTGCAAGGCCACCCGGACCTGGCATCCCACATTGCGCAGTCGGTCATTCAGGACGACTTCGACCTGACCATCGTCAACAAGATGGATGTCGACCACGGCCTCACGGTGCCGCTATCGCTCATGTGCGGGCAGCCTGATGCGTGGCCCTGCCCGGTGATCCCGTTCGCGGTGAACGTCGTGCAGTACCCGGTGCCTTCGGGGCGCCGCTGCTTCAACCTTGGCAAATCAATTCGCAAGGCCATCGAATCCTACGACCAACCGCTCAACGTGCAAATCTGGGGCACCGGCGGCATGAGCCACCAGTTGCAGGGGCCGCGCGCCGGGCTCATCAATCGCGAGTGGGACAACCGCTTTCTGGATCGCCTGATTGCCGAACCGGCTGCGCTGGCAGACGTGCCGCACATCGAATATGTCCGCGAGGCGGGTAGCGAAGGCATCGAGCTCGTCATGTGGTTGATCGCACGGGGCGCCATGGCAGACATTACGGGCGGCGCGCCACCCACCGTGCGTCATCGCTTCTATCATGTGCCGGCGTCGAATACGGCGGTCGGACATCTCATTCTGGAGAACAATCAATGAGCAAACCGATCAAGGTGGCCCTGGCAGGCGCCGGCGCCTTTGGCATCAAACATCTCGACGCGATCAAACTGATCGACGGCGTGGAAGTGATCTCGCTGATCAGCCGCGATCTCGACAAGACGAAAGAGGTCGCCGCGAAGTACGGTATCGGTCACGTCACCACCGATCTGGCCGACAGCCTTGCGATCAAGGAATTGGACGCCGTGATTCTTTGCACGCCCACGCAGATGCACGCGGCGCAGACGACGGCCTGTCTCAACGCCGGCAAGCACGTGCAGGTGGAAATTCCGCTCTGCGACGTGTTGCAGGAGGGCGAAGCCGTCGTTGCGTTGCAGAAAAAGACGGGCCTCGTCGCCATGTGCGGTCACACGCGCCGCTTCAACCCGAGCCACCAATGGGTGCACAAAAAGATCGCGGCTGGCGAATTCAATATCCAGCAGATGGACGTGCAGACCTATTTCTTCCGCCGCACCAACATGAACGCGCTGGGCCAGCCGCGGAGCTGGACCGATCATCTGCTGTGGCACCACGCCGCGCACACGGTCGATCTGTTCGCCTATCAGGCCGCCAGCCCGATCGTGCAGGCCAACGCCGTGCAGGGACCGATCCATCCGGCGCTTGGCATTGCGATGGACATGTCGATCCAGTTGAAGGCCGCCAACGGCGCCATCTGCACGCTCTCGCTTTCGTTCAACAACGACGGCCCGCTCGGCACATTCTTCCGCTACATCGGCGACAGCGGCACCTACATCGCGCGCTATGACGATTTGTTCAACGGCAAGGATGAAAAGATCGACGTCAGCAAGGTCGACGTTTCAATGAACGGCATCGAACTGCAGGACCGCGAATTCTTCGCTGCCATCCGCGAAGGCCGCGAACCCAACGCCAGCGTCGCCCAAGTGCTGCCCTGCTATCAGGTGCTCAACAAGCTCGAACAGCAACTCGCGTGAGAAATTGCAGATGCGAGATCGACCGCGCTCTTATGCGCGCCCTAGCTCGCCTGCGCAGCACACGCCAGCACCTGGTCACGCAACCAGCGAAACGCCGGATCGTCGTGGTAGCGGCGGTGCCAGACGAGGTACATCGGCATTCGTGGGCATTTGATCGGTACCTTGGCGTCGGCAAGTCCGGTTAACGGATAGGTGCGCAGCAGCCCCGGCACCGTAGCGAGCAACGCCGTACCGCGCAGGAATGGTGCAATGCCGGAGAATCCGGGCACTGTGACGCGAAAGCGGCGTTTGATGCCTTGCGCCACCATCCAATCATCGAGATCGAGCGGGCGTCTGGGTTCGTACACCACAGTCACGTGCTCGGCATCGAGGTAGGCCTTGCGCGTGGTGGGGGCGTCGCGCACCGCCGGGTCGTAGAACACGCGGTAGTCGTTTTCGAACAGGCGTCGCTGCACGATGTCGCCGCCGTCCGGCGGGCGCGGAGTGATGACGAGCTGGCAGTGTTCGTCGCGCAGCATCTCCAGTGAGGGAATGCCGGAGGGAATCACTCGCAAGTTGACGTTTGGCGCGTGCTGCCGCAGCACGGCGGCGAGTGCCGGCAACAGCAGATCGCGCTGGAAGTCATTGGCGGCAATCGTTAGTACCGTAGTCCAAGTGGCAGGTTGCCACTCCGGCGGGCGGCTGAACCGTTCGAGATCGCGCAGCAGGCCGCGCGCCCGCTCAGCCAGGCGTTGCGCATGTGCGGTGGCGACGATGCCGCGCCCGGACTTCACGAACAACGCATCGTGCGTGATGGCGCGCAGCCGGTCCAGCGTGTGGCTCACCGCGGACTGGGTGACACCCAGCCGCACGGCGGCAGCGGTGACGGATGCTTCTTCGGCGACCGCCACCAACACGTTGAGCGCGCGGGCGTCGATCTGCAACCAATCGATCTTGTTCATGGAATACATGATGATGCATCTCTTTATTGAAATCAATCCCTTGTTCAAAATGTGGGTACTCGATGAGATCTTGATCCGCATTTCCGGCCGTCCGTTTTGGTCCGCCGCAGGAGGGCGCGGTAACGCCCGCGCCTACAGGTGGCGACCGGATTTCGCAATCGAGGTTTCGGCAATATTCACCCAACACTGGAGCCCCGCATGAGCAACGTCCCCCCAATCCCCGGCACCACGATGTTCGATGGCAATCAGGCCCGCAAAGGCTATGCCCTCAACAAGATGTGTTACTCGTTCAATTCCGCCGTGTGCCGCGAAGAATTCCTGCGCGACGAAGCGGCCTACATGCAGAAGTTTGGCCTCAACGAGGAGCAGGCTGCCGGCATTCGCGGTCGCGATGTGCTCGGCCTGATCCGGGCCGGCGGCAACGCGTATTACCTCGCGAAATTCGCCGGGATTCTCGGCCTCAACATGCAGGACATCGGCGCGCTGCAAACCGGCATGACGGTGGACGAATTCAAGGCAAAGCTCAAGGCCTACGCCTGATTTAGCGCTCTCCATTCCTCGATCATCACCCTACATTCAGCAGAGAACACACATGGCAAACATTGTCGGCATGCTCACCACTTCGCACGTTCCCGCCATCGGCGGTGCGATCGCGAAAAACCTGCAACAGGACGCGTACTGGAAACCGTTTTTCGATGGCTTCATTCCCATCCGAAAATGGCTTGACGAGGTCAAGCCCGATGTCGCGGTGGTGCTCTACAACGACCACGGGCTGAATTTCTTCCTCGACAAGATGCCCACCTTCTCGGTCGGTGCGGCGCCGGAATATCACAACGCGGATGAAGGCTGGGGTATCCCGACGCTGGCGCCGACGCGCGGCGATGTGGATCTGTCGTGGCACCTGATCAACAAGCTGGTTGACCGCGAGTTCGATATCACGACCTGTCAGGAGATGCTGGTCGATCACGCCTTCACCATTCCGCTCAAACTCTTCTGGCCGCAAAGCCCCTGCCCGATCTCGGCGGTGCCGGTGTGCATCAACACCGTGCAGTTCCCGTTGCCGTCTGCGAAGCGTTGCTATGCGTTCGGACAAGCCGTGGGCGATGCCATCCGCAGTTGGGACAGTGACAAGAAGGTGGTGGTGATCGGCACCGGCGGCCTGTCGCACCAGCTCGACGGCGAACGTGCCGGCTTCATCAACAAGGACTTCGATCTGAAGTTCATGGACAGCATGATCAACGACCCGGCGTGGGCGACGCAGTTCTCGATTCACGAGCTCGTTGAAAAGACCGGTACTCAAGGCGTGGAACTGCTGATGTGGCTCGCTGCACGCGCCGCGGTGCCGGGCACGCTGAAGACCGTGCACACCAACTATCACATCCCGATCTCGAACACGGCGTCGGGCCTGATGGCGCTGGCTACCGTTTAGCCCGGTCGTCACCAACAAACGCGGCGCGCGCCGCGATCGCCCGGCCGATGGGGGATCGCGGTGCCGTCGCGTTTGCTTATTTCAGCGTCGCCGTCCTGGCGCGCGTCTGCGCTGGTGACCCACGAGTTGGTCATCCACAGCATGGGCAGGAAGGAAATTGGTCGGGGTGAGAGGATTCGAACCTCCGGCCTCTACGTCCCGAACGTAGCGCTCTACCAGGCTAAGCTACACCCCGACTTGGCTTCGACTGACCGGTGCCAGTAGGCTGGCATCGCAATCAAAGGCGGCTTGATCGTTAACTAGACGTTACGTCTCACCGCGTAAGAACACAATTCTAGCATCCATTGCTTCGCCGTGCTATCGGGCAGGGCGGCGATCTCTGCGGCGGCGGCCTGCGCTTCGCTCTGGGCCCGTGCCAGCGAGCTGTCCAGCGCGCCGCAGGATTCGAGGACGTCCATCACTTGCCGGAACTGCTCCGGCTCGACGGCATGCGGCTTGGCCAGGGCGCTCCTGACCAGCGCCTTGCCGGCATCGCTGCCGCGCTGCAGGGCGATGATGATCGGCAGCGTCAGCTTGCCTTCGGCCAGATCGTCGCCCAGGCTCTTGCCCAGCGCGCTGGCCTCGCCGCGATAGTCGAGCACGTCGTCGGCGATCTGGAAGGCGACGCCGAGGCGACGGCTGTATTCCGACAGCGAGCGCTCGGTGCGGGCGTCGGCGCCGGCGGCAATGGCGCCGAGCGCGCCGGCTGCCTCGAACAGCTTGGCCGTCTTCGCCTCGATCACCTGCATATAGTCGGTTTCGCTGAGGTCGAGCCGGCCGAGCGCCATCAACTGCATGACTTCGCCCTCGGCGATGCGGTTGGTCGCTTCCGACAGCAGTTCGAGCACCCGGATCCTGCCGGTGCCGACCATCACCTGAAAGGCGCGGCTGTAGAGGAAATCGCCGACCAACACGCTGGCCGCGTTGCCGAACTCGGCGTTGGCGGTGGCGCGGCCGCGGCGCAGATCGGATTCGTCCACCACGTCGTCGTGCAGCAGGGTCGCGGTGTGGATCAGCTCCACCGTCGCCGCGAGGTCCACCACCAGCGGCGACAGGGTTTTGGCGCCGAGCGCCTGCGCCGACAGGAAAACCAGAACCGGGCGCAACCGCTTGCCGCCGGCGGAGACGATGTAGTCGGAGATGGCGCGTATCAGCGCCACGTCCGAATCGAGGGTGGCGCGCAGTCGCGCGTCAAGCGCGCCTAATTCCGCCTGCAGATACCGCTGCAAGCCGGCGGCGGTGCGGCTGGACGATTCGGTCGGGCGGTCCGCGACGGGCGCGAGTGGCAAGGCTTGCGTGGGGCGCGAGCCAACGGCTTCGGAGTACATGCTGCAAATTGTAGCCAGCGGGTGCGGCGCCGACTTGCCGTTACTCATTCCAGTGCGACAGCGGAACGGGCGCAACGATGCGGTCCACGCTGCCGCGCGGCAGCGGGAAGCGTGAAAGCGATGGGGCGCATTGGCAGTGGAATGAGCGGTCGACTGGACGCCGGCCCGGGCATTCCGAGCGGCCAACAGCTTTTTGACGAAACACCCATTGAATAATGGAAAAACTCGATATTAATGCAATGTCGACTTTTTATAAAATAGGTCTTTTAGCCTTATGTATATTACGTTGCAATCAAAAAGCTGTAAGGGCGGCGCCGGCGCCGGCGCCGGCGCCAGCGCCCTGCCCGCGGCCGTCACGCTTCCTCGACGGCGCGTTTCTTGCCCAGAATGCCGGATGGCGCTATAATCTTTGGCTCCCTGCAAGAAATTCGTGCCGGGAAAATCAATCAAATCAAAGGTTTGTAATCCATGTATGCGGTCATAAAAACCGGCGGGAAGCAGTATCGCGTCTCCGCTGGCGAAAAACTAAAGGTAGAACAGATACCTGCAGACATCGGCGCAACCATCACGTTCAATGAAGTGCTCGCCGTTGGCGCGGGTGCGGATGTGGTGTTTGGCGCGCCTCTCGTCGCAGGGGCGAAAGTCGATGCAACGGTCATCGAACACGGCAAGGGCGACAAAGTACGCATCTTCAAGATGCGCCGCCGCAAGCACTATCGCAAGAGCCAGGGCCACCGTCAGGGCTACACCGAGGTGCAGTTCTCGGCGATCTACGGCGCCGATGGCAAGGAACTCGCCAAGGCCGAAGCGGCCGCAGCCAACTAACAGGAGTCAGTCATGGCACATAAAAAAGGCGGCGGCTCAACCCGCAACGGTCGCGATTCCGAATCGAAACGTCTGGGCGTCAAGTCCTACGGCGGCCAGTTGATCAACGCAGGCACCATCATCATGCGTCAGCGCGGCACCACGATCCATCCGGGCGTCAACGTCGGCATGGGCAAGGATCACACGCTGTTCGCCACGATCACCGGCACGGTGCAGTTCGTGGTCAAGGGCGAGAAGAACCGCAAGTACGCGAACATCGTTCCGCTGCAAGCGGCGGAGTAACGTCCGCTCATTGCGCGGCACCCGTCGCGCAAACGAAAAAAGCACCTTCGGGTGCTTTTTTGTTGCCTGCGTGATCGGCGAATCGCGGCCGGATGCCGATGCCGATGCCGATGCCTTAGCGTCGTTCCAGCCGGTAGATCATCGCCGTCGCCGCCGACAGGAAGATCAGCCCCGGCAGCATGGCGCCGAGGAAGGGCGGCCATTCGTGCAGCAGCGCGAGATAGGAAAACAGCCGGTTGAACACGATGAATACCAGCCCGAGCAGAATGCCGACGAAGATGCGCATGCCGACGCCGCCGGCGCGCTGCTGGATCTGCGCGAACGGCAGCGCCAGCAACACCAGCACGCAGGTGGCCAGCGGGTAGAAAAACTTGCCCCACAGGGCAACCTCGAAGCGGCGCGAATCCTGCTGGTTGGCGCGCAGGTGGGTGATGTATTCCCACAGACCGCTGATCGACAGCCGCCCCGGCTCCACCTGCAGCACCGAGAGCATGTTCGGCGTCAGCACCGAGTTCCATTCGGCTTTGTCGCGGCGCGTGACTGCCACCTCACGACCGAAACTGGTCTCCGTTACGCGGTCCAGCGTCCACTGCTGACCGCCCAGATAGGTCGCTGCATCGGCGGTCATGGCGCGTCCGAGGTGGGTGGCGTCGCGGTACTCGAACACGCGTACCTTGCGCAGCGAGCCATCGGGCAGCACGCTGCCGATGTTGATGAAGGTGTTGCCGTCCTTGAACCAGAAACCCGACTCGAAGGCGCGTGCAACATTGGGGCGCGCGCCCGAAAACGCGCGCACGCGAAGCACGATTTGCTCGGCGCGCGGCACCACATACTCGCCGATCACGAACACCGCGCCGGCGACCACCAGACTGACGCCGAACAGCACCATCGCCACCTGCAGCACCGACACGCCGGAGGTGCGCATCACGCCGTACTCGCTGTTGCTGGCCAGTTGCGCCAGCGCGAACAGCGTACCGATCAGCGCGGCCACCGGCAGTATTTCGTAAAGATGGCCGGGGATGGTGGCCGCCACCAGCACCAGAAACTGCGCCGCGTTCAGCGCACGCAGCGAGCCCAGCTCGGCGAGCAGGTCGTAGAACACCCAGAGCATCAGCAGCGCCGCCAGCACCAGCAGGGTTGCCGACGCGACTTCCTTCGCCAGATAGCGGCTCAGCGTCTTCATGCCCTGGTTCCGCCGCCGGGTGCCGCCGCGTCGGTGCGGTTGCGCCCGAAGAACACCGCGCCGCGGTAGCGGTAGTAGAAAACGCCCACGACCACCAGTACCAGCGACAGATGGAAGACCAGCAGCGCGGCAATCAGCCCAATCCGCTGCTGGTCGATCTGCGCCTGAACGATGTTCATCACGTTCAGCGAGATCATCAGCAGCAGGATGGCGATGATCAGATTGATCGACCGGCCGAGCCGTGGATTGACATACGCAAGCGGGATCGCCAGCAGCGCCAGCGCAATGCCCGCGATCGGCACCGACAGCCGGTAGAACACCTGTCCCAGACCCGACGGCGTGCCCTCGTCGAGCAGCGTCAGGGTGTCCTTGGCGCGCTCTTCCAGCGGGTCGTCCTGCACTTCGTTGCCGGTCATACGCACGCCGTAGCGCTCGAAACTGGCGAGCTCGTACTCGTTGGGGCCGGCCTGGGCACTGGTGTGCTTGACGCGATTGCCTTTTTCGAGGATCACGTAGCGGTCGCCGGCCTTGTCCTGATAGAGAAAGCCCTGTAGCGCGCGTACCAGCCACTGCCCGTTCGGGTCGTCGGCAAACACGAAGACGTTTTTGATGGTGCCGTCGATCAGATTGACGCCTTCGACGAAGTACACCTGCTTGGTCTTGCGCAGCTCCTGAAACAGTCCGGGCGCGAGGATCGACAGCTCGTCGCGCGCTTCGAGAATGCGCTTGTACTCGCTGGCGCGCCGCTCTGCCCACGGCGACAGCGCCGTCGACAGCACCATGGCAATCACCAGCATCGGTGCGGCGAAGGTCAGCACCGGGCGCACCCACGACAGCAGGCTTTGCCCGCTCGACATCCAGATCGCCATTTCGCTGTCGCGCCAAGCCCGCGAAAGGGTGAGCAGGATCGACACGAACATGGCGATCACGATCAGCGGCGGCAACTGCGAAATCAGCCGGAAGCCGACCAGCGGGATCAGGCCGTCGGTCGGCAACGATCCGGCCGACGCCGCGCCGATCAGCTTGATCAGGAACTGCGTGACCAGAATGGCCACCAGCACCACGAAGATGTAGATCGCGTTGGTGGTCAGTTCGCGCAGCAGGGCGCGTCGAAAGATCATGTGGGGCGGCGGGGCGCGCTGGCGCTTTGGCGATAATTAGGGAAACGCTGAACAAGTTCCAGCGCGTGTCGCAACGGGGCTTTGAGTGCATTGCGGCGTCGAAATGCTCGCCATGGCTGCGCTTTTCTCCTTGCACTGCATGTCAAACCACGGCGCGCTGCTTCGCCGGAACCTGTTCAGCGTTTCCGCAAGTTTACCTACTGAACCTTTTTTGAAATAAGGAAGATCGAACCATGATCGACTTTTCGCTGCGCGCCGAGCATCCGTCCAATACTAAGACCGATGTCGTCGCGGTTGCCGTGCACGAGGGCCAGAAGCTCTCCTGGGCGGCGCAGGATATCGACAAGGCAAGCAAAGGCGCACTGGCGGCTGCTATCAAGGCTGCCTCGTTTGCCGGACGTGCCGGTGCCGTGCTGCCGCTGTTCAATCTGGTCGGCGTTGGCGCTGCCCGGGTTGTCGTCTATGGCGCCGGCAGCGGCAACGCGCTGAGCGCGAAGGATGCCCGTGCCGCCGGACGCGCGCTGGCCGTCTGCGCCATCGAGCAGGAGCTGACCGAATTGACCATCTTCCCGCTGGCGGAAGGCGCGGTCGATGCCATGCAGCAGATGGTGCTCGGGGTCTCCGACGCGACCTACCGTTTTGAAGAAACCAAGGGCACCAGCGCCAAGCCAAAACCGGTGCTGAAGCGCGTGCGCTTCGGCCTGCCGGAGACCGCTGCCAAGGCCGCACCGGCAGCGCTCAAGACGGCGGTGGCGATGGCGCACGGCATGGAATTCACCAAGTACCTGGGCAATCTGCCGGCCAACCATTGCACGCCGTCGCGCCTGGGCGACGAAGCCAAAAAGCTCGCCAAATCGCATGGCCTGAAAGTCACGGTGATGGATCGCAAGGCGATCGAGAAACTGGGCATGGGCTCGTTCCTGTCGGTCACCAATGGCAGCGAGGAGCCGCCGCGTTTCATCGTGTTCGAGTACAACGGCGGCAAGAAGAGCGAGGCGCCGACCGTGTTCGTCGGCAAGGGCGTCACCTTCGACACTGGCGGCATCTCGCTCAAACCTGCCGGTGACATGGACCACATGAAGTGGGACATGTCCGGTGCCGGCACCGTGTTCGGCGTGATGAAGGCGGTGGCCGAGCTGAAGCCGAAGCAGAACATCGTCGGCCTCGTCGTTGCCTGCGAAAACATGCCTTCCGGCAAGGCGACCAAGCCGGGCGACGTGTTCAAGAGCATGAGCGGGCAGACCATCGAAGTGCTCAACACCGATGCCGAAGGCCGCCTGATCCTCTGCGACGCGCTGACCTATGCCGAGCGCTTCAAGCCGAAGGCGGTGATCGACATCGCCACGCTCACCGGCGCCTGCGTCGTGGCGCTGGGTAGCCACAATGCCGGCCTGTTCTCGTCGAACGACAAGCTGGCCGACGCCATCCTTGCCTCCGGCAGGAAGATGAACGACCGCTTCTGGCGCATGCCGCTGGAGGAGGACTATCAGGAAGCGCTCAACTCCAACTTCGCCGACATGGCGAACGTCGCCGGGCGCGAAGGCGGCGCCATTACCGCAGCCTGCTTCCTGTGGCGCTTCGCCAAGAAGTACGACTGGGCGCATCTCGACATCGCCGGCGTCGCCTACAAGGGCTCCGGCAAGGAGAAGGGCGCCACCGGCCGCCCGGTCGCCGCGCTGGTCGACTATGTGATGGCGAGCGAGAAGCAGTGAGCAGTAAACAGTGAGCGGTTTGTTGTTGTGCTGCCGCGTGCTGGCCCGCGTTCATGACTGAAATCCGCTTTTACTCCGGCGTTGGCAATCCGCTTTCCGCCACCGCGAAACTGGTGGCGAAGGCGTATGCACAGGGCCGGCGGGTGCGGGTGGTGACGCCCGACGCGACGGCCACGGCGGCGCTGGACAAACTGCTCTGGGAGTCGCCGCCGGAGGGCTTTCTTCCGCACGTGACGCTCGCATCGCCGCACGCGGCGATGACACCGGTCATCGTCGATCACGCGCGCGAGCACAGCGGCGCGATCGACGTGCTGATCAATTTGTCCGCCGAGCCGCCGCCGTTTTTTGCCCGTTTCGAGCGGCTGTTCGAGATCATCGGCCGCGACGACGAAGGCGCTGCCGCCGGTCGCGCGCGCTGGAAGTTCTACAAGGAACGCGGCTATCCGCTGACGCATACGGTGATGCAGGCCGGCTAGCGGGCTTCGCTCGCCGACGGCGCACCGACGCGGCGATGACAACGGCATTGCGACGGCGTATTTGCCACACGCGTGCAATGGTTTTGCGCGCATAATGACCGCATGAGCACGCCCGCCGCCAAAGATCTGCTCGCACAAGCCGATCACATGATGCGTCCGCGCGTTCCGGAGGAACTGCCGGTGCTGACCGATCTGGTTGTCGAGGAGATCGAGATCGGGGACACCGGTTTCGCGCGACCTCCGGCGATGCCTGTCGCTCGCCCACAGTCGGCGCCGGTCAGGCCACCCGCGCCGGTGCCTGCGCATGCGGTCGCGGCCAGTAGCGTCGGCGCCGCGCCGCGTGCGGTGCAGTCACTGGCGCCGCACGATGCCCTTGCGGCAACCTCCGTTTCATCGCCGCCCAACACGGCGACCGGCGCCAGCGCCCGCGAACAGTTCAACGCACTGCTGATCAGCCGGCTCGACGAAATGCGCCACGGCGTCTACAGCCAGGTCATGCAGCAACTCGAACTGCACGCTGCCGGATCGCTGCAAACGCACTTGCGCGAATCGCTGACTACCGCGCTGGCGCATATCGCGCGTGAAATCGCCGACCAGGTCGCCGAAGACACCTCCGCGCAGGTGCGCGACGTCGTCTCTCGCGCCGTCGATGCCGAGATCGCGCGACTGCGGGAGCAATTGTCGAAACGGCGCTAGGCGCCGGCCCTTGCCAATCTGTCGATGCCGGTGCGCCGGATCGTGGGTCGGTGTTCTCGCGGGATTCGGCGGAGATCAGCTTTTTGCTGGAACGCCCATTCTGTATGGGCATATGACCGGAAAATCGCGATAGTCGATATTTGATCAAATCGCGGTTCGAACCCATATCCAGCGGGTATTCTGCGAAAAAGCTGTAACCCACGCGGTTACAATTTTCGCTTCCACCAATTCGATGCTGCCGCGCCTGTCGCGGCGTTTTTGTCACCATGTCCGCCAACGCCACGGCCCGCCCCAGCGCCCTCGATTCCCTCGCCAAATCCTTTGAACCGAAAGCCATCGAAGCGAAGTGGTATCCGGTCTGGGAGCGCGCCGGTTATTTCGTCCCCAGCGGTGATGCGGCGAAGCCGGCCTACACCATCCAGTTGCCGCCGCCGAACGTCACCGGCACGCTGCACATGGGCCACGCCTTCCAGCAGGCGCTGATGGACACGCTGATCCGCTATCACCGCATGAAGGGCGACAACACCAACTGGGTGGTCGGCACCGATCATGCGGGCATTGCGACCCAGATCGTCGTCGAGCGCCAGTTGCAGGGGGAAGGCAGCTCGCGGCACGATCTTGGCCGCGACGAATTCACCCGCCGCGTCTGGCAATGGAAGGAGCAATCGGGCTCGACCATCACGCAGCAGATGCGGCGCCTGGGGGCGTCGGCAAACTGGGGCTACGCCGACGCCAGTGGCGCCAACCAGGGCTACTTCACGATGGACGACCACATGTCGAAGGGCGTGGTCGAAACCTTCGTGCAACTCTTCGAGCAGGGCCTCATCTATCGCGGCAAGCGCCTCGTGAACTGGGATCCGGTGCTGCAATCGGCGGTGTCCGACCTTGAGGTAGAGTCGGTCGAACGCGAGGGCCACATGTGGCACATCCTCTACCCGTTCACCGACGGACCTATCGATGGACCGGATGGTCCGATCCGAGGCATGCACATCGCGACGACGCGGCCCGAGACGATGATGGCCGACGGCGCGCTCGCCGTGCATCCCGAAGACGAGCGCTACAAGCATCTGCTTGGCAAGCGCGTCGACATTCCGCTGATGGGCCGCAGCATTCCGATCATCGCCGACGACTTCGTCGACCGCGAATTCGGCTCCGGCTGCGTCAAGATTACCGGCGCCCACGACTTCAACGACTACGCCTGCTCGCTGCGCCACAACCTGCCGCTGATCACCATCTTCACGCTCGACGCCCACGTCAACGAGAACGGCCCGAAGGCCTATCAGGGCATGGACCGCTTTGTGGCGCGCAAGGCCGTGCTCAAGGACCTCGAGGCGCAGGGCTATCTCGAAAAAACCGTGCCGCACAAGCACATGGTCCCGGTGTGCGAACGCACCGGTCAGATCGTCGAGCCGATGCTGACCGATCAATGGTTCGTCGCGACCAGCAAGGCAACGCCGAAGCATCCGGGCGGACTCGCGGGCCGTGCGCTCGACGCCGTGGCGCGCGGCGACATCCGTTTCTTCCCCGAGCACTGGACGCAGACCTATAACCACTGGCTGCAGAACATCCAGGACTGGTGCATTTCGCGTCAGCTCTGGTGGGGCCATCAGATTCCGGCGTGGTATGACGCCGACGGCAAGGTGTACGTCGCGCGCAGCGAGGCCGACGCGCTCAAGCAGAGCGGCGGCAAGCCGCTCACGCGCGACCCCGACGTGCTCGACACCTGGTTCTCGTCGGCGCTGGTGTGCCACACGACGCTCGGCTGGCCCGATGGCGCGCGCTTCGAGAAGGACAGCGTGTATCTGCCTAGCAACGTGCTGGTGACCGGCAACGACATCATCTTCTTCTGGGTCGCTCGGATGATCATGATGACGCTGCACTTCACCGACCGCGTGCCGTTCCGCGACGTCTACATCAATGCTATGGTGCGCGACGCCGAAGGCAACAAGATGAGCAAGTCGAAGGGCAATGTGCTCGATCCGATCGACCTCGTCGACGGCATCGCGCTCGAGCCGCTGGTCGAGAAGTCGCTCAAGGGACTGATGCTCGAATCGCACAAGGAGAAGGCCGAGAAGTACATCCGCAAACACTTCGCCGAGGGCATCCCGGCATATGGTGCCGACGCGGTGCGCTTCACGTTTGCTTCGCTCAGCAACATGTCGATGACGCTCAATTTTGACCTGTCTCGCTGCGAGGGCTATCGCAACTTCTGCAACAAGCTGTGGAACGCGACGCGCTTCGTGCTGATGAACGTCGAGGGCACGGATTGCGGCATCAACGGCGGCGAACAGCAGCTCTCGTTCGTCGACCGCTGGCTGCTCGGCCGCCTGCAGTTCGCCAAGCGCGACATCGCCGAGGGCCTCGACAGCTACCGTTTCGACTTCGCGGCGAAGGCGCTGTACGAGTTCGTATGGGACGAGTACTGTGACTGGTACGTCGAGTGCGCCAAGGTGCAGATTGCTGAGGCCGAAAAGGCCGGCAACGAGGCCGCGGCGCGCGGTACGCGCAGTGTGCTGGTGCGCGAACTCGAAGCAACGCTCAGGCTCGCGCATCCGGTCATGCCTTTCATCAGCGAGGAACTCTGGCAGACCGTAGCTCCGCTCGCCGGCAAGTCAGGCGCCTCGATCAGCACCCAGCCGTTCCCGAAGTTCGGTGCCGACCGCGTCAACGCCGAGGCGAACGCCAAGATGGCCGTGCTCAAGGAGCTTGTGACCTCGTGCCGCACGCTGCGCAGCACGATGAAGATCTCGCCGGCCGAACGCGTGCCGCTGATCATCGAACACAGCAAACCGGCCGACGCCGCGACGCTACACGAATTCGCACCCTACATCGCGGCGCTCGCGAAGCTCTCCGAGGTGCGCATTGTCGACACGCTGCCGGCCAACGACGCGCCGGTGCAGGTGGTTGGCGATTTCCGCCTGATGCTCGAGATCAAGGTCGATCCGGCGCAGGAACGTGCCCGTCTCGACAAGGAGATCGCACGGCTGACGGGCGAGGTCGCGAAGGCGACCGCCAAGCTCGGCAACCCGGCATTTGCCGACAAGGCCCCAGCCGCCGTCGTCGCCACCGAGCGCGAGCGGCTGACGGCGTTCAGCGCGACGCTGGAAAAGATCGCGGCGCAGCGCAGGAACCTCGGTTGATCGCGCCGCGGGTTGGAGCGGTCACGCTGCCACGCCGACGCGGCCACTGTTCAGGCTGTCTGTGAGAAATCCTTGATCCATTGCCCATCGCGCCCCGCCATCCCGTTTGCGTTCGCCACCATCGCGCTATCTGGCAGCGTCGACGCCGGGCGTTTGCAGCGTGGACGCGAGCGTCTCGGAGTGCTCGGCAGTCATGTCGACGACGGCGCCGATGCCACGGCGCAATGGCGTTATTTCGCCGGTGACGACGGACAGCGACTGGCGTCGCTGCACAGTGCTCTGGTCGGCGCGGCGGACGTCGTGTTGTTCGCCCGCGGCGGCTATGGCTTGTCCCGCCTGTTGCATCGAATCGACTGGCAAGCGGTCGCGGCATCGCGCAAGGTGTTTTGCGGCTACAGCGACGTGACGGCCTTTTCGCTGGCGTCGCTGGCGTGTGCCGGCTACGTGACGTTCGCCGGGCCCGTCGCCGCCGGCGAGTTCGCGCAGACCGAAGACGAAGAAGCCCGAAACTACGCCGAACGACATTTTGTCGCACTGCTGTCGTCGGATCGCTATGTCTACCCGACGGCAACCAGCGACGTCGATCACGGCAGCGGCGTCGTGCAAGGGACGCTGTGGGGCACCAACCTGGCCATGGTCAGCCATCTGGTCGGCACGCCATACATGCCGCAGATCGACGACGGCATCCTGCTGCTGGAGGATATCGGCGAGGCGCCATATCGTGTCGAGCGGATGTTCTGGCAGTTGAAGCACGCCGGCATCCTGGACCGTCAGCGCGCCATCATTCTCGGCGCCTTCACCGATTGTGAACCGGCGGCCGGCATGCGCTATCCCTACGCCATGGCGGAAGCGATCGAAACGCTGCGTGAAATCGCACCCTGCCCGGTGCTGACCGGCTTTCCGTTCGGCCACATCCCGGCCAAAGTCACGCTGCCAATCGGTGCTCCGGCAGAGATTGCAGTCAACGGATCGCAGTACACGCTGTCGGTGCGCGATTACTTTTCGCGCTGACCGGCGGGCGGGCTACCTCAGTCAGGCGAGGAAGATTCGGTAGAGGTGCCCGGCATGGCTGCCGAACGCGGCCGGCTTGGTGAACGCTTCGACAAACACGCCGCCGTTGGCCAGGATGACGCGCTGCGAAGGCAGATTGTCGGTGTCGGTGGTGATATCGATATGCGGTAGGCCCAGATCGCGAACTTCCGGCAGCATCTGCGCCAGCGCTTGTGTGGCATGGCCACGGCGGCGCTTCCACGGTACCACCGAGTAACCGATGTGACCGAGCACATGCGCTGGCAGCGCCGTCGTGCCGGGCTGCCAGCGCACGCTGATGCTGCCGCAGAACGGCGCCTCGGGATTGTCATCCCACATCCAGCGATTGAAGCCGGGGATGCGTTTGACCTGACTGCCATCGGGCAGCGTTACCAGCGGGCCCTTCGCTTCACGGTCCTCCATGCTTTCGATGAAGCGCAGCGGATCGGCGTCGATACGGGCAAGAATCTCCCACGCCGCGATTGCGCCGCGTACGTTGTCGGGCGAGTAGCCGTTGCGTAGCGCCGCGACGTAGGCGGGCAGGCGATCAAGCGTGGGCGGGACGATGTGCATGGCGGTCGCGGTCGGTTGCTCGTCCACGATCTATTTCGCGGCGAGCGCGGCGAGGGAATCGCCCGTCGTGCGCACGATGCGCCAGTCCGGCAGGATCTTCGCGCCCATCGCTTCATAGAAATCGATCGACGGCTGGTTCCAGTCGAGCACGCTCCACTCGAAGCGCCCGCAGTCGCGCTGGACCGCGATCTGCGCCAGCCGGACCAGCAGCGCCTTGCCATAGCCTTTGCCGCGGCATTCGGGCTTCACGTAGAGGTCTTCGAGGTAGAGCCCGCGACGGCCGAGGAAGGTAGAAAAGTTGTGGAAGAACAGCGCAAAACCCACGGCGCGGCCATCTTCCTTCGCCATGATGCATTCGATCACCGCCTTCGGGCCGAACAGTTCACGCTCGAAGTCCGCCGGCGTACTGACCATCAGGTGCTCCAGCTTTTCGTAGACGGCGAGTTCGCGGACAAGCGCTTCGATATCGCGAACATCGTCGCGGGTGGCGGGGATGATGGCAAATGTAGTCATACACAAATGATAACGAAACAAATCAGCAAGTCGCCCCTGCAACGCAGGGGAGATGTCGGCACCCCCGACAGAGGGGTTGGTGGTGTGACGCAAGCGTAACGCCGACTCGGATTTCCCCGCCGTCGCTGCGCGACACCTTGCCTACGATGCAGGGGAGGCTTTCGGTGCGCGTAAAACCGGATGCGGGCCGTATGCGTAAGGCTTGGCGTCAACAACTGTTCCCCACGCACAAGGAGTGCAACATGAAAGCGATCGTCATTGGCGAGGCGCTGTCGCGCCGCAATTTTCTGGCTACCACCGCAACGCTTTCCGCGGGCACCGTGGCGCTGCTTGCCGGCAACAGCGCGCTGGCGCAGGGCATGGCGGGCAATACGGCGGCCGACGTCGGCATCCTCAACGTCGCGCTTGGCCTTGAGCACGAAGCGATCAATGCCTATCAACTCGGCGCCGGCAGCGGCCTGCTGCAGAAACCGGTGCTCGATATCGCGGTGTCGTTCCAGTCGCACCACAAGGCGCATCGCGACGCGCTGATCGCCACCATCCAGAAGCTTGGCGGCAAGCCGGTCGAGGAGAAGAAGCTCGACGACTACGCTAAGGCGCTGAACGCCGCCGCGCTGAAGAATCAGGGCGACGTGCTCGACCTCGCGGCCCGCCTCGAACTCGGTGCAACCAATGCTTACGTCGGCGTGATCCCGTCGTTCAAGGACACCGCGCTGGCCAAGGTCGCAGCCCGCCTCGCCGCCGACGAAACCATGCATTGGACCATCTTGACCAACGCGCTCGGCCGCCCGCTGCCCGCGATGGCGCTTTCGTTCGGCGCGTAATCCTCCGCGCTCTCCCCGTTGGACGGTCGCATGCGCAAGGCGTATCGAGCCGTCCTTTTTTTGGTCTGAATTGTCGGAGTCATCATGTCGTTGTGCCGTCGTCGCCCGCAGGTGATCGCCGTCGTAGCGCTCGCGACGCTTGTGCAATCGCCCACCCACGCCGACGCCACGCGCGGCAAGACGCTTTACGAAGATCGCTGCGTTGGCTGTCACAGCGTCAACAGCAATCGCGTCGGCCCCGCGCATAAGGGCGTGGTCGGTCGCAAGGCAGGCGGCGTGAAAGACTTCGACTATTCGCCCGCGCTGCAAACCAGCAAGATCGTGTGGGACGTCGCGCTGCTGCAGCAATGGCTCAGCAACCCCGAAGCCCTGATCCCGGGACAGCGTATGGGCTATTCAGTGGATGAGGCAAAAGACCGGCTGGATTTGGCGGAGTATTTGGCGACGTTGCAATAAGCTCAACAAATCTCGCCGCGGGGCGTAGGGTGGGCAACTTGTTTACCCACGCGTCAAGCTGATTACCATCCTGTCGTTTGGGGACCATGGTGCACGCGTGGGCAACGAGTTACCCACCCTACGAAACTGCGCGGGTCTATCGGCCAGTGGCTATGCGCGCACCACTCCGATCCGCGCACCGCTCAACCGCTGCAACTCCTCCGTCGCAATCTCAAACATCGCATGCGGCGTTCCGCCTGCCGGGAAAACGCTGGCGAAGCGGAACAGGTCTTCGTCCATGACGATGGTGCCGGGTTTGGCGTGGGCAACGGGCGGTACGCCGCCGATGGCGTAGCCGGTTTGTTCGCGCACGAAATTGGCGTCGGCTTTGGCGAGCGTGATGCCTGTGAGGGCGGTGACTTTTTTCTCGTCGACGCGATTGGCACCACTGGTGATGACGAGCACCGAGGTGCCGTCAGCGGCGTTTCTGAAGATGATGCTCTTGGCGATCTGCGCGACGTCGCACTTGAGCAGTGCGGCGGCTTCGGCGGCGGTTCGACCGGGATGTTCGAGCTCGATGACTCGAGCTGCGCTGCCGTGGACGGCGAGCCAGTCCTGGACTTTTTGGGCGGAGGGGGAGAGGGTGGGCATTGATGAAACTGCGGTGGCGTTTCGGTCAATGCTAGCGTGGTGTTGTATGGGTAGTGCTCACTGTGGGAGCGGTATCACCGCGACCGCTGTAATGCCAGCACAGTCGCGGTGATACCGCTCCCACAAAGGCCGTTAGCTCGCGACGGCTTCTGCGGTTTGCTCCGGCTCTGCCACGGGTTCCGCGACTGGCACATGCCGCACCGGTGCCTTGAGCAGCACGCAGACTTCGCGCATGGCGCGACGGCCGACGGCGGCGTTGCGACCACCACGCGCGCCACGGGCGCTGGGCGCGATCGGCTGATCGGGGTTCAGGTCGTAGTGCGATTTGTCGCGCGGACCGCGATCGCTGTTCGGGCGCGGCTCGGTCATCGAGCGGCGCACTTCGCCGCCTTCGCGCGGCTCGCGACGCGGGCCGTAGCGATCGCCGTAGCGCGACAGGTCCGGCATCGGCTGCTCGCCGAGCTTGCGCTTGATGAGCTTTTCGATTTCGGCGAGCAGCTTGCCGTCGTCGGGCGACACGAACGAAATCGCCGTGCCGCTAGCGCCGGCGCGACCGGTGCGGCCGATGCGGTGCACGTAATCTTCGGCGACGAACGGCAGCTCGTAGTTCACCACCGTCGGCAGTTGATCGATGTCGAGGCCGCGCGCGGCGACGTCGGTGGCGACGAGGATGCGCGTGCTGCCGTTCTTGAAGCCGTCGAGCGCCTTGATGCGTTCTTCCTGCGACTTGTCGCCGTGGATGGCATCAGTGGCGAAACCGTCGCGCGCCAGCTCGCGTGCGAGGCGGGCCGTTTGCAATTTGGAGCGCGAGAAGACCAGCACCTGCGTGAGGTTCTGCGAGTTCACCAGATGACCGAGCAGGCGGCGCTTGTCGTCGCCGTGCACGCGGAACATCTGCTGCGCGACGTTGGCGGCGGATTCGTTGCGGCGCGCAACTTCGATCAAGGTCGGCGCCTTCAGCATGCGGTCGGCGAGCTTCTTGATCTCGTCGGAGAAGGTGGCGGAGAACAACAAACTCTGCCGCTTCTCGGGCAGCATGCCGATGATGCGCACGATGTCGGGGATGAAGCCCATGTCGAGCATGCGGTCGGCTTCGTCGAGCACCAGCACTTCGACCTGATTCAGCGCCAGATTCTTCTGCTCGATGTGGTCGAGCAGGCGGCCCGGCGTGGCGACCAGGATTTCGACGCCGGCGCGCACCGCGGCTTTCTGTTCCTTGATGTCGACGCCGCCGAACACGACGGTGGAGCGCAGACCGGTGTGTTTGGCGTAGGTCTCGACCGATTCTTCGATCTGAATTGCCAGCTCGCGCGTCGGCGCCAGCATCAGCGCGCGCACCGGATGGCGCGCGGGCGATGGCGAGGTGTTGGCATGCTTGAGCATGCGGTTCAGGATCGGCAGCGTGAACGCGGCCGTCTTGCCGGTGCCGGTCTGGGCGCCGCCCATGACGTCGAGTCCGGCGAGCACGACCGGAATCGCCTGTGCCTGGATCGGCGTCGGTTTGACGTAACCGGCATCAGTCACCGCGCGCAGGATCGGTTCGGCGAGGTTGAGGCGGGCGAAGGTAATCGCGTCGGCGTCGACGGCTGCTGGCGTCGCTGCGTCGGAGGTCGGCTGGAGCGGCGCCGCGAGTTCGGTACCGGACGCGACGGTCGTCGTCGCGTCGCTGGAAAGGGAGTCGATGGTCATTGCACAAATTTTACGCGATTCTTGCGCTGCAACACGCGTGATTTTGGCTCGCGAAGCCGCATCCAGTCGTGGATGGCTGGCGAATGGCTTTTTGCGTTCTGCGTTGATAATCGGTCGCTACAGCACGAAACTTAAGAAAGTCGAGATAACAAGAAAATACGATGTAACGTATGTCCCACCTGCATTGTCTCTATAAAGCCATTAAAGCGCCGTCGGCGCAGTCCCCAGTTTCATCGCCGTCGGCAACGCGGCGGCCAAAAAATCGAAGACGACGCGAATGCGCGGACTCCCGTGCAGTTCGCGGTGAGTGGTCAGCCACACCGGCAGCGGCGGGATCGCGAGGCTGGGCAGGAGCCGCACCAGCGCCGCGTCGCGCTGCGCCAGCCAAGTGCTGGTGAAGCCGATGCCGAGGCCCGCGCGCACGGCTTCCCAATGCAGGATGTGATCGTCGCTGCGCAGCGCAAAGTGCTCGCGCGTCACCGCCGCGCCGAGCCGACGGAAACCAAGCAGCATCGAGTCGTCGCTGTCAAAACCGATCAACCGGTGCGCCAGCAAATCGGTGGCCTGTGTCGGCGCGCCTGCATGCTCGATGTAGCGCTTGTGCGCGAACGCACCGATGCCTGCCTCCCCCAGTTTGCGCGCGATCAGGCTGGCCTGCGTTGGCTGCACCATGCGGATGGCGATGTCGGCCTCGCGGCGCAGCAGGTTCTTCACCTCGTTGCTGGTGACCACTTCAATCTGGATGTCCGGCGCCACGTCGCGCAGTTGCAGCAGCAGCGGCGGCAGCGCGAAGGCCGCCACCACCTGGCTCGCCGTCAGCCGCACGCTGCCACGTGCCAGCGGTTCGCTGCCGGACAGTGCGCGCGACAGTGCATCGGCGCTGCTTTGCATGCCCCGTGCATGCTCGGCAATCGCACGTGCCTGCGCAGTCGGCACTAGCCCGCGACCGGTGCGCTCGAACAGGCTCACGCCCAGTTGCTGCTCCAGCGCGTCGATGTGCCGGCCGAGCGTGGGTTGCGCCTGCTTGAGCACGCGTGCGGCGCCGAGCAGACTGCCGTGTTCGATGACCGCCAGAAAGGATGGCAGCAGTGACCAGTCGAACGGCGGCGATTTCGTCATGGGCGCTCTGCGGCTTCGTTTGCGTCGCTTTTCATGCGGCAGATTTGGTCACGGACATGCTCACGGTGCGGTTTTCGCGTCGATCGGGACCGATGAACATGGTCGACTGCCGCGCGAATCGAGGCACCCGGCGCGGCAATGGCGAGCAATTGCGAGCATTGGCAACGACAAGCTGGAGCGAAAGACGCTGCGCCGGGCCCAAAGTGTATGCAATGTCGCATAACAACAATACAGTTATATGTAATTGTTTTATACCTCAAGCCGCCGAACAATTCCGCTTTGCAGCACTTGGCAGCACCTGGCAGCAAGGGCGCACGAGCGACGAAAGGATTCGGCATGAAGGGCAAGACAGTGATTCTCGGCAGCAACGGTCGACTCGGCCGCGAGCTGGTGAGCGCGTTTTCGGCGGCCGGCTGGGCGACGGTTGCCGTCGCGCGCACGGCGCCCCGGGTCGCCGCCTCGCGCGCGGCCACTCGCGCCAGCCAATCGGCCGGGCCCGTGCAGGATGTGCAGGCGGATGCGGTGGATACGGACCGAATCGTCGGCATCGTGGGCCGCGCCGATGTGGTGGTGCTCGCCGCCAACGCACCCTACACGCGCTGGCCGCAAGAGGCGATGCCTATTGCGCACGCGGCAATCGAGCTGGCGCGGCGGTTGGGCGCAACGCTCTTGTTTCCCGGCAACGTGTACAACTTCGGCGCCGCCATGCCGGCGCAGTTGATGGTGGATACACCGCAGCGGCCCACCACACGCAAAGGTCGCGTGCGCGTCGACATCGAGCAGGCGCTGGCGCGTGCGGCCGGCAATGACCTGCAGTCGATCGTTATCCGCGCCGGCGACTTCATCGGTGGCGGCAAAGGCAACTGGTTCGACAACACCATCGCAGCCAAGATCGGCAGCGGCAGTGTCACCTACCCGGGGCGCCGCGACGTGGCGCATGCCTGGGCGTACTTGCCCGATCTGGCGCGCGTGTTCGAGCGCGTTGCGGCACAGCGGGCGGTGTTGCCGGCGTTCACGCGCCTGCATTTTCCCGGCTACGCGCTCACCGGAGAGGCACTCTGCCTGGCGCTCGAACGGCTTGCCGGACGCCCGCTCCGGCGGCGCAGCGTGCCGTGGCCGCTGTTGCGTGCGCTGTCGCTGGTGGTGCCGATCCTGCGTGAAATTTGCGAGATCCGGTACTTGTGGAACGTGCCGCACGCGCTGGACGGCCAGGCGCTGCAGGCTGTCATTGGCGAACTGACGCCGACGCCATTGCAGGATGCACTGGCAAGCGCGTTGCATGAGCTTGGGGCGCTGCCACGGGGATAAGGATCGCAGCTACTGTTCGGATAAATCGATCAAACTGATAGAAAACTCTCGTTGCCAACGATTAATCGGCGGGACATACTGCTAGCTTCGCCTGCCGTATTGCGCATCACCACGGTGCGTAGCGCGCCGCCGCGGACCAATCCTTGGACCAATCAGGAGTGCATCCATGAACCTCAAAGGTACGAAGACCCATCAGAATCTGAAAGACGCGTTCGCCGGCGAAAGCCAGGCCAACCGCCGTTACCTCTACTTCGCAAACAAGGCGGACGTTGAAGGCCAGAACGACGTTGCTGCGCTGTTCCGTTCCACCGCCGAAGGCGAAACCGGTCATGCGCACGGGCACCTCGACTATCTCGCGATCGTCGGCGACCCAGCGACCGACATGCCGATCGGCGCTACTCGCGACAACCTGAAGTCTGCGGTTGCCGGCGAAACGCACGAGTACACCGACATGTACCCCGGCATGGCGAAATCGGCACGCGAAGAAGGCTTCGACGAAATCGCCGACTGGTTCGAAACGCTGGCCAAGGCCGAGCGCTCGCACGCCAACCGCTACCAGAAGGCACTGGAAGCGCTGCAGGACTAGCCCGTCGTCCTCCCGCAGGACCGCGCAGGGCGGGCAGTGCCTGCCCTGCGTGTGAATTTCTCTCCCCTTCGCGGGAGAGGGCCACGGTGAGGGGGTTCTTTGAGCCTGTTCAACGCCCGAACTTGCTCACCCTGGCTACAAAATCTTGGAGTGCAAACATGGCCGCGGAAGGCAATCTTCAGGCACCGACACGCCACATCGTCGACTGGAAAAACCCCGATTTCTGGAACGAGGACAAGCTCAATCACGAGCTGGAGCGCGTCTACGACATCTGCCACGGTTGCCGCCGCTGCGTGAGCCTGTGCAACGCGTTCCCGACGCTGTTCGACCTGATCGATGAGTCCACCACCATGGAAGTCGACGGCGTCGCCAAGGCCGACTACATCAAGGTGGTCGACCAGTGTTACCTGTGCGACGTCTGCTACATGACCAAGTGCCCGTACACACCGCCGCACGAGTGGAACGTGGACTTTCCGCACCTGATGCTGCGCGCCAAGGCCATCAAGTACAAGAAGGGCGAAGTCACCCGCGCCGAAAAATTCCTGGCGTCGACCGATGTGCAAGGCAAGTTCGCCGGCATTCCGATCGTGGTGCAGGTGGCCAACGCAGTGAATCACTCGTCGTTCGGTCGCGATCTGATGGAAAGCCAGCTTGGCGTCGACAAGGACGCCTGGATTCCGTCGCTGGCCACGAAGAAGTTCCGTTCGCAAGCCAAGGCCGCACCGAAGACCGACGCGCCGGCAAAGAACGGCGAACGCACACCGGGCAAGGTGGCGATCTTCTCGACCTGCTACGTGAACTACAACGAGCCCGGTATCGGCATGGATCTGCTGGCCGTGCTCGCGCACAACGATATTCCCTACGAAATCGTCAACAAGGAAAAGTGCTGCGGCATGCCCAAGCTCGAACTGGGCGATCTCGACGGCGTTGCCGAACTCGCGTCGTTCAATCTGCCGGTGCTCGCGAAGTACGCGCGGGACGGCTACGCGATCCTCACCGCGATTCCGTCCTGCACGCTGATGTTCAAGCAGGAAATCCCGCTGTTGCTGCCGGACAACGCCGATGCCAAAGCCGTGCAGGACGCGATGTGGGATCCGTTCGAATACCTGATCGCGCGCCAGAAAGACGGCCTGCTGAAGACCGACTTCAAGATTGGGCTCGGCGCCGTGAGCTATCACATTCCCTGTCACAGCCGCGTGCAGAACGTCGGCAAGAAGACCGAGGAAATGCTGAAGCTGGTGCCCGGCACCACAGTCAACACGGTCGAGCGTTGCTCGGGCCACGCCGGCACCTATGGCGTGAAAAAAGAACACCACAAGACCGCGATGAAAATCGGCAAACCGGTGTTCCGCGCGATGATGCAGAACAATCCGCAATACATCTCGTCGGACTGCCAGCTCTCGGGCCATCACATCGAACAGGGCATTCGCGAAGGCCAGTTCGGCGAGGCGAAGCCGGAACTGGCGCATCCAATCAGCCTGATCGCCAAGGCGTACGGCCTCAACTAACGAAAACCGTTGTAGGAGCGGCTCGCCGCGACCATCGCAGCCGCAATCACCGCTGACCAGGCAACGGGATCGGTCGCGGCAAGCCGCTCCTACACATCAAGGCAAAGATTCATGGCGCAACTCACCCCCTCCGACCTGATGACCCTCGAGGCGTACAGCAAGTACCTCAAGGCAAATAAAGCGAAGCTGATCGCGCATCGCCGCGCACGCACCGTGCATCTCGGCGAGCACATCACGCTGCAATTCGAGGATCGCGAGACGATCCAGTACCAGGTGCAGGAGATGCTGCGCGTCGAGAAGATATTCGAGGAAGACGGCATCCAGCAGGAGCTCGACGCCTACAACCCGCTGATTCCCGACGGCACGAACTGGAAGGCGACGATGATGATCGAGTACGCCGACATCAACGAGCGGCGCCGCGAGCTGGCACGGCTGATTGACGTCGAAGACCGCATGTTCGTCGAGGTCGAAGGCCAGCCGCGCGTCTATGCGATCGCCGACGAAGACCTCAATCGCGAGACCGACGAGAAGACCTCAGCGGTGCACTTTCTGCGCTTCGAATTCACCGCGCCGATGCGCGCGGCGCTGCTCGCGGGTGCCGGCGTCAAGCTGGGCTGCGATCACACCAATTACCCGCAGCATTGCGAAATCGCGCCCGAGCAACTGGCCTCGCTGGTGAAAGACATCCGGCTGTGAAGCCGCTCGCCTGAGATCACATGGTGGCGCGCGATTGTCGATGCGCTGCTGGTTGTCCGAGCGATGCTTGTGGTGCTTTCGCAAGACAACTAAAGTGTTGTCTCGTGGGCAAGATACATTTCGATGTGTCAACTTTTTTCGCACAGTACGGGGATCGGCCATGCATACAGTGCCACTGACGCCGGGCGTCGTCGCGTGCCTTGAGGATATCGACTACTGGAAGGTTCGCGCAGAAGACGTTGAGCGATTGGCCACGATTGCCAACGGTAACTTGGGTATCCCAGTCATGCGAACCGGACGCATGGGTGCGCTGGTGGGCGGCAAAAAGAATGGTGGCGCACCACAAAAATTTGGCGAAGAATTTCGGCAACTTGCGCGCCAATGCAAAGTAATTCGCGGTGGGCACGATCGCGCTGATTTGTATGCGGCAGCTTTCTTTCACCGT
Organism: Betaproteobacteria bacterium; assembly: GCA_027492485.1. Lineage (GTDB taxonomy): Bacteria > Pseudomonadota > Gammaproteobacteria > Burkholderiales > Casimicrobiaceae > Casimicrobium. The sequence continues at coordinate 61,360 of JAPUER010000003.1, forward strand.
CGGTTTGAGGCTATTCATCCCTTGATTGATGGGAATGGCCGGATTGGGCGCTTGCTACTTGTCGCGCAGCTTCATCGGGCGACGGCGATTCCGATGCTTCGCCTTCAGGAGCGATTGCTTGGCAGCGAATCCGACTATCGTGACATCACGGTGCGTCAACCGGATGATGAGCAGATTGCACGAATGCTGGTGATCGTTCAACGCATGTGCGAAGTTGCGCCCTTAAGTCTGCGTAGTGTGCCATTCCCATTGGCGCCATCGTTTCGCGAGAGTGACTTCGCCGTGCGACAAGTCGAACAATGCAGAGTGCAACAGTCGGTTGCCATCGCGCCACCGATCTTCGAAATGAGCAAAAGCGCGCTCGCCGTTCAGCGCGCCTTGACCGACTCACACGAATAAGGAATCTTCCGTATCGAAGTTTGTATTATGACAATGAGCTTGACATTGTCATTTGAGGGGGGGTAGATTTAGTGCCGCATTTTCAGTACAAGGGAGGAAAAATGCGTTACACGAACATTCGTTTGATGCAGTGGGCTGGAGAGGTCATCGCAGTTGCAGGGCTTGCGGTGAGCGCGCAAATGGCCGGCGCGCAGTCTTGTCCGACGTGGGCGACCTCATGCGTCGAGTACGACGTTGCTCCCGTGTGGGATCACGTGACGATAACTGGATCAGGCATCGTCCCCCCCGACTACAACGTAGTGCCGGTTGGACTTGGCTCCCTAGGTGCGGGCGGTGCTGTACAGGTTCCGCCGAGTCAACGTGTTCGACCCGGGGTAAGTACGCGTACGACGCCCGAGTGCCTGAGGGAAAGGCAGTTTCAAGATACTGTCGACAATGCGTTGGGCATGGGGAACATGCAGGGGGATAGGATCATGGAGGGCATAGAAATGGGCGACCCTGCGCTACTGCAGTATGGGCGCGGCTGGGAAAAATATGAGGTTCGGTACGTACTGCGGGACATGTTGGCACCATGGAATGTCCTCGCGAACATCACTGTTCACTACGAGTACCAACCTTCAAGTGGACGCTACACCTCACCGCCGCATTTCGTTACGTCGTCGGTTACGGGTTGCAGAAACGGTGGGTAGCTTGGTAGCGAGCGGAGGCAGAAGACTACGGAAAAGTGTTTGGACTTCGTTGCAGCAGCGATGGTGGCTTGTCCTTGCGGTAATACTGACGATTGCGATGTATGCGTATGCGCCGACGTTGGATGACGCAGCGCAGCGCAGCAAACGCATAGCCCGTACAGGCGACACGAAGGCGAGCAGTATGTCTAGTCAATTCGATACCAATATGTTCGGAAATGAAGGAGCGCACTCATCTCGCGATACAGTGGCGGCCGCCTGGAATCAGTTAGTCGCAACGCATGGAGAACTCGACGAGAAGGATACGCGGCTCGTTTTCGAAAAATTGGGTGGAAGCGAGTTGCGCTCGAAAGCTAACTCGGGTGACGTGTTAGCCGCCGTTACGCTGCTGCGGTTTGCGCGTTATTGCTTGGCGTTTCCAGATAGTCCGACATTGCCTGCAAGAGACAAGAGCGCGAGTCGCACGATGGTCGCCGGCCTTGATGACTGCCTGGCATTTTTTGGACCCGAAGTGCGAACTCGGCGGGATTTACAACTGTTGCGCGTAGATTGGTACCGAACCGTTGCAGCATCTGGTTTCGACGCAGCAGCTCCGGCGTTTTGGCGAGCACTCAGCGGAATCCGGACTAGTGGAGCGCTTCGAGGCGACAGCCAAGCCGACGCGCAGGCCCGAGCGGATCAAGTTTCGTTGGCTTTGTCTTTGCTTACGACCGCCGCCGAGCGCGGCAATGTCGACGCGATCTTTCTGCTTGTCGAGGCTTTCGCAGATGGTGTTTTGGTTAGAGCAGACGAGGCCAAGGCCAGAATTTATGCTCGACGGTTAGTTGCGTTGCCGGAGTATGCCAACATTCCTTGGTTACGAAAACTCGCGGAAGGTAGTTCCTGATTTGGCGCGAAGTGCGGGCAAGTTGCAAATCCTTTCGTTGGGCGGTGGGATTGTCTTGTGCATCAACGAGCGGCGCCGCGAGCTGGCACGGCTGATCGACGTCGAAGACCGCATGTTCGTCGAGGTCGAAGGCCAGCCGCGCGTCTATGCGATCGCCGACGAAGACCTCAATCGCGAGACCGACGAGAAGACCTCAGCGGTGCACTTTCTGCGCTTCGAATTCACCGCGCCGATGCGCGCGGCGCTGCTCGCGGGTGCCGGCGTCAAGCTGGGCTGCGATCACACCAATTACCCGCAGCATTGCGAAATCGCGCCGGAACAACTGGCCTCGCTGGTGAAAGACATCCGGCCGTAGCCTGCCGGCACGAACCGGGCCACGCCGGGCAGCGGCCGATCAGCGACTGAAGCTGATTTCCGCCATCGTGGAGAAGGCCTCGCCGGTCGGCTCATAGCGCCACTGTTGCAGGGCGGCGGTCACCGAGCGATCGAAGACGCGGCGCGGATTGGCCTCGACGATTTCGACGCCGGTCACGGCGCCGCTGGCGTTGACCTGCAGGCGCGCGCGCACCGTACCGCGATCGGCATCGACGCCGCGCGGAAAGATTGGCTCAACCCGATTGACCAGTTTGATTTCGCGCGCAGCGGGGGCGGGCGCGGGCCGCGCCGCTGCCGGTGCGGCGACGACGGGTGCTGCGGTTGCCGGCGCCGCGGTGGCTGGCGCCGTGGCGGGTGCGGCGGCTTGCGCAGTGGTTGCAGCCGGTTGCGGCGGACTTGTTGTGGGAGTTGCCGGGGCGGTCGCTGCCGTCGCCGGCGTTGCGGCTTGGGTGATGGGCGCCGCGTTGGCCTGCTGCGCGACCGCAGCATCTTTCGCGGCCGCGTCGCGGACCGATTTGGTGGGTTCTTTCGCGGCGTCTCTGGCTGCTTCCTTGGCTTTCACGGCCACGTCCCGGGCGCTGGGCGGAACGCTCGGCGCTGGTGCAACGACCGCGGCGGCACCGCTCTTAGGTAACGCGATGTCGGTGTTGTCTAGCGACCCGGTGTTCGCCGCCGAGGGCTGCGCCGCAGCGGCGACCGTGGGCCGTGCCGTCGGCGGCGCGTTGACCGGCGCACGCGACGAACCGCTCAGCAGCCACCAGACAATCGCGATCGCAGCCAGCAGTGCGACGGCGACGCCGATGAGGATCGGCGCTTTCGAGGCGCTGCCGGCGGCGCTGTGTTGCATGCGCTGTTGCATCGGGGCGGCGCCGGTGTCGGCATCGGAGGTGGCCAGCCCGAGCCTGGCAAAGCGTTGCAGCGCATGATGCACTTCATCGAGCGGCAGCGCAATCGACCGCGCGAGCTGATCGGCGGTAACCGGTTGCGTGAGCAGGGAGAGCAGCTTGCGCTGGCGCACTGAGAGACCGGTTGCAGCAAGCTTTTTCTCGTCGGACGCGAGTGCCGTCGCGCGCCACAAGGCGGCCGTTTCGTAGCTAGACATGGTGGAGGTGGTTTGCAGCGTAGAAGTTGTTTTTGGAACTCAGGGTCACGACTGCACTGCCAACCGGCACACCACGTTTTGTGCCCCCGTGTTGCGCGGTTTGCAACGAGTCGGTTCGACGCGCCATCCGGCTTGTGACCGTGCGGCGCCGCGAAACAGCGCAGTTCTATCAGAAGATTGACGGCAATCACGCCCTGCGGCGGTTGCAACGCGATCGACACAATCGCCGACCCGGGAATACAGCTCATTCCGCGAAACCCGCATGCACACTGGGCTGGGTTCGCTATTTCGTCAAAAGTCGACCGGCGGCGTTTCTGCGACGGCGGATCGCCGTTCAGCCATGTGCCGCCGACTTTCGGCTGGCCCGACCCGACATCGCCAGCGCCACCAGCAGCACCGTGGCGCCGATCACCGGCAACCAGCGGTAGCCGCTCGCCGCGATCGCCGCGCCGCCGATGCTGGTGCCGATGGCCTGGCCGAGATAAATCATGCTGGTGTTGAGTGCGATGCTGGCGCCGGCGAGTTCCGGCGCTGCCGCCACCAGTCGCGCCTGCTGCGACGAATTGTTGGCGAATACGCCGCCGCCCCACGCCAGCGCGCCGGCGACGAAGCCCAGCCACCATGAGCCCGCCACTGCGAGCAGCAGCATGCCGGCGGCCATCGCCCAGAGCGACAGCGCCACGTTCGACGCCGGGCCGGCGCGGCCGATGCGGCGCGACGCCCAGACGTTGCCGGCCACGCCCGCAAAGCCGAACAGCATCAGCGCCGCCGACAGCGTATTCGCCGAATCGTCCAGCGTGTTGGCAACATACGGCGCGATGTAGGCAAAGGTGCTGAACTGGCCCGAGGCCGACAGCGCCGTCACCAGCAGGATGGCGATCAGCGCCGGGTGTCTGGCCACGCGCAGCCAAGCCTCGCGCGACAGCGCGGCGCCATGCAATCCCGGCGGCACGACGCGCCACACCCAGACCACGCCGACGAGGCAGCACGCCGCAAAACCGGCAAACGTACCGCGCCAGCCAATTTGCGCGCCAAGCCAGGCGGCCGCCGGACTGCCGAATACGGAGGCGACCGACCAGCCCAGAAAGATCGCGGTGATGGCTGCCGCCCGCCGTTCCGGCGCGATGACCAGGCCCAGCGTCGCCGCCGCCTGCGGGGTGAACACGGCGGCGCCAAGCAGGGTTACGCTGCGGGCGACGACCAGTGCCGTGAGGCTGGGCATCAAGGCGCACAGCAAATGCCCGACGGCATACAGCGCGAGGGCGCCGCACAGCACCGAGCGGCGGTCGAGGCGCGAGGTCAGCGTCGCCAGCACCGGCGAGCCGAAACACATCACACCGGCGGCGACAGTGATCAGCAGCGCCGTCTGCGGCACCGTCGTGCCGAGGTCGGAAGACAGCACCAGCAACAGGCCCGGCGCCAGCATCACGCCGGTGCCGATCAGGAAGTTGCCGAAGGAGAACGCGTGGACGAATGCGCGCTCGTCGTGGCGGACGCTTTCGGTGGCGCGGCTCACGGTGCGGCGCGACTGCGCGTCAGCCGCGTTGCTGGCGGGTGACGTGGCCGATGGCGAGGCCGATCAGCATGGCGACGATCATCGCCGTCGCGGCACCAAAGAAGATCGAGCGCGGCAGCTCATGGTCCATCAGCCAGCCGAAGATCGGTGCCGACACCGCCAGCCCCGCGTCGAGCCCGGAGTACACCGTGCCGTAGACGCGGCCGGTGGCACCGGCCGGGGTGGCGCGCTTGATCAGCAGGTCGCGCGAGGGGCCGGCGACACCGGTGCCAAGCCCCGCCAGCATCACCAGCAGCAAGGTCGCAAAGCCGCCCGCCACGCCCGTTGCGGCGAGGATCAGCAGCAGTGCCGAGCCGCTCAACGCGGTGGCGATGATGCGCTCCGGATCGGCCCATTGCCGGCTGATCGCGAAGCCGCCCGCGAGCTGGCCGATGGCGCTGCACACCAGGTAGCCGGTCAATGCCGTGGCCGCCAGCGTGAGCTTGAGTCCGGCCGTCGCCTGCAGCGCCGGCGTCGAGAAGTTCTGGATCGCCGAATTGCTGAAGGTGATGACGAAAAAGAAGGAAAAGCAGAGCCAGACCACCGGATGGCGCAGAAAGCCGAAACTGGATGCCGCATGCGGGGCGTCGCCGCCGCCCGCCGCCGCCGCGTGGGCGCGGACCGTGTGTCGGGTGTCGATCGCATCGCGGAAGGTCACCGCCACGGCGAGCACGCCGATGGCGAACACCGCCGCCGTGCCCAGCGCATGGCGCCAGCCGAATGCCTGCGCCAGCACGACCATGACGAAGGTCGCCGAGGCATAGCCGAGGGTGCCGCTCAGGCCGTGCGCGCTGTAGGCGTGGCCGATGCGGGCGTTCGAGATGCGCTGGTTGATGATGCTGAAATCGACCGGATGAAACGGCGAGTTGCCGATACCCAGCAAGATCGAGGCAACGACCAGCAGGCCGTAGCCGTTGGCCATCGCCGCGGTGAACGCGGCAATCGCAAACAAGCTCAGGCCGCCGAACATCACCACGCGGGCGCCGACGCGGTCGACGACGAAGCCGGCGGCGGCCTGGCCGAGCGCGGACACCAGATAAAACAGGCTCGCCAGCGTGCCGAGCTGCGCGAACGACAGCGAGAACTCGGTCGCCAGCCAGGGGAACAGCGGCGGCAACAGAAGCTGGAAGAAATGGGAGGTGCCGTGGGCAAGGCTGACCACGCTGATGGTGGTCGCTTCGGCCCGAAAGCTCGCCTCCGGCGCGGCGATGGAACTGCTCGTCATTTAGGTAAGCTTACACGTATGACGACTTCAGCCATCCCCTCCCGTTCCGGTGGTCATCTGATCGCCGATGCACTCATTACTCACGGCGTCGATACGGCGTTCGGCGTGCCTGGCGAAAGCTACCTCGAAGTGCTCGATGGCCTCTATCGCCACCGGGCGGATTTCCGTTTCGTGATTTGTCGGCAGGAGGGCGGTGCCGCCTTCATGGCCGAGAGCTACGCCAAGCTCACCGGCAAGCCGGGCGTCTGCATGGTCACCCGTGGTCCCGGCGCCACCAACGCCGCGATTGGCGTGCACACGGCGTTTCAGGATTCGTCGCCGATGATTTTGCTGGTCGGTCAGGTGGGCAACGATTTCGTCGAGCGCGAGGCGTTTCAGGAGCTGGACTACCGCCGCATGTTCGGGCCGATGGCGAAATGGGTGGCGCAGATCGACGACGCGGCGCGCGTTCCCGAATACCTGGCGCATGCCTTTCAGGTCGCCACCAGCGGCCGCCCCGGGCCGGTGGTGCTGGCGCTGCCGGAGGACATGCTGACCCAGCAGGCGACGGTCGCCGAGGCGAAGCCTTATCGCGCCGTGCAGTCGCATCCGGCGGGCGCGGACGTCGCGCGGGTGCGCGAACTGCTCGCCGGCGCCGAGCGGCCGTTCGTCATCGTCGGCGGTTACGGCTGGTCGCGCGACGCCGCGCGGCAGTTGCGCGAATTTGCCGAGGCGAACGACTTGCCCATCGGCTGCGCATTCCGTTTTCAGGACACGCTCGACAATAGCCATCCGAACTTCGCGGGCGACGTTGGCATCGGCATCAACCCGAAGCTGTTTGCGCGCATCAGGAACGCCGACGTGGTGCTCACCATCGGCGCCCGGCTCGGCGAGATGACCACCTCCGGCTACACGCTGTTCGAGGTGCCGACGCCGAAGCAGACGATGATCCACGTGCACGGTGACGCCAACGAACTCGGTCGCGTTTATCAGGCCGAGCTGATGATCGCCGCCGGCGTCGCCGAGTTTGCCGCTGCAATCGCGGACGTCAAACTGGGCGCAGCGAAGGCCGCATCGCGCCAGGCAGCGCTCGCCGAAGTGCAGGCCGATCTCGCCGCCTGGCGTGGCCTGCCGCCGCTATACAAGAATCGCGCAACACCGGCCAAACTCAATCTCTGGGAAGTCGTGCAGACTATGCGGCGGCTGGCGCCGAAGGACAGCATCGTCACCAACGGTGCCGGCAACTTCGCCACCTGGGCGCACCGCTTCTGGCCGTATGCCGGCATCGAACAGTGCGGTAAGTCGCAGCTCGCGCCGACCAGCGGCGCCATGGGCTATGGCGTGCCGGCGGCGGTGATGGCGTCGATCGTCGCGCCGCAGCGCACGGCGATCAACGTGGCCGGTGACGGCGATTTCATGATGACCTCGCAGGAATTGGCGACCGCCGTGCAATATGGCGGCGCGCCGATCTGCGTGGTGTTCAACAACGGCATGTACGGCACCATCCGCATGCATCAGGAGCGCGAACATCCGTCGCACGTCTACGGCACGCAACTGGTCAACCCCGACTTCGCGAAGTACGGCGAGAGCTTCGGCGGCAAGGGTTTCACGGTGACCACCAACGCTGAATTCGATGCCGCCTTTGCCGAGGCGCTCGCCTTCACGCGTAGCGCGAAGAAACCGGCGGTGATCGAGCTCAAGGTCGACCCGCAGGACCTCACGCCCGGCGCCAGCCTCGACACTATCAGCGACAACGCGCGCAAGGCGAAGGGTCTGTGACCAACACGGTGGCGACGCATCGTCTGCAGCCCGCCTTCGCGTTCATCTTCGCGGTGGTGTTGCTGGACGTCATTGCCATCGGTGTCGTCATTCCGGTGCTGCCGAAACTGATCGAGCAGTTTGCCGGCGATACCGCGCAGGCGGCCGAGATCAACGGCCTCTTTTCGATGAGCTGGGCGCTGATGCAACTGATCTTTTCGCCGGTGCTGGGCGCGCTGTCGGATCGCTTCGGACGGCGGCCGGTGATCCTGATTTCCTGCTTCGGGCTGGCGCTCGATTTCTTCTTCGCCGCGCTGGCGCCGTCGCTGGCGTGGCTGTTCGTGGCGCGCGTGATCGGCGGCATCACGATGGCGAACATGTCGACGGCGGGCGCCTACATCGCCGACGTCACAGCGCCCGAGCAGCGCGCCGCGAAGTTCGGCATGCTGGGCGCGGCCTGGGGCATCGGTTTCGTGCTCGGGCCGCTGCTCGGCGGCGTGTTCGGCGCCATGGACCCGCGGCTGCCCTTCTGGATCGCCGGCGGCATCGCGCTGATCAATGCGGCGTATGGCTACTTCGTGTTGCCGGAATCGCTGCCGCCGGAGAAGCGCAGCGCCTTCCGCATCAAGGACGCCAATCCGTTCGGCGCGCTCAAACTGCTCAACTCGACGCCGCTCTTGAAGCGGTTGTCGATGATCAACACGCTCTATCTGCTGGCGCATCACGTGTTGCCGGTGACCTTCGTGCTGCATGCCGATTACCGCTTCGGCTGGGACGCGAAGATGGTGGGCTTCACGCTGGCGATGGTGGGCGTGGCGAGCATCATCGTGCAGGGCGGACTGGTCGGCAAGGTGGTCAAGGCGATCGGCGAGCGCGCCGCGCTGCTTGCGGGGCTCGCCTCCGGCGTCGCAGCGCTGACGATCTACGGTCTGGCGCCGCAGGGTGAATGGTTCTGGGCCGGCATTCCGTTCGGCGCCTTCATGGGCTTGTTCGGCCCGGCGGCGCAGGCATTGATGACGCGCGAAGTGGCGGCCGAGCATCAGGGCCAGTTGCAGGGGGCGAATTCGAGCCTGATGGGGCTGACCGGTCTGATCGGGCCGGTGCTGTTCTCCTACGTGCTGTCGTGGGCGATCGGTGCCGGCAAGGGCTATGGCGTGCCCGGCGCGGCCTACCTGCTGGCCGCGGCGCTGCTGGCGCTGGGCGCCGTGCTGGCGGCAAACGTGCGGCCGCCGTCGCCGGCGCCTGCGACGGCGCCCTGAGCGGCGCTGTCACGACCGCCGTGACCGTGAGCGAAGGTCGAAGCCAGTGCGCTGCAGTCGTTGTTTCGGCTATCAACTTTTGCGTTAAAACCAAAGCTGATATGGGCTCCATCCCGTATTTTGTCAAAAGTCGAGATCATGACTTTTACGGCGCTATGCCCTATCTGCATGCGTTTTATGGCGAAAAGCTGATGCCGCCGTGCGCTGCCAATTTTCCGGCATCAACCGATCTGAAACTGCCCCGGCCAGAGCCACAGCGCACCGGCCGTCATCACCACGTAGCGCAGCAATTTGCCGAGCGCACCCCAGCAAAAGCATTGCCAGAACGGCAGTTTGAGCCAGCCGGCGACGGTGGCGAGCGGATCGCCGATGACCGGCAGAAAGGCAAAGAAGCAGGCGCGCGGGCCGAGCCGTTCCAGCCAGGCCAGCGCCTTCGCCTGCACTGCCGAATGCTTGTAGCTTTCGTAGGCCCGCTTGGCGCCAAAACCCATCCACCAGTTCACGGCGCCGCCGAGCGCGTTGCCGCAGGTGGCGACCAGAATCGCCGGCCAGAACAGTTCCGGGTTGAGCTTGATCAGGCCGAAGACCGCCGGCTCCGACCCCATCGGCAACAGCGTCGCCGACACCAGCGCAACCACGAACACCGTCGACAAACCGAACTGCGGCAGTGCCAGCCACTGCAACACACCAGCGAACCAGGTTTCCATGCGAGGCATTTTGCCGCACGTTTGCCAAATGCAAGTGGCCGCGGGCAGCGCGGACCGATCTGCCGGCCCCGCGAGCTACGGCAGCACTGCCGCCGCCGCATCGACACGTGCGCTGCCGTGGCCGGCGATACAGGCGAAGGGAACGCCGAGCGCGGCCAGTTCGTGCGCCATCATCGCGTGAATCGCCGCTTGCGCTTCGGCGCTGTCGCGTAGAAAGCCATCGGCAACCCAGCCGAGATCGGACTCGCAAAGCAGCGTCAGCGCGTAGCGCGCCTGCAGCGCCCGTGCCCGCGCATAGAGCGAGCGGTCGGCAAACACATAGTCGCTGTAAATCGCAATGGTGAGCGGCGCGGTGTCGCAAAACACGTAGCGCGCTTGCGGCGCGGTCGTCAACACGCCGGCCACGGCCGCCAGCTCGTGAACATGCTGCGTTTCCAGAATCAGCGACTGTTCGTTACGGCGCGGTGTGCGGCCACGTTCGTCGCAAAAGCGGCGCAGATATTCGGGCACCCAGGGGCACGAAAAGCGCGTCGCCAGTTGTTGCGCGAGCGTTGTCTTCCCGGTGCTCTCGGCGCCGAGGATGCAGATCAGTCGGGGCGCGTTCATGCCGGTATTTTGCCGCGCGCCAGTCGTCGCCACCAGCCGATCCAGCCCCAGACCGCCAGTGCGAAAAAGATCGCATAGAGCAGCACCGTCAGGGTCAACCCCTTGTAGGCGAACAGCGCGACGCTGGCGGCGTTGACGATCAGCCATACCGGCCAGTTGGCGATGAACTTGCGGCCGAGCAGCACAGTGCCGACGACGCTGCCGGCGGTGACGAAACCATCCGCCCACGCCACGTCGGAATCGGTGATCGCGCGCAGCAACAGCGCGCAGCCGAGCCAGGCCAGCGCCCAGCCGGCGAGCGTGAACAGCACGCCGCGCGCGTCGAGCCGCGCAATGCGGAGCGGCGCATCGTAGCCGGCACGATGGCCGCGCAGCCATTGCCACCAGCCCCACAGCGCCGTGATCGCAAAAAATACATTGACGCCGGCCTCGCCGTAGAGCCGACTGGCATAGAACAACCAGGCATAGAGCGCGCTGGCGACGATGGTCAGTGGCCAGCCCCAATGAATCTCGAACACGTTGCAGGCAATGTTCGCCAGTGCCAACGCGAAGGCAATCACTTCGAGCCAGGTGACGGCGGTGCCGAGCAGGGTGAAGGCGGTGTCGAGCATGGTCTTCCGATGAAATTGCGTTGTGGGAGCGGCTTGCCGCGACAAAAAGGCGGTAAGCGAGTGGTCGCGGCAAGCCGCTCCTACAAGAACCTAGAAGTCCACCGTCACGCTGGCGCGGACGGTGCGTGGCGTCGACGGGAACAGGTAGACGCCGCCCCAATAGGTGGTCGGTGCCTCGCGCCAGTAGATGCGGTTGCTCAGGTTCTCGACGTTGAGGCGCCACAGCGTGCTCTTGCCCGCGAGCCGTGCCTGATAACGAATGCCGGCATCGAGCTGCCACGCGCCCGGCAGTTGCACGCTGCCGTCGGCGGTCGCGGTCTTGCCGGTCTCCCAGGTTGCCAGCGCGTTCAGCGCGAGGCCCGGCAGCGCCGCGATTTTGTAGTCGGCGAACAGCGATGCCTTGCTGCGCGGCACGTTGGTGACGCGGCGGCCAACCAGCGCCGGGTCGATGGCCTCGGTGTACCTCGCGTCGAGCAGCGTCAGGCTCGCTTGCAGCGACAGCGCATCGTCGACGCGACCGCTGGCGGCCAGTTCGAGGCCGCGATGCCGCGCCCGTTTGCCGCCGGCAACGCGCAGCGGAACGCCGCTCGCGGTGGCGAGGTCGTCGGCATAGGGTTTGTCGATGCTGAACGCGGCGGCGGTGACCAGCATGCGTGAATTCACCTGCCATTTGCCGCCGATCTCGATCTGTTCGCTTTTGAGCGCCGGCAAGGCCTCGCCGTAGTTGACGAAGCGCGACGGGCGATTGGGCACCACTTCCAGCTCCGCGCCCTGGCCCCAGGACGCATAGAGCATCGTCGCTGCGCTGAGCGACCAGGCGAGGCCGGCCCACGGCGTGGTCACCGTCTGCTCATAGGCAACGGCGCGCGAACCATCGCCGCGCTCGCTGGCGCGATGCAGGCGCGATACGCGTAGTCCCGCGAAGGATTGCAGCGAGGCGGTGAGATCGCTTTGCAGCGTGGCGTAGCCCTCGAATGCGCGTTCGCGGCTATCGGTGTTGAGCTCGGTCAGCGCGGGGTCGGCCGGCAGCGCCACCGGTGCATAGATGTTGGTGCTGCCGACGTAGTTGTAGGCCTGCAGCGACGGCAGATCGTTGCGGATCGTGTGACCGGAGAGGCCGATGCGGGTGCGGTGCGTCATCCCGAGGCCGTCGAATTTGCCGTCGAGATGGGCATCCCAGCTCGCCACTTTGCGCTTTTCGCCTTCGCTGCGGAAGTCATAAACGTCGACGTCGCCGTTAGCGCAGAGGCCGGGGTAGACGTAGTTGGTGGCGTTCGAGCAGCCGTCCGGGAACGCCAGGCGATCGTCGATGCGCGATTGCTGGACGCCGGCGGCCACGCGTGCCGACCAGTCGGCATTGAAGCGGTGATTGAGCGCGACTTCAGCGGTCGTCGCCGTCGAAACGAACGGCAGCGACCACGACTGGTTGTTGAGATTGAGGCGGGGGTCGATGCGGGCGGGCAGCGTGTCGCCGACGCCGTCGCCATTGCTGTCGAGCAGCCCGAGCCCCGGCACCGAGGGTTGCCGCTTGCGGTGATATTCGAAGTCGGCCGAAATGGAAGTCTGTGCCGACAGTTGCGTCGCCAGCGCCAGACTCGCGAACTGGCGCGCGCCGTCGGCACGATCGTATTGGGTGCGCAGGCGTTCGGCGGCGACGTTGAGTCGCACCCCGACCGTGCCGAGCATCGTGTTGGCGTCAACGTGGGCTTTGCTGCCGCCGTACTCGTTGCCGCTCAGCGTGACGGTGGTGAATGCGTCACGCAGCGGCGTCTTGGTCACCAGGTTGACCAGTCCGCCCGGCGCGGAGACGCCCGATTGCAGACCGGCCACGCCCTTGAGCACTTCGATGCGCTCCTTGTTTTCGAGCGCGATCGGCACATAGTTGCTGCTCGCCAGCCCGTTGCGCCGGAAGTTGTTGAACTGGTCGAGCAGGAAGCCGCGCACCGACAGGCTTTCGATGTAGCCCGTGGTGTTGTAGGCATCGGCCAGCGAGGCGTCGAGCTTCAATGCCTGCGACAGCGTTTGCGTCGCGGTGCCGGCGAGCAGGTCGGCGCCGAGCACGGTCACGCTCTGCGGCGTTTTCGCCAGCGGCGCATTGAAGCCGCCCACGTCGGCGTTGTCGATATCGAGCACCGGCGCCGATTTGGCGGTGACGGTGACCGGGTCGACGCGGGTCGGTGCGTCGTTGTTGCCCTGGGCGAGGGCGGGCTGGGTGAGCGCTGCGCCAACGGCCGCGGCAAGCAGGCTGCGAGTGAGCGGGTGTGAATGTGCCATCGAGAGTCTTTCGGTCGACGGCAGGGTCAAGTGCACGGGCGCCCGAGTGGCTCGGGTCAACGATCGGCGACGCTTCCCTGCGCAAGTATTACCTTGATCAAGTTCCAGGGTGTCATCTCAGCCAGCAGTCCGGAGACCGCCAGCACCCCTAGCGTTTTTGGGCATGCAAACTGCATGTCCGGCCAGCATTGTAGCGGCGGTCGATGCCCTACACTTGCGCCTGTTCAAAAACGGGTGTTCGCGACGTCAGGCCGCGGTCTGCCCCGTCGACGTAACGCAACCGCCCCGTCGAGCTAGCGGGACAAAAAGAGGAAAAGGGAAAAGGGTCGCCCGATGCTGCTTGCATTCGTCTTTCTTTATCTGCTGGTCACCATCGGCATCGGCCTCTGGGCGGCGAAGCGGGTGAAGAACACCGCCGACTACGCGATTGCCGGCCGGCATCTGCCGCTGATCATGATCGTGACCACCACGTTTGCCACCTGGTTCGGCAGCGAGACGGTGCTTGGCATCGGCGCCAAATTCGTGCAGGGCAATCTCGGCACCGTGGTCGAAGACCCGTTTGGCGCCTCGTTCTGTCTGATCTTCGTTGGCCTGTTCTTCGCGGCGAGGCTCTACAAACAGACGCTGCTGACGATCAGCGACTACTACCGCCAGCGCTTCGGCAAGGCGGTCGAAATCCTTTGCTCGATCATCATCATGCTGAGTTATCTGGGCTGGGTGGCGGCGCAGGTGACGGCACTCGGGCTGGTGTTCAACATCCTGTCCGGCGGCGGCATCAGTTTCGAATGGGGGATGGTGATCGGCGTCGCCTCGATCCTGATCTACACGCTGTTCGGCGGCATGTGGAGCGTGGCCATTACCGACTTCATCCAGATGATCGTGCTGGTGGTCGGGCTGTCGATCATCGCCGTGCTCGCCGGCAACATGGCCGGCGGCGCCGGCAACGTGATCGCCTACGCGCAGAGCAAGGACATGCTGCGCTTTTTGCCGGAGCCGAACGCGAAGGACATGATCGCCTTTTTCGGTGCCGCGATCACCATGATGCTGGGCTCGATTCCGCAGCAGGACGTGTTCCAGCGCGTGATGTCGGCGAAGGACATCAAGGCGGCAACGCACGGCCCGGTGATCGGCGGCGTCTGTTATCTGCTGTTCGCTTTCGTGCCGATGTTTCTCGTGGTGGCCGCAGTGATCATCATGCCCGAGCAGACCGCCGAGCTGCTGAAGGGCGACACGCAAAAAATCCTGCCGACGCTGGTGCTGGAAAAAATGCCCTTCGTGGCGCAGATCATCTTTTTCGGTGCGCTGCTGTCGGCGATCAAGTCCACCGCGTCGGCCACCTTGCTGGCGCCCAGCGTGACCTTTGTGGAGAACGTCTACAAGCACTGGCACAAGCACATGAGCGACCAGCAGACGCTGAAGGCGATGCGCATCACGACGCTGGTGTTCTCGCTCTCGGTGCTGCTCTACGCCATCGCCTCGCGCGGCACCAAGATTTACGACATGGTCTCCGGCGCCTATCAGGTCACGCTGGTCGGCGCCTTCATCCCGCTGGTGTTCGGCCTTTACTGGAAGCGCGCAACGACGCAGGGCGCCATCGCCTCCATCGTGTTCGGCATCGGCACCTGGCTCGCCTTCATGATGTTGCCGGGCTGGAGCGAGGCGTTCCCGCAGCAACTGGCGGGCGTGCTGGCGTCGCTCGCGGCGATGCTGGTCGGCTCACTGGCGCCGCAGTGGATCGAGAACCATCGCGGTCACGTGCATCACTTCGTGGGCTCGCCCGAAAAGGCTTGACGCGCTACGGCTTTTCGCCGGAATGCGCATTGGCAAAGGGCTGGCGGCGATAAAACGCCGATAGTCGACTGTTTGCCAAATAGTGGTCTGTGCCCTGTGTGAATGCGCCCTGACGAGAAAAGCTGTCAGAACTTCAGTCGCTTGAAGATGCGTTCCGGCAGATGCTTGATGACGAGCATGATCGGCGCCCAGAAACCGGGCAGATAGACCACGTCGCGGCGTTTGTCGATGGCGCGCAGGATGCCCGCAGCGACCGCTTCCGGCGTGGCCCAGAGCGCGCCCTTTTTTGCGACGTGCGCGGTCATCGGCGAGTCGATGAAACCGGGTTTGACGGTGGTCACCTGCACGCCGCGCGCACTCATGCGGGCGCGCAAGCCCGAGCAAAACGCCGTCAAACCGGCCTTGGCCGCGCCATACGCATGGTTGCTGCCGCGACCGCGATCGCCGGCGACCGAGGAGATGACCGCCACGCTGCCGCCGCCGGCACGCTCGCAGGCCAGCGCCAGGCGCTGCGCCCACTGCGCGGCGCTGACGAAGTTGAGCGTCAGTTCGTAATCGAGATACTCGGCGCTGGCTTCGGCGCGCGCCGAATCGCTGAGGCTGCCGTGGGCCACCAGCGCCACTGCGGGCGAAGTGGTGGCGGCAACGCTGTCGATGAAGGCGATGTCGGTGAGGTCGCCGGCGTGCGTGATCACCCGCGCGGCGCCGCGAATGTGGGCATCGGCCGCCACTCGCGCCAATGCATCGGCATTGCGCCCGACCAGCACCAGCGCCGCCTTGCGCGCGGCCCACAGCCGCACGGCCGCCTGCGCGACGGCCGAGGTGGCGCCAATCACCACGATGTCGCGTTGCGCGGCCGCAAGGGCCGGCGCTGCCGATGCGTTGTCGTCAGTCACGGATGCTGTCCTTCTCATGCACGGGCGCCGTGACGCGGCGCCAGAACGAAGATGAAATGGCCGGATCGCGCGCCGCCTCGAGCTCGCGCCAGCGCGGAAAGAAGCGCTGGAACATTGCGGCCGACATGCGCGCATCCTTCGCCGGATAGACGCGGCCGCCAACGTCGGCCACCATCGCGTCGGCGCGGTCCAGCGCCCGACGATCGCGCTCGTTCGGCGCCGGAATGTCGAGCGCCACCGTGGTGCCGGCCAGCGGAAAACTCATGATCCCGGGCGAGGGCAAGTCGCCGAACGTCTTGATCACCGCGAGATAGCTCGCCACGCCCGCCTCGCGCATATGGGCGAGGATGCGCGGCACCGTCTCGCGCGCCGCGGCGGTAGGCAGCACGAATTGATACTGGATGAAACCGCGGCGGCCATAGGCACGGTTCCACGCATTCACCGCATCGAGCGGAAAGAAGAACGGCCACAGCGGGAGGATGCTGCGTTGCCCGGTCTGCATCGCTTGCAAGCGGTAGTAGAGCGCGTTGAACGCCCTCGCACTCCAGCGGCCGAGCACCCATTGCGGCGCGTCGACCGGAAGCGTGAGGCGCGCCGGTTGTGGCGCCAGCCATTCATCCGGCCCCTCGCAGTGACGGCCACGAAAGAACACGCCGCGCAGGTTGCGGTCGAGCGTGTCGATCCAGCCCACCGTGTATTCCCAGGTCGCGCTGTCGGCGTCGAGTTCGAGGTAGCCGTCGATGCCGCCACCCGCGCCGCCACTGCGACCGCCACCGAACAGGCGGACTTCCTGCTCGATGCCGGGGCCGGGTAGGCAGTTCAATTGCAGGGTTGCCTCCTCAATCAGCCCTGTAAGTCCGAGACCGGCGACAGTGGTCCGGTACAACGGTTCGCCGTGACTCAAGACTTGCGCCTCGCCGGTTGAACGTCGTAATTTTAGGCTGCGCACATAGCGGCCAAACGTTCCCGCGATGTGATGATTCTTGCCGTGAACGTCGTTCGCGATCGCTCCTCCGACCGTTACGAATCGGGTACCAGGTACGACGGAGGGAAACCAGCCAAGCGGCAACGCGACTTGCGCGATATCGCTTAACGTCGCACCCGCTTCGCAGGTCAGTAGACCGTGCACCTGGTCGAAGTCAAGCAATCGGTCACGTCTGAACGTGTGCAGCAGCGTGCCGCCATCGTTGACACAAAGGTCGCCGTAGCTGCGGCCGAGTCCGCGTGGCAGAAAGGTGGTCGCGGGCAGCCGCGCGCCGTCGGCGAACGCGTGCCTGTGCGTCGCGCGATAGCCGCGCCCCCAGGGTTGATCGAGCGAGAGCGGGTTCACTGCGGGGTCGGGTGGGAGCGGTACCACCGCGACTGCCTGGCAATGGCCCTTGTCGCGGTGGTACCGCTCCCACAGCGTAACGGTGGGCGCTTGCTACGCATCATTCCAGCAACAACGGAATCCACAGGGTGCCCAGGATCGCCAGCAGGCAGAACGCGATGATTGCCAGCCACACGTTGCTCCACAGCGAGCGCGGCTGAATGACGATCGGCGCCGGCGGCTCGCTGCGCCGCTCAAGCGCCTGATGGATCAGGCGCGGCAACTGCGGCAGCGCGGACGACAGGTAGGGCGCCTGCTCGGCGAGCCGCTTCACGATTGCCTCGGGGCCGACCTGGTCGCGCATCCATTTTTCGAGGAAAGGCTGCGCCGTGGCCCAGAGGTCGAGATAGGGGTCGAGCTGGCGACCGAGCCCCTCCACATTGAGCAGCGTTTTTTGCAGCAGCACGAGCTGCGGCTGGATTTCGACGTTGAAGCGGCGCGACACCTGAAACAGCCGCATCAGCACCTTGCCAAACGAAATGTCGGCCAGCGGCCGGTCGAAGATCGGCTCGCAGACGCTGCGCACGGCGTTCTCCAGCTCGTCGGCACGGGTGCCCGGCGGCACCCAGCCGGATTCGATGTGGGCCGTGGCGACGCGGCGGTAGTCGCGACGGAAGAACGCGAGGAAGTTCTCGGCGAGGTAGCGGCGATCGACGTCGGTCAGGGTGCCGACGATGCCGAAGTCCATACCCACGTACTGGCCGCGATGCGCCTCGTCGGTGCGCACGGCGATGTTGCCCGGATGCATGTCGGCATGGAAGAAGCCGTCGCGGAAGACCTGGGTGAAGAAGATTTCCACGCCATCGCGCGCCAGCTTCTTGATGTCGACGCCGGCTTCGCGCAGGGCGTCGACCTGGCTGACCGGCGTGGCGTGCAGCCGCTCCATCACCATCACGTTCTGCTCGCACCAGTCCCAGTAGACCTCGGGCATGTAGAGCAGGGGCGAGCCGGCGAAATTGCGCCGCAACTGCGAGCAGTTGGCCGCCTCGCGCACCAGATCAAGCTCGTCGTGCAGATATTTGTCGAACTCGGCGACCACTTCGCGCGGCTTCAGCCGGCGGCCGTCGGCGCTGAATTTGTCGACCCAGCCGGCGAGTACGCGGATCAGAGCGAGATCGCTTTCGATGACCGGCAGGATGTTGGGGCGCAGCACCTTGACGGCCACCTCGCGCGTCTCGAAGGCATCGTTCACCTTGAGCTGGATGGCGCCGAAATGCACCTGCGCCACGCTCGCGCTGGCGACGGGCTGCCAGTCGAAGCTGGTGAACACCTGCTCGACCGGCCGGCCGTAGGCGGTTGCAAGCACCTGGCGTACCTGTTCGGCGGCAAACGGCGGCACCCGGTCCTGCAGCCGCGACAATTCGCTCGCAATGTCCGGCGGTATCAGGTCGGGCCGGGTCGACAGCACCTGGCCGAACTTGACGAAGATCGGCCCCAGCGATTCCAGCGCCAGGCGCAGGCGCTCGCCACGCGGCCTGGCGTGGCTGCGGGCGCCCAGCATTTTGCCGAGGCCACGCAGCAGCGGATTGGGAGCATCGTGCAATACGAACTCGTCGAGCCCATAGCGATGGAAGACGGCAACGATTTTCGCCAGACGGAAGAGACGCATGCCTTGATTCTATGGGCGGGCGTCGGCGGGCAGCGTTGGCGCCGGCCGCGCCTAAAATCTCCATTCACCCAGCCAACCGGCTGCACCAGGCCACCCGCGCATGTCTCCGTCCGAGCCAATCATCTGGCAATTCTCGCTGTCCACCGTCAACGCGATCATGTGGGTGGCGCTGTTGTTGCTGGCGCTCTGGTTCGGCTTCCGGCTGCGCTGGGGACGGCTGGTGGCGCTGGTCGCATTCCTGACCTTCGATCTGGTCGTGTTCGGCGGTTTCGTGCGCCTGACCGACAGCGGCCTGGGCTGCCCGGACTGGCCGGGCTGCTATGGCCAGTTGCTGCCGGCGCAGGCGAGCACGCAGATCAACCAGGCGATTGCCGAGCAGGGCGGCACGCACGGGCCGGTGAGCCACGGCAAGGCGTGGATCGAGATGCTGCACCGCTATCTGGCGTCGTTCATCGGTGCGCTGATTCTGGTGATGTTCGTGCGGGCTCTGCTGGCGCAACGGCAGCGTTCGGGGGCGACCTTGACCGATGCCGCCACACCGGTGAGCTGGTACTGGCCGGCGCTGTTGCTGGTGGTGGTGATCGCGCAGGGCATGTTCGGCAAATGGACGGTCACGCTCAAGCTGATGCCGATCGTGGTGACCACCCATCTGATGGGCGGCATGCTGATGTTTGCGCTGCTGCTCTGGTTCTGGACGCGGCAGCGGCAGCGCGAGGGCGACACGCGGGCGATGACGGTGGCGGTGTCGGGGCAGACGCGGCTCCTGGCGTGGCTGGCGCTGGCCGTGCTGACGGTGCAAATTTTCCTCGGCGGCTGGGTCAGCACCAACTACGCGGTGCTGGCCTGCGCCGATTTCCCCGGCTGCAACGGCAGCCTGACGCCGCAGGTGAACTGGGCGGAGGGCTTCGCCTTCGCCCGCGCGCTGGGCCGCAATCCGGACGGCAGCTTCCTGTCGATCGACGCGTTGCGCGCCATTCATTGGGCGCATCGCTGGGGCGCGCTGCTGACCGCTGTTGCGGTGATCGCCGCCGCCATTGCGCTGATGCGGGCGCATGCCGCGCTGCGCCGGCATGCGGTCGTGATCCTGCTAGCCTTGCTGGCGCAGATCGGTGTCGGCATCGCCACCGTGCTGCTCGACCAGCCGATCGCGCTGGCGACGCTGCACAATGCGCTGGCGGCCCTGCTGCTGGCAACGCTGGTGGTGGCGACCTGTCGCGTCAGCGGCCTGCGGCACTGGCAACCGTTTGCCGTTTCGACCGGCCTTCGTAAGCAAAAGTAACAAGCGCATCCGGCGTCAACCGTGCCCCGGCGCCGTTCGTTGGCAGCGGGTCAACGCGGGAAATAGCCCGCTCAGGAGCCTCTCATGCGCATGCACCGACTTTCCGTTCGTTCCCTGGGTTCCGCAATGCTCGGCCTGGCCGCAGCCGCGGTGCTGACCGGCTGCGTCGTTGCGGCACGGGTGCCCGGTCCGATGGTGTACGTCGACACCCCGCCGCCGGCGGCCTACGTCGAGACCATTCCGGCGACGCCCGGTGCCGGCTACGTGTGGATCGGCGGCTACTACAGTTGGGCCGGCGGTCGCTACCTCTGGAATCGCGGTCACTGGACCATGCCGCCGGCCGGCTATCGCGCCTGGAACGCCGGCTACTGGCATCGCGACAACCGCGGCCACTACTGGGTGCCGGGGCACTGGCGCTAGCGCTGCGGCGTCACGCTGGCGCGGGGCCGGGCGCCGCCGCGATCCGCTGCGCGTCCGCCGCTTTGCCGGGATTGTCCTCGGCTTCGAGTGCCTGCACGTAGCGCAGCAGTTCGTCGATGCTGCGCAGTTCGATCACGCCGGGGTCGCGCAACAGCGCTTCGCTGCGCGGTTCGATGACGAACGCGTAGTCCGCAGCCCGCAACAGGCAGTGGTCGTGCGCGCCGCTGCCGATCGCCAGCACGTGGCGCAGTGCAACGTCGCGTTCGCCGTCGCGCAGATGCGGCAACAGGTTGCTGCTGCACTGCGGGTGCGTCGCGCAGCCGGACGCGTGCAGCCAGGCGCGATTGAGCCGTACTTCGCCTTGACAGACGTCGCTGTCGAACTGCATCGTGTTGGCCAGCGCGAAGTCGGCAAAGATGCGCCGGCGCACGATCTCGGCGGCAACGAAGTAACCGTCGCTCACCACGCCCACCTTGTAGCCCAGCCGGCGCAGCGCGTTCACCGTTTCGATCACCTGCGGACGCAGGTCGAGCGCGTGAGCGGCGGCCTCGAACTCATGCCGGTGCACGAAGCGGAACAATTGCGCGATGCTCTGAATGCGCTGCGCGACGTCGGGCTCCGGCGTTTGCAGCAGCTCGCTGAGCCGGGCGCCGCGACCGGTGGCGATTGCCAGTTCGTGCACGTAGGACGAGGTGGACACCACGCCATCCATGCACAGCAGCACGATCTTTTCGCTGCCGCGCAGCTTGAACTGGACGTGATCGATGTCGGCCTGATTCTGCCGTTCGAGTTCGTAGATCGAGAGGATTTGCTCCACCGTGAGCCGCCCGGCGCGCTTGGCGCGGTCGAAGATCACACGGCCCACTTCCTGCGCCATCAGGCCGAGCGCATGCAGCGACTGGCTTTCGTGTTCGAGCGAACCGATATCGACCTCGGCGAGGCGGGCGCCGGCGCGGTGGGCATCGATCAGCAGCCCGATGTCGACGCCGTAGCCGTCTTCGAAACGCATCGTCTGCAAGAGCGATTTGCGCGCCGCCACGATGCCGCCCAGGGGTTGCCCGAAATGGGCAAGCTCCGGAAAGAACAGCCGCAGCATCGGCTTCGCGGTCAGTTCGGTGACGCGGCCGCCGCCGCGGCCGAAGCGTGCCTTGACGAAATCGGCCTCGTCGCGGGCGATGGCGGCGACCAGATCGCCGACGATGCCGGGACGCAGGCCCGCCAGATCGCCGTCGAGATAAGCCACCAGCTCATGCTGCGCCACGCGCAGACCGTCGAGCATCGAGCGCCCCTTGCCGAGCATGCTGCTGGTGACGACGCGGGCACCGGCGGCGCGGGCGATGGCGGCGGTGTCGTCGATGGAGCTGTCGTCGATCACGATGACCTCGGCCGTGGCGGCGTCCGACAGCGCGTAGCGCACCACGTCGGCGATCCGCGCGGCCTCGTTGAGCGCCGGTATCACCACGCTCACCCGTGGCGCGGCGGTGATTGCCGGCAAGCCGCGGGTGCCGGGTTGGTCAGGCGCGCGCCTGCCGAAGATGCCCTTCACCAAAACGCGCCAGAGCTTGCCGATGCGTTGTCCGGCGTGCTGCCAGATGCCGTTGCCACGGTTCGTCATGAGCCTTCCCTCCTGCGGGCGTCGCGCGCGACGCGCCGGCATGGCGATGCCTGCGGATGCAGCGACCGAACAAGTACGAACCGGCGTTCAAGCGGATAGTTCCGCGCTCCGTTTGCTGCGCCGCAGCAGTGTTGCACCGGCGTTCAGTGACGTGCCGATGTGCCGGCCGGCGCCGCAGGCGATAGCAACTTTTTGCTAAAAGCCCAATTGCATAGGGAACAACGGGCGTTTTTTAAGAAAGTCGAGTTTCGATGTTTTCAGCCGCCATGCCCAATTGGAATGGGCGTTCCGCCAAAAAGCTGATGGCCGCCCTGGATGCCGCGATGGCCGTTCAGGTGGGCGCGCCGGGCGTGGGCCGGATCGCGTTTTTCGGGCGAAATGCCTTGCACACCGCGTCGTTGGTGTCGATGTAGGGGCCGCCGATCAGGTCGACGCAATACGGCACCGCAGCAAAGATGCCGTGCACGCTGGCCTTGCCATCGGCGTCGCGCAAGCCTTCCAGCGTCTCCTGGATGCTCTTGGGCTGGCCGGGCAGGTTGATGACCAGCGCGTTGCCGCGAATCACCGCCACCTGCCGCGACAGGATGGCCGTCGGCACGAAGTTCAGGCTGATCTGCCGCATCTGTTCGCCGAAACCGGGCATCAGTTTGTGCGCGATGGCCAGCGTTGCCTCCGGCGTCACGTCGCGCCGCGCCGGGCCGGTGCCGCCGGTGGTCAGCACCAGATCGCAGCGCTCGACGTCGCACAGCTCCACCAGCGTCGATTCGATCAGCGGCTGCTCGTCGGCAATCAGTCGCGTCGCCCAGGTCACCGGGTTTTTGATCGCGCTGGCCAGCCACTGCTGCAGAGCCGGGATGCCCTTGTCCTCGTAGACGCCGGTGGCGGCGCGGTCGGAGATGGAGACAACACCGATCTTTACTGCATCAAACACTTCGCCATCCTGTCGTATCAGATTTTGGTCATCGCCCGATAGACCACGCGAAACACCTGCCGCGCTGCCGCCGGCGCTTCGCCCTGCGCTGCCTGCGCGCGCGCCTTGCCGATCAGCGCCGCCAGCGCGTCGCGGTCGACCTCGGGCTGGGCGGCGACGAATTCGTTGAGCGCATCCGGCTCCGCGAGCAGCCGCTCGCGCCAGCGCTCGCTCGCCTTGAACGCCGCCTTGTTGGCGCGGGTGCCCGTTTCCCAGCGCTCGATCTGGGCACGGATCGGCTCCGGGTCGACCTCGCGCATCAGTTTGCCGATGAACTGCATGTGCCGCCGCCGCGCCTCGTGCTTGCCGACCCGGTCCAGCTCGTCGAGCGCGTCGCGCAGGCTCTCCGGCAGATCGAGCTGGTCGAGCTGGTCGCGGTTGAGCGTGGTCAGCGTTTCGCCCAGCTCCTGCAGCGCGTGCATGTTTTTCTTGAGCTGCGTCTTCGACGGTTCGTCGACGACCGGACGTGGGTTCTTCGGAGGGCGGGCCATGACCGGATTTTGCCGCAAGGCCACTCGGCTATGCTTGACGGCAGTCCTTAGCCCGCCGTTGCCATGTCATTCGCCCTGTCGTCCGAAGCTCTCCGTGATGTCGCGCTCGCTGCGCTGGATCGTGCCCGCCGCGCAGGCGCCGATCAGGCCGAGGCCGAGGTGACCCAGGGCAACGGGCTCAACGTGACGGTGCGGCTCGGCGAGCTGGAGACGCTGGAGCACAACGTCGACAAGGGGCTCACGGTCACCGTCTACGTCGGCGGCCGTAAGGGCAACGCGAGCAGCGGCGATTTCTCGCCGGATGCCGTCAATGCCGCCGTCGACAAGGCGCTCACCATCGCCAGATACACCAGCCCCGATCCGTTCGCCGGCCTCGCCGACGCGGCATTGATGGCGAAGGACATTCCCGCGCTCGATCTCTACCACCCCTGGTCGCTCACGGCCGATGCCGCCATCGCGATCGCCAAGCGCTGCGAGGATGCCGGCTTTGCTGTCGACGAGCGCATCGACAACAGCGAGGGCGCCTCGGTCAGCGCCAGCGAATCCGAATTCGTCTACGCCAACACGCATGGCTTCTGCGGCGGCTACAAGGGCAGCGCGCACTACATCGGCTGCGCGATGGTGGCGACCGATGGCGACGACATGGAGCGCGACGACTGGTACAGCTCGCATCGGGTGCCGACCGCGCTGGAGGCCGCCGAGCACGTCGGGCGCCGGGCCGGCGAACGCGCCGTGGCGCGGCTGAATCCGCGCAAGCTGGCGACGCAGAACGCCCCGGTGCTGCTGACGCCGGAGATCGCGGGCGGCTTCATCGGCCACGCCGTCAGTGCGCTGTTCGGCGGTTCGCTGTACCGCAAGACGTCGTTTTTGCTCGACAGCATCGGCAAGCCGGTGTTCGCGCCGCTGGTCGACATCGTCGACGACCCCTTCATCGCGCAGGCCTATGCCAGTTCGCCGTTCGATCAGGAGGGCGTGGCCTGTCAGCGCCGCAGCATCGTCGAAAAGGGCGTCGTCCGCGGCTATTTCCTGTCCGCCTATTCGGCGCGCAAGCTGGGCATGCAGTCCACCGGCAACGCCGGCGGCAACCACAACCTGCTGATTGCGCCAACCGTGCGCGGCGATACCGCAACGCTCGCCAAGCAGATGGGCCGCGGCCTCATCGTCAGCGAGCTGATGGGGCAGGGCGTGAATCCGGTGACCGGCGACTACTCGCGCGGCGCGGCCGGGTTCTGGGTCGAAAACGGCGAGATTGCCTATCCGGTGTCGGAAATCACCATCGCCGGCAACCTGCTCGATCTCTATCGGCGCATCGTCGCCATCGGCGACGACATCGATCGCCGTGGCTCCAAACTGGTCGGCTCGATGCTGATCGAGTCGATGCAGATTGCCGGCACCTGACCGGCGCCTGACCAAACGCTGCCGAATCGCTGCAAGCGGCGTCGATGTTGCGTTTGCTCAGGGTTGGTGCGAAGCACAACGCGGGTAAACGCCGTATGCAAAGCGTTTGAATCCGGCAAGAATTTCTTGCAATGCAACAAAACGGGGAGTCACCAACATGCAGGCTTTACTGTCGTACGTAAAGCTCGTTGACTGGATCAGCGAAAAGCTCGGAAAACTGTCTGCGTATCTGATCATGGCGTCCTGCCTGATCTCGGCAGGCAATGCCATCATCCGCTACACCTTCGACAAAAGTTCGAACGGCTGGCTCGAGATTCAGTGGTATCTCTTCGGCGCCGCCGTGATGCTCGGGGCGCCGTATGTGCTGCGCATGAACGAGCACGTTCGCGTCGACGTGCTCTATGGCCGCTTCCATAGCCGCGGACAGGTCTTTGTCGACATCCTGGGGCTGGTCTGCTTTCTGCTGTTCATGAGCACGATTTGTACGTATCTCGCCTGGCCTTTCTTCTACGAGAAGTTCCGCTCCATGGAGTTGAGCTCCAACGCCGGGGGGTTGTTGCGCTGGCCGATTGCCTTGATGTTGCCGCTCGGCTTTGCGCTGCTCACGCTGCAGGGCATCGCCGAAGTCATCAAGCGCGTTGCGTGGCTGAACGGCACTTACAGTATGGAAGTGCACTACGAGAAACCGCTGCAGTAAGCCGCCAACCAGAGATTCGTACACATGGAAATGCAATCCTTTGCGCCGATGATGTTCGGCGGTCTGATCCTGATCATGCTGATCGGGTTCCCGGTGGCCTTCTCGCTGGCCGCGCTTGGCCTCGGCTGCGGCTTCTTCGCGATCTACATGGGCTGGTTCCCGGCCAGCTTCATGCAGAACTTGCCGCTCAATATCTTCGGCATCCTGTCCAACGATTTGTTGCTGGCTATCCCGTTCTTCACGATGATGGGGTCCATCCTTGAAAAATGCGGCCTTGCCGAGGACATGCTCGACTCGATGGGCCAGTTGTTCGGCCCGGTGAAAGGGGGCCTCGGCTACTCGGTCATCATCGTCGGCTTCATTCTCGGCGCGATTACCGGCACCGTTGCCGGTCAGGTCATCGCGATGGCGCTGATTTCGCTGCCGGTCATGATCCGCTATGGCTACAACATGCGCTACGCAACCGGCGTGCTGGCGGCGTCCGGCACCATCACGCAGCTGGTGCCGCCGTCGCTGGTGCTGGTGGTGCTTGCCGACCAGCTCGGCAAGAGCGTGGGCGACATGTACAAGGGCGCATGGGGGCCGTCGATCCTGCAGATTTTGATCTTCGCGCTCTACACCTTCCTGGTGGCGCGCTTCAAGCCCGAATACGTGCCTGGGGTGCCGCGAGAGGCGCGCACGCTCAACGGCTGGCCGCTGTGGAAAAAATGTCTGAAAGGCATCATCCCTTCGGCCATCCTGATCTTCACCGTGCTCGGTTCGATGGGCGGCCTGCCGGGAATTTCCACTGCGATCTGCACGCCGACCGAAGCCGGTGCGATGGGCGTGGTCGGCGCGCTGATTCTGGCCGCGACGCAGAAACGCTTGACCTGGCCGCTGATCAAGGAGGCGATGGAAGGCACCGCGCGCATCACGGCGATGGTGGTGTTCATTCTGATCGGCTCGCGCGTGTTCTCGCTCGTGTTCCAGGGCGTCGACGGCGCCAAGTGGGTCGAACATCTGCTGTCCAACCTGCCCGGTGGCCAGATCGGCTTCCTGGTGGTGGTGAACATCTTCGTGTTCTTCCTCGCGTTCTTCCTCGATTTCTTCGAGATCGCCTTCATCATCATCCCGATGCTGGGGCCGGTGGCCGACAAGCTCGGCATCGATTTGATCTGGTTCGGCGTGCTGCTCTGCGTGAACATGCAGACCAGCTTCATGCATCCGCCCTTCGGTTTTGCGTTGTTCTATTTGCGCGGCATCGCGGACACGCTCTACAAGAACAAGGCGATAGAAAAACGGGTGGAATCGACCGACATCTATCTCGGCTCGATCCCCTGGGTCATCATGCAACTGATGTTGGTGGCGATCGTGATCTTCTTCCCGGTGACGGTGACCGCGTTCCTCGACAAGGAAGTCAAGGTCGATCTCGACAAGGTCAAGATCGAGGCACCGGCCGAGCCGGATTACCAGGCGCCGAAAGATAACGACATGGATCCGTTCAAGCAATCGCAACCATCCCCATCCGCGCCGGGATCGTCCGAGCCGACTTCGGCGACGCCGGCGCCGGCCGGCGGTGTGTCGGCTCCCGCCGGTGACGCCAAAGAAGACGAGGCCATGAAGGCGATTCTCGACGCCGTGAAGAAGGACGAAGGGAAGAAGTAGACTTCGCTCCTGCGTCCCGTCTCGACAAGGAGCACCTGCGGGTGCTCCTTGTTTATTCCATTTCCAGATCATGACCGAGCCCGTCCGATTGTCGAAACGCATGAGCGAGCTGGGTCTCGCGTCGCGCCGCGAGGCCGATGCCTGGATCGAGCAGGGCTGGGTGCACGTCGATGGCGTGCCCGCGGTGCTCGGCCAAAAGGTGTTGCCGGAGCAGAAGATCAGCATCGTCCGCGCCGCCGCGGCGGAGCAGGCGAGCCGGGTGACCGTGCTCATCAACAAGCCGATCGGCTACGTCAGCGGTCAGGCGGAAGACGGCTACGAGCCGGCCGTGGTGCTGGTGCGGCCGGAGAACCGCTGGCGCGACGACCGTGCCGCGCTACGCTTTCAGCGCGAGCAATTGAAGAGTCTGGTGCCGGCCGGCCGCCTCGACATCGATTCCACCGGGCTCCTGGTGCTGACCCAGGACGGTCGCGTGGCGAAGCAGTTGATCGGGGAAGATTCCGGCGTCGAAAAGGAATATCTGGTGCGCGTGCAGTCGCTGCGCGGCGGGCGCCTGCCCGACGCCGAACTGCGCCGCCTCAATCACGGCCTCGCCCTCGATGGCGCCGCGCTGAAGCCGGCGAAAGTCTGGTGGCAGAACGAGGATCAGCTTCGCTTCATCTTGCGCGAGGGCAAGAAGCGGCAGATCCGCCGCATGTGCGAACTGGTGGGGCTCAAGGTCGTCGCGCTGAAGCGCATCCGCATCGGTCGCGTGCTGCTGGGCGATTTGCCGGTAGGGCAGTGGCGTTACCTGAGCGCCGACGAGAATTTCTGACCTGTCGACAAGCAGTCGGCCGCAAATGTAAGAAAGCCCGCAGGGCTTGCGCCGTGCGGGCTGCGTGCGGAGAGGGTCGGCTTACAGCTTTTGCGACTGCATGAAACGGTCGAAGCGCGCTTCGGTGAAGCGGAACCAGAGGTTCTGATCGGCGCGGAACTTCGAGAAGTCTTCGTAAACTTTCTTCCACGACGGATTCTTCGCCGACAGTTCCGAGTACAGATCCATCGAGGCCTTGTAGGCCGCATTCATGATCTCGTCGCTGAAAGCGTGCAGTTTGGTGCCGGTGGCGACGAGCTGTTTCAGGGCCGCCGGGTTCTTGGCGTCGTACTTGGCCTGCATGTCGACGTGCGCGTGCGACGCCGCAGCTTCGACGATGGCCTTGTACTCCGGCGTCAGCGCGTCCCAGGCCTTCTGGTTGACGTAGAGATCGATCTGCGGGCCACCTTCCCACCAGCCGGGGTAGTAGTAGTTCGGCGCCACTTTCGAGAAGCCGAGCTTCTGGTCATCGTAGGGGCCGACCCATTCGGCGGCGTCGATGGTGCCTTTTTCCAGCGCCTGATAAATCTCGCCGCCCGGAATATTTTGCGCCACCATGCCGAGGCGCTCGCAGACACGGCCGGCGAAGCCACCGACGCGGAACTTGAGGCCCTTGACATCGGCCAGCGTCTTGATTTCCTTGCGGTACCAGCCGCCCATCTGCGCACCGGTGTTGCCCATCGGGAAGTTGAGCATGTTGTAGCGGGCGTAGAACTCGCGCATCAGCTTCATGCCGTTGCCTTCGTACATCCAGGCGCTCATCTGGCGGCTATTGAGGCCGAATGGAATGGCGCAGCCCAGCGTGAAGGTGTCGTCCTTGCCGAAGTAGTAGTAGGCGCAGGTGTGGCCGGCTTCGACGGTGCCGTTCTGCACGGCGTCCACCACGCCCGGCGTCGGGACGATTTCGCCCGAGGCATGGACCGAGATCTGGAACTTGCCGCCGGTCATCTTGCTGACCTGCTGCGCGAACACTTCGGCACCGCCGTAAATGGTATCGAGTGACTTCGGGAATGCCGAGGTCAAACGCCAGCGGACTGCCGGGGCCTGTCCGATGACGGCCGGGGCGCCCAGAATGGCTCCCGCGGTGGCACCGGTGGTGGCGGCCTTGCTCAAAAAATCGCGACGCTTCATTAGCTACTCCAAAACTGCCGTGACGCAGGCACGGCGAACAAGAAAACAGCAAAAACGGCCCGTGCCACGGCGGCAAGGGAATGCTGCTGCGCACAATTTTATTCAGCAAGCGGCCGCGCAGCTTGCCCGGTGTCAATACAGATAGACAAACGTACGACGCGCGGTGCTCGGCTGCCGATGTTGCGGGCGACCGCGTTGCCGGTCGGCGGCGGAATAAAAAAGCCCGCAGGGCTTGCGCCGTGCGGGCTGCGTGCGGAAGGCCGGCTTACAGTTTTTGCGACTGCATGAAGCGGTCGAAGCGCGCTTCGGTGAAGCGGAACCAGAGGTTCGCATCGGCGCGGAACTTGGAGTAGTCGTCGTAAATCTTCTTCCAGGCAGGGTTCTTCGCCGAGATTTCGGCGTACAGATCCGTCGCCGCCTTGTACGCCGCGTTCATGATCTCGTCGCTGAACGCATGCAGCTTGGTGCCGGTGGCCACCAGTTGCTTCAGCGCCGCCGGGTTGCGGGCATCGTAGCGCGCCTGCATGGTGACGTGGGCGTGCGAGGCTGCCGATTCGACGATTGCCTTGTACTCGGCATTGAGCGAGTCCCAGGCTTTCTGGTTGATGAAGAAATCGAGTTCCGGGCCACCTTCCCACCAGCCGGGGTAGTAGTAGTTCGGCGCAACCTTGTTGAAGCCGAGCTTCTGGTCGTCGTAGGGACCGACCCATTCGGCGGCGTCGATGGTGCCCTTTTCCAGCGCCTGATAAATCTCGCCGCCCGGAATGTTCTGCGCGACCATGCCGAGGCGTTCGCAGACGCGGCCGGCGAAGCCGCCGACGCGGAACTTGAGCCCCTTGACGTCGGCCAGCGTCTTGATTTCCTTGCGATACCAGCCGCCCATCTGGGCGCCGGTGTTGCCGCCGGGGAAGCTGATCATGTTGTACTTGGCGTAGAACTCGCGCATCAGCTTGAGGCCGTTGCCTTCGTACATCCATGCCGTCATCTGGCGGCTGTTGAGGCCGAACGGAATGGCGCAACCCAGAGCGAACACGTCGTCCTTGCCGAAGTAGTAGTACGGCGCCGTGTGGCCGGCTTCGACGGTACCGTTTTGCACGGCGTCGACCAGACCCGGCGTCGGCACGATTTCGCCGGCGGCATGCACCGAGATCTGGAATTTGCCGCCGGTCGCCTTGCCGACTTCATTGGCGAATACTTCGGCCGCACCGTAAATGGTGTCCAGCGACTTCGGGAAGGCCGAGGTCAAACGCCAGCGAACGGCAGGGGCTTGACCGATGACGGCCGGCGCACCGAGGATGGCGCCACCGGTGGCGGCGCTGGCCGCCGCCTTGGTTAGAAAATCACGACGTTGCATGCTCTCTCCTTGAATGATTGGGTTCGCCACCGAAACGGTGGGCAATGCTCTGGTCGTTGGTGCTGCTTTTCGACCTTGGGCCGCATTGTAGGGTCGCCCAAACGCCCCGCCCGCATGGGTTTTCCCCATCCCGTGCGGGCAAGCAACAGGCTGCGGCAAGGCCGACTATGCTTGTGCTGCCCGGCCGTCGCGCGGCCGCCGGATGCAACTGTTTCCGCACCGCCGCGCACCCATTTCAGGCACCTTTCGAAGCACCGAGAACCCGATGAACCCGACCGCCACCGAGACTGTTGCCGCCGCGTTGTTCGTGCTGGCGATCCTGCACACCTTCCTGGCGCCCCGGATTGCCGCGTTTGGGCATCGCTTTCCGAAGCACGAAGGGCTGTTTCACCTGCTCGGCGAGGTGGAGGCGGTGTTTGGCCTCTGGTCCGGCGCGCTGCTGATCTGGCTGTTCGCGACCGGCGGCATGAAAGCCGGCACCGACTACATCGATGGCCGCAATTTCACCGAGCCGCTGTTCGTCATTGCCATCATGGTGGTGGCGGCCAGCAAGCCCGTGCTGCATGTCGCCAAGCTGGCGATCACCGGGCTGTCGCGGATGCTGCCGCTGCCGCGGAGCGTGGCGTTTTATTGGATCATCCTGACCGCCGTGCCGCTGCTCGGCTCGTTCATCACCGAACCGGCGGCGATGACGCTCGGCGCCTTCATGCTGCGCGACCGTTTTTACAAGGCAGGTTTGTCGTCGCGGCTGCGCTATGCCACGCTCGGCGTGCTGTTCGTCAATGTTTCGATCGGCGGCGTGCTGACGCCCTACGCCGCACCGCCGGTGTTGATGGTGGCCGCCAAGTGGGACTGGAACATGAGCTTCATGATCGGACACTTCGGCTGGCGCGCGGCGCTGGCGGTGGCGATCAATGCGGCAATCGCGACGACGCTGTTTTTCAGCGAATTGCGGGCGTTGCGCGGCACGGCGGACGGCGCCTCCGAAGGCCGGGTGCCGTTCCAGGTGTGCGCCGTGCATCTGCTGCTGCTTGCGGGCGTCGTGGTATTCGCACATCACCCGGCGCTGTTCATGGGCATCCTGCTCTTGTTCCTCGGCATCGCCAGTGCCTATCCGCAGCATCAGGACCGGCTCATCCTGCGCGAGGCCCTGATGGTGGGCTTCTTCCTCGCCGGACTGGTGGTGCTCGGCGGCATGCAGCAGTGGTGGCTGCAGCCGCTGCTGCTCAAGATGTCGCCCGATCAGGTGTACTTCGCCGCCACCGCGTTGACCGCGATCACCGACAACGCGGCGCTGACCTATCTCGGCTCGCTGGTGTCCGGGCTGACGCCGGAGTTCAAGTACATGCTGGTCGCCGGCGCGGTGACCGGCGGCGGCCTCACGGTGATCGCCAACGCACCGAATCCGGCAGGTTACGCGATCCTGAAGGGCTTCTTCGACGACGAACACATCAGCCCGCTATGGCTGCTCTGTTCGGCGTTGGGGCCGACGCTAGTGGCGGTCGTGTCGTTTTGGGGGCTGCGCCAGGTTGGGGTTTGACCAAGCATCGCTGATATAGCTTTTGCCTTTAAACGAAAGGCCATCATGGTTTTGGTGGCTATTTTTCATGAAGTCGACTTTATATATTTTGTAGCTTAGCGCCTTGATCTGCGCCCGTTCTGGCGAAAAGCTGCAAAAGACTTGGTGCCGATGAGGGGCTCGGCGACCACAGCGGCCGCGGCACTCGCGTCGCGTGTGACGACGATTTCGCGGCGAACACATGCATTCACAGAACGTATCCGGAAACCTGCAATAATCGCCAGCCAAGACAATTCTGAGGGGGGATATGAAGCGTTTTCTCGCACTTTGCATTCTGCTGTGCGTCAGCGCAGCGAGTTTTGCGCAAGGCACAATCACCAGCGGCACGGCGTCGTTCGCGAGGACAACCTCATCGTTCGACGCGTCGCCACAGGCCAATTTCAGTGGTGTGACCACCGCCGGCACCGATCAGCTCTTCGAGTTCGGCTGGTGGTATCGCGTCAGTGGCGATACATCGGAAACCGCATTCCCGGCGCCGACGACACAGTCATACATCGGTGACACGTCCACCATCACTTGGACTAACGTCAACGGGCGCGGTTTCGATGCGCAGGAGACCTGCGTTGTGCTGGGCATCGCCTCGCCAGTCGGCGGCAAGGTCACTTGTACGATGCGGATCATCAATACAGGTGCATCTGCGCTTGGCATTGACGTATTCGTGATGACCGATATCGACCTTGGCGGTTCTCCGGGTGGTGACAGCGTCGCCCTTGGGATTCCTCAGCAGCGGCTGGACATTTCAGACGCAACAGCCGTGGACACTGCGCAATTTGCGGGTGTCTCGGCGAATGCATTGCTGGTGCGCCCGTTCGCCACGACGACGGATGTTGCGGGGTTGCTTTCCGACACGACTATTACCGATTTCGACAACTCTGGCGTACCGGCCACCAACATCGATTTCACCGGCGGCTTCCAGTGGACGCTGTCGGTGCCGGCGGGCGAGAGCCGCGATGCCGTCACCGTGATCGCCTTCAATACGACCGCGCTGGCGTCGGCCGACCTTTCGATTACAAAGACCGATGGTGTGACCAGCGCAACGCCCGGTGGATCGGTCACCTATACGATTACGGCGAGCAATGCCGGCCCCAGCAGCGTCAGCGGCGCGACGGTCGCCGATACCTTCCCGGCAAGTCTGACCTGCACCTGGACCTGTGTTGGCGCTGGCGGCGGTACCTGTACGGGGTCGGGTTCCGGCAACATCAACGACACCGTCAATTTGCCCGCTGGAGGCAGCACAACTTACACGGCGAGCTGCTCAATTTCGGCAGCGGCGACCGGCACGCTGAGCAACACGGCGACCGTGGCGGCCCCGAGCGGTGTGACTGACCCGAACCCGGGCAATAACAGCGCGACCGATACCGACACCCTAGGACCGTCGGCGGACCTGTCGGTGACGATCACCGACACACCGGATCCGGCGACTGCCGGTGGTCAGATCAGCTACGCGATCGGCACCGCCAATACCGGACCAAGCGTTGCAGCTGCCGCAGTGTTGAGCATCGCGGTGCCGGCCAACACGACATTCGTTTCCATGTCTGCGCCGGGGGGCTGGAGCTGCACGACGCCCGCTGTCGGTGGCACCGGAACGGTTAGCTGCAATCTGGCATCGTATGCGGCGGGCGGGACGGCGAACTTTACTCTCGTTGTGGTGGTTTCGTCCGCGTTCGCGGGTGGTAACGTGACGGCAACGGCAAACATCAGTTCAACCACAGGAGACGCAAACGGCGCCAATAACTCGGCGTCGGCGACTACCGCGGTGAACGCCTTGACCTTCGTCGTAACGGGAGCAGTCGCAGGAAGCGGTGGCTCGATCGCCTGCGCCAGCCCGGTGCGATCCGGCACCACCACGACCTGTACAGTGACGCCGCTACCGGGTTACAGCATTGCCAACATCAGTGGCTGTGGCGGCACTACGGGTGCGACCAGTCCGTACACCACTGGACCCATTGCCGCTGCCTGCACGGTGACTGCTACCTTCGCTGCCGTTGCGCCGCAAACGATCCCGACCGCCGGGTGGCCGGCACTGGTTCTGCTTTCGCTGGTCTTGGCCGCGCTTGGTTTGCGCCGCCGTCGATTGGGCTGAATTGGCGCCGTTGCCGTGACTTATGGTGGCGCGCTGAAAACGCGCCACCTATAATCCCGATTCGCGTGTAACTGGCGTAAGCGCTGCGATACCGCAGCGTCCGAGAGGGAGCCACCCTCAGGAAGCACGCGCGTCGCGGCCGCTGCGGTCGCGCGTTTCCGCCGTTCGCCTGGGCATGTACCGATTCGCCGCCATTTCGCGCGGGTCGGTGCACAAACTTCGCGACGAAAAGGAAATGCCCCATGGCTAATGCCACCAACACGTCTCGTCCGGAAAACTTCACGTCACCGCTCGCCGCCGTCGATGCCGAAGTGTTCGCCGTCATCAACGCCGAGAACCAGCGCCAGGAAGATCACATCGAGCTGATCGCCAGCGAGAACTACACGTCGAAAGCCGTGATGGAAGCGCAGGGCTCGCAGCTCACCAACAAGTACGCCGAGGGCTATCCGGGCCGCCGCTACTACGGTGGCTGCGAATACGTCGACGTCGCCGAAACGCTGGCCATCGAACGCCTCAAGCAACTGTTCGGCGCCAAATTCGTCAACGTGCAGCCGCACTCGGGTGCGCAGGCGAACGCCGCGATCTACTTCGTGTTGATGCAGCCGGGCGAGCCTTTCCTCGGTCTCTCGCTCGCCGAGGGCGGCCATCTGACGCACGGCATGGCGCTCAACATGAGCGGCAAATGGTTCAAGGCCAACGCCTATGGCCTGACCGCTGACGAGAAGATCGACTACGACGCGATGCGCGCCAAGGCGCACGAGGTCAAACCGAAGATGATCGTGGGCGGCGGCTCGGCCTACTCGCTCAAGTGGGATTGGGCGAAGATGCGCGAGATCGCCGATGAAGTCGGCGCCTGGCTGTGGGTCGACATGGCGCACTACGCCGGCCTGATCGCCGCCGGCGTATACCCCAACCCGGTGCCGCACGCGCACGTCACCACCAGCACCACGCACAAGACGCTGCGCGGACCGCGCGGCGGCGTGATCCTCACTAACGACGAAGACCTCGCCAAAAAGCTCAACAGCGCCGTGTTCCCCGGCCTGCAGGGCGGCCCGCTGATGCATGTGATTGCGGCCAAGGCCGTGGCCTTTGGCGAGGCGCTGAAGCCCGAGTTCAAAACCTATCAGGAACAGGTGCTCAAGAACGCCGACGTGCTCGCGAAAACGCTGGTCGAACGCGGCCTGCGCATTGTCAGCGGCGGCACCGAGTCGCATCTGATGCTGGTTGACCTGCGCGCCAAGAAGATCACAGGCAAGGACGCCGAAGCCGTGTTGCACAAGGCACACATGACCTGCAACAAAAACGCCATCCCGAACGACCCGGAAAAGCCGATGGTCACCAGCGGTATCCGCCTCGGCTCACCGGCCTTCACCACCCGCGGCTTCAAGGAAGCCGAAGCCAAGATGGTCGGCAACTTCATCGCCGACGTGCTCGACGCGCCGAATGATGAGGCGGTGATTGCGCGCGTGCGTGGGGAAGTGGCGGCGCTTTGTGCGCGGTTTCCGGTTTATCGGTGATTCACTCGCCAATCGCGACGTCACATGTCCGTTCGTGGTGAGCTCGTCGAACCATGAACGATTCCGTGAAGATTCGTAGGGTGCGGTTTCACCGCACCCAAATTGATGTCAGTCAGCGTTGATGGCGGGGCGAACCGCACCTGCGAGGTATTTGCTAACAGACAGGAAACAGGTGATTTACCAAACTTATGGGCCGACAGGCACTGTCGGTGCCTATTTAGGGCACGCCAGGCATTTGACAGAGGCGGCCGCATCACTGAACCGACAGCGTTTTGGCATTGCCGCAAACATGCTTTTGGGGCACGCCATTGAGGTTGCGCTAAAGGCGTGGTTACATGGGCAAGCATTGAGACGTGGCGAGTCCGCAGAAAAATCCAAAAGCAAGCTTGCTAAGTCACCGCTTGGGCACGATCTGCCGACGCTTTGGGACGCCGCAGTAGGCGAAGGACTGACTATTCCTTCATCGAGGCCAATTTGGTTTGAATTTATTGCGCAGATGCATGGCGCACCGTTCTTGGTTCGCTACCCGGCCAACGATGTGGCGTTCCCTGTCCCCGAGGATGAAGTTTGTAGTCAGATCCTGAATCTCATAGAAATTATCGGTACGGCGCTGGAACTTAAATGGAAACCGGCGACGTAGCGCCATAGTGCAAATCGCTTGCGGTTCTGCCGAGCGCGGTGGCATGCCGTGTCCCCGATGAGTGACTTCGTCAACGGCACAAGGCGGGGCCGCAAGTGTCCTGCCTTACGGGCAGGCACACGACCGGGCGTCGCCACAAGTTACGCTAGAATCTTGGTTTGTCACGGCAATGGGTCGTTAGCTCAGTTGGTAGAGCAGCGGACTCTTAATCCGTTGGTCGTAGGTTCGACCCCTACACGGCCTACCATTCGCCACGTTGACCTCAGTTAAAAAACGTATGCAAATCAAAGGCTTGGGTACTCCCAGGCCTTTTTTGTTTCCGCTGCGTGAGTTCTCTGCAGGCGCTGCGACTGTTGAAGTCGACTTTTTTGTCTAACGTGTTAGACAAAAATCGCCGAACTGGCGCGATCGGCCTGCCTGCAAATCACTCCAGCAGTCAGCAACGATTTGCCGTCGGCATCCTGCACAAAACAACAATCCCTACGCGCAGGCGGCATCGCCTCCGCCCCGCGCCGTCGTTCCGCGTCAACAATTGCCAGGACGAAGCTTTGCCGCAAGTCGAGCAAGCCGTGCTGCACGGAAAGGGCGCCGTCGTACCGGCCGCATTGCCAATGAGTACCACCCGGCGATAAATATCATGAATACTATGCATACAACGGATACAACGGATACAACGGATACTATGGGGTAGTATGGTATGCTGCCGCTGACGCAATCCAGTAACAGATGGGGGTTCGATGCCACACAGTCCGGGAGACAAGAAGCAAGCACTGACGCGCATCCGGCGCATCAAAGGGCAGGTGGCGACGCTTGAACAAGCGCTCGCTGCGGGTGCCGATTGCCCTGCCGTTCTCCAGCAGCTTGCGGCCGTACGCGGCGCAGTCAACGGTTTGATGGCCACGGTGCTGGAGAGTTACCTGCGGGAAGAGTTCCCCAGCAGCGCAGTCAGGAGCGACTCGCAGAACAAATCCATCGACGAGACCGTCTCCATCGTCCGCTCTTATCTTCGGTAGCGGCACCGAGTTGTCCTCGCCGAGGACAGGTTTAGGTTCTAGGAAAGGAAGCGACATCATGAAATCACGTGCAGCAGTTGCCTTCGGGCCCGGCAAACTCCTGGAAATCGTCGAAATCGACGTTGAGCCGCCGCGCAAGGGCGAAGTGCTCATCAGGGTCACGCACACGGGCGTTTGCCATACCGACGCCTTCACTCTGTCGGGCGACGACCCCGAGGGCCTTTTCCCGGTAGTACTGGGTCATGAAGGCGCGGGCATTGTCGTGGAGGTGGGTGAAGGCGTGACCAGCGTCAAGCCGGGCGACCACGTTATCCCGCTCTACACCGCCGAATGTGGTGAGTGCCTGTTCTGCAAGTCCGGCAAGACCAACCTGTGCGTCGCGGTTCGCGCCACCCAGGGCAAGGGCCTGATGCCCGATGGTACGACCCGCTTTTCGTACAACGGCCAGCCGCTTTATCACTACATGGGCTGCTCGACGTTCAGCGAATACACGGTGGTGGCCGAAGTATCGCTGGCCAAAATTAACCCGAGCGCCAATCCCGAGCACGTCTGTCTGCTCGGTTGCGGCGTGACCACCGGTATCGGCGCCGTGCACAACACCGCCAAGGTGCAGCCGGGTGATTCGGTGGCCGTCTTCGGTCTCGGCGGCATCGGCCTGGCCGTCGTCCAGGGCGCGCGGCAAGCCAAGGCGGGTCGCATCATTGCCATCGACACCAATCCGGCCAAGTTCGAGCTTGCCCGCGCCTTTGGCGCCACCGAATGCCTCAACCCCAAGGACTTCGACAAGCCAATCCAGCAAGTGCTTATCGAAATGACCGGTTGGGGGGTCGATCACACCTTCGAGTGCATTGGCAATGTCAACGTGATGCGCTCGGCGCTGGAAGCGGCCCATCGTGGTTGGGGGCAGTCGATCGTCATCGGCGTCGCCGGCGCCGGCAAGGAAATCTCGACCCGTCCGTTCCAGCTGGTCACTGGTCGCACCTGGAAGGGCTCGGCCTTCGGTGGGGTCAAGGGCCGCACTCAGCTTCCCGGCATGGTGGAAGACGCCATGAAAGGCGAGATCGATCTCGCCCCCTTCGTCACCCACACCATGGGGCTCGACGATATCAACAAGGCATTCGACCTGATGCACGAAGGCAAGTCGATCCGCACGGTGATTCACTACTGATCACTCACTATCCATCCAATACAACCATCAAGGGAACCAACCATGTCCACTCCTGTCATTTCCGGCGACGGCATCTTCTCGCACGTCTTCATCGGTGCCGCCGACGTTCAAAAGTCGGCCACGTTCTACGACGCCGCCTTGGGTGCCCTCGGCATCAAAAACCTCGGCCCGTTCGGCAACGGGTGGGTACTGTACGGTCGTGAAAAACCGGCTTTCATCATCGCCCGTCCGGGCAATGGTGAAACGCCCTCCAGTAACGGCGTGACGATCGGCTTCGCCGCCGCGTCGGCAGATGAAGTGGACGCCTTCCACGCGGCCGGCGTGGCCGCAGGCGGCACTGACGAAGGCCGGGCCGGCCCGCGGGGCCACCTGCCCGGCGCCTACGCCGCCTACCTGCGTGACCCGGCGGGCAACAAGGTGTGCGCGTACACCTTCGTGTGACGAAGCGACTTTGGCGCGCCCCGTTGTCGAAGCGATCGACTGAAGTTGCGGCGGTTCAAACTGGAGAAACACAAATGTCGACCGGCACGTTCATCTTGCATTCCAACTACACGCCCGCAGGCGATCAGCCGGAGGCCATCGCGCGGCTGATGGCCGGCGTGGAGGCGGGCGCGACGCACCAGACGCTGAAAGGCATCACCGGCTCGGGCAAGACCTTCACGATGGCGAACCTGATCCATCGCCTGAAACGGCCGACCTTGATCCTGGCGCCCAACAAGACGCTGACCGCGCAACTCTATGGGGAGATGAAGCATTTCTTTCCCGAGAACGCGGTCGAGTACTTCGTGTCGTATTACGACTACTTCCAGCCCGAGGTCTACATTCCCGGCAGCGATCGATTCATCGAGAAGGATTCGTCCATCAACGACCACCTCGAACGGCTGCGGCTGTCGACCACCAAATCGCTGATCGAACGCCGGGACGTGATCGTCGTGGCGTCGGTGTCGTCCATCTACGGCCTCGGCGAGCCTGACGACTACCGGGCCTTGCAGATTCCGCTGTACCGGGGCAACAAGCTGGAGCAGCGGGAATTCATTCGCCGCCTGGTGCTGCTGCAGTACGAGCGTACCGACAAGGCGCTCAAGCGCGGCACGTTCCGCGTCCGCGGCGATGTCTTCGATATCTTTCCCGCCGACTCCGAGCACATGGGCATCCGGGTGGAATTGATGGATGGCGTCGTCGATACGGTGCATTGGCTGGACCCGGTCACCGGCAGGACTCCGGGCGCGGTCGAGCACTACCTCGTGTCGCCCAAGACGCTGTTTTCGGCGCCGAAGAACAAGATCGAAGCGGCGGCCGACCAGATCGTGGCCGAGATGGAGGCCCGGGTGGCCGAGCTCCACGCCGACAATCGTTTGGTAGAGGCCAATCGGCTCTACGAGCGGATCATGGCCGACGTGGAGATGATGCGCCACGCCGGCTACTGCTCGGGGCTGGAAAACTATTCCTGCTATTTGAATGGTCGGGATCCGAAACTGCCGCCCTGCACCCTGCTCGATTACCTGCCGAAGGACGGGCTGCTGTTCGTCGACGAATCGCATGTCATGGTGCCGCAGATTTCGGCGATGTACCGGGGCGACCAGAGCCGCAAGGACACCTTGATCGAGTATGGATTCCGCCTGCCCTCGTCGCGCAACAACCGGCCCTTGAGTTTCAGCGAGTTCGAGGCGCTCAAGCCGCAGGCCATCTTCGTGTCCGCGACGCCGGGCAACTACGAGCTGAAGCGGTCGGCGGGCCGGGTCGTCGATCAAATGATCAGGCCCACGGGCCTGCTCGACCCGACGGTGGAGGTGCGGCCCCGAGCCGGTTATCTGGACGACCTGCTGGCCGAAATCTCGACCTGCGTTGCGAACAACAACCGGGTGCTGGTGACGACGCTGACCAAACTGGGCGCGGAGGAACTCTGCGACTTTCTGGCCGGCAAGGGCATTCGGGTGCGGTACATGCACTCGGACATCAAGCAGGACGAGCGCATCGAGATCATCAACGGCCTGCGCGCCGGCGAGTTCGACGTGCTGATCGGCATCAGCCTGCTGCGCGAGGGGCTGGACATCCCGGAGGCATCCCTGGTGGCGATTCTCGACGCCGACCACGCCGGTTTCCTGCGTTCGACCCATGCGCTTATCCAGATGATCGGCCGCGTTGCGCGCAATGAAGAAGGCAAGGCCATTCTCTACGCCGACGCCGTGACGCCGGCGATGCAGCAGGCCATCGACGAGACGAGCAGGCGCCGAGAACTGCAGATGGCCTTCAACCAGGAAAACGGCATCTCGCCGGTGTCATCGGTGCGCAGGCTGGCGTCCGATGGTGAAGCCGCCGCCGCGACACCGGTTCACTCCGAAGCGTTCTGCGAAAACCTGTCGGTGCTCTGTGACCAGATCACGACCAAGGAGCAGCAGTTGCTGGCCTTCACCGACTCCGGCAATGAAGCGCAGGTGGAAAAAATCCGCCGCGAGTTGGATAGCCTGTACCGGCAATTCATCTACATGTAGGCGCGGCTCGCGCTGTCGTCAGGAGGGTGCCATGAATCAGCAAGCCAACATCGGTACGACTGCATCGGCGA
The DNA here is from genome assembly GCA_027492485.1 of Betaproteobacteria bacterium. Lineage (GTDB taxonomy): Bacteria > Pseudomonadota > Gammaproteobacteria > Burkholderiales > Casimicrobiaceae > Casimicrobium. The sequence continues at coordinate 102,862 of JAPUER010000003.1, forward strand.
CCGCGACCACCACCGCGGCGGCCACCGTGTACGGCATGCCGGCCTATGCCGACCGGGCAGCGGCCGTCGGCGAGGTGCATGCGCGTCCCCATCTGTTGATCGAGCCCCCGCGCAGCATCCTGCAGTTGGCCTTCATGACCGAGGGCGACCTGCGCAAGGATCAAGCGGCGATCAGCGAACTGTCGCATCGCCTCGGCGTCGCCGAGCCGGACCCGGCGACGCCGCTGCACGGTCTGACCTGGGACGAGGGGGATTTGCATTGCGAAAAGCACACCGAGTTCTCGACCTACCTGTGGTGTGCCGCGCTCGATCCGCAGACCGGGCAGCCCCGTGGCGAGAACCCGTTCAAGCACGGCTTCGTGCCGCCGGGCCCGGTCGTATCGGGCATCCGCTTGCGGTTGCTGCCCTGGACCGCGGAAACGGAGAAGGAGGCGGATCGCTTCGACCGCGCCAGCCTCTGCTGGTCGGTGGTGGAGAACGGCGCGGCCGCGATCCTGACCGACTTTCGGCAGGACGAGGATGGGCTGACGCACATGCTCATTCTCTGTCGCGACCTGTACCCGGCGCGCGCCGGTGCGCTGGCCCAGCGCCTGCTGGAAATCGAGACCTACCGGACCATGGCGCTGCTGTCCCTGCCGTTGACGCGGTCGATGACGACCGACCTGCGGCGCATGGAGTCGCGGCTCGCGGCGATCACCGACGAGATGTGCACCAGCCTGGCAGCGCGGCGCGACAGCGGCGTGCTGCTCACCGAGCTGACGAGCCTGGCGGCCGAGCTGGAAGCCGAGGCCGCGGCCAACCTCTACCGCTTCGGCGCCAGCCGCGCCTACTACGAGATCGTCGAGGAAAGGCTGGCCTCGCTGTCGGAGCAGGCGGTGCACGGCTGGTGCACCTGGGGCGACTTCCTGCTGCGTCGCATTGCGCCGGCGATGCGGACCTGCCACTCGGTCAAGGAGCGCCAGGCCAAGCTCTCCGAAAAACTGAACCGGGCGATCTCGCTGCTGCGCTCGTGGATCGACGTCGAACTGCAGCGCCAGAACCGCGACCTGCTCACGGCGATGAACGACCGCGCGCGGATGCAGCTGCGGCTGCAGCAGACCGTCGAGGGCCTGTCGGTCGCGGCTATCTCCTACTACGTTGTCAGCCTGCTCGGCTATCTGCTCAAGGGCCTTCCGGTCGTCCATGACTTCGTCGCGCCGGTCACGGCGGTGCTGGTGCCGGCGGTGATGCTGACCATCTGGTGGCGAGTGCGCAGCATCCGGCACGCCCACGGCGACCCCGCGGCGCAAGCGCAGTCTGCCTGACCGGTGCCATCGCGGCACACCCATCGTTGAACACAGGAACACTCATGGAACGCGTGGAACATCACGCCAGCTTCGGTGGCTGGCAGGACGTCTATCGGCACCAATCGGCCACCCTCGGCTGCACGATGCGCTTCGGCGTCTATCTGCCACCGCAGGCCGGGCAGGGCAGGCTGCCGGTGCTCTACTGGCTGTCCGGCCTGACTTGCACCGAGCAGAACTTCATCACCAAGGCGGCGATGCAGCGTTACGCTGCCGAGCATGGTGTCATCGTCGTGGCGCCCGATACCAGCCCCCGCGGCGACGGCGTGGCCGACGATCCCGCCTATGACCTGGGGCAAGGCGCAGGCTTCTACGTCAATGCGACCCAGGCGCCGTGGGCAGCGAACTACCGGATGTACGACCACGTTGTGCACGAGCTGCCGGCACTTGTCGAGGCCGAGTTCCCCGCGACCGGCGAGCGCGCCATCAGCGGCCATTCCATGGGCGGGCACGGCGCGCTGGTCGTCGCGCTGCGCAACCCTGGGCGCTACCGCAGCGTGTCGGCCTTCGCGCCCATCGTCGCGCCCTCGCAGGTGCCGTGGGGGCACAAGGCCTTCGCAGCCTATCTGGGCACCGATCGGCAAGCCTGGCAGCAGTACGACAGCGTGGCGCTGGTTCGCGACGCGCAGGAGCGCCTGCCGCTGCTGGTGGACCAGGGCTTGAACGACGAGTTTCTTGAAAGCCAATTGCGGCCCGAACTGCTGCGCCAAGCCTGCGCCGAGGCCCGGCACCCGCTGACGCTGAACCTGCGGCCGGGCCACGACCACAGCTACTACTTCATCGCCAGCTTCATCGGCGAGCACATGGCCCACCACGCCAGGGCGCTCAAAGGCTGAGGCAGGTTCTGGATTCCTCCCGGGAGATGGCCTTGGCCGACCTGTTCACGACAAGCCCCAAGCCGCCCCTGGCCGAGTTGCTGCGCCCCCAGTCCTTGGACGAGTTCGTCGGACAACAGCACCTGCTCGGCCCGGGCAAGTCGCTGCGCCTGGCGCTGGCGTCGGGCCGGCTGCACTCCTTCATCTTGTGGGGGCCGCCGGGCGTTGGCAAGACGACGCTGGGCCGCCTGTCCGCCCGCGCGACCGACAGCCGCTTCATCGCGATCTCGGCCGTGCTGGCGGGCGTGAAGGACATCCGCGAAGCCATAGACGCGGCCCAAGTCGAGCTGGACCACCACGGGCTGTCCACCGTGCTCTTCGTCGATGAGATCCACCGCTTCAACAAGGCGCAGCAGGACGCGCTGCTGCCGCACGTCGAATCCGGGTTGCTGACCCTGGTGGGCGGCACCACCGAGCATCCGGGCCTGGCGGTCAACTCCGCGCTGCTGTCGCGTGCGCAGGTCTACACGCTGGAGCCGCTGTCCGGCGACGAGCTGCAGCAACTGTACCAACGCGCGCTGCCGCAGCTCGATGGCGTCACGCTGGATGGCGAGGCGTTGGACCTGCTCAAAGGCTTTGCCGATGGCGATGGCCGGCGCTTTCTCAACCTGCTGGAGCAGGTGGCGAACGCAGCATCGGGCGCCGGCAAGGCGACGGTCGATGGCGAGTTTGCCCGGGCGTCCACCAGCCCGTCGCTGCGCCGCTTCGACAAAGGCGGTGACGAGTTCTACTGGCAGCTCTCGGCCTTTCACAAGTCGCTGCGCGGCTCGGACCCGGACGCGGCGCTGTACTGGCTGGCGCGCATCATCGATGGCAGCGGCGACGTGAGCCAGGTGACCCGGCGCATGGTGGTCATGGCCAGCGAGGACATCGGCAATGCCGACCCGCAGGCCTTGCCGCTGGCGCTCAGTGCTGCGCTGGCCTATGACCGGCTGGGTTCACCCGAGGGCGAGATACCGCTGGCCCAGGCGGTGACCTATCTAGCGCTAGCACCCAAGTCGAACGCCGCCTACGCCGCCTGGAATCAGGCCAAGGCCTTCGTCCAGAGCAACGGCTCCAGGCCGGTGCCGCTGCACCTGCGCAACGCGCCGGCCAGGCTCATGAAACAGATGGGCTACGGGCAAGGCTATCGCTACGCGCATGACGAAGCTGACGGCTTTGCCGCAGGGCAGGGCTACTTCCCCGATGGGGTGGCGCGGCCGGACTGGTATCAACCGACCGATCGAGGTGCCGAGCGGTCGATGGGCGAACGGCTTGCGTGGCTGCGATCGCTCGATGACGCAACCACACCAGACGCGAGCAGTTGACATCGCCACGCCCCACGAACCCAAGGAAAAGAACATGCCCAACCCTTCTTTCGGTGAAGCCTCCTGTACCGCCGCGGCCAGCGGCTTCGTGGAAGTGCGCGGCGCGCGCGAGCACAACCTCAAGGACGTGGACGTGGACATCCCGCGCAACGCGCTGGTGGTCTTCTCAGGCGTCTCCGGCTCGGGGAAATCCTCGCTCGCCTTCGGCACCATCTACGCCGAGGCGCAGCGGCGCTACTTCGAGTCGGTGGCCCCTTATGCCCGGCGGCTGATCGATCAGGCCGGCGTGCCTGACGTTGACGCCATCGACGGCCTGCCACCGGTCGTGGCGCTGCAGCAGCAGCGCGGCGCCAGCAACGCCCGGTCTTCGGTAGGCAGCGTCACCACGCTGTCCAGCCTGGTGCGGATGATGTACTCGCGCGCCGGCGCCTATCCCGCCCACCAGCCCATGCTGTACGCCGAGGACTTCTCGCCCAACACGCCGCAGGGCGCATGCCCCACCTGCCACGGCCTGGGCCATGTCTACGAGGTGACCGAGGCCATCATGGTGCCGGACCCCTCGCTCACCATCCGCGAGCGCGCCATCGCCTCCTGGCCCCCGGCCTGGCAGGGGCAGAACCTGCGCGACATCCTGGTCAGCATGGGCTACGACGTGGACCGGCCGTGGCGCGACCTGCCCAGGAAGGACCGCGACTGGATCCTGTTCACCGAGGACGCGCCCACGGTGCCGGTGTATGCCGGCTTCACGCCGGCCGAGACCCGCGCCGCCGTCAAAAGCCGGATGGAGCCCAGCTACATGGGTACCTTCACTGGTGCCCGGCGCTACGTGCTGCACACCTTTGCCAGCACGCAAAGCGCCTTGATGAGGAAGCGCGTGTCGCGCTTCATGGAGGGCAAGCTGTGCCCGACCTGCCACGGCAAGCGGCTCAGACCCGAGGCGCTGTCGGTCCGCTTTGCCGGCGTGGACATCGGCACCTTCATGCAGATGCCGCTGGACCAGTTGGCGACCTTGCTGGAGCCCATCGTCCAGGGTGACTTCAGCGCCCACGCCGCGGGGGCAGGCGCGGACAAGGAAGCGACCCGGCGTGACCGCGCCGAACGCGCGGCCACGGGTCGCGCGGTGCATGCGGTGTCACCCGACGTGCGCCGCACTTCCGCGCTGTCGGAAGAAAAGCGGCTGGCCGCGCAGCGCCTGGCCGGCGGCGTGGTGGCGCGATTGCGCCAACTTCGTGGCTTGGGCCTGGGCTACCTCACGCTGGACCGCGCCACGCCCACGCTGTCGGCAGGCGAGCTGCAGCGCCTGCGACTGGCCACGCAATTGAGTTCGCTGCTGTTCGGTGTCGTCTACGTGCTCGACGAGCCTTCGGCGGGCCTGCACCCTGGCGACAGCCAGGCGCTGTACGACGCGCTCGACAGGCTGCGCGACGCCGGCAACTCCGTGTTCGTCGTCGAGCACGACCTGGAGCTGATGCGCCGCGCACAATGGCTGGTGGACGTGGGGCCGGACGCTGGCGAGCAGGGCGGCCGCGTGCTCTACAGCGGTGAGCCGGACGGCCTGCGCCAGGTCGCCGAGTCGCGCACGGCGCGCTACCTGTTCGACGAGATCCCGGCGCCCAGCAGCCGCGGGCGCGCCGCCAGCGGCTGGCTGGAACTGCAGGGCATCCAGCGCCACAACCTGCGCGGCGTGGATGCGCGCATCCCGCTGGGCGTGCTGACGGCCGTCACCGGCATCTCGGGCTCGGGCAAGTCCAGCCTGGTGGCGCAGGCGCTGCCGGAACTCGTGCTGCTGCACCTGGGCCACGAGCCCGAGGACGATGCCGCCGACACCACCGATAGCGCCGGCAGCGAGGGCGCGGCGGTGATGGAGACCACCGGCGGCCACCTGGCCGGTGATGTCCACGCCGTGCAGCGGCTGGTGCAGGTCGATCAAAAACCTATCGGGCGCACACCGCGCTCCAACCTGGCCACCTACACCGGCCTGTTCGACCCCGTGCGCAAGCTGTTTGCTGCCACGCCCGACGCGCGCCGCCGCCGCTTCGACGCCGGACGGTTCTCGTTCAACGTGGCCAAGGGGCGCTGCGAGACCTGCGAGGGCGAAGGCTTCGTCAGCGTGGAACTGCTGTTCATGCCCAGCGTCTACGCGCCGTGCCCGACCTGCCATGGCGACCGCTACAACGAGGCCACGCTGAAGGTGCAATGGAACGGCCGCAACATCGCCGAAGTGCTGCGCATGACCGTGGACGAGGCCCGCGACTTCTTTGCCGCCGAGGACGCGGTGGCGCGGCCGCTGCAACTGCTGCGCGAGATCGGGCTGGGCTATCTGCGCCTGGGCCAGCCTGCTACCGAGTTGTCGGGCGGCGAGGCGCAGCGCATCAAGCTGGCCACCGAACTACAGCGCAGCCAGCGCGGCCGCAGCCTGTACGTGCTGGACGAGCCCACCACAGGGCTGCATGCGTCAGACGCCGACCGGCTGCTGGTGCAGTTGCAGCGCCTGGTGGATGCCGGCAACACCGTGGTGATGATCGAGCACGACATGCGCGCGGTGGCGCAGGCCGACTGGGTGATCGACGTCGGGCCGGGAGCGGGCGCCGAAGGTGGCCGGATCGTGGCGACGGGTTCCCCTGCGCAGGTGGCCCGGGCGGCCGGCAGCCGCACCGCGCCGTTTCTGGCGCAGGAGTTGGCGCGGGCGAAGTAACGCACCTTACCAAGTATTGGTGATTGGCGGCATCGGCCGAGCGCGATCCATTGCCTGTACCCCGTCAGGGTGCGGCGTAAACCTCTTTGTCCCACTTGGCCAGCAGGCGTTTGCGTTCTGCGGCGTCGCCGTACTTGCCGAAGTCGTAGTTGATCAGTTTTACGTCGGCGATCTTGACCGCCAGCGCCGGCGTCGGCGTATTGCGGTTCGACATCGTCTGATAGTTTTTGGTGTCGGCGGCGAGCTTTTGCGATGCCGGCGAGAGCGCCCAGTCGTAGAACTTCCTTGCGTTGTCGGCGTTACGCGCGTTCTTGACGATACTCATCGATGCCACCTGATAGCCGGTGCCTTCGCAGGGGGCAACGACGGTGACCGGAAATCCGGCCGCAATATCCGGGCTGGCATCGTCGAGAAAGGTGACGCCGATGCCGGTCTCGCCGCGTGCCGCCGCCTTGATCGCGCCAATGCCGGTGCGCGGGTAATTGTTGGTGTTTTTGTGCAGGCCACGCAGCAGGTCGAAGGCCTTGTTTTCACCGAACAGTTGCACCAGGGTGGCGATCGTCATGTACGCGGTGCCGGAGGCGTTCGGATTGGCCATCTGCACCTCGTTGCGGTATTCGGGCTTGGCGAGGTCGGCCCAGCATTTCGGTGCGGCAACGCCTTTCTTGCCCAGCACGTCGCGGTTGTAACCGAAGCCCAGTACGCCGGCGAACAGGCCGACGGTGCGAAACTTCGCGCGCTCCGCCTGGTTGCGCGCCCAGTCGTGCAATTGGGGTAGCAATGGCGAGCGGTAGGCTTCGGTGACGTCCTGCTCGGCGGCCTGCAAATGGGCGTCGCCGGTGCCGGCATACCAGACGTCGTACTTGGGGTTGGCCTTTTCGGCGACCAATTGCGCCAGCGCTTCACCCGCCGCCTTCTGCGTCAGATTGACCTTGATGCCGGTGTCGCGCTGGTATTGGCCGACGACGGCCTCGCACCACGCGATGGGGACGGAGCACATCACATTGACCTGATCCTGTGCATTCGCCGCCGCAGGCAGGGCGACCGCCAGCGCCAGCAGCGATCCGCGCAGCGCAGCCGAAACGTGTTTCATGGCAACCTCCTTGTTGGCGCGACGCCTTTGCCTTGTTGCTTTGCGTCGCGGCTATCGTGTGGCTGGCAGTCTAGCGCTTGCCATCGCCGCCGCACGGCGGGCATTTCACCGGGGGTTCGTTGCGACGGCGCCCGCTTTGCCCGGCAGCGGAGACAGCCGTGGCCGACGCACACCATCGCTGCGGCTACGATTGCCGCTTTGGAGCCAACCATGTCCGACGACGCCATCGCACCCCCCACGCCTGCTACACCCGCCGCAGCGGCTTCGCAAGTGCCGTTCTGGGATCGCGCGGCGCAAGGCAAGGTGTTCGCGCATCCGCTCGATGGCGAGCGCTTTCGCCGCATGGTGCCGGCCGCTGCCGCCGTGCTCGACTACGGCTGCGGCCAGGGCCGGTTATGCGGCGAACTGGCGCAACAGGGCTATCGCCACCTGATCGGCGTCGATTCCTCCGGCGCGATGATCGCCGCGGCGCAGCGCGCGCACCCCGGCATCGATTTTCGTGTCGTCGACGGCGCGCTGCTGCCGTTTGCCGACGGGCAATTCGACGCCATTTTGTTGTTCGCCGTGCTGACCTGCATTGCCAGCGATCGCGCGCAGCGGCAACTGCTGGCCGGGCTGCGGCGCGTGCTGCGGCCGGGCGGGCTGCTGCTGGTCAGCGACTATCCGCTGCAGACGGATGCCCGCAATGTGGCCCGCTACGAGGCGTTTGCGCGCGAGACCGAAAGCGGCGCGACCGTCGCCATCGACGCGCCCCCCTATGGCAGCTTTCGCCTGCCCGATGGCGGTCTGGTGCGGCATCACACCGGGCAATGGTTTGCCGCGCTGTTCGCCGATTTCACGGTGATCGACCGGGTTTCGTTCGACGCCGTCACGATGAACGGCAACCCGGCACGCATCGAGCAGTGGTGGCTGCGCGCCTGAGCCGGCAGGCGGCTAACCGCTTAGCGCATCGAGCAGCGGCTGCCGGTGATCGTCGTAGGCGTCGCCGTTGCTTTGATAGGGCATCGCGCGGCGCAGCAGCGCCGGGTCGTTGTCGTTGAGCAGATGCGGGTCGGACAGCATCCGCCGCCACGCCTTGCCGCCGACCTGACCGCTATACAGCCCGAGCAGGTGACGACTGACGTCGCGCACGCGGGTGTGGAATGGCTGTTCGCGCGTTGCGGCAATCTCGCCGGCGAGGTAGTCGATCATCCGCGCCACGACCTGTTCGCGCGAGGGCAGCGGGGTGCCGTACAGCGCGTGTTCGGCCTGCGCCAGCACGTAGCTGTCGTGATAGGCCGCGCGGCCGAGCATGACGCCGTGCGGCGCCGTTGCGGCCGGCTCATCGAGCAGGTCGCGGCACTGCTGCGCGCTGGCGATGCCGCCGTTGAGCACGAAGACCAGCGCCGGAAAGTCCGCGCGCAACCGGCGCACCACGTCATAGCGCAGCGGCGGCACTTCGCGATTCTCTTTCGGGCTTAGACCCTTGAGCACCGCATTGCGGGCGTGCACGATGAATACGCGACAGCCGGCGTCGGCGACGGTGCCGACGAAGTCGCGGACGAAACCGTAGCTCTCGTTGTAGTCGAGCCCGATGCGGTGTTTCACGGTCACCGGCACCTGCGCCGGCACGGCGTCGATCATGGCTTTCACGCAGTCGGCGACCAGTTGCGGCTCCGCCATCAGGCAGGCGCCGAAGGCACCGCGCTGCACCCGCTCGCTCGGGCAGCCGCAATTGAGGTTGATCTCGTCGTAGCCCCAGTCGACGCCGGTCTTCGCGGCGCGCGCCAGATCGTCGCGTTCGCTGCCGCCGAGCTGCAGCGCCACCGGATGCTCCACCGCGGTGAACAGCAGATGGCGGCGGTGCTGTTCGGCGTTGCCATAGATCAGCGGGCCGGTGGTCACCATCTCGGTGTACAGGCGGGCATGCGGCGCCAGGTGGCGGAACAGCACGCGACAATGGCGGTCGCTCCAGTCCATCATCGGCGCCGTGCAAAGGCGCCAGTCGTTCGGGTTTGCCAGGTTCACGCGGGGCGGGTCAAAATCGGATGCGGTATTTTCGCAGTGGTCGCCGGCTCGCGCGTGCAGGTCGGACGCGAGGCGCGCGGCGGTGCGGAATTCGACTCGTCCTGTCGTAATGGCTTTTTGGTGAAAGCCTTATTCAATAATGGCGCATGGCGTAAAAATGGCAATAGTCGACTTTTGATCAAATCGGGTCCGCTGCCCAGTATAAACAAGGTTTTCAGTAAAAAGATGATGGCCGGAATTGAATGAAAAGTCCGCGCTCGCCGACACCGGCCGCTGCATCGCAGGTGGTCAGCTTTCCGCCGATCGCGCGGCCCGATGCCCGGGTGCTGATCCTTGGCAGCATGCCCGGCGCGGCGTCGCTGGCGGCGGGGCAGTATTACGCCCATCCGCGCAATGCCTTCTGGCCGATCATGGGCGAGCTGCTGGGGTTCGATCCCGCCGCGCCGTATGCGCAGCGCACCCAGGCGCTGGGCGACGCCGGCATTGCCTTGTGGGATGCGCTGCGATCCTGCGTGCGGCCGGGCAGCCTCGATGCCGCCATCGAGCAGGCAACGATGGTCGGCAACGACTTCTCCGGGCTCTTCGCCCGCTGCCCGCAGATCGGCCACATCTATTGCAACGGCGCCGCCGCCGAGCGCTGCTTCCGGCGCGTCGTGCTGCCGGCGCTAGCGGGTCCGGCGCTGCCGCTGACCCGGCTGCCGTCGACCAGTCCGGCGCACGCCGGCCGGTCCTTCGCGCAGAAGCTCGCCGACTGGCGCGTGGTGGTGCCGCGCTGAGCGCTCGACGATGCACCGGCGGCCGGCGCCGGCGTCGATAATTGCGCAAACCCCGCAATCTCGGGCCAAGGAGGCAAATCGATGAATCCCGGCAACACGGCGCGCGCCGCACTGGCGCTCGCAATCGGCATACCCGTCCTGTTCGGCAGCGCCACCGCGCTGGCGCAGTCCTATCCCAGCAAACCGATCACCATGATCGTGCCGTGGCCGGCCGGCGGCTCGACCGACCGCCACCTGCGCACGCTGGCCGAACTCGCCGGCAAGCATCTCGGCCAGAGCATCGTGGTGCAGAACCAGCCGGGCGGTGGCGGCACGCTGGGGCCGGGCAACATGGCGCTGGCGGCCAAGGCGGACGGCTACACCATCGCGCAATACCCGATGGGCATGCTGCGCATTCCACACATGCAGAAGACGATGTGGCATCCGCTCAACGACTTCAGCTTCATCATCGGCGTTTCCGGCTACACCTTCGGCTTTGTGGTGAAGAGCGATTCGCCGTACAAATCGTTCAGCGAATACCTCGACGCCGCACGCAAGGCGCCGGGCAAGATCGACTACGGCTCCACCGGCACCGGCACCTCGCCGCACCTGTTGCTGGAGGAACTGGCGAGCGAAGCGAAATTGCAGCTCAACCACGTGCCGTTCAAGGGCAATGCCGATCTGATGGCCGCGCTGCTCGGCGGCCATGTGATGGCCGGCAGCGATGCCAGCGGCTGGGACAAATACGTCGACGGCGGCCAGATGCGACTGCTCGCCACCTTTGGCGAAAAGCGCACCAAGCGCTGGCCCAATGTGCCGACGGCGAAGGATCTCGGCTACAACGTGATCGGCAATTCGCCTTATGGCCTGGTCGGCCCCAAGGGCATGGACCCGGCGGTGATGAAGACGCTGCACGATGCCTTCAAGAAGGCGATGGAGGAGCCGAAGCACCTCGAAGTGCTCGACCAACTCAACCAGGATCTCTGGTATCGCAGCGGTGAGGACTACGCGAAGTGGGCACGCGAGACCTTCGCCAAGGACAAGCTGCTGATCGAGCGACTGGGGCTGGCGGCGAAGTAGGGCGAGGCGCCAGCGCTCAGGCCACGGACGCGCGGGGGCGCTCAGGCCACCCGCTTGAAATCCGGCGCCCGCTTTTCGGCGAAGGCGCGGAAGGCTTCGGCGGCTTCCGGGCTTTGCAGGCGCTCGGCGAACACGGCGCTCTCGCGATCCATCGTCTGCGCGATCAGGGCCGCGTCGCGCATCAGGCGCTTGGTCGCGCGCAAGGCGCCGATCGGCTTCTCCGCCAGCGTGTGCGCCACAGCGAGCGCCTTGGCGTGCAACGCTTCCGGCGCCACCAGATGCCGCGCCAGGCCCCATTCGACGGCGGTTTTGCCGTCCACCGGTTCACCCAGCGCGAACAGGCTATAGGCGCGCGCATAGCCGATGCGCGCCTGCATGAGCAGGCTCGACGCCGCCTCCGGCACCAGCGCCAGATTGACGAACGGTGTGGTCAGCCGCGCCTGTTCGGTCACGCAGACCACGTCGCAGTGCAGCAGCATGGTGGTGCCGACGCCGACGGCGAGACCATGCACGGCGGCGACGATCGGTTTGTCGGCGGCGGCGAGCCCGTGCAGGAAACGGCTGACGTGGCGTTCGGCCGGACCGGCGCCCGCCGAAATGGCAGCGAAATCGCCGAGATCGTTGCCGGCGGTAAAGCAGTCGCTCGAACTGCGCAGCAGCACGCAGCGGATGGCCGCATCGTCGTGCGCGCGCTGCAGGCCGTCGGCGAGCGCACCGTACATCGCGTTGGTCAGCGCGTTTTTCTTGTCCGGGCGGTTGAGCGTCAGGGTCAGGATAGGCCCGTCGATGCTGGTGACGACGTGATCGGTCATGGTGCAGTTCTCCTCTGCGGCGAAGAATACCGCGCGCCGCGAGGTCCCCATTAAAGTGCCGCCTCCAAACGCGCCGCGCCGGCGGCCGGCGCGTCTGCAACAATCGGGGCGAGACTTCGATTTCACGGCCATGAATTTCTTCCGCGACTTGTCCCTGTCCGCCGTCGTCACCGGCTTTGTGGTGGTTCTCGTCGGCTTCACCAGCACCGGCGCGCTGGTGTTTCAGGCGGCGCAGTCGCTCGGTGCCACGCAGGCGCAGATCAACTCGTGGATGTGGGCGCTGGGCCTGGGTATGGGGCTGGCGACCATCCTGCCGTCGCTCTACTACAAAAAACCGGTGGTCGCGGCGTGGTCCACGCCCGGCGCGGCGCTGATCGCCACCAGCGCGACGGGCGTGACGGGCCTGACGATGGCGCAGGCGATCGGCGCCTTCGTCGTCTGCGCCGCACTGATCGTCGTGGCCGGCGCGACGCGGCTGTTCGAGCGGTTGATGAACCGCATTCCGGTGGCGATTGCTTCGGCGATGCTGGCCGGCGTGCTACTGCGCTTCGGCATCGAAGCCTTCGTTGGCGTGAAGACAGCGCCGCTGCTGGTGCTGGCGATGTTCGCCGCGCACCTGCTCGGCAAGCGTTTCTGGCCGCGCTATGGTGTGGTCGGCGTACTCGCGGTGGGCGTGATCGGTGCGCTGACGACCGAGTCGCTCAAATGGGCCGCAGTCAGCGTGCAATGGGCGACACCGGTCTGGGTGACGCCGGAGTTCTCGCTGCCGGCGATCATCGGTCTCGCGCTGCCGCTGTTTCTGGTGACCATGGCGTCGCAGAACATGCCTGGCGTGGCGGTGATGCGTGCCTCGGGCTACGACACGCCGGTGTCGCCGGTAATCACCACGACCGGCGTCATCAACCTGATCTTCGCTCCGTTCGGTGGTTACACGTTGAACCTCGCGGCGATCACCGCCGCCATCGCGATGGGCCCGGAGGCGCACGAGGACCGCGACAAGCGCTACACCGCCGCGGTGATGGCCGGCGTGTTCTATTGCCTGATCGGGCTGGTCGGTGCCATCGTCGGCGGCCTGTTCGCGGCGTTTCCGAAAGAGCTGATCATCGCGCTCGCCGGCCTGGCGCTGATGGGCACTATCGGTAACGGCCTCGCCGCCGCCACAAAGGAGGAGAGCGGCCGCGAGGCGGCCATCATCACTTTCCTCGTCACCGCGTCCGGCGTCTCGCTCGCTGGCATAGGCAGTGCATTCTGGGGGCTGGTGGCCGGGGTGTTGGCGATGCTGGTGTTGCAGTGGCGGAAGTAGCGGCGGATTCCCTCCCCCAGCGGGGGAGGGCCAGGGAGGGGGATGGCAGCCATCGCGTTGATGTGGCGACTGGCGCCATCTGCCCCCACCCCAACCCTCCCCCGCTGGGGGAGGGAGTCTGCGAGGGGGTCGTTGGCGGTTGGTCGGCGCGGCTTACGTTGCGCTTCGAAGCGGCCGAGGTCGCGGGCGTGCCGCGCACGGTCCTGCGCGAACGTGCACATGTCGGCCCGCTGCGTGTGTTGAAGCCGCTGTACCCCGAAGGCGATGCCGTCTGCCACGCCGTGCTGGTGCATCCGCCGGGGGGAATCGTCGAGGGCGATAGCCTCGCGATCAGCGTCACGGTCGATGCCGGTGCGCATGCCGTGATCACCACGCCAGGCGCGCAGAAGTGGTATCGCTCCGCCGGTCGTGTCGCACAGGCCGACACGCGCATCGCGGTGGCCGATGCTGCGTCGCTGGAATGGATGCCGCAGGAGGCGATGGTTTACGACGGCGCGCGGGCGCGGCAGCGTTTCACCATCGCGCTGGCGCCGTCGGCGCGCTTCTTCGGCTGGGAAATGCTGTGTCTGGGGCGAACGACACGCGGCGAGCGCTTCCTGAGTGGCGAATTCAGGCAAGGCATTCATTTGGTGCGCGCAGGAACGGATGCACCGTTGTGGCGCGAATCGATGGTGCTGGCCGGCAGCGACCCGTTGCTGGCGTCGCCGCTCGGGTGGCGTGAGCTGCCGGTGGCGGCGACCGCCTGGATCGCCGTCGGCGTCGACGAAGTGGCGCGCGTGCTCGCCATCGTCCGCGACGCGCTAGGCGACCAGCCGCTAGCCGCGGCTTCGACACCGGGCGACGGACTGATCGTCATCAAGGCGCTGGGCGAGGCGCCGGAGGCGGTACGCAATTTGCTGATTGCTGTGTGGAAAGGCATACGATTGCAGGTGTTCGGGCGCGAGCCGCAGATACCGCGCATCTGGAACACCTGAATGCCGGCAGCTTGCAGGAGCGGGGGGGGGGGGGGCCCGGGCCCGGGCGGGGGGGGGGGGGGGCGCCCACCCCCACCCCCCGAGAGAGAAACAACGACCAAAAAACACAGGGAAAAAAAC
>JAPUER010000003.1:117235-125994 GCA_027492485.1 Betaproteobacteria bacterium
CCCCCCTAGCCTCACCACAGGGTCGGCGGCATGTGGCGGTGCGGGCGGGCCCCCCCCCCCCCCCCAGCGGGGGGGGGGCGGGGCCCCCCCCCCCCGCTCCTACAGTTGGGACAGAAGGATCGCAAGCAATGGATGAAACGTCGTGGACTTAAGCCCTAGAGAGAAGGACAAGCTGCTGATCTTCACGGCCGCACTGCTGGCCGAGCGACGCCGTGCGCGTGGCCTCAAGCTCAATCATCCCGAAGCGATTGCCTTCATCACAGCCGCCGTGCTCGAAGGCGCGCGCGATGGCCGGACGGTGGCCGAGCTGATGAGCTACGGCGCCACCATCCTCACCCGTGCTGACGTGATGGAAGGCGTGCCCGAGATGATCCCGGACATTCAGGTCGAGGCGACGTTCCCGGACGGGACGAAGCTGGTGACTGTTCATACCCCCATTCAGTGAGGCCCGCATGATCCCCGGTGAAATCCTCACGCTCGATGGCGACATCGCGCTCAACGTCAAGCGGCGCACGCGGACGATTGCGGTGTCGAACGGCGGCGACCGGCCGATTCAGGTCGGTTCGCACTATCACTTCTTCGAGACCAATGGCGCCTTGCAGTTCGACCGGGCTGCTGCGCGCGGTATGCGCCTCAACATTGCCGCCGGCACGGCGGTGCGCTTCGAGCCAGGCCAATCGCGCACGGTTGAACTGGTCGAGGTAGCAGGCGGCAAGATGATCTATGGCTTCCGTGGACTGGTGATGGGGTCGCTTGCGAAAGCAGTGCGGAAACCCGCTGTGAAAGCTGCTGCCAAATCGCCCGCGAAACCCGCCGCGAAGAAGAAAGCCGGGAGCAAGCGATGAGCCGCATCTCCCGCCGCGCCTACGCCGAAATGTTCGGCCCGACCACGGGCGACCGCGTGCGACTGGCCGACACCGACCTTTTCATCGAAGTCGAACGCGACTTCACCACCTATGGCGAGGAGGTCAAGTTCGGCGGCGGCAAGGTCATTCGCGACGGTATGGGTCAGTCGCAACTGCCGGCCGCCAAAGTGGCCGACACCATCGTCACCAACGCACTGATCGTCGACGCCAAACTCGGCATCCTCAAGGCCGACATCGGGCTCAAGAATGGCCGCATCTGGAAGATCGGCAAGGGCGGCAACCCGGACATCCAGCCCGGCGTGACGATACCGATCGGTGCCGCGACCGAGGTGATCGCCGGCGAGGGCATGATCGTCACCGCCGGCGGCATCGACTGCCACATTCATTTCATCTGCCCGCAGCAGATCGAGGAGGCGCTGGCCAGCGGCGTCACCACCATGATCGGCGGCGGCACCGGCCCGGCGGCGGGCACCAGCGCGACGACGGTGACGCCGGGCATCTTCCACATGCGCGAGATGCTGCGTGCCGCCGATGCCTTCCCGATGAATCTCGGCTTTCTCGGCAAAGGCAACATCAGCCGGCCGAAACCGGTCGCCGAGCAGATCGAGGCCGGCGCCATCGGTCTCAAGCTGCACGAGGACTGGGGCACCACGCCGGCCGCCATCGACAACTGCCTGAGCGTGGCCGACCGCTACGACGTGCAGGTGGCGATCCACTCCGACACGCTGAACGAATCCGGTTTCGTCGAAGACACCGTCGCCGCGACCCGCGGCCGCGGGCTCTGCGCCTTCCACACTGAGGGCGCGGGGGGCGGCCATGCGCCGGACATCCTGAAGGTGATCGGCACCGAGAACTTTCTGCCGTCGTCGACCAATCCGACCATGCCCTACACGGTCAACACCATCGACGAGCATCTCGACATGCTGATGGTCTGCCATCACCTCGACCCGGCGATTGCGGAGGACCTCGCCTTCGCCGAGTCGCGCATCCGCCGCGAGACGATTGCCGCCGAGGACATCCTGCACGATCTCGGCGCCATCTCAATGATGTCGTCGGACTCGCAGGCAATGGGCCGTGTCGGCGAGGTTATCACCCGCACCTGGCAGACGGCGCACAAGATGAAAGTGCAGCGCGGCTTTCTCCCTCCCCTTCAAGGGGAGGGCGGGGGTGAGGATGGGGTTCTGGCGATTCGCAGTCACTCGCGAAACGACAATTACCGTGTGCTTCGCTATATCGCCAAGTACACGATCAACCCGGCCATCGCGCACGGCGTGGCGCACGAGGTGGGCTCGCTGGAGGAGGGCAAATGGGCCGACATCGTCATCTGGCGGCCGGCGTTCTTCGGCGTCAAGCCGTCGATGATCCTGAAGGGCGGCCAGATCGCCTGGGCGCTGATGGGCGATGCCAACGCCTCGATCCCGACGCCGCAGCCGGTGCATGGCCGGCCGATGTTCGGCGCCTTCGGCAAGGCGCTGCAATCGTCGTCGCTGACCTTCGTCTCGCAAGCCGCAATGAAGCTCGGCGTGGCAAGGAAGTACGGTCTCGAAAAGCATGTCGTCGCGGTGAAGAACATCCGCAAGGTGCGCAAATCGGACATGGTGATGAACGCCTACATGCCGCAGATGGAGATCGACGTCGAAACCTACGAAGTGCGTGCCGACGGCCAACTGCTGACCTGCGAGCCAGCAAAAGTGCTGCCGATGGCGCAACGGTATTTTCTGTTTTAGCGATGGTTGCGGTGACCCTTCTGTCGGCTGCGCCGCCGACCCCTCCGTCGACCCCTCCGTCGCTTCGCGACACCTCCCCTACTGCGCAGGGGAGACTTTTGTGCGTAAGTCTCTCCTGCGAAGCAGGGGAGATGTCGGCACCGCCGACAGAGGGGTTGTTTGCGTTGCGGCAGAGATGATGTCTTTATGCAACTAGCTACCCACCTAGTCCCACGCCAAATTCAGGCCACCGAATCGGTGGAACTCACCTTCGACCAGCGCGAGCGCTCGCGGCTGCGTGCGACGCTGGCGAGCGGCGAGGACATCGGTATCCAGCTCCGGGTTGGCTCCATGCTTTCGCATGGCGACAAACTGGCATTGCAGGATGGCCGTATCGTCGAGGTGATCGCGGCGGACGAATCGCTGCATGAGGTGCGCGCCGCGAATGTCACGCAACTGGCGCGCATCGCCTATCACGTCGGCAACCGGCACGTGCCGCTGCAGGTGGCAGACGATCATCTGCTGATGTTGCCCGATCACGTGCTGCGCGCGATGGTTGAGGGACTGGGCGGCACGGTAACCGAGGTGCGACGCGGCTTCCAGCCGGAGAGCGGCGCCTACGGCCACAGCCACGTGCATCATTCGCACGATGACGAAGGCCACGGCGGGCGCATCCATGATGGCCTGTTGCCACGCACGCAGGACCGGTAACCATGCACCGTTTCTATGGGCGCGAGCTTGCTCGCGAAACGATGGACGTGCGGGGAACCATGTTTCGGGCAATCGCGGGCAAGCCCGCTCCTACAGTTGGCGCACGGTGATGCGCTCATGAGTTCGACGACGAAGCTATTGCAACTGGCCTCGCCGGCACTGCCAGTCGGGGCGTACAGCTATTCGCAGGGGCTGGAGTGGGCGATAGAGTCAGGTGACGTAACCGATGCGGCAACGGCGCAGCGCTGGATTGCCGATCACTTGGCGCTGGTGTTTGCGCGCTTCGAGGCGCCGGTCTATGCGGCCTGCCATGCGGCGTGGTCGCGCGATGACAGGGCCGAGATACATCGCCTCAACGCCGAATTCCTCGCCTCGCGCGAATCGGCCGAGCCGCGCGCCGAGACCGTGCAGGTGGGTTTTTCGTACTCGGCGTGGTGCCGTGAAGTGCTGACGCTCGGCGAACCACAACGCACGACGCTGATGTCGATGGAGCGTGTCGCTGCCCCGATCGCCGCGAGCCTTGCCGCGATGGCGAGTGGCCTTACGGTGCACGAAGGGTTGACTGGCTATGTCTTCGGCTTCACCGAAAATCAGGTGATGGTGCTCGCCAAGGCACTGCCGATGGGGCAGATTGCCGCACAGAAACTGCTGTTCGCACTCGGCGACGCGGTCGCAAGCTGCGTCGACGCGGCGCTCGCGCTCGACGAGGCGGACTGGTCAAGCGCCGCGCCGTGGCTGGCGATCGCGCAGATGAAACACGAAACCCAATACTCACGGTTGTTCCGATCATGATAAATACAGGGCATGTAGGAGCGGCTTGCCGCGACCTGTTTGCATATGGGGGGATCGCGGTCGCGGCAAGCCCCACCAACGCGAGGCGATATGAGTGTACACGAAACGCAACAACGCCCCCTGCGCGTCGGTATCGGTGGCCCGGTCGGTTCCGGCAAAACGGCGCTGACGCTGGAACTCTGCCGCCGCTTCCGCGAGTCGCACAACATCGCCGCCGTCACCAACGACATCTACACCAAGGAGGATGCGCAGTTCCTGGTCGACCACGCTGCGCTGCCCGCCGAGCGCATCATCGGCGTCGAAACCGGTGGCTGCCCGCATACCGCCATCCGCGAGGATGCCTCGATCAATCTCGAAGCTGTCGACCGCCT
The DNA here is from genome assembly GCA_027492485.1 of Betaproteobacteria bacterium. Lineage (GTDB taxonomy): Bacteria > Pseudomonadota > Gammaproteobacteria > Burkholderiales > Casimicrobiaceae > Casimicrobium. The sequence goes on from JAPUER010000003.1 coordinate 121,682, forward strand.
GAACCGGCGCTTTCCGGGCCTCGACATGATCTTCGTCGAGAGCGGCGGCGACAACCTCGCCGCGACCTTCTCGCCCGAGTTGAGCGACCTCACGATCTACGTGATCGATGTCGCGGCCGGCGAGAAGATCCCGCGCAAGGGCGGCCCCGGCATCATGAAGAGCGATCTGCTGGTCATCAACAAGATCGACCTGGCGCCTTACGTCGGCGCCTCGCTCGACGTAATGGATCACGATGCCCGGAAGATGCGTGGCAAGAAGCCCTTCGTTTTCTCGAATCTGAAGACGGGCAAGGGCGTCGACGAAATCGTCGCTTTCATCAAACACCAGGGCATGCTCGGCTGATGTCGAACCGGTGACGGCTTGGTTGGTTTGCCGCTGCGTTGCCTGTCATCAGCTTTTTATGAAAAGCGGCGTATTCATTGGGCTAATGTCGAATTTTTCTCATATATCGACTTACCAAGTTTTTGAGCTTTCTGCCCAGTCCGCATGCGCGTTACACCGAAAAGCTATACACGCGGCCGTCCGCTGAACCAGGCGACGTTTGCGACCGGTCAAGCAGACGCGGCGCTTCGCGACTAGACTCGGCTGATGGGTAATCGACGTTACTGGAGCCTCGGGGCCAAGCTTGGCTTGGTGGCGACGCCATTTCTGCTGCTGGCGCTGGTGGCGATCTCGCTGACGCTGTGGGTGTCGTGGCAGCTCGATGGCGGTGCGGCCGCCGTCAACGAGGCGGGCCGCATGCGCATGCAGGCGTACCGCATGTCGCTGGCGCAGGCCGCCAACGATCAGGCGAGCCTGCATGCCCACGTCGGTGAGTTTGAAAGCAGCCTCGAACTGCTGCGCAAAGGCGACCCGGAGCGGCCGCTGTTTGTGCCTTGGGACGATCAGGTCGGCGAACGCTATGCCGCCGTCGAGTCGGCATGGCTGTCGTTCCGGCGCATTGTCACCGCCGACCCCGGGCAGCGCCCGGTCGATACCCGACCGGGCGAGTCTACTGCGGCTTTTGTCCAGCAGGTCGACGGACTGGTGGCCGCCATCGAGCACCACATGTCGCGCTGGACGGCGATGCTGCATCTGCTTCAGCTGGCGATGATGGCGATGGCCGCGCTCGGCGCGATGGCGCTGCTCTACACCGGTTATCTGTTTGTGCTGGAGCCGGTCGGCCAGCTCAAGCGCGCGACCGAACAGATTCAGCGCGGCGACCTCGGTGCCCGCGTTGCCGCCGTCGGCAACGACGAATTCGCCACGCTGGCGAGCGGCTTCAACGGCATGGCGGAGCATCTGGAGTCGATGTATCGCAACCTCGAAGGCAAGGTGCTTGAAAAAACGGCGCAGCTCGAAGAAAAGCGCTCCCGACTTGAGGCGCTCTACGGCGTGACTGCACTGGTCGCGGCGGCGACGTCGCTGGAAACGCTGGCGCGCGGCTTCGTCGAACAGGTGGCGAAGGTGGTGCACGCCGATGGTGCCGCGCTACGCTGGTCCGATGAGGGCAACCAGAAGTACGTGATGCTGGCATCGGTCGGACTGCCGCAGGATATGTCCGCGGAGGAGCATTGCCTGATGGCCGACCAGTGCCATTGCGGCATACCGTCGGCACCGCCGGGTGCCCGCGTGATTCCCATTCGTGCCGATCACTCGACCCATTTGCCGCATTGCGAGAAGGCCGGGTTCAGCACGGTCGTTTGCGTCCCGATACGCCATCACGAGCAGATTCGTGGCGAGATCGATCTTTTTTTCCATGCGCACTACGATCTGTTGCCGGCTGAACGCTCGCTGCTGGAAGCGCTGGCAACCCATCTCGCCGCGGCGATGGAGAACCTGCGTCTGGGGGCGCTGGAGCGCGAGGCCGCAGTGGCGCAGGAACGCAACTTCCTGGCGCGCGAGCTGCACGATTCGATTGCCCAATCGCTCGCCTTCCTCAAGATGCAGGTGCAATTGCTGCGCGACGCCCAGGCCAGCGGCGACCGTGACCTGATCGCGCAGGCAGTGGGCGACATCGACGAAGGCGTGCGTGAGAGCTACAGCGATGTGCGTGAGTTGCTGCTGCACTTCCGTACCCGCGCCAATGAGGAAGACATCGAGCCGGCGTTGCAGACCACGCTGCGCAAGTTCGAGCATCAGAGCGGGATCCGCACCGAACTGTCGATGCAGGGGCATGGCATTCCGCTGGCGCCCGACATGCAGTTGCAGGTGTTGCACGTGGTGCAGGAATCTCTCTCCAACGTGCGCAAACACTCGCGGGCGACGCGCGTTTGGCTCGACGTGCAGCAGCAGCCGCAGTGGCGTTTCGAAGTGCGCGACAACGGGCGCGGCTTCGATCCCGGCGACGACAAGCTTGACGAAACCCATGTCGGCCTGCGCATCATGGCGGAGCGCGCCGAGCGGATCGGCGGCACGCTGGAGGTGTTCTCCACGCCCGATCATGGCTCGTCCGTGGTGCTCACCTTGCCTCCGGGCAGCGGCGCGGAAGCGCTGGCACCGTCATCGGCGAGCAGCGAAGTGCAGGCCGACGCCAGCGTAATCGCTGCCAGAATGGTGGCTTGAGCCAGTGCAACCGTCGCCCGCAATAAATGAATGATGCTGTTTCTATCCCGTCCACCGAGGCGCCCGCGAGTCCGGTGCGCATACTGGTGGTCGACGACCACACGCTGTTCCGGCGGGGTCTCACGGCCATCCTGTCGCGCAGCCGCGAACTCGCGGTCGTCGGCGATGCCGGCGACGCCGGCGAAGCGCAGCGGCGTGCCGCGGAATTGCGCCCGGATCTGATTTTGCTCGACAACCACTTGCCGGGCGTCAATGGCGTCGACGCGGTCCCCGCGCTCAAGGCGGCGCTACCCGATGTGCGCATCATTTTGCTGACCGTCAGCGAGGACGAGAACGATCTTGCGGCGGCGCTGCGCGCCGGTGCCAATGGCTATCTGCTGAAGACGATGGACGCCGACGCACTGGTGGCGTCCATTCTGCGCGTCATGCGCGGCGAGAGCGTGGTGGCGGACGAGATGACAAGCAAACTGGTCGCCGTCTATCGTGGCGCAGCATCCGGCGGTGGCTCGCCAGTCGCTGCGGACGATGAAACGTCGCCGACCGGCGTGTCGCCGCTTTCGCAACTGTCGCCACGCGAGCTGGAAATCCTGCGCGCCATCGCCCGCGGCGAGAGCAACAAGGTGATTGCCCGCGAGCTCGGCATCGCGGAACCCACCGTCAAGATTCACGTCCAGCATGTGTTGCGCAAGCTGAATGTGGCGTCGCGGGTGCAGGCCGCCGTTATCGCGGCCGGCCATTGGCCGACTTGATTTGCCGCAATCGCCGGACTTATCGCCGGGCGGGTAGTTCTTTCGAACTATAGGTGGTAGTCCCGGAATAGTCCTTCCGGCGAGCCGCCGATGCATCTTCCGGTGGATACCGTAAACGGCGTCTGAACCGCAAAATTTCTTCCATCGAATGCCAGGAGTGCAAATGATGGAACAAAGAGGGAAAGCGCTGTCGGTGTTGATTGCAAGCACGCTTGCGTTCACCGTCTGCTTCATGGTGTGGATGATGTTTGGCGTGATCGGCATTCCGATCAAGAAAGCGCTCAACCTCAATGCCACCGAATTTGGCCTGTTGACGGCGACCCCGGTGCTGACCGGTTCGCTGATCCGGGTACCGCTTGGCATCTGGACCGACAAATACGGTGGCCGCATCGTCATGGCCATCCTGATGGCCTGCACGGTGCCGGCGATCTGGTTGATGGCGTATGCCACCGAGTATTGGCAGTTTCTGGTGATCGGCCTTTTTGTGGGGCTCGCGGGCGGTTCATTCTCGGTCGGCACGCCCTATGTGGCGCGCTGGTTCCCGAAGCACCAGCAGGGTTTTGCGATGGGCGTCTACGGCGCCGGGAATTCCGGCGCGGCGGTCAACAAGTTTGTCGCCCCTGCGATCGTGGTGGCCTTCGGCTGGACGATGGTGCCGCAGGTGTATGCCGCGATCATGCTGGGCACCGTGATCATTTTCTGGCTCTTCAGCCACAGCGATCCCTCGCATCTGGTGACAACGAATACGAAATTCAGCGAACAGCTCAAGGCGCTGAAAGACCCGAAGGTGCTCAAGTATTGCCAGTACTACAGCATCGTGTTCGGCGGCTATGTCGCGCTGAGCTTGTGGATGGTGCAGTATTACGTCGGCGAATACGGCCTCGACATCCGCGCCGCGGCGCTGCTGGCCGCCTGTTTCTCGCTGCCAGGCGGCGTGTTGCGTGCCATCGGTGGCTGGCTGTCGGACAAGTACGGCGCCCACAGCGTGACCTGGTGGGTGATGTGGGTGAGCTGGATCT
>JAPUER010000004.1 GCA_027492485.1 Betaproteobacteria bacterium
TCATGCTGATGTACGGCGTGGTGTGGGTCTCGCTGATCTGGATGTACTGGACCGAAGTCCGGCGTACCGAAGTGATGGGGCCGCGCAGCAGTTCAGCCGGCATCAAGTAGCGAATTTTTGAGGAGACTATTGTGTCAACCGCGAATCAAACCGCCACCCGTGAACCCGTCGCGACGGGTCGTGGCGACGTTGCCGACTGGCGCCCCGAGGACGAAACGTTCTGGGAGTCCACCGGCAAGAAGGTTGCCTACCGCAACCTGTGGCTTTCGGTGCCCGCGCTGCTCTGCGGCTTTGCCGTATGGGGCATGTGGGGGATCATCACCGTGCAGATGCTCAACCTGGGTTTCCCCTTCACCCAGGCTGAGCTCTTCACGTTGACCGCCATCGCGGGCATCTCCGGCGCGACGATGCGCATCCCTGCGTCGTTCCTGATCCGCCTCTCGGGTGGACGCAACACGATCACACTGACAACCGCCATGCTGCTGGCGCCGGCGATCGGCACCGGCATCGCGTTGCAGCACCCGGAATGGCCGCTGTGGGTGTTTCAGTTGATGGCGTTGTGGTCGGGCGTCGGCGGCGGCAATTTTGCGAGTTCGATGTCCAACATCAGCACCTTCTTCCCGAAGCGGCTGCAGGGAACCGCGCTGGGTATCAACGCGGGTATCGGGAACTTCGGTGTCACGACCATGCAGATCGTGATCCCGCTGGTGATGACGATCAGCCTGTTCGGTGCGTTTGGCGGCGACGCCATGGTGCTCAAGAAGGACAGCGGCTGGATCTTCGGCAAGATTGCGGCAGGCACACCGACCTGGATCCAGAACGCCGGCTTTGCCTGGGTGCTGTCTCTGGTGCCGCTGTCCATCGCCTGCTGGTGGGGCATGAACAACCTGAAGACGGTGTCGCCGAATACCGGCAACCCGCTGGTCGCGTTCGCCAAGATCACCTACCTCTACACGCTGGCGTTTGTGCCGTCGATTGCGATTCTTTACCTGTACCTGCCGAAGCCGACCGGTCTGGGGTTGCTGAATATGTGGATAGCAATCCCGCTCGACATCCTCGCGGCGCTGCTGATCATGAAGCTTGCCGCATTCGGCACCATGAAGGAGAACATCGCCAAGCAGTTTGCCATCTTCCGCGACAAACACACTTGGTCGATGACCGCGCTCTACATCGTTACCTTCGGCTCTTTCATCGGTTTCTCGATGGCGCTGCCGCTGTCCATCACCGTGATCTTCGGCATCAGCCATGTGCCGGACGCCGCCGGCGTGATGCAGCACACGCTGAAGAATCCGAACGCGCCTTCGGCCTTCACCTACGCCTGGATGGGGCCGTTCATCGGTGCCGCCGTGCGGCCGATCGGTGGCTGGATCTCGGACAAATGGGGCGGATCGATCGTCACCCAGATCATCTCGGCCATCATGGTGGTGGCCTCGGTCGCGGTGGGCTATGTCATGATGCAGGCTTATGGCTCGGCCAGGCCGGAAGAGTACTTCCCGACGTTCCTTGGCTTGTTCCTGTTGCTGTTCGCGGCCAGCGGTATCGGCAACGGCAGCACGTTCCGCACCATTGGCGTGATCTTCGACCGCCAGCAGGCCGGTCCGGTACTCGGCTGGACCTCCGCCGTGGCCGCCTACGGCGCATTCATTGCGCCGGTAGTGATCGGCGACCAGATCAAGCGTGGTACGCCGCAACTGGCCATGTACGGCTTCGCCGCTTTCTACGGCGTATGCCTGATTTTGAACTGGTGGTTCTATTTGCGTCGCGACGCTTACGTCAAGAACCCCTGATTTACCGACCACAATCGATTCACCATTGTTGAGGGCCGCTTCATGAGCCACTTTCTCGACCGTCTCACCTACTTCTCGCAGCCACGCGAATCCTTCGCGGACAACCACGGTGTCGCCACCGGTGAGGACCGCACTTGGGAAGACGCCTATCGCAACCGCTGGGCGAGCGACAAGATCGTTCGCAGCACGCACGGCGTGAACTGCACGGGTTCCTGCTCGTGGAAAATCTACGTCAAGGGCGGCATCGTCACTTGGGAAACGCAGCAGACGGACTATCCGCGGACCCGTTGGGATATGCCGAATCACGAGCCACGTGGCTGCGCCCGCGGCGCGTCGTACTCGTGGTATCTGTACAGCGCGAACCGCGTCAAGTACCCGATGGTGCGCGGGCGCCTGCTCAAGGCGTGGCGCGAGGCGCGGCTCAAGCACGACCCGGTCGCGGCATGGACTGCCATCGTCGAAGACGAGGAGACCCGCCGCAGCTACCAGAAGGTGCGCGGCCTCGGCGGGTTCGTCCGTTCGGGTTGGGACGAGGTCAACGAGATCATCGCAGCGGCCAATGTCTACACGATCAAGAAGTACGGTCCGGACCGCGTAATCGGCTTCTCGCCGATTCCTGCCATGTCGATGGTGAGCTACGCCGCGGGCAGCCGCTATCTGAGCCTGATCGGCGGCGTCTGCATGAGCTTTTACGACTGGTACTGCGATCTGCCGCCGTCCAGCCCGCAAATCTGGGGCGAACAGACCGACGTGCCGGAGTCGGCTGACTGGTACAACTCCACCTACATCATCGCCTGGGGCTCCAACGTGCCGCAGACGCGGACGCCCGACGCGCACTTCTTCACCGAGGTTCGCTACAAAGGCGCCAAGACCGTGGCGGTAACGCCCGACTACGCAGAAATTTCCAAACTCTGCGACCTGTGGCTGCATCCCAAGCAAGGCACCGATGCCGCCCTCGCGATGGCGATGGGGCATGTGATCCTGAAAGAGTTCTACGTCGACAAGCGCTCGGCGTACTTCGACGACTATGCCCGCCGCTACACCGACTTGCCGCTGCTGGTGCTGCTCAAGGAGCACACACTGGCCAGCGGCGAGACGGTGCTGGTGCCGGACCGCTACGTCCGGGCATCCGACTTCAACGGCAAGCTCGGCCAGGCAAACAACTCCGAGTGGAAGACCGTCGCCTTCGACCAGGATGGCAAGGTGGTGTTGCCGAACGGCTCCATCGGCTTCCGCTGGGGGCCGGAAGGCCGGGCCGATCAGGGACAGTGGAATCTGGAGGCGAAGGAGGCGCGGCACGGCGATGATGTGAAGCTGCAGTTGTCCGTGCTCGAAGGCGACGCGCCGAGCGAGCTGACGGCGCAGGTTGGCTTCCCGTACTTCGGCGGTATCGAGACCGAGCACTTCCCGAACCAGCCGGGCGACGATGTCTCCGTGCGCAAGGTGCCGGTGCGGCAGATCACGCTGGCCAAGGACGGCGAGAAGCGCGACGCCCTCGTCGCCACGGTGTTCGATCTGCAGCTCGCCAACTACGGCGTCGCTCGCGGTATCGCGGGCGAACAGGTCGCGCAAAGCTACGACGACAATGCGCCGTACACGCCGGCATGGCAGGAAGCGATCACCGGCGTGCCCCGAGCGCAGGTGATCACGGTGGCACGACAGTTCGCCGACAACGCGGACAAGACGCACGGCAAGTCGATGGTGATCATCGGCGCTGCCATGAATCACTGGTATCACTGCGACATGAACTATCGCGGCATCATCAACATGCTGATGATGTGCGGTTGCATCGGTCAAAGCGGTGGTGGCTGGGCGCACTATGTCGGTCAGGAAAAACTGCGGCCGCAGACGGGCTGGACGGCGCTCGCTTTTGCGCTCGACTGGATTCGTCCGCCGCGGCAGCAGAACAGCACCAGCTTCTTCTATGCCCACACCGATCAGTGGCGTTACGAAAAGCTTGGCATGGAAGAGGTACTATCACCGCTCGCCGAGAAGTCGAAATTCGGCGGCAGCATGATCGACTACAACGTGCGTGCCGAGCGCATGGGCTGGTTGCCCAGCGCGCCGCAGTTGCAGACTAATCCCATGCAGGTCGTTCGCGATGCCGCCGCTGCGGGCGCCGACCCGAAGGTGTGGGCAACGCAGGCGCTGAAAGAAGGGCGGCTCAAGATGAGCTGCGAGGATCCGGATGCACCGCAGAACTGGCCGCGCAACATGTTCGTCTGGCGCTCGAACCTGCTGGGCTCCAGCGGCAAGGGGCATGAGTACTTCCTCAAGCACCTGCTTGGCACCAGCAACGGCGTGCAGGGCAAGGATCTGGGCCGCGACGACGCCAAACCGGAAGAGGTGGTTTGGCACGACAAGGCGCCCGAAGGCAAACTCGATCTGCTGGTCACGCTCGACTTCCGCATGAGCACCACCTGTCTGTATTCGGACATCGTGCTGCCGACCGCATCTTGGTATGAGAAGAACGATCTCAATACCTCGGACATGCATCCGTTCATTCACCCGCTTTCGACGGCAGTGGATCCGGTATGGCAGTCCCGCAGCGACTGGGAGATCTACAAGGGCTTTGCCAAAAAATTCAGCGAAGTCTGTGTTGGCCATCTCGGTGTCGAAAAGGAACTGGTGCTCACGCCGCTGATGCACGACAGCCCCGCGGAGTTGGCGCAGCCATTCGATGTGCAGGAATGGAAGAAAGGCGAGTGCGACCTGATCCCCGGCAAGACTGCACCTCAGATGGCGGTGGTCGAACGCGACTATCCGAACGTCTACAAGCGCTTCACGGCGTTGGGGCCACTGATGAACAAGGTGGGCAACGGCGGCAAGGGCATTGCCTGGAACACGCAGGACGAGGTTAAACAGCTCGCCGAACTCAACGGCGAAGTGACTGCCGAGGGCGCGACCTGTGGCATGCCGAAGATTGACAGCGATATCGATGCCTGCGAAGTGATCCTGCAACTGGCGCCGGAGACCAACGGTCACGTCGCGGTGAAGGCGTGGGAGGCGCTTGGCAAGCAGACCGGGCTGGATCACACCCATCTTGCGTTGCATCGTGAGGATGAAAAGATCCGCTTCCGCGATATCCAGGCGCAACCGCGAAAAATCATCAGCTCGCCGACCTGGTCTGGGCTGGAGAGCGAGAAAGTCAGCTACAACGCCGGCTACACCAACGTGCACGAACTGATCCCATGGCGCACCCTGACGGGTCGCCAGCAGTTCTACCAGGATCATCCGTGGATGCGTGCGTTCGGCGAAGGCTTCACCAGCTACCGGCCTCCCGTTGATCTGAAGACGACCGCCGGGATTCACAACATCAAGCCGAACGGCAACGCCGAAATCCTGCTCAACTTCATCACGCCGCACCAGAAATGGGGCATTCACAGCACCTATAGCGATAACCTGCACATGCTGACGCTCAACCGCGGCGGCCCGGTGATCTGGCTGTCGGAGGACGACGCGAAGAAAGCCGGCATCGTTGATAACGACTGGGTCGAGCTGTTCAACGTGAATGGTGCGATTGCCGCGCGGGCGGTGGTGAGCCAGCGCGTAAATCCCGGCATGACGCTGATGTACCACGCGCAGGAAAAGATTGTGAACACGCCCGGATCCGAGATCACCGGTATCCGCGGCGGAATTCACAACTCGGTCACGCGCATCGTGCTGAAGCCGACCCATATGATCGGTGGCTACGCCCAGCTTTCCTATGGTTTCAACTACTACGGCACGATCGGCACCAATCGCGATGAATTCGTGGTGGTGCGCAAGATGAACAAGGTGGACTGGCTGGACACGCCGGAAGATGCCACTCAGTCAACGCAACACGCCTGAGGAGCAATAAGCCATGAAAATTCGTGCACAAATCGGCATGGTGCTGAACCTCGACAAATGCATCGGTTGCCACACCTGCTCGGTCACCTGCAAAAACGTCTGGACCAGTCGTCCTGGTGTCGAGTACGCCTGGTTCAACAACGTCGAAACCAAACCCGGTATCGGCTACCCGAAAGAGTGGGAGAACCAGGACAAGTGGAATGGCGGCTGGGTACGCAAGAGCGATGGCTCCATCGAACCCCGTCAGGGCGGCAAGTGGAAGCTCCTGATGCGCATCTTTGCCAATCCGAACCTGCCGCAGATTGACGACTACTACGAGCCATTCACCTTCGACTACGAGCATTTGCACAATGCGCCGGAAATGAAGGCGGCACCAACGGCGCGTCCGCGCAGCCTGATTACCGGCAAGCGGATGGAGAAAATCGAATGGGGTCCGAACTGGGAAGAAATTCTCGGTGGCGAATTCTCGAAGCGCAGCGCCGACAAGAACTTCGACGAGGTGCAGAAGGACATCTACGGGCAATTCGAAAACACCTTCATGATGTATCTGCCGCGTTTGTGCGAGCACTGTCTCAACCCGGCCTGTGTGGCGAGTTGCCCGTCGGGCTCGATCTACAAACGGGAAGAAGACGGCATCGTGCTGATCGATCAGGACAAATGCCGCGGCTGGCGGATGTGTGTGTCCGGTTGCCCCTACAAGAAGATTTACTACAACTGGCAGACCGGCAAGGCCGAAAAGTGCATCTTCTGCTATCCGCGCATCGAGGCGGGCCAGCCCACTGTGTGTTCGGAAACCTGTGTTGGCCGCATCCGCTATCTCGGTGTACTGCTGTACGACGCAGACCGCATCGAGCAGGCGGCCTCGACCGAACACGACCGCGACCTGTACCAGGCGCAGCTCGACATCTTCCTCGACCCGAGTGATCCGAAAGTGATCGCGCAGGCGCGTGCTGACGGCATTCCCGACGCGTGGCTGGAAGCCGCACGCAGAAGCCCGGTCTACAAGATGGCGGTCGACTGGAAGGTGGCGCTGCCGCTGCATCCGGAATACCGCACCTTGCCGATGGTCTGGTACGTGCCGCCGCTATCGCCGATCACGGCTGCCGCCAACGCGGGCCAGGTCGGCACCAATGGCGAGATTCCCGACGTGAATCAGTTGCGCATTCCCGTGAAGTACCTCGCCAATCTGCTTACCGCCGGCGACACGCAACCCGTGGTGCGCGCACTGGAGCGAATGCTGGCAATGCGCGCGTATCAGCGCGGCAAGCACGTCGATGGCACGTCGAACAAGGCCGCGCTCGACCAGGTCAACCTTACGACGGCCCAGGTGGAGGAGATGTACCACGTGATGGCGATCGCCAACTACGAGGACCGTTTTGTGATTCCGACCACGCATCGCGAGTACGCGGAGAACGCCTTCGACGTGCGCGGTGGCTGCGGTTTCTCGTTCGGCAACGGCTGCTCGGACGGTGCCAGCGACGCCAGCCTGTTCGGTGGCAGCAAGCGCCGCACCATTCCGATCAAGGTGGAGGCCTAGGCGATGGCTGCGATGTCCAATTCAAGAAGCCTGCGGGTGCTTTCGCGCCTGCTGGCTTATCCCACACCAGAGCTGCGCCAACGCTTGCCGGAGTTGCGTCGCGCGTTGATCGATGAACACGCGGTTCGTGGTCATCGGCTCGACGAACTGACCACCTTCGTCGACGCACTCCTGCGCCAGCCGGCGCTCGAAGCAGAAGCGGCTTATGTGGAGCTGTTCGATCGCGGGCGGGCGACGTCGCTGCATCTGTTCGAACACGTGCATGGCGACTCGCGCGACCGCGGGCCGGCGATGATCGATCTGGCGCGTACTTACGAGCAGAAGGGCTTGTATCTGGCGCCAGGCGAGATGCCGGACTACCTTCCGACGGTGCTTGAATTTGCCTCGACGCAACCGCCCGAGGTTGCACGTGAATTCCTGGCCGAAATGACACATATCCTGCAAGCGATTTTCAGCGCGCTTGCCAAACGGCGAAGTGCTTATGCGACGGTTCTTGGCGCGCTGATCGAATTGTCCGGTGCCCGTGCCGAACGAGTGGACGTGGCAGCGGACCCGTCGCTTGACGAAGCCTGGGAAGAACCGCTCGCCTTCGGTGGCTGCAGTACCAATGGCCAGGCGCGTCCAGATGCGCCGCAGCCCGTGCAGTTCGTCCGCAATCACAATCAATCGTCAACGCGTTCTTCGGGAGCATCCGCATGAACTACCTCGACACCCTGCTCTTTGGTTACTACCCCTACATCTGCCTGACGGTGTTCTTCGTTGGCAGCCTGATCCGGTTTGACCGTGACCAGTACTCATGGAAGAGCGATTCGTCGCAACTGTTGCGCGCGGGGCAGCTCCGGCTCGGCAATAACCTGTTCCATGCCGGCGTGCTGTTTCTGTTCTTCGGACACTTCTTCGGCATGCTGACGCCACATGCGTTGTACGAACACTTTATCGGCGCGGGCGCCAAGCAGTTGATGGCCATGGTCAGCGGCGGCGTCGCCGGCGTGCTGGCATTCGTCGGGTTGTCGATCCTGCTGCATCGCCGACTGACCGACGATCGCATCCGTGCTACGTCGAAACCCAGCGATATCCTGATTGCCGTGCTGCTCTGGATTCAGCTTGCGCTCGGACTGGCAACCATTCCATTTTCCGCGCAGCATATGGATGGCAGCATGATGATGAAACTTGCCGAGTGGGGGCAACGAATCGTCACCTTCCGCAGTGGGGCGGCCGAGTTGCTGGCTGACGCGGGCTGGGTTTTCCGCCTGCACATGTTCCTCGGCATGACAATCTTCCTGGTCTTCCCGTTTACGCGTCTGGTTCACGTCTGGAGCGGGTTCGCCTCGATTGGATACGTGTTGCGCCCTTATCAACTGGTTCGCAGCCGCCGTATTGGCATCGGCGAAAAGTCTTCCGCGTCGGCGCGCGGTAACGATTGAAGACGGTACAAGCACCGGATGGAGAGATGACTATGCAACACGGATGTGGCTCTGGTTCCGCTGCCTGTAGCTGTTCCGGGGGCGCAATGCCCGCCCGGGCTTCTCACGCCGCGGGTGCCGACGAAGCCGGTGTGGAGCGCGGCGACGCGGCAGGTGACCGCGCTGTGGCCCGCGTGAATGGAATCGCCTTGCATGCGAGTGATGATTGGCCGGACGACGCCAGCCTGCGACAACGGGCGTACGGCGAATTGTTGCGCCAGGAGGCGATCCGGCAAGAGTTGCTCGACGAGCGCGATATTGCCGGTGACGCCGGCGCACAATCGGAAGCGGCAACGACTGCGATAGAAACATTGCTGGAGCAGAAACTGGTTGTGCCACAACCTGATGATGTGACTTGCCAGCGTTACTTTGAGCAGAACGGCAATCGTTTCCGTGCCGGCGAGCGAGTCGAACTCCGACACATCCTGTTTGCGGTGACGCCGGGTGTCGATGTTGTCCAGTTGCGCCGGCGGGCCGAAGCGGCGTTGCTTGACGCGCGATGCCGCGCCGATGACGGCGAAGACCGATTCCCGGTGCTCGCCCGTGAACTCAGCAACTGTCCAACCGGTGCCGAGGGGGGTTACCTCGGCTGGCTGCAGTCGCAGGACTGCGCTCCGGAGTTCGCCCGCGAAGTGTTTGAACAGACAGAGATTGGTGTTCTACCGCGTCTCGTGCACAGTCGGTTCGGTCTTCACGTCGTACAGATTCTTGCCCGACAACCCGGTACGCGACTTTCGTTCGAAACTGCGCGCGGCGCAGTGATGCAACTCCTGCAACAGCAAAGTTATGTGACCGCGGTCCGGCAATATCTTCAGTTACTGGCGGCGAGCGCTGACGTCCAGGGTATCGATCTTGCGGCGGCCGATTCGCCGCTGGTTCAATAGCCGGCCAGGGTTGCGTTGTTCGTGAAAGACGAGCTGCTGGATCGTTTACGTCGCTTTCACGACGACGCGTTTCCGCAGTATCAGTCGCACTTCCGCGAGCTGGTCGAGGACGGCCAGCATCCGATGACGCTGTTCATCGGATGCTCCGATTCGCGGATCGTGCCCTATCTGCTAACCGGCGCCGGGCCCGGCGAACTGTTTCTGGTCAGAAACGTCGGCGCCTTTGTTCCGCCGTATGACCAATCGCGCGGTTTTCACGGCACAGCGGCCGCAATCGAGTTCGCCGTACTCAATCTGAGCGTAAAGCGCATCGTCGTCTGTGGTCATACGCACTGCGGCGCCATCCGCGCGTTGTACGGCGAAGTGCCGCGCGAGGCGCAGAACCTTGCGCTGTGGCTGGAACTCGGCCGTGAAGCCGCGCTGCCGGTTGCCGAGCCAGGCCCGGAGGTGTTGCGGCGAACCGAGCAGCGTGCGGTGGTCCTGCAGCTTGAACGGCTGATGGACTATCCGATGGTGCGACAGCGCGTCGAGGCCGGCAGCCTGACCTTGCATGGCTGGCACTATGTCATCGAAGACGGCGAAATCCATGTGTTTGATGTCGGGCAGGGCGGATTTGTGCCCGCCTCCGAGTCCGAACACGCTGGCACTGGCCCCTATTTGCCTGGGGAGCCGGATCCGATGCTGGATGCAAGCGGTATCCCGTTTGCGTGATTTTGCGTTGTTACACGTTAACCGCGACTGCGGTGCGCGCGTTGGCCAGCGGTGCACTGCACGTCAACGTGCGGGCACGAAGTACGGCCCGGAAGAGGTTGAGGGGCCGTGATCAAGCTTGTTGACCACTATCAATGGCATTGGCAGTCGAGTAGATGATGATGTGCGAATTGCAATTTTTTCCGTAACGGAGGTTTGCCGTGTCAGACCGCTCACCGATGGACCCCGCGTTGTGGCTCGCGCGGCTGCCGCTGTTTCACGATATCGATCCGCCGGCACTGGCGCGTCTTGCCGAGAGTAGCCGCGTCCGGCGTTTCGAGCGAGGCGATTTCGTTTTTCGCATGGGTGATCCTTGCGACAGCTTTCATGTCGTGTTGTCGGGACAGGTGAAGCTGTTCGTCCTGTCGCCGACCGGACATGAGAAAGTAATCGAGCTCATCGGGCCGGGTGCGAGTTTCGCGGAGGCGCTCATGTTCCTTGGTCGACCTTGCGTAGTTCACGCGCAGTGTCTGGCCGATTCGTCGCTGCTCTCTGTGCAACGCAATGCAGTGCTTGACGAGGTACAAGCAGACAGCGGATTTGCTTTACGCCTGCTGTCTGGCCTGTCGCGTCGGTTGCACGGACTGGTGTCGGACGTGCAGGCCTATGCCTTGCAAAATGGCGTGCAGCGCGTGATCGGATACCTGTTGCGGGATCAGGCGATGGATGAAGGCGCCGGTGACGCGGTTACGGTGTCTCTCCCGGTCAGCAAGGCAACGCTGGCGTCGCGTCTGTCGTTGACGCCGGAATACTTTTCGCGCGTACTGCGCGAACTCGAAGATGCGCGGCTGATCGAAGTGGACCGGCGCGATATCCGGATCCCGGACGTGAAGCGTTTGGTCGCGTACACCGGATAGTTCTCGCCACGCCTCGCCAAGCAGGCGATCCGCAAAAAAATGGGCGAACACAACGGTTCGCCCATCCACCTCCCGGCAAGTCGCTTAGTGCGCCAGGATGTACTCCACGGCAGCCTTGAGATCGGCATCGCTGATCTTGTCCGGCGGATTAGGCGACATGGGTATCTGCCCAAACGAGCCCTTGCCACCTTTGCGCACCTTGTCGGTCAGCGTGGCGATCACATTGGCCTGGCCTTTGTAACGAGCGGCGATCTCCTTGTAGGATGGCCCTACCACCTTCTTGTCCTTGGTGTGACAGGCGACGCAACCCGCCTTTGCCATCGCCTCTTCGGCAGTAGCGCCGAGGGCCGGGCATGTCGCAAATGTTGCCATCGCAACCGCCAGCCATGCCACCGACGACGTAACGCTCAGGGTACGGGATGTCATCGTGGCACTCCTAGTACACGTCGTGAACGGTGTTGTAGATGTTGAACTTGCCGGTCGGCGTGATGAGGCGTGCATCCTTGATCACGGCCTTCAGCTTTAGCGTCTTGTCGTCGACAACCACGATCGCGCTCTCCTTGTTCTTGGCGGACCACACCGAGAACCACACCTCATCGCCGGCCTTGTTGTATTCGGGCTGGACAACGCGTTTGGCGCCGTCATCTTTGATTCCGGCCCATTCGGCGATCGGCAGCACCTTGAATCCCTTGTCGAGATTCTTGATGTCGAATACCGCGACCGACTGCGAAATCGCCGGGTCCGGATTCAATGCCGTGTCGACGTAGAGATTGGTCGATTTCGGATGTGTCTTAATGAACAGCGAACCGCCGCCTTGCCCCTTGACCTGGGCGACTTCCTTGAACGCATACTGATTGTGCTTGATCGGGTCAGTGGCGATCAGCGAAATTGCCTCGTCGCCGAGGTGGCTGGTTGCCCACACCGGACCGAACTTGGGATGCACGAAATTGGCGCCGCGACCCGGATGCGGAATCTTGCTGACGTCGATCAGCTTGACCAGCTTGTCTTCCTTGGCATCCACCACCGCGATCTTGTTCGACTGGTTGGCGGCGACGAGGAAGTAGCGCTTGGAACTGTCCCAGCCGCCGTCGTGCAGGAAGCGTGCGGTGCCGATCTCGGTTGTCTTTAACGCGTTGAGATCGGAATAGTCGACCATCAGGGTCTTGCCGGTCTCTTTCACGTTGACCACGAATTCCGGGCGGAAGTGGCTGGCCACGATGCTGGCGACGCGCGGCTCGGGGTGGAACTCCTGCTTGTCGACGGTATTGCCCCGCGTCGAGACAATTTTCAGCGGTTCAAGGGTGTCGCCATTCATGATGGTGTACTGCGGCGGCCAGTAACTGCCGGCGATCGCAAACTTGTCCTCGTAACCCTTGTACTTGCTGGTGTCCACCGAGCGCGCTTCAAGACCGACGCGAATTTCGGCGACGTTATCCGGCTTTTCCATCCAGAGGTCGATCATGTTGATCTTTGCGTCACGACCAATGACGAAGAGGTAGCGACCGGATGCCGATACGCGCGAGATGTGGACCGCGTAACCGGTTTTCACGATATTGATGATTTTCTTGCTGTCGCCGTCGATGAGGGCGACTTCACCGGTGTCGCGCAAGGTCGTCGAGAAAAGGTTCTCGATGTTGTAGTTGTTCATCTTCTTCTTCGGACGCTTCTCCGGAGGGATGATGACTTTCCAGGTCTGCTTCATCTGCTCCATGCCGAATTCCGGCGGCATCGGCGGATCGTGCTGGACGTAGCGGGCGAGGATATCGACTTCCTTCTCGGTCATTTCACCGCTGGTCTGCCAGTTGGGCATACCCGCCGGCGAACCGTAGGCGATAAACACCTTGAGGTAGTCGGTGCCCTTGCCGAGCGTAATGTCCGGCGTCAATGGCTTGCCGGTGGCGCCCTTGCGCAGCACGCCGTGGCAGCCGGCGCAGCGCTCGAAATACATCTTGCGCGCGATGTCGAATTCCGCCTGTGTCATGGGCGGGGCCTTCGGGTTGGTGGACTGGTACATGGGCTCGTTGGCGAGCGGTGAGGAGCCGGCCTGATACTTCATCTCGGCCTCGGTGACGGGTTTCTTGTCCTGAGCGAGAACGGCGAACGGTAGCGTTGCGGCGACCGCCAGCGCGAGATAAGCGGATGTGATGCGTTTCATGTTGCACTCCAGTTTCGGGTTGATCGCCATTCAACGGAATACTGCGTTTGCAGGCGCTGGGCGCATCGTGTGCTACCGTGGTCGGTGCATCCTTGACCTGGGTTCAGAATGCCTGGTGTGCTCGGTCATCGTGCAGAAAACATGCGCTGGATCAAAGTGATAGTGCATCGCTCGCCACTAGACTGCAAACCTGAACTGGATCAAGGATGGTCGCAGGGGCGGCGGGGAAACTCCGCGGACATTTTCCCGCAGATGCCCCGGGCTCACGATGAGATACTTTTGCCCTCGACTGCTGCGACGCAGTCTCCTTCATGTTGTCGGCGCAGCCGGTGGTCTGGCTGCCGGCGCCGCGTTCGGCGACGCGATTGCCGACGTTGAAACCGTGCAGTTGGTCGTTGTTTCGGCAACCCGGCATGCGTTGTCGGTTGCGGATGCCCCGGCCGCGACGACCGTGCTTTCGCGCGATCAGATCGAGATGAAGGCGGCGGACAACGTGCTGGAGGCGTTGCGCGGCGAGACGGGGGTGACCATCTTTGGGCGCACTATTGCCGGGCGCAAGGCGCTGGCATTGCGCGGGCTTGATCCAAAACACACACTCTTTCTGGTCGACGGTAAGCGCATCAGTGCGACCGACGGCGTGATCGGGCACACCGACTTTCAGCTTGACTGGGTTGCGATGCCCGAGGTGGAGCGCATCGAAGTTGTGCGCGGCCCGCTGGCTTCGCTTTATGGCGCCGAGGCGCTGGGCGGCGTGGTGCAGATCTTTACGCGTGCACCGGCGAAAAAGTTTGAAGCTGACGTCGCCGTCGACGCCTTCCGCGCCGATAGCGATCGCGGTGGCGACGGGCATCGGGCGTCGGCACGGCTTGCGACGCCACTGGGCGAATCGCTCGCGGCGTCATTGAGTGTGACCGATGCCAGGAGGCAGGCAATCTCATCCGCGCTCGATCCCCGACTCTCCGATCTGGAAGGCCGGTCACGCTTCGACGCGGCCGGGCGCCTGCTTTGGGACGTCGCACGTGGCCACCGTATAGACGTCGAGCAGCGCGTTGGCCGCGAGGAGCGGTGGGCGAATTCGATCGAAAAGAGCGGCCGCCGCCGGCTGTACGAATCCGACACGGGAGTCGACCGCGATCACAGTTCGCTGACCTGGAATGCGGACTGGTCGACAGTGAGCGATCCGGCGCGTGAGATCAACACGACCCTGCGCCTCTACCGCAGCCGCCTTGAAATGACCAATACGCGCACCAACGGTGTCGCGGCGCTACGTCCGAATACGCTCGACGATCGCGTCATCGATGGCCAGTTGTCGATGCGACCGGCCACCAGTCACGTACTTACCGCCGGCGCGGAAGCACGGCAGGAACGGCTCGTCAACGCCGGCTTGCCGGACGGCGACGCGCAAGTCGATCATGCTTCACTGTACGCGCAGGACGAATGGACGGTGGCGCGCAACGCGACCGTGACCAGTGGCCTGCGTTACGACAGTCACCAGCATTTCGGCAAGCAGTGGAGTCCGCGTTTGTACGGCGTGTGGAGGCTTGCTCCGACCTGGGTGCTCAAGGGGGGCTACAGCCACGGCTTCAAGCCGCCTACGCTGAAACAGGTGACGGCCGGCTACCAGGAGGACGAAGGCCCGTACACCTATGTTTCCAACCCCGCCGTTCGCGCCGAACGCAATGACGGCATCGAGCTGGGCGCCGTGTGGGACACCGAGCGCGCGGGCGTGCAGGCGATGCTGTTCGACAATCGGGTGCGCGATCTGATCGTGCCCCGACTGCTGGGCATCATCTCTGGACGCACCACTTATGTGTTCGACAACATCGACCGCGCGAATTTGCGCGGCGGTGAGCTCACTGCCAACGTGCGTATCGGTTCGCAGTGGCGCCTGTCGACGAGCTATCAATACCTCGACGCACGCGACGGATTCGGTCAACGCATCGAAAAGCGACCACGCCATACGCTAGGCGCCGCAATCGATTGGGTGCAAGGTGCCTGGCGCGCCAATCTGCGTGCAGAATCTACGGCCGGGCAAGTGATTGCCACCGCCGTCGCGGGGCAGCCACCGCAGCCGGCGCCGAGTCTTGTCTATGTTGGCGCCAGCATCGCGCGAACGCTAGGCAACGGGCTGAGCATTGTTGCTTCGGTCGCCAATCTAACCAATGTCAATCCCGCCGAACGTTCTCCGCTCTTCACATGGGGTGAAGCGCCGCGCACGTTCCGGATATCACTGCACGGACGCTGGTAGCCGTGCTCAACACCACGGAGTCCTCCGCCATGTTTCCTGCCCATTCATCGAGTCGTCCGTCACCGGGCAACGCTGACGCTCCCGCTCGCACGCTGTGGCAGATGATGGAACGATCGGGGCTTCGCGCGCTTGCGCTTGTGGGCAAGCAATTGTTGCCTGTCGTTCAGGGCGGCATGGGCGTTGGCGTGTCCGCACACCGGCTGGCGGGAACAGTCGCGTCGATGGGTGCAGTGGGCACCATCGCCTCAGTCGATCTGCGCCACCACCATCCCGATCTGGCGGAACGTACCCGTCAGTTGCCGGTCGGGCCCGAGTCAAAGCAGACGATCGATGCCGCGAACCTCGAAGCGTTGCGCCGCGAAATTGCCCAGGCGAGGGCGATTGCGGGCGACCGTGGCCTCATTGCCGTGAATGTCATGAAGGCGTTGAACGCCTATGCCGCATCGGTGCGCACGGCGCTGGAGGCCGGCGCCGATGCCGTGGTGGTCGGCGCCGGGCTGCCACTCGATCTGCCGGACCTTGCGCGCGACTTTCCGGCTGCCGGGTTGGTGCCGATCCTCTCCGATGCCCGCGGCGTGCAGTTGATCGTCCGCAAATGGGAGCGCAAGCAGCGCATGCCGGCGGCAATCGTCATCGAGCACCCCGCGCATGCGGGTGGGCATCTTGGCGCTACCCGCCTGAGCGATGTGCACGACGGCCGGTTTGAGTTTGACGTCGTGTTGCCGGCAGTTCAGGAATTCCTGCGCGCTGCCGGCCTCGAACAGTCGGTGCCGGTGATCGCCGCCGGCGGCATTCGCAGTTTCGAGGACATTCGCCGTATGCAGTCGTTGGGCGCTGCGGCAGTGCAGATGGGAACCGCATTCGCCGTCACCGAGGAAGGTGACGCGCATCGCGTGTTCAAGGAAGTTCTCGCCGGCGCACGCAGCGAGGACATCGTCGAATTCCAGAGCGTGGCCGGACTGCCGGCGCGCGCGGTGCGGACTGCCTGGATGCAGGGCTACCTCAAGGTGGAATCGACCCTCAAGGCGGCCGCGCATGCCAAGGCGCGTTGCGCCAAGAAGTTCGACTGCCTCGTTCAGTGTGGTCTGCGCGATGGCCTCGCCGACTGGGGCCAGTTCTGCATCGACAATCAGTTGGTGGCTGCACTGCGCGGCGACCTGAAGAAGGGGCTCTTCTTCCGCGGCGCCGGTAACCTGCCGTTTGGCGATGCCATACGCCCTGTGCGTGAGCTTCTTGAGAGGTTGTTGACACCCGCGGCAACGGCAACTGCATGACGCGATGAAGACGATTGTCGTGCAGCCTGCGGCCGCGCTGGCGAAACCGCGGTCGGCCGACGCCGCGACGGTTGACCCGCCGTGGCGGTTCGCGACATTGCTGCTGGCACCGCACCGGCTGGCGTTTGCCGCAGGTGCGCTGATCCTCGGTGCCAGTGCACTGTGGTGGCTGGGCGCCTTGCTGGCACGCGAATTCGCCACGCCGCTTGCGTGGGCCATACCGATGCCCATCGCGCACAGCATCCTGATGGCGTTTGGTTTCATGCCGCTGTTCTTTGTCGGCTTTCTGTTCACAGCGGGACCGCGCTGGCTTGGCATGCCTGCCGTTGACGCCAGAAGCCTCGTTCGCGCCGTCGCCACCTATGCGGCGGCGTGGCTGCTCTATATGCCGGCGGTGCACTTGAACCGGTATTTCGCCGCTGCCTGCATCGCGCTCGCGGCGGTCGCGTGGAGCGTCCTCGGCTGGCGCTATGCGCGGATGGTGGATGCCAGCGAGGCGGATGACCGCGTTCATGCCCGCGTCGTGCGGATCGGGGTGGTGATGGGTATCGCGGCACTGTGGATGGCGGCGCTGGCCAGTGCTACCGAATCCTGGCAACTGCTGCGTGGCACCGTAGTGGGATCGCTGTGGGGGTGTCTCGCCATGACGTTTCTTGGCGTCGCCCATCGCATGATTCCTTTCTTCACGGCAAGCGCCTTGCCGTTTCTGAACGCGTGGCGGCCGATGTGGCTGCTCGGGGTTTTCGTCGCAGCGACCCTCACCGGCTTCATCAGCGGATTGATCGATCTGACGATCTGGCCGGCGCCGCCCACCGTTCGCGTCCTGCAGTTGTTGCCCGAGGCGATACTTGGTCTTGGCTTGCTGTTGCTCGCTGTGCGCTGGGGCATCGTGCAAAGCCTGCGCGTGCGGTTGCTGGCGATGCTGCATGTCGGCTTTGTCTGGTTCGGGCTGGTGTTTGTGCTGCAGGCGGTTTCGCACGGCATGCTGCTCGCTACGAACGAGACGCGATCGCTTGGCCTGGCACCGCTGCACGCGCTGACCATGGGCTTCATGGGAGCGACACTGATGGCAATGGCCACCCGTGTCAGCGCCGGGCACAGCGGCCGTCACCTCGTCGCCGACGATCTTGTCTGGGTCTTGTTTTGGCTGCAACAACTGGCGACGGTCGTGCGGGTGGCGGCGGCCTGTTGGCCGGGCGCGCCTTCGTGGCTGACATCGCTGGCGGCCTCGTTGTGGGCGCTGGCGACGGTGACGTGGGCAATTCGCTACGGACGCTGGTACGGACGACCGCGCACGGACGGCGCGCCCGGCTAAGCAGTGAGGCGATCGGGCCGGCGTTCAGTGTCGTCGGCGGAGGATAATGGGCGCGTCCCGACGGGCGTTTTCGCCATGTCAGGACCAGCCCCTGTGTGTGGTTATTGATGTCGGGCAAATACCAGATGGAGGACGAATGACCGAATTGCTTGCCGTGGCTGTGAACGCGCCGCGCACTGCGCTGGCAGCGCAAACGATCAGCGAAGAAGTATTGCTGGAGAAGTACGCCAAGGGCGACGAGAGGAGCGTTGCCGATGTCTATGCGCGCGTCGCTCACGCGCTCGCGGAAGCCGAGGCGGCAGAGCACCGGGCGCATTGGGCGCAGAAATTTGCCCAGGCACTCGAGTCCGGATTCATCCCCGCCGGGCGCATCCAGTCGGCCGCTGGCACCGCGTTGTCGGCCACGCTGATCAATTGCTTCGTGCAGCCGGTGGGCGATTCCATTACGCACGTTGAAGATGGCCACCCAGGGATCTACGCTGCACTCGCCGAGGCAGCGGAGACCATGCGCCGCGGCGGTGGCGTCGGCTATGACTTCTCGCGCATCCGTCCGCGCGGCGCCGCGGTGGGCAGCACCCAGTCGCTGGCTTCGGGGCCGGTGTCTTACATGCGGGTGTTCGATCGCTCCTGCGAGACCGTGGAATCCGCCGGCTCGCGTCGCGGCGCGCAAATGGGCGTGCTGCGCTGCGACCACCCGGACATCGAGGAGTTCATCCACGCCAAGGACAGCGGCGATCTGCGCAACTTCAATATTTCGGTTGCCATCACCGATGCCTTCATGGAGGCCGTGGTTGCCGACGGCAGCGTGTCGCTGGTGCACCGTTCGATGCCGGGGCCGGAGCAGATTGCCGCGGGCGCCTACCAGCTCGGCGCGGCCGAGGGCGGACTATGGGTCTATCGCAGTCTGCCGGCGCGGGCGTTGTGGGACCAGATCATGCGTTCCACCTATGACCATGCGGAACCGGGCGTGCTGTTCCTCGACCGCATCAATCGCGACAACAATCTTTCCTATTGTGAAACGATTGCCACGACCAATCCCTGCGCCGAGCAGCCGCTGCCGCCGAATGGCTGCTGCTGCCTGGGTTCGATCAATCTGGCACGTTTCGTCACCGATCCGTTTACAGCCGACGCCAAATTCGACGAGGCCGGCTTCGCGCAGCTGATCCGCATCGCCGTGCGCATGCTCGACAACGTGCTCGACGTCACCGTCTGGCCGTTGCCGCAGCAGCAGGTCGAGGCGATGAACAAGCGACGCATCGGGCTTGGCTTCACCGCGTTGGGCGACGCGCTGATCATGCTCAATCTGCGCTACGACACGGCTGAAGCGCGGGCGATGGCGACACATATTTCGGAACTGATGCGCGACACCGCGTATGCGGCGTCGGTCGATCTGGCGAAGGAGCGCGGCGCCTTCCCGCTGTTCAATGCCGATCTCTACCTGAGCGCGCCGACCTTTGCGTCGCGACTGCCGAACGAACTGAAGGCGAAGATTCGCGCCACCGGCATCCGCAATTCGCATCTGCTGTCGATCGCGCCCACCGGCACCATCAGTCTGGCCTTCGCCGACAACGCGAGCAATGGCATCGAACCGCCGTTTAGCTGGAGTTATCTGCGCAAGAAACGCATGGCGGACGGCAGCAGCAAGGAGTACGCCGTCGAAGACCACGCCTGGCGGCTGTTCCACCACCTGCGCGGCGAGGAGCACAGAAACGAACCCTTGCCGCATGCGTTCGTCACCGCGCTGGAAATGAGCGCGAAGGCGCACGAATCGATGGTGGCGGCGGTCGCCCCCTATGTCGACACGGCGATCTCGAAGACGGTGAACGTGCCGGCCGATTACCCCTACGCCGATTTTCAGGATCTGTATCTCGATGCCTGGCGTTCCGGCCTGAAGGGGCTGGCGACCTATCGGCCGAACGCCGTGCTCGGCTCGGTGCTGAGCACGCACGAAGCGCCGAAAGTCACCGACGCGCTGGCGAGCGATGGCGTCAATCAGCGCATGGCGTTGAAGCGTCTGCCGGCGCCGGTGCTGGCCTCGCTGCGCTGGCCTGGACGCCCCGATCTGCCGGGCGGCAATTCCGCCTGGACCTACATGATCCACTATCCGTTCGGCGACTTCGCGTTGTTTGTCGGCGAACTGGCGCGCGAGGAGGGCGGCAAGGCACGTCCGTTCGAGGTGTGGGTCAATGGTGCCGAGCAGCCGCGCGGCCTGGGCGCACTGGCGAAGACGCTGTCGATGGACATGCGCGCCAACGATGCCGCCTGGCTCAAGCTCAAGCTCGACGCGCTGGCGACGGTGAGCGAGGAGCGCGCTTTCGAAATGCCGGTTCCGCCGCATGGCGAGCCGCGCCTGTTCCCCGGCGTGGTGGCGGCCACCGCAGCGGTAATTCGCTGGCGCTGCGATACGCTCAACGCTTTGCCGGGCGAAGACCGCGCCGACAACGCGCCGACGCCGGTGCTCGACGCCATGTTCAGCCGCGACGAACCGGAGACCGGGCCGTCGGGCACGCTGGCATGGACGGTGGATATCGACAATCCGGTGGCGGGCGAGCGTTTCTCGCTGACGCTCAAGGAGGTCAATCTTCCCGACGGCGAAGGCGGCATCACGACCCGGCCCTGCGCGCTGGGCCTGTCCGGCAACTACCCGCGTGCGCTCGATGGCCTCGCACGCCTGCTCTCGCTCGACATGCGGGTGATCGACCCGGCGTGGATCGGCATGAAGCTGCGCAAACTGACCAACTATGCCGAGCCGCTCGGGCAGTTCATGGCCTTTGTGCCGGGCTTGCCGCACGGCGCCCGGCGGCAGCAGACCTGGCCGTCGACGGTGGCCTACATGGCGCGGCTGATCATTCATCGCTACGCCATGCTGGGCATCCTCACCGAGGAAGGCCTGCCGGTGCGCGACATGGGGGTGCTCGACGCGCCGGACGAGCCGGGCGTGCTGCATGCCTTGCCGGGCAAGACCTGCCCCGAGTGCGGCAACCCGACCATGATTCACCGCGACGGCTGCGATTTCTGCACCGCCTGCGGCTACGTGGGTCAGTGCGGATGACGACTGCCAGCGCGGCGCTGCCCGGATTCAGCGCGCCGGCGGCGAGCTTCGACGAGCCGTTTGCGATGCTCTCCGGCTGCCACGAGCGGGTGCAGCGCACGCTGCGGCTGCTGGCGCGGCTGGTTGAGCACGTCGCCGCGAAAGGCAACGACGCGCAGGCGCAGAGCGCGGCAAACGACGTGCTGCGCTACTTCGACATCGCCGCGCCGCGGCACCATGAGGACGAGGAACTACACGTCTTTCCGCTGCTGCTCGCACAGGCCGGCGACAGTCTCGCTGCGCCGGTACGCCGCATGCAGGCGGACCACGTGCAGATGACGGCGGGATGGGCAGCACTGCGCCCGTTGCTGCACGCGGTCGCTGCCGGCGCCGCGCCGTCGCCGCATTTGCGCGATGCCGCCGACCGTTTTGCGGCGCTCTACGCCGATCACATCGACACCGAGGAACGCCTGCTCTACCCCGCGGCGCAGCAATTGATCGCGCCGGAGGCGTTGCAACGGATGAGCGAGGACATGCGGGAGCGGCGGACCGTCACCGCCTGACGCCGGCGCATCGGCGCGAATCCGGTCATACTGACAGGGGATACAGCTTTTTGCTGAAAGCCTTGATTGAATTGGGCGCAGAAGCTGATTCGGCCAAAAGTCGACCAAGTTTGCGGCTAGTTGGCAATTCCAGGTCGCTCACCCCGCCGCGACCGGTCCTTCGCGGTCGGGTGGTACAGTCAAAATCCTGTCTCTCCCGCTTGCCTGCCGGCACGACCGCGCGCCGGCAACCAACCCACTGCCGTTTATGACCGCACCTGTCTCGTCACCCTTCGCCCGCAAGGACGTCGCCAATCACTTCCACCCCTACACCAATCTGCGCGCCATCGAGCAGGATGCGCCGCTGATCATCGTCGAAGGCGACGGCATCGAGGTGATCGACGACGCCGGCAAACGCTACATCGAGGGCATGGCGGGGCTCTGGTGCGCCTCGCTCGGCTTCAGCGAAAAACGGCTGGCGGAGGCGGCGCGACGGCAGATGGAAGTGCTGCCTTACTACCACTCGTTCTCCGGCAAGGCGCATAACGTGGTGGCCGAACTCAGCGAAAAACTGATCTCGCTGGCGCCGACACCGGCGCTGCGCGACGGTCGCGTGATCTTCGCCAATTCAGGCTCCGAGGCCAACGACACGGCATTCAAGCTGGTGCGCTACTACCACAACGCGATCGGCAAGCCGCAGAAGAAAAAGGTGATCGCCCGCAGCAAGGGCTATCACGGCGTAACGGTGGCCACGGCTTCGCTGTCGGGCATTCCGATGATGCACCAGCACTTCGACCTGCCGATCGACGGCGTGCTGCGCGTGAGCTGCCCGCACGCCTACCAGTTCGCCAATGACGGCGAATCGCCGGAGCAGTTCGCCTCGCGGCTGGCCGACGAGCTGGAGGCGCTGATCCTGAAGGAAGGGCCGGAAACTATCGGCGGCTTCATTGCCGAACCGATCCAGGGCGCGGGTGGCGTCATCGTGCCGCCGCCGACCTACTTCGAAAAGATTCAGGCCATCCTCAAGAAGTACGACATCCTGTTCATCGTCGACGAAGTCATCACCGGCTTTGGCCGCACCGGCAAGCTGTTCGGTTCGCAGACGTTCAACCTGGAGCCGGACCTGCTGACTACCGCCAAGATGATCACCTCGGCCTACGTGCCGCTGTCGGCGCTCTACGTCAGCGGCAAGATCTATCAGGCCTGTGCCGACGCCAGCGCCAGCGTCGGCGTGTTCGGCCACGGCTACACCTATTCGGGCCATCCGCTCGGCTGCGCAGTGGCGCTGGAGACGCTGAAGATTTATGAGGAGCGGCAGATTGTCGAACACGTGCGGGCGATGACGCCGGCATTGCAGCGCGGCCTGCAGGCGTTCGTCGGGCACCCGCTGATCGGCGACGTGCGCAGCGTGGGCCTGATCGGCGCCGTCGAACTGGCCGAAGATCGCGTTGCCCGCAAACCCTTCGACCCGAAGCGCGGCGTCGGCGCCTAT
Source organism: Betaproteobacteria bacterium (assembly GCA_027492485.1). Classification (GTDB taxonomy): domain Bacteria; phylum Pseudomonadota; class Gammaproteobacteria; order Burkholderiales; family Casimicrobiaceae; genus Casimicrobium. Next base: position 23,167 of record JAPUER010000004.1, read on the forward strand.
CTGGTGCGGCGGGCGCAGGAACATGGCCTGATCCTGCGCGTGATGGGCGGCGACATCATTGCCTTCAGCCCGCCGCTGATCATCACCGAGGCGCAGATCGCGGAGATGATGAGCCGCTTCGCCCGCGCACTCGACGATACGGCGTCGTGGCTGAAGGGGGTTTAGGGAAATGTTGAACATTTGCTATCCCGTTCACACTGAGCCGCCGGCGAAGGGTCTGAAACCCGCATCCAGCTGTCAAACCCTTCACTGCGTTCAGGGTGAACGGGGCATGGTCCAGCGTTTCAGGAAGGGCGTGTCGTGGAACTCAAACTGACCCTTACGCCTACCGCGCAAAAGCTCATCCGCAAGACGGAGTTCACCTTTTCCACCAATGCCGATCCCGGCATGACGATGCCGCAGGTGGGCGACATGATGCGCGTCACGATGGACGAACCACCGGTGTTTTTCAAGGTGATCCAGCGCGCGTATGACTTCACGACTTCGCCGATCACGGTGACGCTGGTGCTCGGCGCGCCGGACTGACGATATCCGTCCGGGCGCGGCGCGTCGCACCGGCCCGCCATTCGTCGCACGGTTACATCTGCTTACATTGGCAGCGCGGCGCGATCCCTACAATCGGGAACTTGTCGTACCTCTTGTGTGAATAGACAGGCCGGCCGCGCCCGCCGTGGACGCGAACCGGTGGCGACGGGTTCGTCGTCTCTCTCATCTTCGCCACCAAGTTTCATGCCTCCATTTCTTCGCCGGGCCGTTTCGCTCGCTGTTACCGCAACGTGCTGTTATCCCGTCTTCGTCGCTGCCCAGAGCACGCCCCCGGCGCCATCCGCGCCGGCACCGACATCCGCCGCTGAACCGACGCCAGCCCCCGCCACCACGGACGCGCCGCCACGCCGCGGCCCGGCGGGCGCGACGCAGCGAGTCGAACAACTGGAAATCACCGGCAAGAACACCGGTACCGACGAGCGGCGCAACTCGACGGCGGCCACGATCGTCATTACCCGCGAAGACATCGAACAGTATGGCGACAGCAATCTGGGCGACGTGATGCGGCGGCTGCCTGGGGTCACCTCCGGCGGTCGTCCCGGTCGCCCCGGTCCGCCGGCGATGCGCGGCATGGGTGGCGGCTTCACGCAAATCCTGATTGACGGCCAGCGCATCCCGCCGGGCTTTTCGATCGAGCAGTTGTCGCCCGATCAGGTCGAGCGCATCGAGATCTACCGGGCGCCGACTGCCGAAACCGGTGCCCGTGCGATTGCCGGCACCATCAACATCATCCTGCGCGAACCGCTGCGGCAGACCAACAACGACCTGCGCCTGGCGATTGCCTCCGAGCGTGGGCTGGTGGTGCCGGAGGCCTCCTGGACGCGCAACGACACCTTTGGCGACAACGGCACCTACAACGCCACGCTGACTGCACGCAAACGGCATCAGTACAACGACAGCCATAACCGCACGACCTACGTCGATACTGCGAATGGCAACACCACGCTCGACGACGAAACCCGCAGCCACAGCGAGGAGAAGGGCCAGAACCTGTTCGGCAATGTGCGCTGGCAGTGGCGGTTGGGCAACGGCGAGCAGTTCGGCGTACAGTTGCTCGGCGGCCACAGCACGTCCGACAACAAGGGTACTACCGCATTGACCGAATATGCGGGGCCGGGCGCGGCCTATGCGTTGAGCCAGTACAAGTTCGACGGCAACTTCGACTTCGCGCGCATCAACCTCAATCTCAACAAGCGGCTTAACGACAGCACCCGCTACGAACTGCGCGGCGGCTTCGGCGGTTTCCAGTCCGACACCGATTTGCGCGTCAATCAATACGACGCCGCCAATTCACTGCTGCGCCTGCAGACCACCGATGCCAGCGTGCGCGATCGCGGCGCTGCGTTCTCCGGCAAGTTCGTGCACAACACGTTGGGCGAGAGGAGTCACGCCATCACGGCGGGCTGGGATCTGGAAGGACTCAAACGTCGCGAGAATTCGGTGACGCTGCTCAACGGCGTGCAACAGCTTGAGGATCTCGGCACCGTATTCGACATTTCGACCCGGCGTTACGCCTACTACGTGCAGGATGAATGGGATCCGGCGCCGAACTGGGCGGCTAACGTCGGACTGCGCTACGAGGAGATCCAGACGCGCAGCAGCTCGGCGGAGGATGCCTTCGTCAACGTCAGCCGTGTGCTGACGCCGTTGGCCCACGTCGTCTGGCGGTTCGACGCGCCGCGTCGCGACCAGGTGCGCTTGAGCCTCACGCAAAGCTATCGGGCGCCCAACGTGAGCCAGTTGACGCCGAAGCCGACGCTGGCCGTGAGCTATCCGGTGCCCGGCCCCAACCTCTACACCGTGCCGGATCGTGCCGGTAACCCGCTGCTGAAGCCGGAGCGGGCCAACGGGCTGGATCTCGCCTATGAGCACTATCTGTCGGCGGGCGGTCTGATGTCGGCCAATCTGTTCGCCCGCCAGTTGCGCGACGTGATTCGTAACGTGACGACGCTGGAGGACGTGTCCTGGGCCAGTTCGCCGCGCTACGTCAACCGCCCGCAAAATCTCGGCGATGCGCGAACTTATGGCATCGAGCTGGAGGCGAAATTCCGCGTCAGCGAACTGCTCGCCGACGCCGGCGCCATCGGGCGTCTCAGCGTCAAGATGAACGGCAGTTTCTATACCTCGAAAGTGGCAGCGATTCCGGGCCCGGACAATCGCATCGACGGGCAACCGGCGTTTACCGGCAACTTCGGTCTCGACTATCGTTTCAGCGGCGTGCCGCTGGCAATTGGCGGCAATCTTGCGTGGACGCCGTCCTACGAAGTGCAGCAGACCGAGACCCAGCGCCAGAAACTGTCGACCAAGCGGATCTTCGATACCTATGTGACATGGAATTTCACGCCGCGCACGCGGCTGCGCTTCTCGGCGTCGAACATTGCGCCGCTGGATTCGGTCACGCAGACGACCAATTTCGAAGGCAGCATCCGGCAAAGCACGCTGAACGTGGCCCGCACCGACGTCAATTACGCATTGCGGCTTGAAATGCGGCTGTAGCAGCTTTGCGGGCGCCGAGGCGGGCTGTCTCCCGCCTACCGCCGAGGCGGGCTTTCTCCCGCCTACAATCGACGCATGGCGAACACCAAGAAAACCCTGCTGCTGACCGGCGCCTCGCGCGGCATCGGTCATGCGACAGTCAAACACTTTCACGCCGCCGAGTGGCGGGTCATTACCGTTTCGCGCCAGCCGTTCGACAAGATTTGCCCCTGGCCGCAGGGCGAAAAGGATCACATCCAGGCCGACCTCAACGATACCGAACACTACGCCGCCACCATCGCGCGCATCCGTGCCAAGCTGGCCGAACCGGAAACGGGAGGGCGTTTGGCGGCGCTGGTGAACAACGCCGGTATTTCGCCGAAGCTGCCAGGAGGCAAGCGCATGGGGGTGCTCGATACCGATCTTGCGACCTGGCAGAACGTGTTCAACGTCAATCTCTTTGCGACGGCCCTGCTGGCGCGCGGCTTGTTCGACGAGCTGAAGGCCGCGCAGGGCAGCGTGGTGAACGTCACCTCGATCGCCGGCTCCAAGGTGCATCCCTTTGCCGGTGTCGCCTACGCGACTTCGAAGGCCGCCCTGGCGGCGCTGACGCGCGAAATGGCGCACGATTTCGGTCCGCACGGAGTGCGCTGCAACGCCATTGCCCCGGGCGAGATCGACACCTCCATCCTGTCGCCGGGCACTGCCGACATCGTCGAACGCGAGATACCGATGAAGCGGCTGGGCAAACCGAGCGAAGTGGCGCAACTGATCTACTTCCTGTGCACAACACAAAGCTCCTACGTGAACGGCGCGGAGATACACGTCAACGGTGGCGAGCACGTCTGATGCCCGGCGGCGCGAACGAGAGGCTGCGACGAGCATGTGTGTGGGCGGCGCCCGGCGGCGGCCAATACCTTGCAGCGCCGATTGGCGCCGACTGACCAATGACGCTCTGGCACGCATTTCGCCGCTACTTCAAGGGAGACGGACTGGTCTTCTCCGGCTATCTGGCGTTTCTGACACTACTGGGCACCCTGCCGGCGCTGGCGATCCTGTTCTGGCTGTCGCAGCAGAGCGTGCTGATTCGTTCGGCGGATGGCGCGCTGCGCGATTTTCTCTACAGCAATCTGTTCCCCGATGCAGCGCGGCAGGTCGTCGCTGTCGTGGACAAACTGCGGGCCAATGCGCGTGGTCTCGGCCAGACCGGCGTCATCATCGTGGCCGCCGATTTGGTGCTCAAGGCGCTGACGCTCAACGCGGCGGTCGACCGCATCTGGGGGCCAGCGCGACGGAGCATCTGGGCCTACGTGCGCGGCGTGCTGGCGGTGTTGGTCGCGTTGCCGCTGTTCGTCGGTGCGCTGGCCTGGCTGCTACAGTTTCTCGAACTCTACTTTGTACGCCTGATGCCCGGCGCCGCGACCGTGCTGCACTACCTGTTCGATCCCATCCAGATCGGCGCGCCGCTGATACTTGGTCTCACCCTGCTGTATCGCTGGGTGCCGGTAAAGGTGCACACCTGGCGCTCGCCGCTCATCGCTGCCCTCTGCGTGACCATTCTGGTGGTCGTCGCCCGATTTGTCATCGGGCACTATCTCGCCCAGGCACAGCAACTGAAATCGTTGTACGGCGCATTCATTGCATTCCCGCTGCTGATGATCACGCTGTTCGTCATCTGGGCGCTGGTGCTCTATGGCGCGGCGCTGGTCGCGGAGGGGTTCGGCAGCAATTGGCGCCGGCCGGCGCGCAAGGGCGCCGTTGCGCCGCCGAGGGAGACACTGCGCAAAAGCTGAAACCGATTGACCCGAACCGGTGGCCAAGGCTCTGAATCCCCTCATTCAGTTGTCAAACGCTTGACGTCATTCAAGGTGAACGGTGGTTCTTGTCGCCAAGTTGGGAAAACTCAATAATCCGGGCGATGGGAAATAGTCGAATTCCCCGCCGGACTCTTTGCGCTCGGAGCAGCGGATGAGTTTGCAGATTGGCATTGGCGCGAAGCATCGGCGACGGGCCGGACATATTGCAGTTGCACTGGTCAGCATGACACTTGGCATTTTCGCGAGCGCCGCCGACAACCCCGCCGACCACGCCATCAGCAAGGGTCAGCAGGTGCCATTTACCGTTTACGCGGCAGGCAGTCTGCGCGACGTGATGCATGCGCTGGCCGACGAGTTTGCGGCGGAGCGACGCGGCGCACCGGCACCCGTCAAGTTCCTGTTTGGCCCCTCCGGGAAGCTGCGCGAACGCATCGAGGCGGGTGAGCCCGCGCACGTTTTTGCGTCGGCCTCTCCGGAGTATACGGATCGACTGAAAGCGGCGGGCAAACTGCGCTCGTCCAACGTGTTCGCCGGCAATTCGCTATGCGTGCTCGCGCGCCCCGGAATGACGATTGCCACCGATACACTGGTCGATACCTTGTTGTCGCCGGACGTTGTGGTGGGCACTTCCACGCCGGGCGCAGATCCGTCCGGCGACTATGCCTGGCAGATGTTCCAGAAGATTGGCGCGCAACGCGCCGGCGCCTTCGAGCAACTCGATCGCAAGGCGCGCAAGCTGACTGGCGGCGAAATCAATAACGGTGGTGAGAACACGGCGCCATATGCCCGCCTGCTGATGGAGCGAAAGGCCGATGTCTTCGTGACCTATTGCACCAACGCGCTAGCAGCGCGGGCGGCGGTACCCGCGCTGACATGGGTGACGGTTCCTCCGGCGTTCAACGTCGCGGCGGCGTACGCCATCGGCCTCGCCGCCGAAGCGCCGGAATCTGCCCGTGAATTCGTCCGCTACGTGTTGTCGCAACGGGCCCAGAAGGTAACCGCCCGCTTCGGTTTTTCCCCGCCTGTGGCCGGTTGCGTGGACGTGGAACCGATGCTGAAGGCGGCGCACGCCGCGTGGCTTGGCAAGGCGGACGCGGTCGATGCCTCGCCATCGGCCCCAGGCCGCGAGGTGGCGAGCGGTCAGCACCTGGCGTTGACGCTGGCGCCGGCCGCAACCCTGAAGTTCGCGCAAGCGGACGCCAAGTCGACCAACACCTGGGGTGGCGTAGTGTCGTTCGTCGCACCGCGCACGGGGCATCTCGAAGTATTTACCGACCAGCGGGCGTGGATTGACATCGTGCGATCGGATGACGGTAGCGTCGCCGCCGCCATTCGTTCCGACCGCTGGCTTGGCTGTGCCGGTGTCGGCAAGAATCTTGGCTTCCAGGTCGTTGCCGGAGTTCGCTATCAGCTACGGCTGACGCGCGTGGAGTCGGCGCGCATTGGTGTGTTGCTGATGCCGATGGCGGTCGCGGCGGCCTCCGGCACCGCAGTCCCCGCAAGTCCCACGCAGTCGCAGTGAGTCTTGCAAACGTTGCTACCTGCGCGAGTGCCGCGCCGTCCGGCACGTCGGGCGGAACCGATGCCAGCGTCGGTACGGCGGGCCGCTGAGCATGTTCGCGGAGTCTGCCGCTGCCGCGATGCGATTGCTCACGAGCGCCGATTCGACGCTGCTGGCAATCACGCTGCTGTCGTTACGCGTCAGCGCCACCGCCACGCTGCTCGCGGCGTTGATCGGCTTGCCATTCGGTGCCTGGGTCGCACTCACCCGCCGCGCCTGGCGCTTGCCTGTTGTGGTGGCGCTGAACGCAGCAATGGGGTTGCCGCCTGTCGTTGTCGGACTGATCGTCTACCTGCTGCTGTCGCGTAGCGGGCCGCTGGGAGCGCTGGGCTGGCTGTTTACGCCGGCAGGGATGATTGCGGCGCAGACAATTCTCATCGCACCGATCGTCGCCGCCCTTGCCCGGCAGACCATCGAGGATCGGCATCGGGAGTTGTGCGACTGGTTTACATCGCTTGGGCTGACGCCGTGGCAACGGGTGCGTCCGCTGCTCTACGAAGCGCGCTTTTCGCTGGCGGTGGTGTTGCTCGCTGGCTTTGGTCGAGCCGTTGCCGAGGTCGGTGCCGTGATGATCGTCGGCGGCAACGTCGCCGGCTCGACGCGGGTGATGACAACCGCCATTGCGCTGGAAACGTCGAAGGGCGATTTGCCGCTGGCGCTGGCGCTTGGCGCGCTATTGCTCCTCCTTGTGCTGGTGATCAACGGCGTGGCCCAGGCCGGCAAGCTCTGGCTGGAGCGGCAACGTGACTGATTTGCTCTCGCTCAAGGGCGCGGGCTGCCGCGCTGGCGGCGCGTGGTTGCTGCGTGGCGTTGACTTCGACGTCTGTCGCGGCGAACGTGTCGTCGTGCTAGGCGCCAACGGCGCGGGCAAGACGACACTGCTCAAACTCTGCAACGGCATCATGCGCTGCGACGAGGGCTCGGTGCATTCGCCGGCTGCGGCGGAGCAGGTGTTCATCTTTCAGCGCCCACCCTTGCTTCGCCGCAGCGTTGTCGACAACCTGCGCTTCGTGTTGGCGATACGCGGTCTCGTCGAACCCGCGCGGACGGCAACGGCGATGTCGGCGCTTGTCGCCTGCGGTTTGTCCGGGTTTGCGGATCGTCCGGCGCTGTCGCTGTCCGCCGGCGAGCAGCAGCGCCTGGCGCTGGCGCGGGCCTGGGCAAGCGAGCCTCGCCTGCTGCTCGCGGACGAGCCCACCGCGAATCTGGCGCCGGCGGCTACACGCGAGATCGAACACTTGCTGTGCGGCCTCCGCGACCGCGGCGCCGCACTGGTCGTCACCACCCACAACGTGGCCCAGGCGAAGCGCCTGGCCGATCGTGTCGTGTTTCTCGATGCCGGCCGGGTTGTTGAAGACCGGCCGGCACGGGAGTTCTTCGTGGCCCCTCAATCCGCCGCCGCGCGGCGTTATCTCGAAGGAGAGTCCTTGTGAAAATACTGAATTGCCAGCCGGTCCGGCGGGCGCTCTGCTCGGCGATGGCGTCGCTGGCGGTGGCGGTGCTGGCATTGCCAGCGATCGCGCCGGCGCAGGACAACACGATCACCGTATCGTCGACGACGTCCACCGAGCAGTCGGGCCTGTTTGGCTTTTTGCTGCCGCAGTTCGAAAAAGCCAGCGGCATCAAGGTCAAGGTGGTGGCGCTCGGTACCGGACAGGCACTCGACGTCGGTCGCCGTGGCGATGCCGACGTGGTGTTCGTGCACGATCAGGCGGCCGAAGAAAAGTTCGTCGCCGAAGGTGCCGGTGTCGAACGCATTGCGGTGATGTACAACGACTTCGTGCTGGTCGGCCCGATGGACGATCCGGCACGGGCCGCGGGTCGGGACATTGTCGCCGGCCTCAAGGCGGTTTACGCCGCGAAATCGCCGTTCGTGTCGCGCGGCGATCGCAGCGGCACCCACGCGGCTGAATTGCGCTACTGGAAACAGGCAGCGCTCGACCCCGCTGGCGAGAAGGCTGCCTGGTATCGAGATACCGGCTCCGGCATGGGGCCGGCGCTCAACACCGCTGCGGCGATGAACGCGTATTTGCTGGCGGATCGGGGAACCTGGTTATCGTTCAAGAACCGGCAGAACCTGAAGGTTCTCGTCGAGGGTGACAGCAAGCTGTTCAACCAGTATGGCGTGATCCTTGTGAACCCGAAACGGCACGCGCATGTGAAGGTGGTGGCCGGTCAGAAATTCATCGACTGGCTGGTGAGCGCGGATGGGCAGGCCGCCATTGCTGCGCACAAGATCGGCGGCGAGCAGTTGTTCTTTCCGAATGCGGTAAAGCGCTGAAGCACTCGCCTGCGGTTTCGCAGTGGTGACGATTCGCGGAGGCGATTCGCTACCCGACGACGATTGGTATTGCTATTCGCTACTCTGCATCGCGGTGAAGATTTGCCTTGAAGGCGAGGCAGAATCACGACACCCAAATTTCTCGCGTGAGTAGCCATGACCGACCCGATTTCGCATGATCATCGCAGCCAGTTTGCGCTGCTCGGCGAACGCCGGTTCGCGCCGTTCTTCTGGACGCAGTTTTTGGGCGCGATGAACGACAACGTGTTCAAGAACGGCATGATCATCTTCATGGCGTTCGGCGGCATGACGCTCGCGGGCATGGACTCGAACCTGCTGGTGAACGCGGCGGGTGCGGTGTTCATCCTGCCTTTCGTGCTGTTCTCGGCGTTTGCCGGGCAACTGGCCGACAAGTACGAGAAGACGCGCGTGATCCGCGGCGTCAAGATTTTCGAGATTGCGGTGATGGCGCTCGGCGCGGTCGGTTTTGTGACGGCCAATCTGGCGATCCTGTTCGTTGCGCTGTTTGCGATGGGGCTGCATTCCACGCTGTTCGGCCCAGTGAAGTACGCGATCCTGCCGCAGGCATTGCACGCGGACGAACTGGTCGGTGGCAATGGCCTCGTGGAATCGGGCACCTTCGTCGCCATTCTCGTGGGCACCATCGCCGGCGGCGTTTTGGTGGCGTTGAAACCGAGCGGCCCGGCCATCGTCGCGGCGTCGACCATCGTGCTCGCGGTGCTTGGCTACGTGGTGAGCCGGGGCGTGCCGCAGGCAGCGGCCACCGATCCCTCGCTGAAACTGAACTGGAACCCGTTCACCGAGACCGCCAGCAACCTGCGCATCGCGGCGAAGAACATCGTCGTCTGGCGTTCGATGCTGGGCATCTCCTGGCTCTGGTTCTACGGCGCGATGCTGCTGAACCAGTTCGCCAACATGAGCAAGGACGTGCTCGGCGGCAACGAGCAGGTAGCCACCGCGCTGCTTGCGGTGTTTGCGGTAGGCGTCGCGGTGGGCTCGCTGCTTTGCGAGCGGCTCTCCGGCAAAAAGGTCGAGATCGGGCTGGTACCGTTCGGCTCGATCGGCATGAGCCTGTTCGCGATCGACCTTTATTTCGCGACCAGGGGGCTGAAGCCGGTCGGGCAGGCGGGCGTGGCGGAATTCATTGCCAGGCCCGAGCACTGGCGCGTGATTGCAGACCTGTTCCTGTTGTCCGTCAGTGGTGGCCTCTACAGCGTCCCGCTCTATTCCCTGATCCAGGAGCGCGCCGATCCGTCGCACCGCTCGCGCATCATCGCCGCCAACAACATCCTGAACGCGATCTTCATGGTGGTGTCGGCGCTGCTGGCGATCGCACTGATCAAGTTCGCGCACTTCAACGTGCCGGAGCTGATCCTCACCATCGGTGTGCTCAACGCGCTCGTTGCCGGCTACATCTACACGCTGACGCCGGAGTTCCTGTTGCGCTTCCTGTGCTGGATGCTGATTTCGTTCGCCTATCGCCTGCGGGTGAAGGGCCTCGACAACATTCCCGACAAAGGGCCGGTGGTCATCGTGGCCAATCACGTCAGTTACGTCGATGCGCTGGTGATTCTGGCGGCCTGCCGCCGGCCCGTGCAGTTCGTGATGGACCACAACATCTTCAAGACGCCGGTATTGGGCTGGGCGTTCCGGCAGATGAAGGCGATTCCGATCGCCGGCGCGAAAGAAGACCCGGCGATGATGGCGCGAGCCTTCGAGCGCGTGAAGCAGACGCTGGCCGAGGGCGACGTGGTCGGCATCTTTCCCGAAGGCAAATTGACCAAGGATGGCGAGATGAGCCCGTTCCGGCCCGGCATCGAGCGCATCGTCGCCGAAACCGGCGCGCCGGTCGTGCCGCTGGCCTTGCGCGGGCTGTGGGGCAGCTTCTTCAGTCGCAGCGTTGACGGTCAGGCGTTCAAGCGCGTCCGCGGCTTTTTCAACCGCGTTGAATTGGTGGGAGGGGCGCTGATGCCGGCAGGCGATGTCACTGCCTCGAAGCTAGAAGCGGTGGTGCGGCAGATGCGGGGGGACATGCGATAGTGGAGACTGCATTCGAACTTTTGTTTGTTGTCGTGCCGACATTGCTGGGCGCGTCGCTTTGTTTAATCACGGGCCACTTTGGAGTTTTACGCAGCGCTGCCCCAACGCTATCGACAGCAATGCTGATGTGCGGTACGTTTACGTACACGAAAATTTTGATGGGCTGGTCTACGGGGCTTGCGGGTTTAGTGGCGCTCGGTTCTGGTGTGCTTGCGGCAATTATTTTCATCGCGTTGTACGGTGTTGGCTTTGCTTCCAAGGGGGTAGGGCGTGCCAAGTGAGACTTTTCAAGAGCCGTTCACCCTGAGCCCGTCGAAGGGTTCGTGGCCCACTAGCGATGGTTGATTTCGCGGTGATGTTCACGACCTACATCCTGCGCTGCGCCGACAACTCCTATTACACGGGACACACCGACAACCTCGAAGCCCGGATGAATCAGCACCATATTGCGACGGACGGCTACGTCGCCGAGCGGCGACCATTCAGCGTTGTATGGATTGGTGAGTTTGAAACCCGCGCCGAAGCACTGTCGTTTGAGCTGAAACTGAAAGGTTGGTCGCGGGCGAAGAAGGAGGCGCTGATTGCGGGCGACTGGAATCTTGTCTCGAAACTCTCCAGGACCAGTCGAAACAGACGCGACGGGGGCTTCGACGGGCTCAGCCCGAACGTAAAAACGAATTCGGCCAGCGCGGGCGAATGACGAGGAGTATTCGCGTCCGCCTAAAATGCCCGCATGTCTGGAAACACTCTCGGAGCCCTGTTCGCTGTCACGACCTTTGGTGAGTCGCACGGCCCTGCCATTGGTTGCGTGATCGATGGCTGCCCGCCGGGGCTGGCGCTGTCGGCGGAGGACATCCAGCCCGACCTCGATCGCCGCAAGCCGGGCACCTCGCGCCACGTCACGCAGCGCAAGGAGGACGACGCGGTCGAGATTCTTTCCGGCGTGTTCGAGGGCGTCACCACCGGCACGCCGATTGGCCTGTTGATCCGCAATATCGACCAGCGCAGCAAGGACTACGGCAACATCGCGCAGACCTTCCGGCCTGGTCACGCGGATTACACCTACTGGATGAAATTCGGCCAGCGCGATTACCGCGGCGGTGGCCGTTCGTCGGCGCGGCTCACGGCACCCATCGTGGCGGCCGGCGCGGTGGCGAAGAAATGGCTGGCGCAACGCTATGGCGTGACGGTACGCGGCTACTGCGCGCAGATCGGCGACGTGGAAATTCCGTTCGAAACGCACGACGATGTCAACGGCAACCCTTTCTTTGCACCATTGCACGCCGATTCGCCCAAGCTCGCCGAGCTTGAGGCCTACATGGACGAATTGCGCAAGAGCGGCGACAGTTGCGGCGCGAAAATTTATGTGGAAGCGACCGGATTGCCCGTTGGCTGGGGCGAGCCGCTGTACGACCGGCTCGATGCCGACATCGCCCACGCCATGATGGGCTTGAATGCCGTCAAAGGCGTCGAGATCGGCGCCGGCTTTCGCTCGGTCACGCAGAAAGGCACCGAGCATTCCGACGAAATCGTCGATGGCAAATTCGTGAGTAACAACGCCGGCGGCGTGCTCGGCGGCATCTCCACCGGGCAGCCGGTGACCGTCAACATCGCGATCAAGCCGACCAGCAGCACGCGGCTCGATCGCGTCAGCATCGACAAGACCGGGCAGCCGGTCACGCTCAACACGCACGGTCGCCATGACCCCTGCGTCGGCATCCGCGCGACGCCGATTGCCGAGGCGCTGCTGGCGTTGGTGCTCATTGAGCATGCGTTGCGGCACCGCGCGCAGAACGCCGATGTGGTGGTCGCCACGCCGGTAGTCAAGGCGTGACCGTGTAACGGGCCACTTCGCCACGCCGGACAGTCACGGCTGCGCAATGGCTTTTCGTCGCAACCCGCATTCCATATGGGCATGCCGCATGATTTTGCCGAATGTCGATATTGGTCGATTCATGGCGGTAAGCCCAACGAAATAGTCGTTTCAGCGAAAAGCTGATGCACCGTCGCGGCGCTCACGCACCGTTTGGATGCGACCGTCAGGCCTGCGCAAGAACCGGCGGGTGATAATCAGCAAAAGCGCTTCTTATCCACCACACATCCAAGACATGCGACTCATTCTTCTCGGTGCCCCGGGGGCGGGCAAAGGCACGCAGGCGAAGTTCATCTGCGAGAAGTTCGGCATTCCGCAGATCTCCACCGGCGACATGCTGCGCGCGGCGGTCAAGGCGGGCACGCCGCTGGGGCTCGCTGCCAAGAAAGTGATGGATTCCGGCGCGCTGGTCAGCGACGACATCATCATCGGTCTGGTCAAGGAGCGCCTGAAAGAGCCGGACTGCAAGAATGGCTATCTGTTCGACGGCTTTCCGCGCACCATCCCGCAGGCCGAGGCCATGAAGGACGCCGGCGTTGCCATCGACTACGCGCTCGAAATCGCGGTCCCGGACGAAGCAATCGTCTCCCGCATGAGCGGCCGCCGCGTGCATCTGGCCTCGGGCCGCACCTACCACGTGCAGTTCAACCCGCCGAAGGTCGACGGCAAGGACGACGTGACCGGCGAGGATCTCATCCAGCGCAAGGACGACGAGGAAGCCACCGTCAAAACCCGCCTCAAGGTCTATCACGACCAGACCGAAGTGCTGCTCGGCTACTACGCCGACTGGGCGAAGACCGGCAAACCGGGTGCGCCGCAGTACGTGCAGATCAACGGCGTCGGCGACGTGGGCGCGATCACGGCGGCGGTGCTGGCGGCGCTGACGTAGTCGCGGAAGCTCCTCCGCAACAGGGCCGCTGCGAACGTCGCGCGGCCTTTTCTTTGCCACGAAGTCGAATTTCCCAACCGGCTAAAAGCCGCCACCCGCCTGATCCTCGATCAACGCGCGCCGCGTGCGCGGACTGTCCAGCTTCTGTAGCCACCACGCCAGCGCATGCCCCTGCGCGCCGCGCGGCTGGCCGCGCCAAGCGTAGCTGGTGCGAGTCACGCGCAGCGCGCGCTGCTGCACCGTTTTAGCGACCAGTTTGCCTGCTTCGATGAACGGCTGCGCCAGATGCAGCGGCAGAAAACCGCAGCCGAGACCGCGCAGATGGGCATCGAGCTTGGCCTGCATGGTCGGCACCGTGAACACATCCTGTCCGGCGAGCAGGCCCACCGTCAGGCCGCCGCCGCGCAACGTCGAGTCGGCGACCGCCACCACGCGATGCCGGGCGATCACCTCGTCGCCCAGCGGCTCGGGCTCACGGGCGAGCGGATGGCGCGGTGCCACTGCAAATACAAATGGCATGTCGCCCAGCGTCTTCACCTGAATGCCCGCCACGCTGGCCGTATCGAACACACCGCCCAGCGCGATGTCGGCCTTGCCGCCGGTCAACGCCTCCCAGGTGCCGGACAAGGTTTCGCCGCGCAGCCGCAAGCGGGTAGGCGCTTTCAGTTCGAAGAACGCCTCACACAGTTCGAACACCACCTTGCGCGAAATGAGGCTGTCCACGGCGATGGTCAGTTGTGGCTCCCAGCCGGTGGCGACCCGCTTGACCCGTTCGGCGATCGCGGTGACGTCGGCCAGCATGCGCCGGCCCTCGCGCAATAGCTCCTCGCCGGCGGAGGTGAGCCGCGCGTTGCGCGAGCGGCGGTCGAACAGCAGCACGTCGAGCGCCTCTTCCAGCTGGCGCACCCGCCAGGAGAGTGCGCTGGGCACCAGATCCAGCGTGCGTGCCGCGGCGGCGAAACCGCCCTGCGTGGCGATGGCATCAAGCATGACGAACGATTCCGGCGTCCGCACGCGCACGTAGTCGCGCCCACCCGCAGCGGCGGCGGACGCCGAATTGGGTGACGTGTCGGATGATCTGATCATTCAAATATTTTGCACGATAACGTGAATTCAAGGTGATTCATTTGAATCTTGCTCGGCGCCAAAATTCCGGTCATCGCAGCACGCTGCGCAGCCACACTGGCCGGCAGCGGTGCTCAATCAACGGCAAGAACCAAGGACATCCTATGAAACTCTTTCTCTTCGGCGTCACCGGTAACGCAGGCCAGGCCATCCTGCAGGAAGCGCTCACGCGCGGTCACACCGTCACCGCGGCGGCACGGCAGACCGGTTTCTTTCACCCGGTCGGCAAGGCCAGCGTGGTGACGGCGGATGCGCTCGACGCTGCGTCGCTGAAGGACGCAATCAAGGGCCACGACGCCGTGATCGTCGCCATCAGCGGCCGCAAGAGCGGTCACGACACGGTCGCCAAGGCAGCGAGCAACCTGCTCGCGACGATGCCGGTAGCCGGTGTCTCGCGCCTCTTGTGGATAGGCGGTGCCGGCAGCCTGGAAGTGGCGCCCGGCGTGCGTCTGGTCGATACCCCGCAGTTCCCGGCGATTTACAAGGACGAGGCGCTCGGGCAGGCGGCGGCGTTGCAGACGCTGCGTGCCGGCAAGACTAGCGTTAACTGGACCTACGTCAGCCCGCCGGCGATGATCGGCGTCGGCGGTCGCACCGGCAAGTACCGCGTCGGCGGCGACCAGTTGCTGGCCGACGGCAACGGCATCAGCACCATCAGCTGGATCGACTACGCGGTTGCCGTGATCGACGAGCTGGAGAAGAATGCACACCCGCAGGCACGCATCACGGTTGCGTACTGAGCAACAACACGCAACAAAGGAATTGCAATGAACTCGCTACAAAATCCCCTTAACCTCATCGGCCGCATCATGCTGGCGGTGCTGTTCCTGCCGGCCGGCCTGTCGAAGATCGGTGGCTTCGCCGGCACCGCCGGCTACATCGCCTCGAAAGGCCTGCCGCTGCCGGAGGTGGGCGCGGCCATCGCCATCGCCGTCGAGGTGCTGGGCGGTCTGGCGCTGATCCTCGGCTTCGGCACCCGCTGGGCAGCGCTGATCCTGGCCGCCTTCACTGTTGTTGCCGGCGTGATCTTCCACAACTTCTGGGCGCTGCCGGCCGATCAGCAGACGGTCCAGCAGATCATGTTCATGAAGAACATCGCCATCGCCGGCGGCCTGCTGCTGCTGGCGGCATGGGGGCCGGGCGCGCTGAGCATGGACGCCAGGCGCGGCCGCCCGTAAGCTCAACCGCTATTGCGTGGTGCCCAAGTGGCGCCGCAACTGCTCGCGCGCCTCGGCATCGTTGCCCAGGCGCGCTTCTGCGTCTTTTCCCGCCTGATCGAGCGCCGGCAGCAACGCCGGATCGGTGCTTGCCGCCGCGCTGGCGCGGTTCCGGCGCAGCAGCTCGCCCAATGCCTGCGCCACGCGTGACGAACGTGCGGCTTCGTCGCGGGCGCGGGCGATCTCGCTGCGGGCGGTCGATGCATCGTTGATCGCGGCGCTGCGCTGCCAGAGGCTCAGCCCCAGCGCGACGACGATGCCCACTACCGCGAGTGTGGCGGCGCCGACCAGTTGCCAGTGGCGTCTGAACCAAAGCCGCGTCGCGTAGGCGCGATCGCCGGCGTGCAGCGAGGTCGGGCGCGCGGTCATCCAGGCGTCGAGGTCGGCGGCGAGCGAGGCGGCCGTCGGGTAACGTTCCTCCGGCGCCAGCCGCATCGCGCGGCGAATGATGTTGTCGAGATCGCCACGCAGCCGGCCGGCGTCGGTCGGTGCGGGTATGGTGTCCGGGATCGGGCGCTCCGGTTTCGGCAGCGCGAGGCTGGCCGAGGCGAGCGGTGGGTCGCTGTGCACCACCGCGTATTCCAGCGCGGCCCGGGTGCTGCTGGCCGCGAACGGACGGTTGCCGGTGCACAGATGGAACAGCAGCACGCCGAGCGAATAGACGTCGCTCGCCGGCATCGTCGGATCGCCGGTGATTTGCTCCGGCGAGGCGTATTCCAGCGTCAGGCCGCGGCCGGTCAACTGCGTGAGCTTGGTCATCGGCTCGTTGGGGTCGGAGTCGAGCACGCCGGCGACGCCGAAGTCGAGCAATTTGACCTGGCCGTCACGGGTGACCAGCACGTTGGACGGCTTCAGGTCGCGATGCAGCACATGCTGGTTGTGCGCGTGTTCGACGGCGAGCGCAACGTCGCGCACCAGGCGCAGGCGCTGCTCCAGCGTGCGTGCGTGCTGCGTCACGTAGTCAAGCAGGGGGACGCCGTCGACCAGTTCGAGCACGATGAACGCTTGTCCGGCCTCGACGCCGGCATCAAGCAGGCGGGCGATGTTCGGATGGTTGAGCCGGGCTAGCACCACGCGCTCGCGGGCGAAACGGCGCGACAGCTTGTCGTGCGAGAGATCGGTGCGCAGCAGCTTGACCGCGATGCTGGCCTTGTACAGCCCGTCGCTACGCTTGGCCCGCCACACTTCGCCCATGCCGCCCTTGCCGAGGCAGCTCTCCAGCGTCCAAGCGCCGAATTTCTGGCCGGCGGCGTAGCCGTCTGCAGGTTCGGTGAGCGCGTCTTTCAGCGCCGCGTTGAACGGCGCCTGCGTCAACGGCACGGTCTTGTCGACGTTGGCGGCCGCCACCAGCAGCGCCATCAGTTCTTTCGCGACCAGCGGTTCGCTGCCCCACAGTTTTCGGATGTAGGGGATGCGTTCGGTCTCGGGCAGATCGATGACCTCGTCGAACAGGTCGGAGACGCGCTGCCAAAGCTCCGGCGGCAGGTCGGAGAGCTTCATCGGCTCGACGGGCATGGCAGGCTCCGGCTGGCGAACGCGGGCAGAGGACGAATCAGGTGGCGCTGGCGGCGCCTTCGGTGCCGAGCGAACGCGACAGCAGGGCGCGCGCCTTCAGCAGGTCGCGATTGATGGTGCGCAGCGTGACACCCAGCTCGTTGGCCACCTCCTGCAGCGAAAGTCCGGAGAACACGTGCAGCTCGATCACCTGATAGAGCCGCTGGTCGAGCTTTTGTAACTGGTCGAGCGCTTCGTCGAGCGCCACCATGTCGGTCACGTCCATCCATGGCGCCAGCGTCCCGTCCGCCGCCGACATGGTCAGCAGCGTCATGCCGCCGCCACGCTTTTCGGCGTCGCGCTCGCGCACGAAGTCGATCACGATCGAGCGCAGCACTTTGCCGACGTAGGCGAAGAATTGCAGCCGCGTCTGCCCTTGCAGGCCTTCGCGCTCGGCCATGCGCATGAAGCCTTCGTGCACCAGCGCCGTGGCGTTGAGCCCGGTGACGCCGCCGGCCTGCGCCAGTTTGCCGCGGGCGAGACGTTTGATGTCCGGATAGAGGCTGGAAAACAGCGCCCGCATGGCATCGGAATCGCCGCCGGCAGCGCGCTGCACGAGAAGTGTGGGAGGAGTGGCTTGCACGATTCGTAGGCCTGCGTGAGCGGAAATTTGGCGTTATTGTGCAACGGAAGGACGCGAAGCGTGGCGGATTTATGCCACTATCACGCATGAAACCCGCGAATGGGGCGGTGCGCCGTCGCGGGGTTGTGCGAGCGACCGGCGGAGGTCGACGTTGCGATGCGCCTACACCAGCGCACCGCGCCAACGACCGTCCTTCACCCGCTCCACCAGAAGTCGCTTGAGGATGTCATAGGCCGCTTTTGCCGGGTGCCGCAACGGACGATCCACCGGGTGCGCGATGGCGACGACCCGGTGCAATTCCGGGTTCACGATTTTCCGGACAGTGCATTCACCCACCGGAAAGTAATCAACCGCCGACGGCCAGTTCGAGACCGTTGCTGCCAGCCCCGACCGCACGACGCCAGCGATGGTGCCCACGGAGTGCTGTTCATAACGCACATCGAGCGTAATGTGCTGCTCACCGGCAATTCGTTCGATGTAGCGCCGCAGGTGCATGGTGCGAGGCCCGAGCACCAAAGGCTGGTCCGCGAGCCCGCGCAGATCAATCTCCGCAGGCACTCGTCCCCGCTTCTGTGCCACGCTTACGAGATACAGCCATTCGCGAAAGATGGGCTCGGATGCAATGCCCTGCACTTCCTCTGCGTTGGGTAGTACGCCGAAGTCCACCAGACCCGCGCTCAGCACCTGGCCAGTGATGGCGCTGATGCTGTCCTGCACATGCAAATCCACCTTCGGAAGCTCCGCCTTGCAGGTCTTGATGAGCGCGGCGATGAACTCGGTGCCACTGGTGGCCGGCACCGCAATGGAGACCCGTCCTTCCGGTTCCTGTTGCGTACCCTTGATGACGTTGCCGAGACCGTTGACGTCTTCCAGAAGGCTGCGCATCGACTGATACGCCTTCAGGCCAGCCTCGGTGGGGATGATCCCCGCTGGCGTGCGCACCAGCAACTGCTCGCCGACCGCCTCTTCCAGTTGCGCGATCTGCCGACTCAGCGAAGGTTGCGCCACATGCAGGATGGCCGCTGCGGAAGTGAACCCCTTTTGCTCGACAACGCAGACGAAGTAACGCATCTGCCGCAAGGAGATGAGTGACTCTAGCGAAGCCATGGCTGGATAGCGGACTGTTGGGTTTGTGTTGCGGATAGTCTAAATCATGAGCTGTTGCGGAGCGCCTGCGGGCTCGCTTGCAGCGGTTGTGTGGCGGGTTGCCGGGGCCATAGCAAAAACGCATGCGCGGGATGCGGATTTGATATTTGTCACCGCTCGGGGAAGCGAAGACACTGCTTGCCACGGAACTTTTCGGCTGGAGACGATACGTGGAACTGGGGTCGATCACAACGCGCGCCGCCCGCTACTGGCCCGATCAGGTTGGACTGGTCGATGCCCGCCGACGCATCACATTCGCACAACTCGAACAGCGTGCCAACCAGCTTGCGCATGCGTTGAGCGCTGCGGGCGTGGCTGCGGGCGACCGCGTAGCCGTTCAGGCATGGAACCGCGTCGAATTGGTCGAGGCCGAAGTCGCCTGCTACAAGGCAGCCTGCGTCAAAGTGCCGCTCAACGCCCGGCTGAGTACCGATGAAACGCTGCATATGCTGCGTGACTCCGGCGCCAGGGTGCTGATGGCCGACGCCGAGCATGCGAAGGCTATCGCGGCACGCATGACGGAGGTGCCAACATTGATGCGCATCGTGAATATCGACGACGAATACGAAGCATGGATTGGCCGGCAGCCAGCGACGACGATGCAGGCTGCCGTGCGAGGCGGGGACGTCGCGGTACTGCACTACACCTCGGGCAGTTCGGGTGTGCTCAAGGCCGCAATGCAGACCTTCGGCAACCGCCAGGCGATGCTGCGCAAGTTCCTGATGAGTCCGATGCGCCGCGCCATGCCGGGAGACGTGCAGGCACACGTCGGTCCGATCACCCACGCCAGCGGCATGCAACTGATGTATCTCATCTACTGCGGCGCGGCCAGTCTGTTGTTGGGCCGCTTCGACGAGACCGAGCTGTTGCAGGCCATTCAGGACGAGCGCGTAACGCGCCTGTTCATGGTGCCGACCATGATCAATCGCATCGTCAACCATCCGCAGGTCAAGGGCTACGATCTTGGGTCGTTGCGTCTGGTGCTCTACGGCGCGGCTCCCATGGCCCCGGCGCTGGTCGAAAAAGCAATTGCGCTGTTCGGCCCGATTCTCGTGCAGGGGTATGGCGCGGGTGAAACCAATTCCATGGTGACGCAGTTGACCGAGCAGGAGCACGTCGACGCGCTGGCGAACAACCCGAAGCGCCTCGCATCATGCGGTCGTTGCTACGGAGAAACCGAAGTACGTGTGGTCAATGATGCCGGGCAGGATGTGCAGCCCGGTGAGGTCGGTGAAATCGTCGTACGCGGCGATGACGTGATGAAGGGCTACTGGAATGCGCCGGACCTGACCGCCGAGGCGATCGTTGACGGCTATTACCGCACCGGCGATCTGGCCACAGTCGACAA
Source organism: Betaproteobacteria bacterium (assembly GCA_027492485.1). Taxonomy (GTDB): domain Bacteria; phylum Pseudomonadota; class Gammaproteobacteria; order Burkholderiales; family Casimicrobiaceae; genus Casimicrobium. The sequence goes on from JAPUER010000004.1 coordinate 43,643, forward strand.
CGAAAGCTACATCTATATCGTTGATCGCAAGAAAGAGATGATTATCTGCGGTGGGTTCAATATCTACCCGGCTGAGATCGAGCAGGTGTTGTTTGCCCACCCGGCCATTTATGAGGCCGCAGCGATAGGCATTCCAGACGACGATTGGGGCGAGCAGATCAAGGCGGTGGTGGTGCTGAAGCCGGGCCAATCGGTGTCACCTGAGGCGATCATGGACTTCTGCGCGCAGCGCCTGCCAGGCTTCAAGCGTCCGCGCTCGGTCGACTTCACCCATGAGCTGCCGAAGAACCCCAACGGCAAGATCGTACGCCGGTTGGTGCGCGAGCCGTTCTGGGCGGGTAAGGAGCGTCGCGTATGAACACGGTGACCGATACCCAGGTTCAGGAGACGATGAACGCCATCGGCCGCTACATCCATGACGAATTGCTGCCCTTCGAGAAGGCGCATGGCATTTCCTGGGAGGGCCAGCCCGGCAAGGAATTGCTCAAGCAGGTCTGGCAGCGCTCGGCCGAGTTGGGCTTCTATGGACTGATGCTGCCCGTAGAGCAGGGCGGTGCCGGCTTCAGCGCCGAGCAGATGTGCCGCGTCAAGAGCTTCGTGGCGGCCTCGGGTGCCGTGCTCGCCCAGCACGTGCTCGGCGAGCTCAGCGGTCCACCGCGCGTGGGCTATCTGTTCAAGGTGGCGACGGCGGATCAGGTGGGGCGCCTGCTGCGGCCTATTTGCGAGGCGCGGATGGCCGTCTGCTTCGCTTTGACGGAAGAACAGGCCGGTTCCGATGCCGCCGCCATTCAGGCTAACGCCGTGCGCGATGGCGATCACTATGTGCTCAATGGCCGCAAGCGTTTCATCTCCGGTGCCCCCTATGCCGACGTTGCCATCGTGCTCGCGGTCACTGACCCGGCGGCTGGCGCGCGCGGCATTTCGGCCTTCTTCGTCGACATGCATGCGCCCGGTATGCGCGTCGTCTGCGACTACGTGGCCATGCACGGCCAGGCCAGCCATGCCGATCTCGAAATGACTAACCTTAGAGTACCGGCAGCCAATCTGATCGGTGCCGAAGGCGAGGGCTTCAAGCTCGGCATCGGGCGCATCAATTTCAATCGCCTGCTGCACTGTGCCACCATCATCGGTTTTGCCGAGCTGGCCTTGCGTCTTTCAGTGGAGCGGGCAAACCAGCGCACGCAGTTCGGCAAGCCCATCGGCCAATTCCAGGCGATTGCGCACATGCTGGCCAATATGGCGACCGATCTGCAGGCCGCGCGCGCCATGACGCTGGACGCCGCGCGTCAGCTCGATGCCGGTTCACCGCTACGGATGGAGGCTTCGATGTGCAAGCTCTTCGTGTCGGAAGCCGCGTTTCGCATTGCCGATCAGGCGGTGCAGATTCACGGCGGCACCGGACTGATTCGCGGCAACCCCGTGGAGTGGCTGTTCCGCATGCTGCGCATGATGCGCATCCTGACTGGCACCAGCGAAATCCTGCGCAACACGGTAGCCAAAGAGTTGCTGGAGTCCACCTGTGGTGTCTGAGAAGGAGGTGGAAGCGGCAACCGGCTTTCCGCGGCCGCTCGCGGGATGCCGCGTGCTGGATTTGTCGCTATTGCTGCCGGGGCCTTACTGCACGTGGCTCCTGGCCTGTTTCGGCGCCGAAGTCATCAAGGTCGAGCCGCCGACCGGCGACCCGGTGCGGCGTATGAACCCGGCGCTGTTCGCGATGCTCAACCGCGGCAAGCGCTCGGTCACCCTCGACCTCAAACAGGCGGAAGCGCGTGACGACTTCCTGGCGATGGTGGCCAATGCCGACATGGTCGTCGAAGGTTTCCGGCCCGGCACGCTTGATCGACTTGACCTGTCGGTGCAGCAACTGCGGGCAACGCAACCGCGCCTGGTGGTCGGGTCCATCTCGGGCTTTGGCTGGACGGGGCCGTATCGCGAGCATGCCGGCCATGACATCGGCTTCCTCTCGCTGGCGGGTTATTTCGCCGTGCCATCGCAGCTCGACCACCAACTCGTGCGCCCGCAAGTCCGTCTGGCAGATATGGTGGCGGGCCAATCGGCCGCGCTGGCGCTGACCATGGCCAGGATCGAGGCGCAGCAGACGGGACAGGGTTGCCATGTCGATGCCTCTATCTACGATGCGACGATGGGCTGGACAGCACCGATGCTGCTGGGCACGCCAATGGACAAACCCCCCGCCGAGCTTGCACACGTCATGGCCGACAGCGCTCTCTATCGCACCAGCGATGGTCGCCATCTGTGCATCGCCACACTGGAAGACAAGTTCTGGACGAATTTCGCCCGTGCCGTCAGCGACCTGGCACCGGCCCTCAGCGACGAGCGCTGGCAAACGCGCAAGGGTCGCGACCAGTACAAAGTGGCGCTGGCGGAAGCCCTGACCCAAGCCATCGCCTCGCAACCGCTGTCGGTGTGGCTGGGCAAGCTTCAAGGGGTTGATACTGCGGTCGAACCGGTCTACACCGCCCGCGAAGCGCTGGACGATGCGCATGCCAGAGCCCGGGGTTTTTTCAGCGAACACGGTGCCGACGGTCAACCGGAAATCTTCTTTCCGGCGATGTTCGACGGTCACAAACATCCTTCGCTCGCGGCATCACCCGCACTGGGTGCCGATACGGCCGGGCAGCTTGCCGCCGCCAAGTCTTGATGAATCAGAGGCAAATCGACGCATGAATTCCGCCATCAATCGCTACACCCGGCACTACATCAACGGCCAGTGGACTGAGAGTACAGGCACCGAGTCGTTTGACTCATACAACCCGGCCACCGGGCAACTGTTGTCGCACACGCAGTTTGGCAGCGAGGCCGATGCCGACGCCGCGGTGCAGGCGGCGCAGGTCGCGCAGACCGCGTTCGCGCGAACGACCCGTCAGGAACGGCTGGACATGCTGCAACGCATCGCCGAGAGCTACAAGAAGCATCAGGAGGCGTTGGTCGAAACGGTCATGCAGAGCCTTGGTGCGCCGCGCATTTTGTGCGAGCGACTGCAGGTGCCGGCAGGGCTCATGCAGGTGCAAGCCTGGAGTCGTGTGCTGGCCGACTTTGCGTTTGAAGAAAAGCGCGGTCGCCACCTATTGCGGCAGCAGCCGGTGGGTGTCAGTCTCTGCATTACCTCTTGGAACTGGCCGCTCAATGGTCCGATGGGTGTCCTGCTGCCGTCGCTCGCCGCGGGTTGTGCGACGGTCTGGAAACCCAGCGAACATGCGTCAGCCACTGCCGTGCTGCTGACACAGGTGATGCATGACGCCGGTTTGCCGCCCGGCGTGTTCAACATGGTGCTCGGTAATGGTCACGTGGTGGGCCGACGCCTGGTCGGCGATCCGGCAGTGGCTATGGTGTCTTTCACCGGCTCGGTACGTGCGGGCAACGCCATCGGTCAGGCTGCGATCAGCAAGTCGAAGCGAGTCGTCCTTGAGCTTGGCGGCAAGTCGCCCTTCATCGCGTTGCCGGACGCCGATTTGCCTGCGGCCGTCAAGGCATGCATGATGGGGTTGCTACGTAACAGTGGCCAGTCCTGCAACGCGCCCTCGCGCCTGCTCGTACCCAACGCAAGACTGGCCGAAGCCGAGGCCATTGCCGCTGCGGTTGCCCGGCATGCGGTAGTCGGCGATCCAGCCGATCCGTTGACCCAGGTCGGCCCGTTGGGCAATGCAGCGCATTACGAAACCGTGCAGCGCTTCATTGAACGGGGCATACGCGACGGCGCCCATGTCGTCGCCGGAGGCACCGGGCATCCGCCTGACCTCGAGGAAGGCTGGTACGCCCGACCGACGGTCTTCAGCCGCGTTCCGGCCGATGCCTTCATCGTGCAGGAGGAGGCGTTCGGTCCGGTGCTGGTGATCCAGGGGTATGACCATGTCGACGAGGCCATTGATCTCGCCAACCGCAGCGAGTTCGGCTTGTCGGCTTACGTCGTCGGGATCGACGTTGCACAGGCGACGGAAGTCGCTGGCCGTCTGCAGGCGGGCATGGTGCACATCAACGGCGCCGAGATGGATCTGTCGATGCCGTTTGGTGGCTTCAAGCGCTCGGGCGTCGGACGCAAGTTCGGTCCGGAGGGTTTGAAAGCCTATCTCGAATCGCAATCCATCCTGCTGCCCGCCGCCTGATCCCGCCGACGAACAGGCGGTGCGCGCCTGCTCAAAACCCGTTGCCGAATCGAACAATCCAAACAAACCAAAGGAGCTCAACATGAACGAAACCATCTCCCGTCGCCAGGCCCTCATATCGCTCGCAGCGCTCGGCGCGAGCACGTTGAATGTGCCGCTGCTGCGCGCGCAGGAGACCTACCCGACTCGCGGGCCGATCAAGATCATCGTGCCGTTGCCCGCCGGAGGGGCTGCCGACGCGTCGGCACGTGTTCTCGCAGCGACTTTGCAAACGCAGATGAAGCAGACGGTCATCGTCGACAACCGTCCCGGCGGCAGCTTCGTGGTGGCGATGCAGGCCATCGCGCAGTCGGCAGCCGATGGCTACACGCTTATGCACATCAATCCGGGGATGTGTGCCGCGCAGGTGGCACTGAAGAAAATTGATGTGCTGAAGAACCTGGTGCCGATCTCGCTGATGGGTTCGATGCCGACCGTACTGTCGGTGCCGGCTTCGTCGCCAATCAAGTCGGTGAAGGAGCTGGTCGCTGCTGGCCTGGCGAAAGCCGGTGCACTGAATTACGGATCGGTGGGGATTGGCAGTCTGGAGCACTTGTGGGCGTCTAACTTCAGCAAGCGTCACAATCTGAACGCGGTGCACGTGCCATTCAAAGGCATGCCGGAAGCCGCGACCGCGCTGGTTTCTGCGGACATTCAGTTTCTTCCGCTTGCACTATCGGTTGCCTTGCCGTTCATCCAGAAGGACATGCTTCGCCCGCTTGGCGTGACCGACAACCAGCGCAACCCATCGCTGCCCAATGTGCCGACCTTGAAAGAGCTTGGATTTGATGACCCGGCACTAGTGTTTTGGGGCGGCCTGGCTGCGCCGCGCGGCACACCGGCGGCCATCGTCGAGCAACTGCGCGACAACATCGCTACTGCCGTCGCCTCGTCGGAGGTCAAGACGCGATTCGCCGGCATGGGCACGACGGCGTTCGGAAGTCCGACATCGCAGTCCTTCGAAGCCCTCGTTGCGCAGGATTTGGCCTGGCTCAACGAAGCAGTCAAGGGCGCCAATCTGCAACTGAATTGATCCGCCCAATCCAGAGGTTCACCCGTATGAATAACCCATACATGGGCCACCCGGCGCCGGTGGTTGCCGGCCCGCGCGGGGCCATCGCCAATGCCGACTTCATCGCGCACGGCCGTTCACTGTCGCGCAGGCTGCACAAGGTCACGGACCGGATCTACTGTCAGTTAGGCAGTTGCCTGGGCAATTCGACGCTGGTGCTCGGCGATCAGGGCATGATCGTCGTCGATACGGGTGACTGCGTGCAGCAGTCGGTCGAGCAACTGGAAGATTTCCGCACGGTGACGGAGCGGCCGGTCAGCGCGCTGATCTACACGCACAGCCACTATGCGCTGGGCTCGCGAACTTACGTGCCGGTCGGACAGGACGACACGGTGCCGATCTACGCGCATAAGGATCTGATGCAGGTCATGTCGCGCGCCCTCGGCGATCTGGCCCCCTTCCTCACCCGCCGCGTGGCGATGCAGTTCGGCATGTTCCTGCCGGCCGACGGGCCGGATTCCATGCCCAACCAGGGGCTCGGCGAAATCTTCTTTCCCCTCGATCGTTACCGGCCGCAGCCGGGTTTCGTGCGCCCCAACCACTGGCTCGACGACGGTCAGAGCGAACGTATCGACGGTGTCCCGTTCCAGTTCTGGCACCACGCCGGGGACACAGACGATACGCTGCTGATCTGGATGCCCGATGATGGGGTGGTCATCAACAACATCGCCTGGCCGGTCATGTTCAACATCTACACGCTGCGCGGCGAGATGTTCCGCAACCCGGCCCGGCTGCTGCCCGGCCTGGACCGGATACTGGAATTGCAGCCGCGTCATCTAGTGGGGGTACATGGTGTGCCGATCAGCGGTGAAGCTGAAGTCCGGCGTGCGGTGACCGACTATCGCGACTGCATCCAGTTCACCTACGATCAGACGGTGCGCGGCATCAACCTGGGTCTCTCGCCCGATGAGCTGGTCCGCTTTGTCAAGCTGCCAAAAGCATTGGCCGAGGGCCGCCTGACAGGTCAATACTATGGCGAACTGCCGTTCTATGTGCGGCAAATTTATGCCGGTCTGGTCGGCTGGTTCGGCTCGGACACGGTGGAGCTACACCCACTGCCCGAACAGGATTCAGCGCAACGCTGGTGCGCGCTGGCGGGAGGCACCGATGCGGTGCTGGCGCAGGCGAAGCAGGCGCTTTCGAAGAAGGAGTACCAGTGGGCCACTGAATTGGCAACCCAGGCCTTGCGCGCGGGGGCCGATACCGCCGACGCGCGGCAGCTCAAGGCGGATGCCCTGCGCGCCATGGGCCAGGTCACCACAGCGGCGAATACCCGCTCCTGGTATCTGACGCAGGCGCGCGAGCTGGAAGGGCAGGTCGACACACATCGGTTGCCGATTACCTTCGTGACGGCCGCCACGGTGCGGCAATTGCCCGTCGCCACCTATGTCAACGCCATGCGTTTCAGACTGAATCCCGCGCTGAGCGACAGTGGTGCTCGTTGCGTGCACCTAAGTCTTGACCGGTCGGACTTCACGCTGAATCTGCGCAACGGCGTCGTCGTAGTGTCGCCCGGATTGAGCGGAGTACCCGATACCCATATTCGTATGGGATTGGCACAGTGGGCCACGCTCGTGGCCGGCGACATCAAGCACCGCGCAGAGCTGGCGGCCGCCGAAATGGTCGTTGACGGCGATCGCGCGTTGGCCGAATCGGTGCTGGCAGCATGGCTACCGGCGACTGGAATTTAACGAGGAATAGAACATGGCACACGCACTCGACCGCTATCGCGGCGAACCAATTGCGCTGATCGACGGACCGCGCGGCGCACGGGTTGCTGCTTCGACACTGAAAGCGATCACTGCCACGTTCGCGGTGGCGCCCCGGATGATCGAGGTGGCTCCGAAGATATGGAATCTGGTTGGCATCGGGATTTCCAGTCGCATGATGATCGAGGCACCCGAAGGCCTGGTGATTTTCGATACCGGTGACGATCTGGAGGATGGCGAAAAGGCGCTTGCGGAATTCCGCAAGGTCAGTGACAAGCCGATCAAGGCCATCATTTACAGCCACAACCACTACGCTCATGGCACGCAGGCCTTTCTGCGCGAAGCGCCGGATGCGATCATCATCGGCCATCACGATGTCAACAAGTTCCTGACCGAGATCGCGACCGGCTTTGCGTCCGGTGGCGAATTCCCGGAGGCGATGCCCGCGTTGACGGCGCGCTACGAACGCCAGTTCGCGTTGCATCTGCCGCCGGAAGGACCGGATACGGGCCTTGGCGCGATCATTCCGCCAGGCAAGGCCAAGGGCACGGCGCTTGCCACCCATCTGGTGCAAGACGGGCAGGAGATGGTGGTGGCCGGGCTGCGCATGCAGTTTTTCACGCGCTACTTCTCGGATTCGGAGGACAGTCTGACGGTCTGGGTCCCCGAACTGGACGTCGTCTACAACAACTTCCTGTGGCCTAGCCTCTTCAATTTCTACACGCTGCGTGGCGACGTCTTCCGTGACCCGAGCGCATGGCGCAACGGCCTGCGCGTGATCCGCGATATCGGGCCGACCTACCTCGTCAATACCCATGCGCTGCCAGTCGTTGGCAAGGCGGCGGTCAAACAGTCGCTCGAACTCTACATGGATGCGATCAGCTACATGATCGACCAGACGCTGCGCGGCATCAACAAGGGACTGTCACCGGATGCATTGAAGGACTTCGTGCGGCTGCCGGAGGTGCTGCGCAATTTCCCGAACAATGCGGAGATATACAGCGAGTTTTTCTACTTCCCGCTGCACCTCTATCACCACGTGTTCGGCTGGTTTGACGGCGACGCTGCCAGCGTGCATCGCCTGCCGCTGGCAGATGAGGCGGCGCGCATCGTCAAGGGCTTCGGCGGCGCCGCGGTGGTATTGCAGCAATACAAGGATGCGATGACCGACGGCGATCTGGTCTGGGCCAGCCGCCTGATCGGCTGGCTGCTAGCCACCGAGCCGGGCAACGGCGACTATCGTCACGCCCAGGCAGAGACGCTGCGGCAGATCGCCTACCGCGCGCCAAACACGATTGCGCGCCACTTCTGCCTCACCCAGGCACTCGAACTGGAGAACAAGATCGAACCAGTCCGTTCGGTGTTGCCGACGGTTGATGCGATCCTGGCGGCCGAGCCGGGCCGCTATGTCAACTTCTTCCGCATCCGGCTTGATCCGGCGAAGGCGGGTGAGCTGCGGCAGCGACTGTGCATCGACATCGCTGACAAGGCACAACGCCATGGCCTGCAAGTCCGCAATGGCATTTGCGAATATCTGCCGGCACCGGCGATTGAGGACGACGATCTGGTCTTGCGCGTGAGCCACGCCGACTGGGCACGCTTCTACCTGGGGCGAATCGGCATTCGCGAATTGCTTGCGATCCCGGGCGCTGTGACGCCCACACAAGCGCGAGCGGTCGAAGCTTTCCTCGCACTCTTTGATAGCGCCGCACAAGCCTGCGGCACCTGACGCCAGCGGAGCCTCATCGCCATGAATACCGACACCTTTGACTACATCGTGGTTGGCGCTGGCTCCGGCGGTGCCGCAGCGGCGGCTCGCTTGTCGGAATCCGGCCAGCACAGCGTGCTGCTGCTGGAAGCCGGCCCGCGCGACAAAAACATCTGGACCCGCATTCCACTCGGCGTCGCCGAAGTGCTGAGTCGCGGCATCTACCTGCGCGATTTCTTCACCGAGCCCGATCCACAATTGCATGACCGAAAGATCTACTGGCCCCGGGGTTGGGCGACCGGTGGATCAAGCACCGTCAATGGCATGGTGTGGGTGCATGGCACACCGCATCTGTACGACGAATGGGCAGCCGACGGCTGCCCCGGCTGGTCGTATGCGGAGCTGCGGCCGTGGTTCCGCAAGATCGAGAGCTTCAAGGGCGGTGATCCGGCCTACCGTGGCACCACGGGGCCGATGACCATTACCGAGTTTCAGTCCAACAACTCGCTGGCCGATGACTTCCTCAACGCCATCGTCGAGGCCAAGGTGGGTTCGCGTGTGAAGGACTACAACGCCGGGGGGCTGGGCGGCTCAAGGATGCAGATGAACACCCGTAACGGTGTGCGCTGCAACACACGGCTGGCCTATCTGGACCCCGCTGCGGGGCGATCCAATCTCACCGTGATGACGGAAACCCTGGCAACGCGCATTCGTTTCGATGGCAAACGCGCCACCGGCATCGAGGCGCGCTCGGCCGGGCGCGAAGTTTCGCTGACGGCGCGCAAGGAGATCATCCTTTGCGGCGGTGCTTTCAACACCCCGCAGTTGCTGGAGCTTTCAGGTGTGGGGCAGCGTGACGTATTGACGGCCGCCGGCGTGCCGGTGCTGCACGAACTGCCGATGGTGGGTGAAAACCTGTCCGAGCATGTCTACAGTCCAATCGTCTATCGCACGAAACCGGGTGTCAGCTGGAATAGCGTGCTGCGCGGCCCGGTTGGCAAGCTTGGCGCAGGTCTGCGCTACCTCGCGCGACGCGACGGCCCGCTGTCGAGCAACACCATCACGGCACAGGCCTTCGTTCCAGAACAAAGCGGAGGCAGCAAAGCGGACGTCAAGTTGCAGGTGCAGCAGATTTCCACGTCGGGCAACCGGAACAAGGGCAAGCTGGAAATCGACGCCCATGACGGCGTCACCATCGCATCGTTCCAGATTCGCCCGCATTCGCGCGGCTCATCGCACATCGTGGGTACCGATTCAGCGGCCAACCCACGCCTGATTTCGAATCATTTCACCGATGGCCGCGACGTCGATGCTTGCCTCACTGCGCTCCGAATGACCCGCCGCATCGCCGCGGCCGACTCGATGGCGCAATGGATCGTCGCCGAGGAGCGCCCGGGAGCATCCTGTGGCAGCGACGAGGCGTTAGTCGAATACCTGCGTGCGACGGGGGCGACCGCCTGGCATCCGGTCGGAACCTGCCGCATCGGCAGCGACCCGGCTCAATCCGTGGTTGACCCGCAATTGCGGGTGCACGGAATGCAGGGCTTGCGTATCGCCGACGGTTCAGCCATGCCGACCATTGCGTCGACCAACACGAACGCCATCTGCATCGTGATGGGCGAGCGCGTGGCCGAATTCATCCAGCGAGGAGATTGAGGAGCGCGGCGACCGGGACTCGCGTAGCGCCACAGTCCCTATCGGACGGCAACCGGGGCTGGCCGGTCAGTTCAGCGTTGCCGCCAGGGCCTGCCGATAGCGTCGCACCAGTTCCGGCTGTTCTTTGGCCAGCGCGAAATACTCGACCATGCGCTTCTTGGCTGCCTGCTCGTTCCACGCGCGGTCGAGCTGTACCGACTCGAGTAGCGTCTGGAACGCCGGCTCATACTGGTTCTGCGCCGCGTACACCGCCGCGAGGTGGAAGCGGGCGTCGTGGTCAGCGGCATCGTTGTCGATGCGCGCCTTGAGCGCCGCGGCTTCCGGCGAATGACCGGCTTCCTCGGCGGCGAGGATTTTGGTGGCGACGCGCTGGAATTCTTCCTCCATGCGGGTGACCGGCTTGCAGGCGTCGAGGTAGGTTTTCGCCTCGTCGATGCGGTTGTCGCGCATGGCGATGTCGGCCAGCATGATGCGGGCGGCGTCGAGCTGTGGATTGAGCGCGAGGGCCACGCGCAACTCATCGACCGCGCTCTGGATGTCGCCGGCGTCGAGCTTCTCCTGCGCCTTGCCGAGTTTCTCGTCGCTGACCGACGGCACGATCTTGTCGAGAAACTGCCGTACCGCGCTCTCCGGCTGCGCGCCCTGAAAGGCGCTGACCGGCTTTTGCCCCTTGAGCGCAATCACGGTCGGGATCGAGCGGATGCCGAACATGCCGGCGATCTCTTGCTGTTCGTCGGAATTGACTTTGGCCAGCCGGAAGCGACCACCGTATTCCTCGGCCAGTTTTTCGAGGATTGGCGTCAGCGTTTTGCAGGGACCGCACCACGGCGCCCAGAAATCGATCACGATCGGCGTCTGGTCGGATGCGGCGATGACGTCGGCTTCAAAGTTCTCGACGGTGACTTCAAAAATGTGCGGGGAGGAGGTCATGACTATTCGGGAAAATTTGCTTTGTCTGGTCAGTTGGCGACAGCCTGCGAAATCTCAATCGGCCAAGCCGTGGCGGCGGGCAGGCTCATGCCCGCTGGTAGCGATCTTCCAGCCGCACGATGTCGTCTTCGCCGAGGTAGGTACCCATCTGCACTTCGATGAATTCGAGCGGATCGCCGGTTTCGTTGGCGATGCGATGCACGGTGCCGACGGGAATGTGCACATGCTCGCCTGCCTTGTACGGTTGCACGCATTCGCCCAGCGTGATGGTCGCGGTGCCCTTGATGATGACCCAGTGCTCGGCACGCTTGTGGTGAAGTTGCAGCGAGATAGCCTGCCCCGGATAGACCCCGAGATGCTTGACCTGATAGGCGAGCGCCGCACCGTCGGGCGGCTCGGAACCCAGCGAGTCGTACCAGCCCCACGGCCGCTCCACACGGCGGTGCAACTGGGCGCGGCTGTCGCTGCGCTCGGCCAGCGTGGCCGCGATTTTCTTGACGTCCTGCGCGTAGTCCTTGCTCGCCACGAGAATTGCATCCGGCGTGTGCACGATCACCGCGTCGTCGATGCCGACACAGGCTACGACTGGCGCATTCGGCCCGGTGGTCCGCACGTAGGTGTTGTTCGATTGCTCGAAGATGGCCTCGCCGATCGCCGCGTTGCCGCGCTCGTCCTTCGGCGCGATCGCCCAGGCACTGTCCCAGGCGCCGATGTCGCTCCAGCCGGCATCGAGCGGCACCACCACGCCACGAATGTTCAGTGCCGGGTTGCCGGCCAGTTTCTCCATCACCGCATAGTCGATGGAGTTCGACGGGCAGGCCGCAAACAGTGTCGCGTCCGGCAGCAGGTCGTCGCCCACCGCGTTTGCGCCGGCGAGCGAGGCCTCGCAGGCGGCCAGCATCGCCGGTTCCAGCGCCGCCAGCGCGCGCAGCCACACGCTGGCACGGACGACGAACAGCCCGCTGTTCCACAGGTATTGCCCGCTGGCGACATAGTCCCGCGCTTTGTCCAGCGGCGGCTTTTCGACGAAGGAGTCGAGCACAAAGGCGGCCGGATCGAAGGCGCTGGTGCCGCCGACCTTGAGGTAGCCGTAACCCGTCGCCGGCTCGGTCGGCACGATGCCGAAGGTCACGATGGCGTCGCCCGCCGCCGTGTTCCGCGTGACGCGCAAGGCGGTCGCGACCACGCGCTGGAAGGCGCCGATGTCGGCAATCACGTGATCGGCCGGCATCACCAGCAGCGTCGGATCATCGCCCGGAAATGCAGCCCGCGCACGCAGCGTCGCCAGCGTGAGGGCCGGGGCCGTGTTGCGACCGATGGGCTCGGCGATCAGCAAAGCATGGCTTTCGCCGATCTCCATCAGCTGCCGGCGGGTGACGAAGCGATGCGAATCGTTGCAGACGACGATCGGCGCGCTGCTGGCCGCGGCGCCGAAATCGGCAAGCCGCTGCGCGGTGGCCTGCAGCATGGTCGCCTGGTCGTGCACGGCGAGCAGTTGCTTCGGCATGTGCGAACGCGAGAGCGGCCACAGCCGGGTGCCGCTGCCGCCGCAAAGAATGACTGGAGTGATCATCATGGTCGACATTTTGACACCGCCGGCAACGCGTTTCGGCATCGTCGGTGCGTCGGCGCATGCATCAAGCGGCCGCCGTGACGCGCCGGCGTGGCTCGTGCGTGCAAAATGCAGCCAGATGCATGCCTCTCACGATCACCGGCGCGCCATCTTCCTGATGCTGGTCGGGTTGGCGCTGCTACTTTGCCTTGACGCCAGCGGCAAGTACCTCGGCGCTCAGGGCGTGCCGGTGGGCGCGTCGACCTGGTCGCGCTACTTCGGCCATTTTCTGGTGGTGCTGGCGATATTTTCCGGTCGCGATGGCGTGCGCCTGTTCCGGCCGCGCCGGGCCTGGGTGCAATGGGCGCGCGGGGTGATGATGGTCGGCGTGACGCTGTTTTACTTCGCGGCGCTTGGCCATGTGCCGCTGGCCGAGGCAACGGCCATCTTCTTCCTGACGCCAATCCTGACCACCGTTCTTTCCTCGTGGTTTCTGCACGAGCGGCCCGGCCGCTGGACGATCGTGTCGATCGCGCTCGGCTTCTGCGGCGTACTGACCGTCGTGCGGCCGGGCTCGCAGGTGCCGATGACCGGCGTCCTTCTGGTGCTCGGCGCCGCCTGCTGCAATGCCGCGTATCAAACGCTGACGCGGGCGGCCAGCGCCTCCGACGAGGCGCCGGAGCGCAGCAGCACCCAGCTCATGTACGCCGGACTGGTCGGTGCGCTGCTGATGACGCTGGCGGTGCCGCTGTGGTGGACACCGGGGTGGTACCTCGGCAAGAGCGCGATCACCTGGGCGGTGTTCCTGATGACCGGCGTGCTCGGCGCCTTCGGCCATTTGCTGCTGATCCGCGCCTACCGGCTGGCGCCGGCCACCGTCATCGCGCCGTGGATGTACATGCAGTTGCTGCTGTCGGTGGCGATTGGCTGGCTGGTGTTCGGTGCCGTGCCGGACGCGGTGACGCTGGTGGGCATGCTGGTGATCGGGGTTTCCCCGCAGTTGACCCGGTTGAGGTGACACGGCGCCGGCCGGAATGCTGCCGGCGAGCTGTCACGGGCGTGCGCGCATGCGGCCGGGCGGCGCACGGCCCGTACAATCGCCGCTTCCGATAAATTACGGTTCACGAGACCGGAATAACACTATGGCAACTTGGCCTCTTTCACATTCACTGAGGCGGGGGTTGGCGCAACGTCTGATCGGCGTTGGCGCTGCAACGGTTGCGGCGGTCGGCCTGCTGGCGGGCTGCGGCGACACGGCAAAGAGCGGCGCCGATGGCGCCACCGTCTCGGCCGTATCACCCGTCAAGTCCTCCGACGGCAAGAAGGTCGTCCGTTTCCCGTTCGTCATCGGCGAATCCGGCTTCGATCCGGTAACCGCGCACGATCTGTATTCCAGCGAGGTGATCGACGGCATTTTCGATACCCTGCTGACCTATGACTATCTGGCGCGACCGGCGAAGCTGGTGCCAAGGCTGGCCGCCGAGATGCCGCTGGTCGAGGACGGCGGCAAACGCTGGACCATCAAACTGGTGAAAGGCGCCTATTTCTCGCCGCATGAGGTCTTCAACGGCAAAAAGCGCGAAGTAACGGCGCGCGATGTCGAATACTCGTTCAAGCGCCACTACGACGATTCGCTGAAACCGGTATGGCGCTTTCTCACCGACGGCAAGATCGTTGGCCTCAATGCCTGGTACGACAAGAGCAAGAAGTCCGACGGCATGCTGTGGGACGAACCGGTGCCGGGGCTCGAAGTGCTGGATTCGCACACCCTGCGCATCACGCTCACCAAGCCGGACTACAACTTTGGGTACGTGCTTGCTCACGTCGCGATGTCCATCGTGGCGCGGGAAGTCGTCGAGAAGTACCCGAACGACGTTCAGAGCCACCCGATCGGGTCGAGCGCCTATTACCTCAAGGAATGGGTGCGCGGGCAGCGCATCATTCTGGAGAAGAATCCGAACTGGCGCGGCGGCACCTGGAACTTCAAGCCGACGCCGGGCGATGCGTATGATGAGGTGATCGTCAAGCAGATGCAGGGCAAGCCGCTCGGCCAGATCGACCGCGTCGAGATCTATCCGATCGAGGAAGAGCAATCGCGCTGGCTGGCGTTCAAGAACAAGCAGCTCGATTTCATCAACATCCCGCAATCATTCATCAAGCAGGCCATGCCCGGCGGCAAGATCGCCCCCGATTTGCTCGCGGAGGGCGCGCGGGTGCAGACTTACGTGGAGCCGGAGTACACCTACACCTATTTCCAGTGGAACGACCCGGTTTGGGGTGGTCTGGATCTGCCGAAAGTCGCCTTGCGTCGTGCTGTTGCGTATGCGATCAATCGCGATGAAGAGATCGAGATCATCCGCAAGTCCACCGCCAAACGTGCAGAGTTCATCGTGCCCGAGGGCGTCGTCGGGCATCAGGCGGGCTACAAATCCGCGATCACCTACAACCCGGCGCTCGCCAACGCGTTGCTGGACAAGTTTGGCTACAAAAAGGGGTCGGATGGCTACCGCAACACGCCGGACGGCAAGCCATTCGCATTCAAGTACACCTCGACTCCGACTGCGATTGAGCGGGAGTTCGACGAGTTGTACAAGAAGAACATGGACGCGATCGGCATCCGCTACGAGACCGACAAGGAGAAGTTCGCCGATTCGATCAAGCGCGAAAAGCGTTGTCAGATCATGATTCGCGGCGCGGCCTGGATTGCCGACTACCCCGATGGCGACAACTTCACGCAATTGCTCTACAGCAAGAATATTGGGGAATCGAACAACGGTTGTTACAAGAGTCCGGCTTACGACAAACTTTACGAACAGTCGGCGGTGCTGCCCGATGGCCCGGAACGCGACAAGCTTTACCTCGAAATGCAGAAGCAGTTCGAGGCCGACACGCCGTGGGTGCTGGGCGTAACGCGCTACCGCAACCAGATGGTGTATCCGTGGGTGCTGGGCTACAAGCGCCATCCGGTGCTGCTGGCGAACTGGATGTATTACGACATCAATATTGGCAAGGGCAACTAGGTCATGGCCGCCTACATCATTCGTCGTCTGTGGCAGATCATCCCGACCATGGCCGGCGTGATCCTGCTGATCTTCATGCTGTTCAACGTGGTTGGCGGCGATCCGGCCTATCTGCTGGCCGGCAAGATTTCCAATCCGGAACAAATCGCCAATATCCGCAAACAGCTCGGCATCGACGAGCCATACTGGATGCAGTTGCTGATCTTCGTCAAACAGGTGCTGACCTTCGACTTCGGCGCGAGCTGGAGCACCAACGAGGTGGTGTCGCACATGTTTGCGTCGCGCTTGCCGGCGTCGCTGATGATCACGGTGCCGTTGCTGATTCTGGAGACGGTGATCGCGGTGAGCATCGCGCTCGCAGTTGCCTATGTTCGCGGCTCGTTCACCGACCGTGCGGCGATGGTTACCTGCACCATCGCGCAGTCGATATCGATCCTGGTTTACATCATCGTGTTCCAGTACGTGCTCGCCTACAAGTGGGGCTGGTTTCCGGTGCAGGGCTGGGGCAACAGTTTTAGCGAGAACCTGTTCAAGTTTGCGGCGCTGCCCATCCTGATTGCGCTGGTCGTGTCGCTGGCGCCCAATATCCGCCTGTACCGCACTTTCCTGCTCGACGAAGTGAACCAGGACTACGTGCGTACCGCACGTGCCAAGGGCTTGTCCGAGAACCGCGTGATGTTCGTGCATGTGCTGCGCAACGCCTCGATTCCGATCATTACCAACCTGATGATCCAGTTGCCCGGTTTGCTGGTCGGCCTGTTCCTGATCGAGCGTTTCTTCTCGGTGCCCGGCATCGGGCGCGAGGTGATTCTGGCGGTCGAACGCTCGGACTTTCCGGTCATCAAGGCGATCACGGTGTACGTGGCGCTCGCGACCATGCTTGCCAACCTGGCGGCGGACCTGCTCTACAAGGCAGTCGATCCGCGCGTTGAACTGAAATGAGGACGGCAAGATGACTACTGCTGCAATGACTGCCGCGGCCGCTGCCGTTCCGGCCCGCTCTCCCGGCCTCTGGTCGCTGGCGTGGAAACGCCTGCTCGGCGACCGTGTCGCGATCGTTTCGATGGTCGTGGTGATCCTGTTCCTGCTGTTGTCGCTGGCGTCGTTCGTCGGCCTGGTGGCGAAGGACTGGAATCGTGAAGTGGCAATCAACTATGCGCCGCCGACCTTGTTCAAGGACAGCCACAAGCCGGCCGCCGATCTCAAGGCCGGCGCAAAAGACGGCGGACCCGCCGTCGACAGCGGCGTTGCCAAAGCCGAAATCGTCAATGACCGCGACCCGTTGCGCGACACCATCGGCGAGCTGAAAGGTCAGCTCGGACAAGCGACGGCGGACGTCGATTCCGGCATCAAGATCGTCGACCCGCTGGCCGACGTGATGGCGGAGTTGCGCAAGCAACTGGGGCGCACCGGCGACGGCAGCGGCGTACAGGTCGACGAAAAGCGCGTGGACCATTTGCCGTTCGGCGCCGACAAATGGGGCCGCGACGTGCTGAAAAAGGTCATCCAGGGCTCGGAAACCTCAATCATGGTGGGTTTTTCTGCGGCGATCGTGGCGACACTGCTTGGCACGGTGCTCGGTGCCTTCGCCGGGTATTTCGGCGGCAAGACGGACGACGCGTTGAACTGGTTCTATTCGATCTTCAGTTCGATTCCCTACATCCTGCTGGTGCTGGCGATCGCCGCCGTGCTCAAGCAGAAAGGCATCGTCACGGTGGTGCTGATCCTCGGCTTGACCGGCTGGACGAGCATCTTCCGGCTGGTGCGCGCCGAGTACCTGAAGCACAAGGCGCGCGACTATGTGCGTGCGGCCAACGCGATTGGCGCCTCCAACATGCGGCGCATGTTCGTGCACATCTTCCCCAACATCTCGCACGTGGTGCTGGTGCAGCTCTCGCTGCACGTGGTGCTGTTCATCAAGAGCGAGGTGATCCTGTCGTTCCTCGGCTTCGGGGTGCCGGTCGATACCGTGAGTTGGGGTTCGATGCTGAACGAAGCGCAGAACGAGTTGATCCTCGGCTACTGGTGGCAACTGGTGGCGGCCACGGCCTTCATGGCGGTGCTGGTAACGGCATTCAGCCTGTTCACCGATGCGCTGCGCGATGCGCTCGACCCGAAGCTGAAGTAGATGTCATCCTGAGCGAAGCGAAGGATCAGGTCGATGAACGCCGCCGTCTATATCGTCGCAAACGAAGCGCGGACCATCTATGTCGGTGTTACCAGCAACCTGTTACGCCGCATGTATGAGCACAAGACCGAGGTGTATGACGGATTTACCAAGCGCTATGGGCTGAAACGGCTGGTGTATTTCGAGCAAACAGATGACATTCGCTCCGCGATCGAACGGGAAAAGCAATTGAAGGGCTGGCGCCGGTCGCGAAAGATTGAATTGATCGAACACAACAATTTGGACTGGGATGATCTCTCTGCGCCGTGGTTCGCGTCTGGTGGCGCGGGCGTCGTGCAGCCTGATCCTTCGCTGCTCTCAGGATGACAAAAAATGACTCAACCACTTCTCTCCGTCAAGAATCTTCGCGTCAAGTTCCGTCTCGACAAGAAGAATTCGTTCGAGGCGCTCAAGGGCATTTCCTTCGATGTCATGCCCAACCAGACCGTCGCCCTGGTGGGCGAATCCGGCTCCGGTAAATCGGTCTGCTCGCTGGCGATTCTCGGCTTGTTGCCGAAGGAGAATGCCACCGTCGATCGCGGCAGTGTGATCGAGTTCGAGGGCAGGAATCTGCTGACCTTCTCAAACGCCGAAATGCGGGCGCTGCGCGGCAGCAAGATTTCGATGATCTTTCAGGAGCCGATGAGCTCGCTGAACCCGGTGTTCACCGTCGGCTATCAGATCGAGGAGGTACTGAAAGAGCACAAAGGGCTCGCCGGCAACGCGGCTCGCGAGCGCGCGATTGCGCTGTTGACCGAGGTCGGCATCCCGGAGCCGACGATCAAGATCGACAGCTTTCCGCACCAGATGTCAGGCGGCCAGCAGCAGCGGGTGATGATCGCGATGGCGATCGCCTGCGAGCCGAAACTGCTGATTGCCGATGAGCCGACCACGGCGCTCGACGTAACCATCCAGCAGCAGATCCTCGAGCTGATCGCTGAACTGCAGAAGAAACACGGCATGAGTGTGCTCTTCATCACGCATGACCTTGCGGTGGTGGGCGACATCGCCGACCACGTGGTGGTGATGCGCCACGGCGAAATCCGCGAGCAGGGGTCGGCGAAGGACGTGTTCGCCGCGCCGAAAGACGACTACACCCGTGCGCTGCTGGCCTGCCGTCCGGTGGTCGACTCGCGCCCCAAGCGGCTGCCGGTCATCGACGACTTCATGAGCGGGCGCGCACACGAGATGAAACTCGACCAGCGTAGCCGCGGCGTCAGGGACAGCGATCCAGTGGTGCTGGAAGTAAAGGGGGTGTGCAAGGACTTTGTCTCGCGCGAGGGCTTCTTCGGCAAACGCGTGTTCCACGCGGTGAAGGACGTGTCCTTCAAGCTGCGCAAAGGCAAGACGCTTGGCCTGGTGGGTGAATCCGGTTCCGGCAAGACAACCGTCGGCCTCACCATCATGAAGCTGCATGAGGCGACCAAGGGCGAAGCCTGGTTCGACGGCAAGAACATCCTCGCGATGGGCGAGAAAGAGTTCCTGCCGTACAAAAAGCGCATCCAGATCATCTTCCAGAACCCTTACGCATCGCTCAACCCGCGCTTCACGGTGGGCCAGATCATCTGCGAGCCGATGGTGGTGCACGGCATTGGCAGCAACGCCGACGAGCGGGCGCAGATGGCGTTCGAGCTGCTGGCGAAGGTCGGCCTGCCCGAGATGAGCTTCTACAAGTATCCGCACGAGTTCTCGGGCGGGCAGCGGCAGCGCATTGCCATTGCTCGCTGCCTGACCATGAAGCCGGACATCCTGATCTGCGACGAATCGGTCTCCGCGCTGGACGTGTCGGTACAGGCGCAGGTGCTCAACCTGCTGCAGGACTTGCAGGACGAATTCGGTCTCTCCTACATCTTCATCTCGCACGACCTTGCCGTCGTCAAGTACATGAGCGACGAGGTGATGGTGATGAACAACGGTGAAGTGGTGGAGCAGGGCGATTCCGATGCCCTCTATTCCGCGCCGCAGCAGCCGTATACCCGCAAGCTGCTCGATTCGATCCCGAAGGGTTTGGGCGCGCACGGCTAGCAGCCGCTCGATACTCGCCGCGACGCGCGGTCGCGCTTCCGGACAACTGGTCAGACCGGGTGCGGCGGCGGTCGCTCGCGGTTGCGCCCTTCCGGTTACCGCCGGCCACCGTGCCGCGCACGTTCACTGAGCGGCGAACACTGTGGTGGCCTGCCTTACCCTGTTGTCGTACATCTTCTGCGCTGTTGTAGCGGTGCAACGTTCACATATCAGCTTGAGGCTGGATCGCCCATTCAGTATGGCCGAGGTGCACCATTTTTTACAAAGTCGACTTTCATAAAAAATAGCGTCTATGCCTTGTTTATAAAGGCTTCAAGCAAATAGTTGTACGGGTTATCCACTGCCGGCAAGCGACGCCAACGACAGGCCCCGTCTTTGCTCGGATGCAAATAAATGTCTTATATTTCAATAACTTACATGATTCATGACGATGTTGACGATAAAGAACCAAATAACTCGTCAACACAACGTGGCGGACCTCCCTGTAGATGAAATGACCGCTTGATGACAGAATCGAAAAGTCATTCTTCCAACCGCCCGCAATGGGGATTACAGAGGTATTTATGATCAAGAAGAAACAATTGGCGGTCGCTATCGCGGCAACCTTTGTGGCCACCGGGGTTGCTTACGCACAGCAACAGCCGCAGAAGGTCGAAAAAGTCGAGGTAACCGGTTCCAACATCAAGCGGACCGATGTAGAAACCGTTGCGCCGGTTGACGTCATCACCCGTGAGCAGATTGAAAAGTCCGGTCAGCCCACCATCGCCGAAGTGCTGCGCAATGTGCCGGCCAACAGCGGTAACTCCTACAACGAAAGCTTCTCGAACAGCTTTGCACCGGGCGCCTCGGGCATCTCGCTGCGCGGTCTGGGCCAGAAAGCCACCCTGGTGCTCATCAACGGTCGTCGTACCGCCGGTTATGGCTTCGCGCAAAACCTGCAGGACACCTTCGTCGACCTGAACTCGATTCCGTCGGCCGCGGTTGAGCGTATCGAAGTGCTGAAAGACGGCGCCTCCGCCATCTACGGCTCCGACGCCATCGCCGGTGTGGTCAACGTGATCCTGCGCAAGGATTACAAAGGCATCGAAATGTCGGCCGGTATGGGCACCGCAGCAGGCAAGAACGACTACCGCTTCAGCGCCACCGGCGGCTTCGGCGATCTCGGCAAGGACAAGTATTCGGTCCTCGGCGTGTTCGACTACTACAAGCGCGACTTGGTACTGCTGAGCGACACCGATTTCGGCGCATCGCGCGACTGGCGCGGTCGTGCTGGCGGCGGTCGTAACTTCGACTCGCTGACCGGTCTCGGCACCTGGCAGCAATACACCAATGCAGGCGTTGCCCAGCAAAACTTCCGTGCGGTTGACAACTGCGCCGCTGCCGGCGGCACTGTCCTGACTGGCCCGCAAGCTGCTGCTGCCGGTCTGATCAACCTGTCGACCAACCAGACTGCAGCCACGTTGGCCACGCTGCAGGCGCGCGCCGCGGCAACCAATACGTTCTGTACCTACAACTCGAACAACGCGATCACCGCGTTGCCGGGCACTGAGCGTTACGGCTTCCTGGGCCGTGGTACGGTTGAAATCTCCCCGAACCTGCAAGGCTACGCCGAGTTGGGTCTGTCGGAAGTCAAGAGCAACCAGATCTTTACGCAGCCGTTCTTCAACACGACTGGCCTGACGCAAACGTCGGTTGGCCTGCGTCCGTTCAGCTACACGGTCAACTTCGCGCCTGGCGTTGCCGGCAACCCGTTCAGCACGCTCGCTCGCTTCGCTGGCTCGCTCAACGACATGGGCACCCGCGACACCTCGATCAAGTCCGACACCTATCGCGTGCTGGCTGGTTTGAAGTGGACGGCAGGCTCGTGGGACGGCGACAGCGCATTTGGCTGGTCGCGCAACGAAGTCACGTCGAGCAACTACAACCGCCTGAACATCGCGGGCGTCAGCGCTGCGTTCGGCATCACCTCGGCTGCCCAGCCGCCGGTGCCGACATCGAACAGCTCGACCTACAACCTCAACAACCAGTCGCTGAACAGCGCAACGGTGCGTGATTCGCTCCGCGCCAACTTCGACCGCAAGTCGAATTCCGAGCTGTTCTTCGTCGATACGCGTGCTTCTACCGAGTTCGCGCAACTGACGCTGCCTGGTGGTCCGGTCGGCTTGGCCGTTGGCGCCGAATACCGTAGCGAGAAGCTGAGCGACACGCCGGCCGCGGTTGCGCAGCAGGGCCTGATCCTCGGTCAAGGTATCACCAAGACCAACGGTGACCGCAACAGCTTCGCTGTCTTCGCCGAAGCCAGCCTGCCGATCCTGAAGAACCTTGAAGGCCAGTTGGCCGTTCGTTCCGACCACTACAGCGACTACGGCAGCTCGACGGTGCCGAAGGTTGGCCTGAAGTGGAAAGTGTCGCCGGAGTTCGTGCTCCGCGCGAACTGGGGCGAAGGCTTCCGCGCGCCGACGCTGCCGGAAATCTCGCCGTCGGTGGCTACCTTCTTCACCCAGGTGAACGATCCGGTGACTGGCGCTTCGGGCATCAACATTTCCGGCATTTACGCCGGCAACCCGAACCTGAAGGCTGAAACCTCGAAGAGCACGACCATCGGTGCGGTGTTCGAACCGACCCGCGACTTGAACATCGGCGTCAACTGGTATCAGATCGATTGGAAAGATCAGGTCGGCTCTTACAGCTTCCAGACCCTGGTCAACAACAACGGCGTCATCAATGGCGTTCAGCAAGGTATCGTGACCCGCGATCCGGCGACCAATGCGATCGTGTCGGTGCAAACCAACTACACGAACCTTGGCCAGGTGAAGACCAGCGGTTTCGACTTCGACCTGAACTACCGTCTGAATACGCTGTACGGCAAGTTGGGTCTGCGTGCCGGTGGCTCCTATCTCGAGAAATACTCGATCGATGGCGACGAATACGTCGGTCAAAACGGCTACACCTCGCTGCCGCGTATCCGTGGTTTCGCGCAACTGTCGTGGGAGCAGGGCCCGTACTCTGCTGCTCTGACCGCGAACTACATCCACAGCTACTATCAGGCGCTGCTGGCGTCGACGTACTACGTCACGACCAACGATCCGAGCTTCCAGACCGGTACCTACGGCACGAAGATCGGCTCGCGCACGACGCTGGATCTGTTCGGTGCTTACGAGTTCAACAACAAGCTGAAGATCTCGGGCTCGGTGTTGAATCTCGCCAACAAGCAACCGCCGTATGATCCGGGCGTCTCGTCCACCTACCTGTACGACTTCACGCAGTACGACGTGCGTGGTCGCGCCTATCGCCTGAACCTGACCTACAAGTTCAAGTAACCGGCGTCTGCCTCCCTGTGGGGCAGCAGAAGGAAGGGGGGCTTCGGCCCCTTTTCTTTTTTCGGTTCGGCATCGCTCTTGCGCCCGCCAGCCATCTGCGCCAGCGCAAGGCCACTATCCGGCGCCGCGTGGCATCATTGCATCTGTGCAAGCAAACTCATCCGTCAGGATCAGAGACATGAATCGTCCAATTCGCTCATTTGCGCTGTTGATCGGCGCTTTTCTGCTGCCAGTCGCGTTCGTCTGCGCGCAGGCCGTACCGGAAATCCCGGTCGAAACGCTGTTCAAGAAGACCGAGTACCGCTCGCTTACGTTTTCGCCCGACCAGAAGTCGATGGCGGCGCTGATGCCGGTGAACAGCCGCTACAACCTCGTCATCATCGACCTCGACAAGCGCGCCGCCACCCGGGTCACCAATTTCGACAAGGCCGACGTGCTGAGCCTCTGGTGGGCTAGCAACGATCGCCTGCTGTTCACCACGGGCGACATGCAGCAGTTGGCCGCCAACGCCGGTGACGGTGGTCTCTTCGCCGTCGATCGCGACGGCCGCAATTCGCGCATTCTGGTGCAGCCGATTACCGCCACACCGGGCCAGTACGTGACCCGCATCACCAGCTTCGTCGGGCGCATCAAGGACAGCAAGGACGAGGTGATCGTCTCCGCCAACGATCGTTCCGCCGATTCGCAAGATCTCTATCGGATGAACATCGTGACCGGTCGCAAAGTGCTGATCAGCTTCGATTCGCCGGGCAAGGTGAACGACTGGGTGCTCGATCGCGACAACCTGGCGCGCGCCGCCTACACCGAGGATCAGAAGGACAACGTCTATGCCTTCTACTATCGCTCGTCCGACAAACAGCCGTTCAAGGTGCTGCGGCAGTGGGACCACATGCAGAAAGACGTGGTGATTCCGGTCGGCTTCGATACCGACAACAAGACCATGTTCGTCGCCAGCAATATCGGCCGTGACACGGTTGCCTTCTTCCGCTTCGATCCCGAGGCCAACAAGCTCGGCGAACTGATTTATGGCGACGACCGCTTCGACATGATTTCGCCGGGACCACTCGGCAGTGGCGGCGGCGGGTCCATTCGTTTCAGCGGTCGCGACGAAGATCCGGGCAAGATCATCGGCGTGACTTACGAGGCGGACCGCCGCAAGACCGTCTGGTTCGATCCGGCCGTGCAGAAGGCGCAGGCGATGCTCGATGCCGCGTTGCCGGCCGGCTACAGCAATCGCTGGAATCCCAATCATCGCCGCTCGCTGGTAATGTCGTCGTCCGATACCGACCCGGGGCGCTACTACATCTTCGACCAGGACAAGAAAACGCTGGAAGAAACCGGCGTGCGGCCGGCGCCGTGGATCGATGCCAAGCAGATGCGACCGAAGCAGTACGTGTCGTGGACTGCGCCCGATGGCCTCAAGATCGATGGTTATCTCACCCTGCCTGCGAGTTACCGCCCAGGCAACCCGGTGCCGCTGATCCTGCATCCGCATGGCGGGCCGTGGACTCGTGACAGCAGCGGATTCGAGCCCGAGGTTCAGTTCATGGCCAATCGCGGCTTTGCCGTTTTGCAGCCGAATTTCCGCGGCTCCACCGGTTATGGGCGGCGTCACATCACGTCCGGCTTCATGCATTTTGGCGATACGCCCATGGAGGACCAGATTTCCGGCGTCGAATGGGCGATCAAGGAGGGCTATGCCGACCGCAACCGCATCGGCGTCTATGGCGCCAGCTACGGCGGATACTCGACCCTCATGGTGATGGTGATGCGCCCGGATCTGTTCAAGTGGGGCGTCAACTACGTCGGCGTCAGCGACATGTTCGTCAAGCAGGACACACAGCCGGCGCAGAAGTATTCGGACTTCGGCTACCTCGCCAAACTGATCATTGGCGACCAGAAGGTCAATCGCGAAATGTTCGAGCGGATGTCGCCGGCGCGTTACGTCAGCAAGATCCAGGGGCCGGTGTTTCACGCCTATGGCGGCGTGGATCGCAACGTCGATATCGAAAATGGCCGGGTCATTCGCGCCGCGTTCGACCGTGCCGGCAAGGCGCAGGAGTGGATGTTCGTCGCCGACGAGGCGCATGGCTATCGCCTCGACCAGAACGTGTTCGAGTTCTACAAACGCTTCGACGCGTTTGTCAAAAAGAACACACCGGCGGCGAAGTAGCACCGGCGCAAACGGACACCGATACGCCGGCGTGACGCCCGGCGAACAAGAAAAAGGAGGCCGCAGCCTCCTTTTTTGTCGCTTTCGCCTGGCTTATTTGCCGATTTGCTCGTCGAGGAACTTCAACACCTGGTTGTAGTTGTCAACGCGGTTCTCGGCCTTGCCAAAGCCATGGCCTTCCTTTTCCTTGATGACGAACGCCTTGGCCGGATTGCCTGCCGTGCGCAGTGCCTTGTCCATGCGCACAATCTGATCGATCGGCACGCGGATGTCATCCTGACCGGCGTAGAGGAAGACCGCGCCTTTGATCTTCGCTGCGTTGTACACGGGCGAGATGTCGCGAATCAATGCTGAATCGAGCTCCGGCGTACCGAGGACGCTCTTCCAGAACGTTACGCCTTCATTGTTGTAATAGGTGTCGCCGTCGGGTGTAGTGAGCTGATACTTGAAGTCGGTGACCGCAAGCCCGGCAATCGCGCACTTGAAAAGGTCCGGCGTCTTCACCATTGCCTGCAGCGCGGCGTAGCCACCGTAACTGCCGCCGGAAATGCACGTTCGCGCAGGATCGACATAGCCTTGTTCGACGGCCCATTTCAGCGCGTCTTCATGGTCCTCGGACATGCGGCGCCCGATCGAACCAAACCCCGCTTCGTAAATCTTGCTGCCGAGACCCGGGGTGACGCGGAAATTCGGCACCACAACGGCGTAACCGCGCGATGCGAACAACTGCCCTTCGCTGTAGCCGAAGCCGCGACCGAATGTATCGGCCCTTGCAAACGGCCCGCCGTGGATGTGAACGATGGTCGGCAACTTGCTGCCCGATTTGTAGTTGGCCGGAAGGAACAAGTAGCCCGGAATTTCAAGTCCGTCACGCGTCTTGTAGACAAAGGAGCGCTGTTCGACCAGTTTGCCATCGAGCCAGGGACGCGATGCACCAATCTCTTCCATCGTGCGCTTTTCTTCGTCCAGTAAGTACCAACGGGTCGGTTTCACGTCGGAGAAAGAGGTGACCAACAGCGTTTTGCCCTTGGTGCGGCGGAACGTATTGATCATGTTGGGCAGCGCGGTATCGATCATCCGCTGCGTCCGGGCCCGCGACTCGTCCACCCACGTGACTTCCGGTTTGTCGGCCTCGACGCGATAACCGAGCAGCTTCCCGGTCTCGGGGTCGAGGTTAACGCCCGGGACACGAGATCCCTGCGCGTCGGCACCCATGTCGTAGCGTGGGTGCGCTGCCAGCATCTCGCCCAGTGTCTTCGTTTCGGGATCATAGCGATACACGGCCATGGTGTCGCGACCGCGATTGGTGGCTACGATCAGCCCTTTGTCGTCGTTGTCGATTGCGAGTGGAACGAATACCGAGCCTTTGTCGCGCGAAAAGCGGGTCAGTTCGACCCACGGACTGTCGGCGCTTTTGCGGTAGTAGACAATCTGCGTCAATTCGTCTTTCACGCCGGCAGACACTGCACGCGGCACCAGCTTGCTGTCGACAATCCAGGCGAAGGTACGGTCAGCCGGACGACCCGACGTCAGTAGCGTGGTGCGACCGTTGTTGAGGTTCAGGCGATACAGATCCACAGAGTCAATGCTGGTCTGATTGCCCGACACGATCACTTCGTCGGTTGAGCCGGGAATGCTCCGTGCGAATTCGAGTGTGCGATGAACTTGCTGTCGATCACGCGACTCGCGCACCGTGGGCGCGAGGCGGCGCGCAGCAGAGCCGTCGCGTCCGACCACAAACAGACCGCCGCCGTCGAATTGCCCCGGACCTGTGGGCGTATTGGCTTGCCCGAGCGAAAACACGAGCCGTTCGTCGCCAACCCAATTGACCTCAATGACATCGAAGTTGTCGAAGGCGGTCAGCAGACTGCCCTTGCGGCTTTCCAAGTCCATCACCATCAGGTTCTGCCTGCCTTTGTGTGGAGCAGTAGCCGCCAGATACTTGCCGGACGCCGATAACGTCACGTTGGCGAGAGATGGGTTGCGGAACAGCTCCTCCAGCGGGACCGGCGCGGGAAGGGGCTGTGCCATGGCCGCCGGAAGGCTCGGCGGGAGGCCAAATGCCAGCGTCAACGCCAGCGCGAGTGTTCGCATGTGTACTCCTGTAGGTATCGCGTAAAGCGCAAAACCGTTAAGCGTATGGCACAAGCTCCGGTATAGATTCGTTGCCGGTCGCAATGCGTCGTCGTTCGTCACAAAGATCGGTCGGCCACGCGGTTCCGCGCTCGACGTTGGCGGTTACCGGCAACGCCTGTCATGTTGCCTGTTGTAGTTGCGCAACGGGATTTTGATCAGCTATTTACGGAAACGACCATTCAACAAGGGCAAACGGCCTATTTTGGCAAAAGTCGACTTTACTGCATATTGCGGCTTGAGCCCAATTGAAACAAAGAAAAGTCGAAAAAGCTGATAGCGACAAAATGCGATCGGATAGCGCCAACCGGAGCTGTCGAGCGCACGGTGCGTGATTTTCCGTCACGTTCAAAACGGCGCCAGATCAAGCACTTACGATGCGCCGGCGGTGTGCACTCGCTAGCGGTCGAGCGCAAACCGGCATCGACGCCGTCTGACCGGTAGCTGACAGAAGCGAATCGAACATGCAGAATGCGCAAGTCATATTCATGTCATCTTTCGGGGATCTTTTATGCAAATCAAACGGAAGCATCTCGCCATTGCGGTTATCAACGCAGTGGCTGTGATGGCGAGCGGCGCTGCTTACGCGCAGTCGACACCGCAAAAAGTCGAAAAGGTCGAAGTGACCGGTTCGAACATCAAACGTATCGAAGGCGAATCCGCCAATCCGGTGCAGGTGATTTCCCGTCAGGAGATCGAACGTGCTGGCGTATCCACAGTCAACGAGGTGCTGCAACGCATCACCGGCGCCGGTGCCGCGATCGATGACCGCATCACCAACGGCTTTGCGCCCGGCGGCGGCTCGCTGAACCTGCGCGGCCTCGGTTTCAACAGCACGCTGGTGCTGGTCAATGGCCGTCGTCTGCCGACCTATCCGTTTGCCCAGCAAGTCGGTACGCCGCAGGGCTTCAACGACATCAACAATATTCCGCTGGCGGCCGTCGAGCGCATCGAGGTGCTGAAAGACGGCGCCTCCGCTGTGTACGGCGCCGATGCCGTGGCCGGCGTGGTCAACGTGATCCTGCGCCAGGACTACACGGGCCTCGAAGTGTCCGGCGGCTACGGCATTTCGTCGCGCAGCGACGGCCAGACGTTCAACGCCAGCCTCACGGCCGGTTTCGGTTCGCTGGCGAAAGACCGCTTCAATGTGCTGATCGGTGCCAATATTTCGACGCGCGACTCGATCGCGTCGCGTGATCGTCCGTGGTCGCGCACGGAAGACCTGCGCCTACTTGGCGGCGCCGATCGTCGTTCTGCTTACGGCTATCCGGGCACGATTATCGATACCGTTACCGGCGAGTCCTACTACAACGCTGGCGGCACCTGCGCACCGAGCACCGTGGTCGGTGGCGGCAACAGCATCCGCGGCGCGTTCTGCCGCTACGACCGTGCGCAGCTCGGCAACGTGCAGGGCGACTCCGACAAGATGGGCGTTTATGCACGCGGCAACTTCGCCGTCACGTCCGACATTACCGGCTTCGCCGAAGTGCTGTTCACGCGCAACAAGTTCAAAGGCCTTGGCTGGCCGGCAGGTACCACCGATGACGTCGGTATCGGCACCTACTTCATCCCCGGTGGGCAGCGCGGCAACCCGTTTGCGCACGACGCCGAGGTCTACTATCGCTTCGCCGACGTTGGCAATCGCGGCGATGATGGTACGTCCGACACGTCGCGTCTGGTGCTTGGCTTCAAGGGCACGACCGCGGGCTGGGACTGGGAAGCGGCGGGCAACCTCAATCGCATCAAGATCGACACCTTCGCCACCAACAACGCGCTTAATTCGCGCGTCATGTGCCTGACCAACCCCGCAGCTGCCGCGGCTTACGCGGCCGGTGGCGATCCGCTCGGTCTGGGAACGCTGGCGCAGATCTTCGCCGCCAATCCGTCGTATGCCACGTACTTCCGCAACGAACTGGCCAAATGCCCGCAGGCGTTCGCCACTTACGGCTATTACAACTATGCCAACCCGGCCGCCAACAACGCCGGCGTAGCCGCCTATCTGCGTCATGATGCGCTACGTCAGGGTCGTTCCAACCTCGACGGCTTCGATGTCAAGGCATCGCGTGAACTGTTCCAGTTGCCCGGCGGCGCCCTGGCACTTGCGGTCGGTTTCGAAACGCGCAAGGAAAAGGTCTCCGACGTTCCGGATATCCAGTTGCAGACGGGCGACACGCTTGCCATCAGCGCCGCGCAGGCGTTCGGCGAGCGCACTATCAGCGCCGGTTACGCCGAACTGAACGCACCGCTGACCAAATCGCTGGAAGCAAACGTTGCGGTTCGCTACGACAAGTACAGCGGCAACGGCAGCTTCGCTGCCACGTCGCCGAAAGTCGGCCTGCGTTTCCAGCCGATGCAGCAGTTGCTGTTCCGTGCCACGGCGTCGAAGGCGTTCCGTGCACCATCGCTGTTTGAAACCAGCCCGGCACAACAAACGTCATTCACCTTCGGTATTCAGGATCCGATCCGCTGCCCAACCTTCAACGAATCGAACCCCGATTGCGTGATCGACGTCCGTCGCGTGCAACAGGGTAACCCGGATCTGAAGGCCGAAAAGTCCACGTCTTACACCCTGGGCGTCGTGCTTGAGCCGACTCGCGACATCAGCCTGTCGATCGATGGTTGGCTGATCGACCGCAAGGACGAAATCGGTTCGTTTGCGGACCAACTGCTGGTCAACCTGTTCCCGAACAACCCGGCCATCGTGGTGCGTGACAGTGCAGGTCGAATTCAGCAGATCAACCAGGTGCCGGTCCAACTCAACAAGACCAAGACGCACGGTGTCGATATCGAACTGGCGGTGCGCAACGACTTCGGCTCGATGGGCAAGCTGTCGTCGAAACTCGGTATCAGCTACGTCGGCACCTACAAGTTCTCGACGCTTGACGACGCGGGCCTGGCAACCGTGGCGGAGTACAACGGCACCTACAACTATCCGCGTTATCGCGGCACCTGGGACTTCGCGTGGTCGCGCGGCCCGTGGGAAGCGACCCTCGGCGGTTACGGCGTCGGCTCCTATCAGGGCCTTGGCCTGAACGCGAAAGTCGGCGCCTTCCAAGTGTGGAACACCTCGATCAGCTACACCGGCATCAAGAATCTGAAACTCCGTCTTGGCGTCAATAACCTGTTCGACCGCGGTCCCTCGTACAACGACGAAACCAGCGGTGCCAACGCCGGCTACAACCCGCAATGGGGCGATCCGGTTGGTCGTTACTTCACGATCGCAGCCACTTACAAATTCAAGTAAGCATGGCTGACGCGGCGGATTTGCGATAATCCGCCGCTTGCGCTGACCGGCGTCACCCCACCCTGGTGGGCCGGTCTGCGTTTTGTATGTTCCCGTTTTGTCATCGGCGGTCTGCAGCGCTCACAAGGCGTGGCCGATCGTTTTCTCACAAGGAATGTAGTGTTTTGCAAACAGGCGCCGTCCTGCGACTCCGCTCCGCGCGGATTTGTTCAGACCAAGGTCGCCCACCACGCTGGTGCGGCCATGCCCAACGTCGGGCCAGGCACCCCGATACCGTCACTCGCGTTTCCGCGGTTCTGATCGACGGGAAGTGTTGTGGTGTGTAGTTTGCTTCTAAGTTACATTCCCCTTTTCCAATCAAACTAGTGTCATGTGTGATGTCGCACATCGACGATGCCGTGAGGCAAAAAGGAGTCTTCTGTGTCCATTGAAATGAAAAAAGCAATTCGCCGTACTGGCAGCGCACTGGTGGCCGGCTCAGTGCTGTTCGTCTCGCTGGTCAGCGCCCCGCTGTCCGTGTTCGCCCAAGCGCCGGCGGCCGGCGGAACTCCGGCTGCGGCGACAACCGCGGCACCTGCCGCCGCGCCCGCAGCCGCCCCGACTCCGGCGGCTACGCCGGCTCCGGCACCTTTCCAGGCCGGCAAGCCCGCGACCGAAAAAGTCGAGAACCCCTACGGCCTCAAGGCGTTGTGGGCCGAAGGTGACGTCGTCGCCAAGACGACGCTGATCATCATGGTCATCATGTCGGTCGGCACCTGGTACATCATGGTCGCCAAGCTGCTCGAGCTGTCCAAGATCGGTCGTCAGGCAAGACAGGCAGAAAGCTCGTTCTGGAGCGCCCCGTCCATCGCGCAGGGCGTCGAATCCCTGAAAGAGCAAAGCCCGTTCCGTTTCCTCGCCGAAGCTGGCCTCGAAGCGACCAAGAAGCACGAAGGCTTGCTGGCGCACATCACGTTTTCCGATTGGGTTACGCAGTCGATCCAGCGCGCCACCGACAGCGTGCAAAGCAATATGCAAAACGGCTTGGCGTTCCTCGCAACCGTGGGCTCTACCGCCCCGTTCATTGGTCTCTTCGGTACTGTTTGGGGCATCTACAACGCACTGGTGAAAATCGGTGTTTCCGGCCAGGCGTCGATTGACAAGGTCGCCGGCCCCGTGGGCGAAGCGCTGATCATGACGGCGATCGGTCTCGCTGTCGCGGTGCCGGCGGTGCTGGGCTACAACTTCATCGTCCGTCGCAACAAGACGACGATGGACAAGATCCGCAACTTCGGATCCGATCTGCACTCGGTGCTGATCGCGTCCGGCAAGAAGTAGTTGAGCGAAACTGACAACGGAGCCTGAATCATGGGCATGAACGTTGGCAGCGCCAGCGGCGACGAAGACCAGGTCAACTCGACCATCAACACGACACCGCTGGTGGACGTGATGCTGGTGATGCTGATCATCTTCCTGATCACCATTCCGGTGGTCACCACGTCGATCAAGGTGCAGCTTCCCAAGGAAGAAATACAGATACGCGAATCGAAGCCCGAAAACATCGTCGTCTCCGTCGATGCCGAGGGGCGCATGTTCATGTACGACACGCCGATTCGCGACATTCGCGATCTCACCGACCGCCTGAAAAAGTTCTCGAAGATGGATCCGCAACCCGAAGTGCATATCCGGGGCGATCTGACGGCGAACTACGACGGCGTCGGTCGGGTCATCTTCGCGTGCCGTTCCGCAGGCATCTCGAAGATCGCGTTTTTGACCGAACCCGCAGCGCGTGGCGAATAGCCACCACGCACGCAGACAGAAGAAGGATTGAACCTATGGGAATGAACCTAGGTAATTCGAGCGGCGATGCGGACGTGATGGTCGACATGAACACCACGCCGCTCATCGACGTGATGCTGGTGTTGCTGGTCATGTTGATCATCACCATTCCGATCCAGTTGCACTCGGTCAACATGAACATGCCGCCGCCAAGTCCGAACAAGCCGCTGGTGGAGCCGGAAATCGTCAAGATCGACATCGACGAAAACAGCGTGGTGCACTGGAATGGCGTAGCCGTTCCCAATCGCGCTGAACTGGAGGCGAAGATGGTCGCTGCCGCTGCCCAGCAGACGCAGCCGGAAATCCATTTGCGCCCCAACAAACTTGCCAAGTACGAGATCGTTGCCTATGTGATGGCTGCTTCGCAACGCGCGGGGCTGGTCAAAATGGGCATCCTCGGACACGAGCAGTTCCTGTGAAGCGCTACGCCAAAGAGCCCGACGCCAGAAGCTGAAGAAAGCGCCGAACACGCATGGATTACACCTATAAACCCGCGAAATCGAGCAAGCGGACGATTGCTATCGCCGCAGTGCTCGCTCTGCACGCATTCATCGTTTATGCCCTGGTCACCGGCCTGGCGCGCAAAGCGGTGGAAGTGATCAAAAAGCCGCTGGAAGCGAAGATTGTGGAGGAGGTGAAATTGCCGCCGCCACCGCCACCGCCACCGCCGCCACCACCACCGAAGCAACCGAACCTGCCACCACCGCCGCCCGCCGCGCCGCCGCCACCTTACGTGCCGCCGGTTGAAGTCGTGGTGCAGGCGCCGGCTGCGCCGTCGATCACGACGACCACGGTCGAACCGCCGAAGACGGACTACAAGATCGCGCCTCCGGTGCCGCCGGCACCGCCGGCACCGCCGGCGCCGCCACCAGCGCGCCCGGCTGTCACTCGCCTCGGCATGTCGCAACTGCCGAACGCTTGTCGCCCCGACTCGCCGCCGATTCGCGACATGAACAAGGCCGGTGTGGACCGTATCGACGGGACGATTCTGGTCACGGTCAACCCGGACGGTTCGTTCTCGAACGTTCGCGTCAGGGAAGTCACGCCGGGCAATATGCGTAACGCCGTACAGCGCACGTTCAATGCGCCGCTGACCGATGGCGCCTGCCGTACGGAAAAGTCGGACAGCAGTCACGAAGTCGAGATTCCGTTCACCATGAAGCTCGACTGATCTTGTTGACCGGCGCGATACGTCGTCGACGCACGATGTATCGAGTCGGGTTGCCGTGGCACTGTGAAAAAGCGACTCTTTGCGGTCGCTTTTTCTTTTCCGCAATCGTGCGGTGCAACGCTGGATGCCGGCTCGCCACAAGCGACCGCCCGGAACGCGGCTTCAGACGGGATAATTGGCTTTTTTCACCGCTCGAATATCGCGATGTCGGTTATCACCATCAAAGGCACCGGCGCGTCGGCAGCGTCGACCAAAGGCGTGCGCGCGCTCGCGTCCGCATTGCTGTTGCTCCCATTCGCGGCGGGCAGTGCCGGGATAGACGTCACACCGGTGCCGGGCTTCGAGATGTCGCGCTATCTCGGAAGCTGGCACGAAATCGCGGCCATTCCACAATTCTTCCAACGCAAGTGCATTCGCGACACCAGGGCGACGTACGGCCTTGACTCGACGTCGGGACTCGTCGACGTGGAGAACATCTGCACGCGCGACGACGGGAGCAAGGAAAAGGCTCACGGGCGCGCCCGCCCCGCCGACGGGCACGCCGCATCGCGTCTGGAGGTAACGTTTCTGGAATTGTTTGGCGAGTACCGCTTCTGGTTCGCAGCGGACTACTGGGTCATCGCACTCGATCCGCAGTATCGCTGGGCAGTCGTCGGGCACCCGTCGCGGCGCTATGGCTGGGTGCTGGCGAGGGAGCCGCGGCTGGTGCCCGTGGTGCTCGCCGAAATCGTCGGTCGCATCAAATCGCAGGGATACGACGCCTGCCAGTTCGTCGTAACGCCGCAAACCGGCGGGCTCTCGGTGCGTCGACCGCTCTGCGAGGCGCTGCCTTAAGCGATCCGGGTCGATTCTCGATCGATTTTTGTGCGGCGGCTTTGCGGCCCCCGCCGAATCAGGATTTGTCCGGCGCGGGCCTGTTGCGCAGGAAAGAATCGAGTTCGCCGGTTTCCGGCGGCTCGATCATGTCGAGTTCGAGGTCCCACTTTGGCGTGCCGTCGGAATCGTTGGCGCCGCGCGACTCCCAGTCTGCGATCGCCATATCTCCAGGTGCGCCCGTGGCGATGCCTTCGTGCAACTGCAACAACAGCAGAATGTCGCGGTACGCCGCGAGGCTGAAACCGAGCCGCGAACCACCACGGTTGTCGTAGAGCAATTCTTCCAGAAATTTCTTAGCCTCGGGCGTGCCCCAGTCCCGTTCGATGCGGGCGACGAGATGCGGGAACGCCTCCAGACCGTCGTCAAGCGCGAGCTCGTGCCCGT
Organism: Betaproteobacteria bacterium; assembly: GCA_027492485.1. Lineage (GTDB taxonomy): Bacteria > Pseudomonadota > Gammaproteobacteria > Burkholderiales > Casimicrobiaceae > Casimicrobium. Next base: position 78,764 of record JAPUER010000004.1, read on the forward strand.
AGTTGTCCCAATCGGGCATGCGGCCGTTGAACTGCTTGCGGAAACGCGGCGCCAATTCGTCGTAACCGGCGCGATTGTTGGTGCGCCGGTACAGATCGAAAATCATCAGCCACGGCGCGGGCGACGCGTGTTCGATGTCCTGGCCTTCCTGGCTGTCGATGTGAGCGCGCAGAATCTCGATCGCCTGGTCGTTGCGGCCAAGGTCGGCGTACACCTGCGCTTCATCGGTAATCTGCGACAGTTCGCTGACATCGACGTGCGATTCGGTGTCGCGCAACTGGAACAGGGGGCTGATCAGGCGGTCAGACGCCTCGCTGGCCTCCTTCGCGCTCATCGCCGCGCCGGCCGCCGCCGTGACGGTGGCCGGCCCTTCGGTCAGACGCACGATCGGGGTTGGCGCCATGTTGGTCGCTAGCCCGCCAGTCGCCGTGGCGCCCGTCCTGGTCGGCAACACGGTATCGAACTCGTCCCCTGTCTGCACAACAGTAACTGGCCCCGCGTTGGCAAACTGCATGTCGGCACGTTGCGCCCGACGTTGCCGCACGAGGAAGGCAAGCAAACCCAGTACCAGCAGGCTCGCCGGCACCCACAGCCATTTTTTCCAGTCCCAAGCGACCGCATCGTGCTCTTCGGCCGTTGCTGCTTTGCTCGCCGACGGGTTGCCGGCGCTCTTGGCGTTCGGCGGAGTACCGGCCGCTGCGACTGCCCCGCCCGCTGCCGCAATTTGTGCCTGAAGCTCAGCTAGTCGCCGTTGCGCGACGACCAAGTCTGCCTCCAGCCGTGGCGCCAGATCTTCATCGATCGGGGTGGCGAATAGACGATTGCGCCGCTCCTTGGCAATCGCAGCCTGCAGCTCGTTGCCGCCGCTGACCGCGGTGGACGCGGCGGACGCGCCGGCGGTCGGGGCGGCGGCGTCGAAGCCCGGCAGATCGCGCGAAATGCGCAGGCGCGGAATCGCCAGCGCAGCGATCGACGCGTCCTCGATGGCTACACCGCCGGCAGTCGTGCCACCACCCTGCACCCGGAGTTCATCGATCGCGCGTGCGGGCCGGTTTGCCGTCGCCGCAGGGGTCGCAGGACGCGCCGACTTGTTGCGACCGTGCGGCGCGGAGCCGGGTCCGCTTGCCGGGGGCTTCCGGCCGGCGGTGCGTCGATCGTTGTTGCGCGTTGACGGCGCGACACCGCCGACGCGCACCGACGCGGTGGCGTTGGCGTTGGCGGCGCGCTCGCCTCTCTCCGTAACCGGCGGCGCAATTGGCGGCAGCGTCGCTGCGGCGGGTCTGTCGGCCGCCAACGATGGCGGATCGAGCAGCACTGTGTAGTCGCGGCGGATGGGAGTATCGCAAGTGGCTTCGACCGCGATCCGAACCGCCGGTTCGTCGACCGGCCGATCGCTGCGTACCAACAGGCGCGGGGCGGCACCGGGCTCCAACTCGATGCGAGCCTGGGTGACAACCGGCAGACCGTCGGCTCGGGAGGGCGATGCAATGCGGAAACAGCGCGCATCCAGCGAGTCGCCCGTTGTCGCCAGCAGCGGAATGCTCATTCGCAGCGGTTGCCCCAGCGACGAAGTGACCTGTTCGGCGCCGAAGGAGAGGGCGTAACAGGAAGGCGCCATGGCCGCGAGTGTCGCCGCAAAAGCGGCACGCACGCACCAGCGCTCCGACACGACCCAAGGTGTCAACCGATACTCCCCACGATAGCTATCGCTGTTTTGATCCGAACGTCTAATCGTGTGAGTGTAACCAAGAATTCTGCTCCCGCGCGTCCGGCGGAGCATGCCGCTCCGACTCCTAGTCGATCGCCACCACGTTGAAAAATTCGCGGCTACCGCGCATCTGGGCGACACGTTGCAGCAACAAGTCAACGTGCGCAGGGTTATCGACAAAGTTCAGGCCATCGGTATTGACGAACAGTACCGGCGCTGCGTCGTAGCGATGAAAGAGCCGCACGTAGGCCTCCGACAGGCGCGACAGGTATTCGGCGGCGACGGCCTGTTCGTAGCGGATGCCGCGCTGGCGCACGCGGGCGATTAGCGTCTCGGGCGCCGCTTGCAGCGCCAGCACCAGATCGGGGCGCGGCGACTGCGGCTGCAAATGGGCATACAGTCTGCGATACAGCGCCAGCTCATCCTCGGCCAACGTCAGTTCGGCGAACAGCGGGTCCTTGTCGAGCATGAAGTCGGCGACCACGACCCGGCGAAACAGACTGATCTGGGCAAGCTGCTTGACCTGGTCGGCGCGCTGAAACAAAAAATTCAGTTGCGTCGGCAGCGCGTAACGCGACGGTTCGGCATAGAAGCGGGCGAGGAACGGGTTCTCCGCCGGGGCTTCCAGCAGCAATTCGGCGCCGAGGCGCCCGGCGAGCAGGCGTGCGAGACTCGTCTTGCCGACCCCGATTGGGCCTTCGACGACAACGTAGCGAAGTTCGGACAGCTCCATGCTCAAACGTCTCCGGCAAGCGGTCGGACAGTGTCGAGCGTCGCGGCCGGCAGTTGCGCCAGCAATTCGCCGGCGCTGCCGCGGCCCGGTACCTGCGCATGCGCGGCAATCTCGGCCAGCGGTCGCAGCACGAAGGCGCGTTCGTGCAGGCGAGGATGCGGCAGAGTCAGCGTTGCCGAACTGCTCTGCAGGTCGTCATAAAGCAGCAGATCGATGTCGATCGTGCGCGCGGCATTGCGTTCATGGCCGCGGATGCGTCCGTGCGCGCGCTCCACGCGCATGGTGACGGCAAGCAGAGCCTCGGGGCTCAGCGTCGTGTCCACGGCCACTACGGCGTTGATGTAGTCCGGCTGCGCGGAAGTTACGTCCCAGGCGGGAGACTGATACAGCGAGGAAACCGCCACCACCGCGACGCCGGGGCATGCCGTCAGCGCCTGCACCACACGCCGCACCTGCTGTTCCGGGGTCTGTAAATTGCTGCCGAGACCAAGATACGCCCGATGCAGCGCGGGCGTGGCAGGTTGCCCGTCGCGCGGTGGCGGATGCGGACTGGTTTGCCGCGTCACGACGCCTCTTGGGCGCCGCCCGCCCCTTGGGCGTTGTCACCCGCATCGCCGCCATCGGACTCGCGCCGCTTGCGGCCGCGTCCGCCGCGCGAGCGTCGCCGGCGCCCGCCGGCGTCACCGCTGGCAGCGCCGGCGCTGTGCCTGAGTTGCGCGCGTTGCCGCTGATTGATGAGTTCCTGGCGAATCTCGGGATCGGACTCGATGAAATTGGTCCACCAGTCGGCCAGTTCCGCCTCGACTTCGCCGGCCGCTGCCCGCAGCAGCAGGAAGTCGTAGGCGGCGCGGAAGCGCGGCTGTTCCACCATGCGCAGCGCCGCCTTGCTGGTGCGCTGCTCGAAGCGTGGCTGCATCAGCCAGATTTCGCGCGTGATGCCGGCGAAGCGTTGCGGCAGCGTGATGGTTTCGCGCTGCTCGTCGATCACTTCTTCCATCGCCTGCAGCAACGCCGGCACGTGGTGCTCGCCGCGGCCTTCGATCTCGCTCCAGCGTTTCACCACTTCGTGCCAGAGCAGGCTGGCGAACAGGAAGGCCGGCGATACCGGTTTGTCATCGCGTACCCGGCGGTCGGTATTGTCGAGCGCGAGTTCGATGAACTTCTGCCCGCCGGGTTGCTGGTAGATCAGGTCGAGCAGCGGCAGCAGCCCTTCGGCGAGCCCGTGCTTGCGCAGCTCGGCGAGCGTGGCGTTGGCGTAGCCGGAGAGCAGCAGTTTCTGGATTTCGTCGAACAGCCGTGCCGGCGGCACGTTCTTGATCAACTCGGCGTGTTGCCGGATCGGCGTCACGGTCGCTTTGGCGATGCTGCAATCGAGCTTCACGGCCAGCCGCACCGCGCGCAGCATGCGCACCGGATCTTCGCGGTAACGGGTTTCGGCAGTGCCGATCAGCCGCAGCGTGCGTTTCTCGACGTCCTTCAAGCCGCCCATGAAATCGACCACCACGTCTTTCGCCGGGTCGTAATAGAGGGCGTTGATGGTGAAGTCGCGCCGGGCGGCATCGTCGGCCTGCGTGCCGTACACATTGTCCGAGGTGATGCGGCCGGTGGCGTCCGCTTCCACCTCGCCGCCGCGATTGCTGCGGAAAGTCGACACCTCGATCGTCTCGTCGCCGAACATCACGTGCACCAGCTTGAAGCGGCGGCCGATGATGAAGGCGCGGCGGAACTCGTGGCGCACTTCTTCCGGCGTGGCGTTGGTGGCGACGTCGAAATCCTTCGGGATCACGCCGAGCAGTGCGTCGCGCACGGCGCCGCCGACGATGTAGGCCTCGAACCCGGCACGCTGCAATTTCTCGCAGACGTACACCGCGTTCTTGCTCATGTGCTCGCTGTGGATGCCGAGCGCCTTGCCGGAGTGTTCGACGCGAACGGGCTTGCGGCGGGGCAGAACACGTTCGATGAATGCTTTGATCATGCGACGAAAGCCTATGCAACGGCCGCGGCCGGGCCGGCGCGCGGTGCGCGTCCCAAGGCGTCGTCATTGCGCTGGCTGGTCGCGGCGAACGCGGACCGGGCAGTGAAATGACCCCGTGGGACGGCGGTGGAAAGTGCGCGCAGTATAGCGAGCATGCCCCTTGCAGCGCTGCGAGCGGTCGCGCCGCGCCAGTTTTGCGTCAGGTCGGACCACTACAATGCTGCGACGCAGTAAATCCATTCGAACCGCTTCGACATTCCTCATGAGCTTCGACAATCTCTCCTCCGGCCGCGACGTCCCGAACGACATCAACGTCGTCATCGAAATCCCGATGAACGGGGAGCCGATCAAGTACGAAGTCGACAAGGCGTCCGGCGCGATCTTCGTCGACCGCTTCATGTCGACCGCGATGCACTACCCGTGCAACTACGGCTATATCCCGAAGACGCTGTCCGGCGACGGCGATCCGGCCGACGTGCTGGTGCTCTCCCCGGTGCCGCTGATGCCGGGCGTGGTGGTGCGCTGCCGTCCGATCGGCATGCTCAAGATGCAGGACGAAGCCGGCAGCGACGAAAAACTGCTCGCGGTGCCGGTCGACAAGCTGACCAGCATCTACCGCAACATCCAGAGCCCGCGCGATCTGCCGCCGATCGAAATCGACCGCATCACGCACTTTTTCGAGCACTACAAGGATCTGGAACCGGGCAAATTCGTCAAGGTGCTCGGCTGGACCGAGGCGGCCGACGCCCGCGCCGAGATTGTCGCCGCGATGGAACGTTTCCACGCGAAGAAATAGGGCGGCTGCGGCGTTCGCCGCTGGCGCCGGTCGTTGGCCATTGGCGCCGTCGTCGTTCCGTTCGTCGCGGGGCGCCTGACAACGACGGCGCGACACGAAAACATTCATCCATCGCAACCGCCACTGCATGGAGCCAACAATGAATGGATTCGTCGTCCAGATCCTCAGCAACACGCCGGCCTGGGTATGGGCCATCCTCGCCACGCTGGTCGCCCTTGGCGTCACGCAGCTGCGCGAGCGCCGGGTGCGCCGCTTCACCGTGCTGATCGCGCCGGTGGCCTTCCTGATCGTCGGCTTGCTGGCCGCCGGGCGCGGGCCGGTGGGCTTTGCCGTCTGGGCTGTTGCGCTGCTGACGGCCGCCGCGTTCACCTTCTTCGTCTGGAAGCCGACCGCCGGCGCCCGCTACGACGCCGCCAGCGATCGCCTGCAGGTGCCGGGCAGCGTGGCGCCGATGCTCCTGATGCTCGGCATCTTCCTGCTCAACTACGCGATCAACGTGACTCTCGCCATCAACCCCGCGCTGCGCGGCGAACTGGCCTGGCAGGCCGGGCCGGCGCTGCTGCTCGGGCTGCTGTCGGGCGTGTTCATCGGGCGCGCGGCTACACTGTTCCGCCTGCATCGCGCCGCTGTCGGCGCTTTCGCGGCCTAGCGAATCACCGCCCCGGCCTGCCCGCCTGCGTTCCCGCCCGTCACACGACACCTCTGCATGGACCCACGGATCGAAGCTCGACTGAAACCGGGGACGGACTATCACCCGTTGCAGGCGATTGCGTTCTTCCGGCGCTGGCCGCCGTCGACGCTGCGCAATCTGCTGTTCACGGCGATCATGTGCGGCATCGTGGTCGTGGTGATGCTGCTGTTCGCGCTCGGCATGGGGCACCGCATCACCTGGCAGATGCTGGCCGAAGTGGCCACCATCAGCGTGCTGATCGGCTACACCCAGCATTTCCTCTACAAGCTCGCCATTACGCTGGCCCGCCGCCGCCAGCGTCTGGCGCCGATCCTGATGCATCCGCTGGCGCTGGGCGTGCTGTTGCCAGTGGTGGCTATCTACATCGGCTACGTGCTGGCGGTGTCGCTGATGACCGGCACCCTGTGGCTCAACGTCAGCGAGAACTGGCGCGGCTTCGTGTTCGCGTCCTGCGTCACCATTGCCATCGGCTGGCTGCTGTGGGAATCCATCGAGGCGAGCCGTCGCCGCGAAATCGAGCGCCGCGAACGCGCCGAGCTGGCCGCCGCGATCGAACACGCCGAGCGCGAACGGGCCACCGCCGAGCTGAAGACACTGCGCGCGCAGGTCGAGCCGCATTTCCTCTACAACACGCTGTCCAACGTGGTGAGCCTGATCGAGCACGAGCCGGCCACCGCGAAACACATGACCGAGCGGCTGATCGGCTATCTGCGCCACACGCTCGATGCCTCGCGGCGCGAGCATGCCACCGTCGGCGACGAGCTGGCGATCATCGCCGACTACCTCGAAATCCTGCGTCTGCGCATGGGCGAACGCCTCTGGTACGAGATCGCCGCCGACGCCGCCACCCGCGCGCTGCCGCTGGCGCCGATGCTGCTGCAACCGCTGGTGGAGAACGCCGTCAAGCACGGCCTGGAGCCCAAGATCGAGGGCGGCCGCGTCACGGTCAGCGCGGCGGTGCAGGCCGGCATGCTCAACATCGCCGTCGAAGACAGCGGCCTTGGCTTTGGCGTGGCGAGCGATACCGCCGGCGCCGGCAGCGGGCTTGCCAACGTGCGCGCGCGGCTGCAGGCGATCTACGGCGACGCCGCGCAACTGACCATCGAACAACCGGCGGAGGGCACGCGAATCCGGCTTGCGCTGCCGGTTGCCATTTAACAACTTTGCCGTGAAATGCCCATTGACTATGGGCAAAAACCGGAATATGTCATAAAGTCGACTTCAAGGTAAATTGCCCGCTGAGCCCAATGCAATAGCCGCTTTCAACAAAAAGCCATATTCGAGGATTGCCTCATGGCGCAAGCCACCGCCCTCATCGCCGAAGACGAAGCCAACCTCGCGCGTGCGCTGCGCGATGCGTTGGCGCGCGCCTGGCCCGAGCTGCGCATCGTCGACAGCGTCGGCAACGGACCGGCCGCGATCCACGCCGTCGACCAGCACGCGCCCGACGTCGTCTTTCTCGATATCCGCATGCCCGGCCTGACCGGTCTGCAGGTCGCCGAGCGCCTCGCCAGCGCCCCCGGCGCCCGCGGCCCGCTGGTGGTCTTCGTCACCGCGTACAACGAATACGCCGTGCAGGCCTTCGAGCGCGAAGCGGTGGACTATCTGGTCAAACCGGTGATCGACGCCCGTCTCGCCGAAACCGTCGAGCGCCTGAAAAAACGGCTGGTCAGCGCTGCCGCCGAGGCGCCGGGCAGCGGCGGCCACGACGAACTCAGCCGCGCGCTGCATCTGATCAAACGCCTCGCCGACGGCGCTGCGGCGGCGCCCGCGCCGTACCTGCGGTTTCTGCGCGCGGGCCTGGGCGACACCGTGCGCATCGTGCCGGTCGACGAGGTCATTTATCTGCAGGCGCAGGACAAATACGTTTCGCTCTACACCCGCGACGGCGAGCACCTGATCCGCATCTCGCTGAAGGAACTTGCCGACCAGCTCGACCCGACGCTGTTCGTGCAGGTGCACCGCTCGACCATCGTCAACATGCGCGCCGTGGCGGTCGCCGACCGCGACTTTACCGGCCGCGTGCTGTTGACGTTAAACGGCGTGAACGACAAAGTGCAGGTGTCGCGGCAGTATGCCCACCTGTTTGCGCGGATGTGATTGCATTCCCAAATCAATACGCTACGTCGTTGCTCCTGCTTGCCGTGCAGACTCCTAACGCAACGCCACCGCCTTGCCGTCGCGGTTGAAGGCGATGAAATTGTCGATCATGCCTTCCTTGATCGATTCGACCATCTGCTGCAGATAGGGCTCGGCCTCCTCGCTGCCGGGCGCGGCGCCGCCGCTGCCGGCCATTCCGGCGGCAAACACGATGCCCCAGTCGTGTCCGAATTGTTGCGCCTCGCGCAGCAGGTCGGCAAAACTGCCCAGTTCCTGCGGCGCCTTGTCGACGCACATCACCGGCGTCAACTCGCCGCCGTGGCCGGCGGCAAAGGCGGCACGCTGCGCGGCGGACGCGTTGGCCGGCAGCGCGACGCTGGCGAACACCAGCAGCAGCCGCTGCGCGTCGGGTTGCGCCAGCGCTGCGGCAATCAGGTCGTCGAAGTGGGAGATGCTCATGGCGCGGACGGGTAATGCCGTTGTGGGCCGCCATTGTCGCCTACCAGGGCGGCGACCGGCGTCGGTTGTCGCCACCGCCGCTGGCCACGCGCCGCGCTACACCAATACGTCGCGCGCGATATTGGGCGGCGGCACCGGCTGCACCTGCGCCGGCACCAGCGCGCGATAGGCGTGCCAGGTGGCGTGGCCGAGCCAGGGGCCGACCAGAATCAGGCCGATGAAGGCGGGCAGCATGGCCGCCAGCGTCAGCAGCGCGATGCTCAAGCCCCACAGCGCCATCGTCGCGGGCGAGGCGAGACAGACGCGCACGCTGGTCAGCGCGGCGGTGATGGCGTCGGTATTGCGGTTGAGCATCAGCGGGATGGCGACCACGCTGGTGACGAAGACCAGCGTGGCGAAGATGGCGCCGACGATCAGGTAGGCGATCACGAAGGGCAGGTTTTGCAGCGTCATGAAGGCGTGCAGTATGTCGCCGGTCTGCGGCAGGCCGCCGGTGTAGAACAGCGCGAACACCACCAGCGAGGCCCGCCCCCAGAGCAGTTCCAGCACGCCGAGCACGGCGGCGAAGATGGCGATGTTCTTGGCGTTGTTGCGGAAGGCGAGGGCGGCGCGCTTGATCTCGGGCTGTTTGCCGCGCTCCAGCGCATAGGAGATGGCGTAGCAGCCGACGCAGATGAACGGCCCGAGCAGCAGAAAGCCCGAAATCAGCGCCATCAGGTAGGCCGGCGCGCGGTTGAAGGTGAGCATCAACAGCGCGCCCATCGCCACGAAGCAGACGCCGAACCACACGCCGCTCAAGTAGGAGCGAATCAGATCCTGCCAGCCAAGACGCAGCCAGACGAGGATCTGGCCGGGCGCGACGTCTTTCGCGATCGGGATCAGGAACGATTCGGGTGCCGCGGCCGTCGCCGCGCTGTCTGACGCAGCGGCGGGCGCGGACGGACTACTGCCGGGCATTGATTCGCCGGACGACATGATGCGCTGCCTCCTAATATTCGGTTGTCGTGCAGACCGGGCGGCGCCTGGGGCGGCGATTGCGTTACCCCTGCGGCCTGCTGCCGCGAAATTTAACGCAGATCAAGTTTTTGCCGGCGTGGCGTTTCATGCGCGACCGGCGCACGCAGCGGTCGCCGTGTGGTGGCGACGGCACGTCGTTGCGCATATCGCTGTAAACGGCGCAATCGGCTGCTACGTGGTGGCGTAAAACACGCTGAAGTCACCCCGCGCGTCCTGCCACAGCCGGGTGTTGCCGAAGCCGGCTTCGTCGAGCAGGGCGCGGAATTCGTCGGGCGTGAACTTGTACGAATTCTCGGTGTGGATGCGTTCGCCCTGGCTGAAGTGGCGGCGGTGACCGCGCAGCATGACGCTGAGGTCATGGCGGGCTTCGAGATGCATCTCGATGCGGCCGAGCGCGGGGTTGTAGAAGCCGCGATGCAGCCACTCTTTGACGTCGAAATCGGTGCCCAACAGCGCGTTGACGTGGCGCAGCGCGTTGCGGTTGAACGCCGCGGTAATGCCCAGCGCGTCGTCGTAGGCAGTGTCGAGCCGGTCGCGTTCTTTCTTGCCGTCGACGCCGATCAGCAGGCCGCAGCCGTGGCCGTGGCAATGCGCGCGAATCTGCTGCAGGAACCAGAGCGCCTGGTCGGGCAGGAAGTTGCCGATCGACGAGCCGGGATAGAAAAACAGCGTCGGCTCCGGCGCCAGCACAGCGGTGACGTCGAGCACGCGCGAGAAATCGGTGACCAGCCCGGCGAGTTGCGGCGCGTCGGCGTTGCCGGCGAGGCGGCCGAGCGCTTCGGTCAGCGCCGTCGCGGCGATGTCTACCGCCACGTAGCGCGACGGCCGCAGCGACGGAAACCATTTTTCGGCCTTCACCGAATCGCCGGAGCCGAGATCGACGAACTGCTTGCCGTGCCCGATCGCGGCGGCAATCTCATCGCGGTACTGCGCGAAGATCGCCGCCTCGGTGCGCGTCGGGTAATACTCCGGCGTCAGTACGATGGCGTTGTACAGCGTCGAGCCCAACGCGTCGTAGAAATACTTCGGCGCAATGCTGGCTGCCGGCGCCAGCAGGCCGCGTTCCAGCGCGTCGAGCTCGGCGCGGGCGTCTAGCTTGAGCGTGTTGATGATCGTGAAATGGCGTGCCTCGTGGTCGCTGCCGGCGGCGCCGGCGACGCGATGGCTGGTAATCAGGTGATGTGGGACCATGTCGTGCCTTTCGCGCCGCTCAGCGCGCCAGCCGGATGCCGGTGAACTGCCAGCGCTTCTCGGGCTGGAAGAAATTGCGGTAAGTCAGCCGCGCGTGGCCGGCCGGCGTTGCCAGCGAGCTGCCGCGCAGCACGAACTGGTTGCACATGAATTTGCCGTTGTATTCGCCGACCGCGCCCTCGGCGCTGCGGAAGCCGGGATATCCAAGATAGGCGGAGGCGGCCCATTGCCACAGCGTGCCGTACAGTTGCGCCAGGCCCTGCGTGGCGAGCGCTGCGGCCTGTGGGTGCAGCGGCGCGGCGTGCAGCGCGGCGGCGGGCGCCGGCAGGGCCTCGGGCGACAGGCTGGCGGCATGCTCCCATTCGGCCTCGGTCGGCAGCCGGGCGTCGGCCCAGCGGGCGTAGGCATCGGCCTCGAAGAAACTGACGTGGCTGACCGGGGCATCGAGGTCGAGCGGCTGCAGGCCGTGCAGCGTGAACTCTTGCCAGGCGCCGCCGTCGCCGTCGCCATTGCTGTCGGTTCGGCGCCAGTAGAACGGCGCCTGCCAGCGGCCCTGATTGACGCGGTCCCAGCCTTCCGCAAGCCACAGCTCGTGCCGCTGGTAGCCGCCGTCGGCGATGAAGGCGAGATAGTCGCGGTTGCTGGTCAGCCGCCGCGCCAGCCGGTACGGGCGCAGGAACACCTGATGCCGGGGCGACTCGTTGTCGAAAGCGAAGGCCTCGCCTTGATGGCCGATTTCGACCAGCCCGCCGGTGAACGCTTGCCATTCGGCCGGCGCCGCCGTGCCGCTGGCCGTACCGGCTGCGCCTGCGATCGCAGGGGCCTCGCCGTAGGCCGGGAACAGCGGATTCACCGACAGCAGATGCTTGAGATCGGTCAGCATCAGCTCCTGATGCTGCTGCTCGTGGTTGAGGCCGAGCGCGAGCAATTGCTGCACGCCGGCGCCGACGACCGGGTCGGCGAGCAACGCCGCCATCGCGTCGTCGACGTGCGCCCGGTAGCCGCGTACCGCGTCCAGCGACGGCCGCGACAGCAGGCCGCGCTCGGGGCGCGGGTGCTTGTCGCCCACGGTGTTGTAGTAGCTGTTGTAGAGCACCTTGAACGCCGGATCGAAGGCGCGATAGCCGGCGGCGTAGGGGCCCAGGATGAAGGTCTCGAAAAACCAGGTGGTGTGCGCCAGATGCCACTTGATCGGGCTCGCGTCCGGCATCGACTGCACCTGACAATCCTCGGCCGACAGCGGCGCAGCAATGGCCATGCTTGCCGCCCGCAGCTGCCGATAGGCGGCGACGCGCGCCTGTGCGGCGGGTGGGGCGAGGGTGGTGCGGTCCGGCGCCATCAGGTAGGTCTCCTTTGCGGCAGGCTGTTCCCTGCCCGCTATCGTTGTGGCCAAGCTGCGGCCGCTTTGTCTGCCGACGTGAACGCTATACGCGGCGGCGCCGGCAACGGTTTCGGTCAGCGGCGGCATCGTGCCCATATCGTTGCAGCACTGTCGCTGCCGCCGCGACAGACCTTACATCGTCCGCCGCGCCGGTTGCGGCATCGGCTGCACCGTGGCTTGCGCGTAACAGCTTTTTGCCTAAAGCGTTATTGCAAAAGCGTTAAAAAGATAAAAACGCAAAAGTCAACAATTGCCAAAATATCGTACTGTGCCGCAGTCAGCCGCCGCGTAATCGACAAAGCTGCTGTCTTAGTCAATTTTTTTTCGAGCGATCCTATTTACAACTGACCGCCAGTCATTTACAGTCCGCATCCAACTGACTCGTGGTCATTTAACGGATTTTCATGACACTTTTCAAGAAGTTTTTTGCCTGTCACGCCGCCGGCCTGGTGCGCGACACAGGCGGCGGCGCGCGCACCCGTGTGCGCGCCGTCGACGGCGAAGACAAGGAGGCGCGGCGGCAGACCATCCTCGACGCCGCCGAGCGCCTGTTTGTAGAGCGCCACGAGCTGGCCAACGTCGCCGACATCGCCGAGGCGGCCGGCCTCGCCAAGGGCACGGTGTACCTCTATTTCCAGACCAAGGAGGAGATCTACCTCGCGCTGCACCTGCGCCACGACGAGGGGTTCTTCACCGCGCTGATCGAGCAGTTGCAGAGCGAACAGCCGTTTCGCTTCGAGCACATCTACGATCTGGCCCACCGCTACATGATTTCCGACCCGACGCATATGGCGCTTGGCGCCTGCTGCATCGGCTTCGCGCCGAACGCGGTGCCGGCGGAGGCGGGCATCAACTTCCAGACCAAACTCACCGGCTGGCTGCTGACCGCAGGCGCCGGGCTCGAACGCCATCTGCCGCGTCTGGCGCCGGGCGAAGGCGTGCGTCTGCTCAAGCATAGCTACGCGCTGATGATCGGGTTGCATTCGCTGCGCAACGAGCGCAACGAAGCCGACGTCAAGTGCCCGATCCTGCCCGGCCTCGGCACCTATCAGCAGGAAGCCTCGCTAGCGCTGATCCGCTACTGGGCGCACGTGGCCGGAGTCCCCGACGACACGGTGGTGACGCTGAGCCGCGCCACCGGCCTCCCCGAGTTCAACCGCGATTCAGATTCAGTCCAGGAACGGCAATGAAAATCGACCCCAAGGCAACTCTCCTCCTCGCCCTGCTGCTGGGCACCGCGACGATCGCCGCCTGCGGCGGCAAGGACGACGCCAAGGCCGCCGACGGCAGCGCGCGGAAGGCGGAAGCCGCCGCCGGCACGGCCGATGCGCCGCGCCCGGTGCGCACCATGCAGGCCGGCATCAGCGCGCTGGCCGACGTCAATTACCTGCCCGGCGAAGTGCGCCCGCGCTACGAGCAGCGCTACGGTTTCCGGGTGCCGGGAAAAATTGCGCGCCGGCTGGTTGATGTAGGTCAGAACGTGAAAGCCGGACAAGTGCTAGCAGTGCTCGATTCCGCCGACGTGCTGCCGGCGATCAACGCGCAGGCCGCGCAGGTCGAAGTGGCGCGCACCGATCTCAAGTTGCAGCAGAGCGAGCTGAAACGGCAGAAAGAGCTGCGCGACAAAGGCTTCGTCTCCGGCGCCGCGCTCGAACGCCAGGCCGCCGCCACGGATGCCGCCGACGCTCGCGTGAAAGCGGCGCAATCGCAGCTGGCCAACGCGCAGAACGGCCTTGCGTTCCAGACGCTGAAAGCCGACCGCGATGGCGTGGTGGTCGGCGTCGACGCCGAGGCCGGCAGCGTGGTCGCCGCCGGGCAGAGCGTGGTGCGCGTGGCGCAGCTCGGCGAAAAGGAACTGCTGGTCAACGTGCCGGAACGCGCCGTCGCGCTGATGAAGCAGGCGAACGGCTTCGTGGCGCATCTCGACGCCGTGCCCGGCAAGCTCTACAGCGCCAAACTGCGCGAACTGTCGCCGGCGGCGGACGCCGCCAGCCGCACCTACACCGCGCGGCTCAGCATCGTCAATGCCGACGACGACCTGAAGCTCGGCATGAGCGCCACCGTGCGCCTCGATCTCGCGGCAACGCAGGCGATCGTGGTGCCCAACACGGCGCTCTACACGCGCGACAGCACGCCGCGCGTGTGGGTGGTCGACCGCGCCAGCGAGACGGTGCGCGCGGTGGACGTGAAACTGGGTGAAAGCACCGGCGACGGCGTCGCCGTGACCGCCGGCCTGAAACCGGGCGATATCGTGGTCACGGCGGGCGCCAATCTGCTGTTGCCGGGCCAGAAGGTGCGCTTGCTGGAACCGCCGCCGGCTGCTGCCGTGTCTGCGGCGCCGCCCGTATCCGCTAAGGCTGCAGCTGCCGTACCGGCCAAGGCAGCCCCCGCCGCCGCGCAAGCCGCGAGCAAGCCATGATCGGGCGCACGCCGCAAGACGGCGGCCCCTTCAACGTCTCCGCCGCCGCGATCCGGCACAAGCAACTGACGATCTTTTTCATTCTGGCGATAGCGATTGCCGGCTTCGCCGCGTACTTCAAGCTCGGCCAGCGCGAAGACCCGGACTTCACCTTCCGCGCCATCACCGTGCGCACGCTGTGGCCGGGTGCCACCACCGCGCAGGTCGACGCGCAGATCACCGACCGTCTCGAGAAAAAACTGCAGGAGATGCCGTACTTCAAACGGACGCAGAGCTACTCGAAGCCCGGCGAGTCGATGATCATCCTCGAACTGGTTGACACTGCGCCGCGCAAGGACATTCAGGCGCTCTGGTATCAGGTGCGCAAGAAGGTGGGCGACATCCGCCACACGCTGCCGCCGGAGGCGCTCGGCCCCTTCTTCAACGACGAATTCGGCGACGTGTTCGGCTCCATCTATGCCTTCACCGGCGACGGCTTCACACTGTCCGAATTGCGCGACAAGGTGGAAGACGTGCGCCAGGAACTGCTGCGCATCCCGGACGTGTCGAAGATCGAACTGGTCGGCGTGGTCGACGACAAGATCTACATCGAGATTGCCAACGCCAAGATCGGCGCGCTCGGCATCGACGCCAATTCCATCGCGCAGCAGTTGCAGGCGCAGAACGCGATCGCACCGTCCGGCGTCATACAGACCAAAGACAACGCCATCGCGCTGCGCGTCAGCGGCAATTTCGACTCGGTGAAATCGGTGCGCGATCTGCAACTGGCGGTGCCCAATTCCGGCGGCCGCATGATCCGGCTGGGCGACATCGCCAGTGTCTACCGCGGCTACGCCGACCCGCCAACGCAAACCATCCGCTTCGGCGGCAAGCCCGCCATCGCGCTCTCGGTGTCGATGAAGAGCGACGGCGACGTGCTGCAACTGGGCGACAACCTGACGCGCGAGATGGAGCGCATCCGCAACGATCTGCCGGTCGGCATCGAGTTCCATCAGGTCAGCAACCAGCCCAGGGTAGTCAAGGAGGCGGTCGGCACCTTCATGCGCTCGCTGCTGGAGGCGGTTGCCATCGTGCTGGCGGTGAGCTTCCTGTCGCTCGGCTGGCGCGCGGGGGCAGTGGTGGCGCTGACCATTCCGTTCGTGCTGCTGGCGACCTTCCTGGTGATGGAGATTTTCAAGATCGACCTGCACCGCATTTCCACCGGCGCACTGATCATTGCGCTGGGCCTGCTGGTGGACGACGCCATGATTGTGGTCGAGATGATGGTGCGCAAGCTGGAGGAGGGCTTCGACAAGTTCGCCTCGGCCACCTTTGCTTACGCGACGACGGCCTGGCCGATGCTCTCCGGCACGCTGGTGACGGCGGCCGGCTTCCTGCCGATCGCGACCGCGAAATCGTCGACCGGGGAATACACCTTCGACATGTTCAGCGTGACCACCATTGCGCTGGTGCTGTCGTGGTTCGCCGCCATCATCGCCACGCCGTTGTTCGGCTACTGGATTTTGAAGAAACCGAAGAACGCAACGGCGGAAGGCGAAGCACACGAGCACTTCGACACGCCGTTCTACACGCGGCTGCGCGCCACCATCGACTGGTGCATCAGCCACCGCTGGGTCACCATCGGCATCACCGCCACCGGCCTCGTGCTCGGCTTTATCGGCATGGGGCTGACCGAGAAGCAGTTCTTCCCGACCAGCGACCGCACCGAGGTGATGGTCGAGATGTGGCTGCCGGAGGGTTCCAGTTTCAAGGCGACCGAGGCGCGCGTCGAGCAGCTCGAAGCATTGCTGAAGGCGGACAAGGACGTGCAGACCTTCGTCACCAGCGTCGGCATGTCGCTGCCGCGCTACTTCCTGTCGCTCAATCAGGAACTGTTCCGCCCGAACTTCGCACACACGCTGATCCTCACCAACGACGTGGCGGCGCGCAATCGCGTCACCGCCAAACTGCAAAGGGAACTCGACAGCAACTTCCCCGGCGTGCGTGGCCGCGCGCTGAAGACGCCGCTGGGCCCACCGGTGGCCTATCCGGTCATCTTCCGCGTCAGCGGGCCGGACATCGCGAAGATCAAGCAGATCGGCGACGAAGTCGCGGCGGTGCTGCGCAAGCATCCGAAGACGGTGGAAGTGAACACCGACTGGGGCGACCGTTCGCCGGCGCTGCAGATCGAAGTCGACCAGGATCGTGCCCGTGCGATCGGCGTCACCTCGCTCGCCGTCGCGCGCTCGCTCGGCGGCGCGGTGTCCGGCGCCACCATCGGTCAGTATCGCGAACGCGATCGCCTGATCGACGTGGTGCTGCGCGGCCCCGAGGCCGAACGCGTGGCGATCGCGCAGGTGGAAGATTTGCAGGTGCCCACCGCCAGCGGTCGCACGGTGCCGCTGGCGCAGGTCGCCAGTGTGACGCAGGTGATGGAGGAGCCGATCATTCGCCGCTATTCGCGGGTGCCGACGCTGTCGGTGCGCTCCGACATCGTCGAAGGCGTGCAGGCGCCGGATATTTCGGCGCAGCTCGATCCGCAGCTCGATGCCATTCGTGCCAAGCTGCCGCCCGGTTATCGCATCGAGGCCGGCGGCGCCTACGAAGAGAACAGCAAGGCGCAGGCCTCGATCGGCGCCGGGGTACCGCTGATGATCTTCGTCTGGCTGGCATTGCTGATGCTGCAACTGCAGCGCTTCTCGCTGGCCGCGATGGTGCTGATCACGGCGCCGTTCGGCATCGTCGGCGTCGCGCTCGGTCTGCTCACTTTCCGCATGCCGTTCGGCTTTGTCGCGATGCTCGGCATGATCGCGCTGATGGGCATCATCATGCGCAACACCATCATCCTGATCGACCAGATCAAGCAGGATCTGGAAACCGGCACCCCGGCCTGGGTGGCCGCGCGCGAGGCCGCCGTGCGGCGCTTCCGCCCGATTACGCTGACCGCGGCGGCGGCCGTGCTGGCAATGATTCCGCTGACCCGCAGCGTGCTGTGGGGGCCAATGGCGGTGGCCATCATGGCCGGGCTGATCGTGGCCACGGCGCTGACCATCCTCGCGGTGCCGGCGATCTACGCCGCCTGGTATCGGGTGCAGCGTCCGGCGTAGCTGGCCGCTACGCGGTGCACAGTGCGCCGCGCGGCAAATCGCGGCGCTGGTCAGCACTTGGTCAGGCACTCGCGGCGATGATTCGGGTGCAGGCGCCGGGCCCCCTGGGCGCCTGCACCCGCTGGCGCCATCCCCTGCGGCGCCTGCACCCGCTGGCGCCATCCCGACGGCGTCTATTCCCGCGGGCGCCACCGCTGCGGCGCTGGCACCTTGCATTTCCAGACCACTACGGGCGGCGGCGATGGAACCACTGAAAAAACTCGCCAGCCATCCCGCGTTGGGGCAGCTTGGCCCCGGCCTCATCACCGGCGCGGCGGACGACGATCCCAGCGGCATCGCCACCTACTCGCAGGGCGGCGCGCAGTTCGGCTTCAACCTGCTGTGGACGGTGATCTTGACCTATCCGCTGATGAGCGGTATCCAAATGATCAGCGCACGGCTCGGTTGCCTGACCGGGCGAGGGCTCGCGGCCAACATCCGCGCGCAGTTTCCGCGCCCGGTGCTGTTTGCCATCGTCGGCCTGCTGCTGGTGGCCAACACGGTCAACATCGCGGCCGACATCGCGGCGATGGGCGAGGCGCTGCGCCTCTTGCTCGGTGGCTCGGCGCACGTGTATTCGGTCACCTTCGGCCTTTTGTGCCTGGTGTTGCAGGTGTTTCTGCCCTACGAACGCTATGTGCGCTATCTCAAATGGCTTACGCTGGCGCTGCTGGCCTATGTTGCCGTGGCGTTTACCATCGAAGTGCCGTGGCTGGAAGTCGGCACGCGCGTGCTGCTGCCAACGCTCGCGATCGATCGCGACAGCATCACCATGATCGTCGCCGTGTTCGGCACCACCATCAGCCCGTATCTCTTCTTCTGGCAGGCGGCGCAGGAGATGGAAGACCTGCGCGGCGTGCGCGAGCGCGGCGAGGCGATCAGCGACGACGCCGCGCGCGGCCATCTGCGCCGCATCCGCTGGGACACCTATGTCGGCATGGGCTTCTCCAATCTCATCGCGTTCTTCATCATCCTGAGCGCCGCGGCCACACTGCATCGCGCCGGCATTACCGACATCCAGACCTCGGCGCAGGCGGCGGAGGCGCTGCGTCCGCTGGCCGGCAACTTCGCCTTCCTGCTGTTCAGTCTGGGCATCATCGGCACCGGCATGCTCGCGGTGCCGGTGCTGGCGGGCTCGGCGGCGTATGCGGTGGTCGAGTGCTTCGACTGGAAGAGCGGGCTCGACAAAAAGCTGCACGAAGCGAAGGAGTTCTACGGCATCATCGCCTTCGCCACCGTCGGCGGCGTCGCGCTCAACTTCACACCGGTCGACCCGATCAAGGCGCTCTACTGGAGCGCCGTCATCAACGGCGTCATCGCGCTGCCGATCATGGTGGTGATGATGCTGCTCGGCAGCAACCCGAAAGTGATGGGCCACTTCGTCATCGGCCGCCGGCTGCGCTGGCTGGGGTGGCTGGCGACTGCGGTGATGGCGGTGGCGGTGATCGCGATGTTCGCGACACTCTGACGCCATCGGTTTTTGCGCTACCCGCTATTCGTCGCCTGCCCATTCCGTGATCTGAGATGGAACCTTATCGTTCGTCCCGCTGAATAAGCATGTAACCGCTGGCGGCCGCCGATTGTTTTGGCCTGCCGCCTGTGTACGCGCGCATCGGTACGCGTGGCGGCACGGATCGAACAGGGAGACGAATCATGGAACTGCTGCACGCGATCTTCGCGTTCAATCTGGTGACCAGCCTGGGCATTCTCGGCGCCGCCTACGCCATTCACCGGCGCGACGACACCACCGTCGACGGCCGGCCGTTGCCGCGTCTGAGCTTTGCCGGAATGTCCGGGGCCGCGCTGGCGCTGGGGATGGTGAGTGCGGTGGGGACGCTGTTCCTGTAGGCCTGCACCTCACCTGCAGTTAGCGCCCGCACGCCGCCACAACCGCCATGCGTCAGCGCTCCTTCGCGCCGGCTGCTTCGAGCAGGCGCACGATCTCGGCCTGATTGGCCTCTTTCGCAATCTGCAACGGCGTGCGACCGCTATCGTCGCGTGCGTTGACATTGGCGCCGCGCGCGATCGCATTGCGCACACTGTCAACGCTGCCTGAGCGCAACGCCGAGAACAGCGCCACATTGGCCATGCCTTGCTGCATCGGCGGCGTCATGTCGCCGATGCGGGCCGGTGCCGACGCCGCCGCGGCCTGCGGCGCAGCGCCGGCGTTTGCTGCGGTCGCAGCGGCGGGCGCCGGGACAGCGGCCACCATCGCAGGCCGATCGGCGACTTTGGCACGGACGTCCGCACGCTCGCTGCGTGAGGCACCGGCGGACGCGGCATCGGCCGCCACTGCGGATTCTGCCGTCGCCGCGCGGCCGACGGCAGAGCTGCGCTTTGCCATCTCGGCGAGGGCGACCGTGTCTTCCGCCGGCGCGGCAGTACCAGCGGGCGGTGACGCCGGGAACGGCTGCGGCGCCCGTGCGGCGGCGACTGCCGCGGGGGGGGGCGGCGCGGCCGGTGCTGGCACCGGCGCCGGCAACGCGATGGCCGGCGCAGCGGGCTTCGCCAGCGCCAGCAGTGGTTCTTCCAGCTTCGCTTTCGCGTCGACGCGTTCGCTGTCGGGGCGCGCGCGCGCCATGGTCGCGGTCGACGCATCGGCAACGGCACCGCTGGCGCCTGTGGCGGTCGACGGCTGGTTGCTGTCACGTTTCGCCACCTTGGCACCGCCCGCGGCGGCAACTTGCATTTCGACCGGTGGCGACGCGGCCGGGGCGGCCGGCGGTGGCGAAGCCATCGCGGTGGTTACTTCTGCGGTTGCCGGTGCGGCAGAGGGGCTTGCCGACGCCGCAGCAGAGGTGCTTGTCGCCGGCGCACTGGCCACCTGCGTATCAGGCGACGGTTGCATCGTGGCGCGATAGAGCCAGAATCCGGCGATGCCGAGCACCAGACCGGCCGCTGCGCGCCAATACCACGCGCGGTCGTTGGCGGCGGGTCGGGTCACGATCGCTTCCGGCATCGACCGCACGTCGCTGCTTGCAGCGGCCGCGCTTTGCACGACCACTCGCGCGTGGGCGAGCACGGCGTCGCGCACACGCGGCGACGGGCGTGCATCGTCGAGTGTGCTGGCCTGCCGGTAGGCGTCGAGCAGGGCGTCGCGACGATCACCTGCCGGTGTGCGTTGCCCGCTCATGCGCGCACCTCCGCGAAGTCGGCCAGCAGTTCTTTCAACTTGTTGCGGGCGTAGCGCAGGCGGCTCTTGGCGGTCTCGAACGACACGCCGGTGGCGGCGGCGATGTCGTCGACACTCATGTCGCCCTCGGCCTGCAGCAGGAAGGCTTCGCGTTGATCCGCGGGCAATTGTTCGATGGCGGCGAGCAGCGCCTTCGCCTGCTCGCGCGAGCTGACCTGCCGCAGCGGGCCGAGGCGCGATTCGGCGGCGAGGTCGGAGAACATCGATTCGCCGTCGTCGTTTTCGGCGTCGATGCTGGCGTGGTGTTTGGTGGTACGGCTGTGGTCGATGACGCGGTTGCGCGCCATGGTGAACAGCCAGGTCTTGAACCGGGCGGTGGGCTCGTAGCTGGCGGCGGTGCGGGCGACGGCGAACCACAGCTCCTGCACCAGGTCGTCGGCCACCGCCGGGTTCTGCACGCTGCGCAAGACGAAGCGCCAGACGCCGGTCTGGTGACGGTCGTAGAGCTGTTCGAACGCGTTCATATTGCCTCGCGCAAACGCCAGCATCAGGGCTTCATCGCTGTTGTCGGAGTCGGTGGATGGTGGCGCGGCCATGCACGGGATTATGACCGCAGCGGTACCTCCCCCTTCAAGGCGGAGGCCAGGACCGGGATGGGTTTCAGTTGCAAGGCGAAACGACCGCAACCCCATCCCCACCCCAACCCTCCCCTTGAAGGGGAGGGGGGTTAGACCACCATCCGCTGCGACTAGCGCCAGAAACGCGGCGGGTCCGGCACGTAGCCCAGGTTGTCCGGGAACGGGTTGGGCGTGCGCTGCCACGGGCGCGGCGACTGGATCACGCCCATCGACACCAGATTTTCGTAGCTGTCGTAACGGATGCGGATGGTTTCGTTCGGCGACGATTGCGCCCGCTCGAACGACGTGTGCGACACCTGCGACCACTCGCGCTCGCCGTGACCGGTGCCCAGCTTTTCACGCACCGCGTCGGCACGGCCGTCGTAGCGCGGTTCGGCGCGTTTGGCCATTTCGGCGGGCGCGGCGCTGGCGGCCGGCGCTGCCGGCACCGGCTGTGCGGTATTGGCGGCGGAATCGGTGGCGCGCCCGGCGCTGCCCATCTCGGCTTCCGACTTGCGGCCTCCGACCGACCACGGCGGTGCCGGCGTCACCGAAATCGGCGGCTGGTACGCGCGCTCCTTGAACAGCGCGACGCCGATCACGCCGACGTTGGCCGGGCGACCGGTGCGCTCGGCGTAGGACGCGGGCGAGGCGACGAATTCGAACGCGGCGACTTCGTTGTTGCTCTTGCGCCAGCCAGTCACTTCATAGCGTTGATAACCGTTGAACACGTAGCCGGACTGGTCGATGCTGGCGGTCTGCCCGTTGAGCACATTGACGCCGTCGACCGACATCACGGCGAGCACGCGGCCGCCGGACGCATTGGCGACCGACACCGAGTACTTGGCGCCCGGTGTGCCGGCGACCCAGTATTCGCCGCGGTAGTAGTGCACCGGCAAAGTCTGTCCGCTGCTGCGGTCGACGACGGTGACGTCGGCCAGGCGGCCGATGGCCCCGGCGTTCATCGATGCGGCTGCCGTGGCGGCGACGACAGCGGTGAACAGTGCTTTTTGCAACATGGCGGGCTCCTTCAGCTTGCCTGTCCGTGCCCCGACGTGGGGTGGTGCAGACTGAAACGAGCCGGCGCGGAAAACGGGGTTAAACCCGCGTGCGGAGGGCATAGCTTTTTTGCAAAAGCGTTAACAGATAAGGCCTGCAGCGCCGATTTACGCGAAAGTCGACAATAAAAAAAAACAGCCTGAATGCCCCATTCGTACGCGCAGAAACCGAAAAAGCTGTAAGGCCGCTGTGCTTAGCGATGGGCGGCGACGGGCGAGGCTTCGCTGGGCTGGCCCAGGGTGATGATGGTGGTGGGCACACCGGTGGGCAGGCCGGCAGTGTCGTTGAGCATCTCGCGCAGCGTGGCGCCGTCGATCAACTGCAGGTTACGGCCACTGGCGAAGGCCAGCGTCTCGCGGGTGAACTGCCCGGTCGTCACCACAAAGCCGCCCGCGGCATGGCGGGCGCGCACCTGGTTGTGCAGCTCGCGCGCCGTGTTCACCTCGACCGACGGCGAACGCCATTCCAGGCAATGCACCAGGAAATACTCGCCCGATTTGCGCAGCACCATGTTGCTGGCGCCGTCCGGCGCGCGCTTGCCCTCGCTGCCGACCAGATAGCCGCGATGGCGAAAGGCCTGGCTGACCAGCAGTTCGAATTGCGGCCAGGTCAGGCGATTGAGCGGCACCAGCATCGGATTGGGCGACATTTGCGCGGCGCGCTGCAACTGGCGCCGCCGCTGTAGCGTGTTGATCAGCAGCAAAATGGCGATCAACAGCAGCAGACCGACGATAGCCAGCATCCAGAGATCGACGCTGGCGAACATTCCGGCGGCAGTTGGCTGGGGCTGGTTCATCGGGGGAGGGGAATCGGTGAGCGACGGCTAAAGTGCCATTTTGCGCCATTTGCGTCATTTGCGCCGCTGGTAATGCCGATGGCATCGAAATCGCCGTTGCCGCAGTCCGCCGCCGGGACCATCGGCGCAACACCGTGGCATGCGCGCGCGAGCGTCGGCCAGCGGTCGCCTTGGAACAAGCGGTACGTCGCATCGCCTTTGCCGCGAGCGGCCGCTACTATCCGCCGCAAGTGGTCGCTACTATCCGCCGCACAGGAGGTCATCATGCAGTCAGTCTTTACTTCGCGTCGCCGCTCGGTCGCCGCGGTCGCGCTTTGCGCGGCACTCTTCGCCAATGCGCTATCGCTGTCGCCGGCCGCCGCCCAGACGCCGGCACCCGCCTTCCCGGACAAGCCGCTGCGCATCGTCGTCACCTTCACCACCGGCGGCGCACCGGACATCCTGGCACGCATCCTCTCCGAAAAGATGTCGGGCAGTTGGGGCCAGCCGGTGGTGGTCGACAACAAGCCGGGCGCCGGCGGCAATCCGGGCGCGGACTTCGTGGCCAAGGCGCCCGCCGACGGCTACACGGTGGTGGTCGGCACCGTGGGCACCCATTCGATCAATCCGGCGCTGTATTCGAAGATGCCGTATGACGCCGTGAAGGATTTCGCCCCGATCACGCTGTTGGCGACCACGCCGAACATGCTGGTCATCAACAACGACGTGCCGGCGAAGAACCTGAAGGATTTCATCGCACTCGGCAAGAAAGAGGGCAAGATGACCTTCGCCTCGTCGGGCGCCGGCACTTCGATCCACGTTTCCGGTGAGCTGTTCAAGACGATGACCGGCATCGACATGGTGCATGTGCCGTACAAGGGCCGCGCGACGGCGATCCCGGACGTGCTGGGCGGCCGCGTCACGATGATGTTCGACAACATGCCGTCGAGCCTGCAACTGGTGCGCGATGGCAAGCTGCGCGCGCTCGGCGTCACCAGCGCACAGCGCTCTCCCGCCGCGCCCGACATCCCGACCATCGCCGAGTCTGGCCTGCCGGGCTTCGATGCCGTGAGCTGGTTTGCGCTGTTCGCGCCGGCCAACACGCCGAAGCCGATCGTCGACAAGTGGGCCGCCGAGGTGCGCCGCGTGCTGAAGCTGCCCGACGTCGCCAGACGGCTGGCCGACAACGGCCTGGAGCCGGTCGGCTCGACGCCGGAGGAACTGGCGGCGTATCAAAAGGCCGAAATCACCAAGTGGGCGAAGGTGGTGAAAGACTCCGGCGCCAGGGCAGACTGAGCGGAAGCTCCACACGCGCCGCGCGAAGGTTGCGCCGCGTCAATACCCAGGGCGGACACCGGCGTCACCATGACAACGAACATCGCGGTGCACTGGTGGCGGTCGAGGTCGCCGGCGCGACATCGCGACTCTGGAGGTGAGCATGTCCTGTCGTCGAATCCTGCTGTCGCTGCTGTTTGCCTGGTCGGCAGCGTTGCCCCTGTCCGCCCAGTCCCAGTGCGTCGCGCCGCCGGCGGGACTGGCGCACTGGTGGCGCGCCGAAGGTAACGGTGCCGACATCATCGGATCGCGCAACGGTGCCCGCATGCTGGGCGCGGGGTTCGCGACCGGGCAGAGCGGGCAGGCGTTCGCGTTGGACGGTGTCGATGACTATGTGCGCGTCGGCATGCTCGGCAACATTGGCCTTACCGAGACCGATCCATACACCGTGTCACTCTGGCTCAATCCGCTGGAACTGACGCGCACCGAATCGCCGCAGGTGATCGCCAGCAACTACATGGGCGAGCGCGGGGGCACGGGCGACTACTACACCTACCTGATCTACTATGACAGCACGCTTTACTACGGCGTCGGCCAGCGGCAGCTATCCGGTGTCAACGCCATCGGCACGCTCACAACCGGCTGGCAACACATCGTTGGCACTTACGACGGCACCACAGTGACGCTCTACATCAATGGCGTTGTCGTCGATGCCGCAACGCGACCGTTTTCGGAGTCGATTGCCAATACGCGCGGCTGGAACTTCGGCGACTTTTCGCCGGAAACCAACGCATCGCACGCGACGCTGGGCGGTTCTCCCCGCAACGGCGCGCTGAACGGAAAGATCGACGAATTGCAGATGTTCGATCGCGCGCTGACCGTGTCCGAGGTCGCTGCGCTGTTCGCCGCGCAAAGCGTCGGGCTTTGCGTGCCGGCGCTGCCGACGCTCGACATCGACGCCAACGCCGCCGGCAGCAAATACGGCGCGATGACTGACGGCCTGCTGGCGCTGCGCTACATGCTCGGCCTGGTGGGCGCACCGCTCACCACGGGCGCGCTGGGCGACGGCGCCACGCGCGACGACGCGGCGGTTCTGCTTTACCTCGACGACATGCTGTGGGCGCTGGATGTCGACGACAACGGCGTCGAAGACGCGGCGACCGATGGCCTCATCATCCTGCGCTACCTTCTGGGCTTCAGCGGTGACGCGTTGATCGCCGATGCGCTTGGGCCGAATGCCGGGCGCACACTGGCGGTCGATATCGAATCATGGCTGGCAGCGCTGACGCCCTGAGGTGCTGATATGCGCGGCACGCCGCGTGGATCACCGGCGCCTTGCTACTTGCTCAATATCCAGGTAATGACCTGCTTGGCAATGAAGCCGGTCATGCCGAAACCGAGCGCCAGGAACAGCACGAAGGTGCCGAGTTTGCCGGCCTTGCTCTCCCAGGCGAGCTGGGCGATGATGAACACCATGTATAGCATGAAGGCGCCGACGCCGAAGGTAAGGCCGAACCACGAAATCTGCGCCTCGGTGAAGCCGAAAATCATGCTTGCACCTTGACGCTGTCCGCTGCCGCCGGCGCGCTGCGCTCGGCGATGGCCGAGGCGTCGACCAGATCGCGATAGGCATGCCAGCTTGCGTGTCCGAGCAGCGGCACAATGACGATCATGCCGAGCAGGGCGGTGACGAAACCGCAGACGGTGAAGATCATCAGCATCGATGCCCACACCGCCATCGTGACCGGATTGGTGAGCACCACGCGCCAACTGACCAGCACGGCATCGAACGCATTCACCTGGCGATCGAGCAGCAGAGGCATCGAGATCACACTGGAGGCAAACACCGGCGCGGCGAGCACACCGCCCATCGTGAGCCAAGCCTCGAACACGAAGTGCTCGGGCGCCAGAATGACGTAGCGGACGAAGTCCTCCGGGCTGGCGATGGGGACCGGCGAGAACAGCGTGATGAAGGCCGCCGAGGTGAGCACCCAGCCGGTGCCGGCGAGCGCCAACAGCAGGCCAAAGCGAACCAGAGACCAGTAACTCGACGGGTCCGTGCGGTAATTGGCACCCCAGTGCGTCCAGGTACGCAGCAACAACGCCATGTCGGCCGGCTCGCCGCGTTCCAGCGCACGGCTCAACGCGTAGAGCCCGGTGGCGAGCACCGGCGCCACCACCAGAAAGCCCGAGAACGCGCCGGCCAGCAGCCAGAAACGGTCGCGCGCCAGCGTGAACAGCAGTGCGCCGAAGATGGCGACCGCCAGACCATGTGCCACGCTGACCCAGCGACAGGCGATGAGATCGCGGCCGGCGCGCGCCATCCAGTGGAATGGCCGGGTGGGGCTGACCGAATGGACGATGATCGCGGCCATTCGCGCCTGCCGACTGGCAGGCGTCGTCGCAAGCGGCCGGGCGGTGGGGGGTGGGGCGGGTTGGTTCACGGCGAGAAGTCTACGACGACCTGCACGGCGTACCGCTTGCGGTCAGAACGCCGCTTCGGCCAGTGCCAGCGTGCCGTCGGCGCCATTGACGATGACGTCGGCAGCGGCGACCGCTTCGGGAATCATGGTGTCGGCGAAGTAGCGCAGGGTCGCGATCTTCGCTTCCAGGAAATCGCGGTCATCGCTGCCGGCGTTGATGCGCTGCTCAGCGGCAAGCGCCACGCGCGCAAGTTGCCAGCCACCGCAGACGATACCGAACAATTTCACCATCGGCACCGAGCCGGCGAAGCAGGCGCGGATGTTCTGGTTGAAGTTGCCGAGATTGAACTCCACGGCGCGCTCGACCGCGTCGATGCCTTCGACCAGCCGCTTGTGCGACGCCTTCAGGTGCGGGTGGGCAGACTGCGCCAGTTCGCCGGCGAACGCGCGCATGGTGGCGATCAGCGCCTTCGCCGTGACGCCACCTTCGCGCGCCATCTTGCGGCCGACCAGATCGTTCGCCTGAATCGCCGTGGTGCCCTCGTAGATCGTGGTGATGCGGGCGTCGCGATAGTGCTGCGCAGCGCCGGTTTCCTCGATGAAACCCATGCCGCCATGCACCTGGATGCCCTGATAGGTGACATCCTGCGCCATCTCGGTCGCCCAGCCTTTGTGCACCGGGATCATGAGATCGACGAAGGCCTGATTGGCCTTGCGCACTTCGGCGTCCGGGTGCGCCTCGGCCAGGTCGAAGGCGTAGCCGGTGGCGATGGCGAGCGCGCGAGCGGCCTCGGTCTGCGCCCGCATGCGCAACAGCATGCGGCGCACGTCGGGGTGACGGATGATCGGCACCGAGGGGTTTTTCGGTGCGCCGACATCGCGCGACTGCACGCGCTCGCGGGCGAAGGCAACCGCCCGCTGATAGGCGCGCTCGGCGATGCCAACCCCTTGCAGACCCACGCCGAAGCGGGCCAGATTCATCATCACGAACATGTATTCGAGACCGCGATTGACCTCGCCGACCACGTAGCCGATGGCGCCGCCGGCGTCGCCGAACTGCATCACGCAGGTGGGCGAGCCATGAATGCCGAGTTTGTGTTCGATCGACACGCACTGGGCATCGTTGCGCGCGCCGAGCGAACCGTCCTTGTTGACCAGGAACTTCGGCACCGCGAACAGCGAAATGCCTTTCACGCCTTCCGGAGCGTCGGGCAGCCGCGCGAGCACCAGGTGCACGATGTTTTCGGTGAAATCGTGCTCGCCGAAGGTGATG
Organism: Betaproteobacteria bacterium; assembly: GCA_027492485.1. Lineage (GTDB taxonomy): Bacteria > Pseudomonadota > Gammaproteobacteria > Burkholderiales > Casimicrobiaceae > Casimicrobium. Next base: position 106,914 of record JAPUER010000004.1, read on the forward strand.
AAAATCTTGGTGCCAAAAATCCTGTAGGTGCCATCCGCCTGCGGCTCGGCACGGGTCTTTACCAGTGCCAGATCGGAGCCGGCCTGCGGCTCCGTCAGGTTCATCGTGCCGGTCCATTCGCCGCTCACCATCTTCGGCACGAAGGTCTGTTTGAGCTCGTCGGAGCCCGCGAGCAGCAGCGCTTCGATGGCACCCTGGGTCAGCATCGGCAGCAGGCCGAAGCTCATGTTCGACGAGTGCACCATCTCGTCGGTCAACGTGATCAGCGAGCGCGGCATGCCGAGGCCGCCGAACGCTTCCGGCATCGGCAGCGCGGCACCACCCATCGCGCAGTAGGCGTCATAGGCGGCCTTGAAGCCCGCGGGCGTCGTCACCGTGTTGCCGGACGGATCGTGCCTGGCGCCTTCCTGATCGCCGGAATAATTCAGCGGGTCCAGCACTTCGTTGGCAAACTTTGCCGATTCCTCGATGATGGCGAACACCGTGTCCGGCGTGGCCTCGGCGAAATGCGGCAGGGTCGACAGGTCAGCCAGCGGCGCGATGGTTTCCAGCAGCAGTCGGTATTCTTTGACAGGGGCGTGATAGGTGCTCATGGCGCGATCTCATCTCTACGGAGCGGGGACAACGGGGGGCGGGGCGGAACAAAAAAGCGGGCCAAGCCCGCTTGCGAAGTGGTCAGAGCTGACTGGTCAACTGTGGCACCGCCTCGAAGAGGTCGGCCACCAGACCGTAGTCGGCGACGCTGAAGATCGGTGCGTCCGGGTCTTTATTGATGGCGACGATGACCTTGCTGTCTTTCATGCCGGCGAGATGCTGGATCGCCCCGCTGATGCCCACGGCGACGTAAAGCTCGGGGGCGACGATCTTGCCGGTCTGGCCGACCTGATAGTCGTTCGGTACGAAGCCCGCATCCACCGCGGCGCGCGAGGCGCCCATTGCCGCATTCAGCTTGTCGGCGAGCGGCGTCAGCACCTCGCGGTACTTCTCGCCCGAGCCGAGACCGCGACCACCGGAAACGATGATCTTGGCGGCCGTCAGTTCCGGGCGTTCGCTCTTGGTGATTTCGGCGGAGACGAAGCTCGCAACACCGCTATCGGCGACTGCCGCGACGCTTTCTACCGCGCCGCTGCCACCGCTGCTCGCCGCAGCGGCAAACGCAGTGCCGCGCACCGTGATGACCTTCACGCTGTCGGAGGATTTCACGGTGGCATAGGCGTTGCCCGCATAAATCGGACGCACGAAAGTATCGGCGTCGACAACCTTGATGATGTCGCTGATCTGCGCCTTGTCGAGCAGGGCGGCGACGCGCGGCGCCACGCTCTTGCCATAGGCTGTCGCCGGCGCGAAGATGTGGCTGTAGCCGCCAGCGACGGCGACCACCTGCGCTGCCGCGTTTTCCGCGAGCAGGTTGGCGTGCGCGGCGCCATCGGCAAGCAATACTTTGCTGACGCCGGCGACCTGAGCCGCAGCGGCGGCGGCAGCGCTGGCGTTGTTGCCGGCGACCAGCACGTGAACGTCGCCGCCGACCGCAGCCGCGGCCGAGATCACGTTGAGCGTGGCGGCTTTCAGCGAACCGTGATCGTGTTCTGCAATTACGAGATTGGCCATACGAATTCTTCTTGAGTTAGTGTCGCTACGCGACAGGTTCACGAATGGATCCCGACTTTCGCCGGGACGATTTGCTTCACTGCGTGAATCAAATCACCTTCGCTTCGTTCTTGAGTTTGTCGATCAGGGCAGCCACGTCCGCCACTTTGACGCCGCCCTGGCGCTTCGGCGGCTCTTCCACTTTCAGCGTGGTCAGGCGCGGTGCGACGTCGACGCCGAGATCGGCCGGTTTCACGTTGTCGAGCTGTTTTTTCTTCGCCTTCATGATGTTGGGCAGCGTGGCGTAACGCGGCTCGTTCAGGCGCAGGTCGGTGGTGATGATCGCGGGCAGCTTCAGCGCCACGGTTTCCAGCCCGCCATCGACTTCGCGCGTCACCGTCGCGACATCGCCTGCAACCTCGACTTTCGAGGCAAAGGTGGCCTGCCCCCAACCGAGCAGCGCGGCGAGCATCTGGCCGGTCTGGTTGGCGTCATCGTCAATGGCCTGCTTGCCGAGGATCACCAGCTTTGGCTGCTCCTTGTCGACCACGGCTTTCAGCAGTTTCGCGACCGCGAGCGGTTGCAGGTCAACGTCGGTCTCAATCAGGATGCCGCGATCGGCGCCGATGGCCATTGCATTGCGCAGCGTTTCCTGGCATTGCGCGACACCGGCGGAGATGGCGACGATTTCGGTGGCGACGCCTTTCTCTTTCAGGCGAACCGCTTCTTCGACGGCGATTTCGCAGAACGGGTTCATCGACATCTTGACGTTGGCGATGTCGACCCCCGAGTTGTCGGGCTTGACACGTACTTTTACGTTGTAGTCCACAACGCGCTTGACCGGGACGAGTATCTTCACACCTTCTCCTGGGGGCGGCTACACTGAGGCGCCTGTTGTATGTTGATGTTAAGCAAGCATTATAGAAAGCCGGCCAGCGCCGTGCAGCGTGTAGTCATGCGCGTTTGGAGCGGCCGTCGCAGAGCGTGCACTCTAATTCACGGGTTTCTTTGCTTGTCCAACTAAGATCGCCGACTATGCGACCCTCCAGCCAGTCTGCTGACGTTTTCGGCGCGGGCGATTCATCAGTGCCTTGGTGCGTCGGCGTGGTGATTTTGCTCGCGCTGGGCTATGTGATTTCAATCTCGCATGGCGTGGTTTCGATCGACGGTGCCCGGGATTTGGTCTGGGCACGTGCAATCGCCGCGGGTGAAGCGTGGCCGCTTGTCGGCCCGCCGATCGGTGCCCTCAGTTTGCTCTCTCCCTGGTGGTTCTATCTTGGTGCAGGAGCACTATTGCTGGGACAGTCGCTGAGCGGCTATTTTGCGGTGCTCGCAAGTGTCGCCGCGTTGAAATTCTGGTTCGCCTATCGGGTGGGCGTTCTGTGGGTCGATTCCCGATTCGCCATAGCGCTCGCCGCCGCTTGTGCTTTTCCGGGTGTTGCCAGCTACCAACTCCTGAGTGTTGGTCACCCCCAATTTTTGGAAGCAACCGCGTGGGGAGGGGCGCTGCTCGCGACTCGTGTGAGCAAACAAGGATGCGTGGTGCACCATGCTCGTGCGAACTTTGTGCTGATCGGAGCGGTTGCCGCGCTCGCCTTGCACGCACATCCGACGGCGATTGCGCTGCTGCCTGGCCTGGCGGTGTGGTGGTGGCGTTCAACGGGTGCGGCCGGTCCCACTCGGTTCGCCTCTGCCTGCCTCGCGACTGCCGGTTTCATCCTGATTTTTCTTCCGCGTCTGGTGAGTGCCGCTCTTGGCGGTGCGGACCAAGCCGCCACCACTCATGTCTCCGGCACACCGGACTTTTGGGGCGACGTCGGAGCGGTGTGGCCGCTTTTTCGCAACATTTTTTTTGAAGACGCATTGCGCAACGCCGTGGTACTGCTGTCGCCATACCCCGTAGCCTTGCGGATTTGGCAAGGCATTTTCGTTGCGGTGCTCCTGGTTACCGCGATCGGCGCGTGGCTTGCGCTGTGGGAACGGCCGTTGCGTCGGCTGCTTGTGCCGGCCGTGCTTGCCTTGCTGTGGTGTGTCGCGCTGGTCGCATTGCTGCGCAAGCACACGCCGTTCTACATGCTGTTCGTCGCATTGCCACCGCTTTCGGTGCTGCTGGCCTGCTGCTGGTGCGCGTGGGCCAGGCTGCGGCACGGCGTCTGGCTGACCAACGCCACCATTTTGGCCGTGCTGCTCCTCCACGGTGCAAACGTGTGCGCCATTGTCGCGCTTGCCGATGCCGGTTACGGCCCGTCAAGAATGCCGGAGCACTTCAAAATGGCTGCCGGCAATGCGGTTGCGCAGGCGGAGTCGGTACTGGCGGTCACGGCGCGAGATGCATTGGCGCGAAAGTGGTGGTGTACGATGTCTCCCATGCCGTCGTTGCACGGCGATCTGGCGGCGGCGATGGATGTCGCCCTCGGCCACGAGGTGTCGCTGCGTTGTCCCGATCGATTACTGCCCCGATTTGGCGGGAGGGATCAACCTTGGATTGGCCTGCCGCAACGAGCTTGGCAAACGATGGGTATTGCGCCATCGATGCTCGCCAATGGCTGGGGCTTGACTCCGGCAGGCGAGGTCTTCGGTCCGCCCGAGGCCATGCCCCGCGCAGAGCCGCGTGCGTACCCGCCACGCATGGAAGCCATGCTTTCCGCGTTGCGAATGCCGGCCTGGGAGCAGCGCTTCGACGCCGCCAGCGAATTCATCGTTGTGAGCAGCATGCTGCCGGCGACGCCAGCGTTCGCGGTCGAGGCACATCTGGATGGCCGCAAGCTCGCGGCACTACTTAGTTTCTCAAACACATCGATTTTCCGGCGGTCGCCGGGCGGCGCTGGTGCTACTACGGCACGGTGGACGCTACGCGTGGCGGGCGTTCCCCCGGAATACACATCAATTGCCGGAGTTTCGGCGCCAGCGGACACCAAATGACGCGACCTACCGACCGCTTGCGCACGCGTAACGACGACGCCGCACAAATCGCGACGCCCGCCACCAAAGTGCCGCGAACGACCACCGGTCAGGCGGGCCGTTACTTGATCGGCGCCTTCATGGCACTGGCGATTGACGCCACGATCGTCAGCGTGATGGTGCGCTTGGGCACGCCGGTGTTGCTCGCCCGTGGGCTGGCGATGCTGGCCGGTGTGACGACAACCTATGCCTTCAATCGTCGCTATACCTTCGCGCCTCGCCACCCGGCCTCGCTTGCCGACTGGGGGCGCTATGTCGCGGCGCAGTCGGTGGGTTCGGCCATCAACTTCGCGATGTCGACGGTGCTGCTATGGTTTTCCGACAAATCTCTGTTGCAGATCTGGGGCGCCGTCATCGCCGGTGCCGGGGCCGGCTTTTGCGTCAATTTTTTTACCGCCCGACGCCTGCTGCACAACGCCGACCGCGACAGCCGGAGATCGTAAGCTCCCTGCAGGCGAGACGCTTAATCCGGTCCGTCCAGCCGTTGCCTGCGGATATCGACGGCTGTCGTCGGGTCGAGACTGGCGGGCGTGATCGGCGGCACCTGCGCTGCCGAGCGATTGACGCGGCGCATGTAACCCAGCGCCGTCAGTGGCACACCGATGAGCCACAAACTGCCAATCAGGGCGGCAGACCGCCACGACCGTTCGGCAAACAGCATGGCGACGCCGGCGATCAGCATCACCATCGTCGTGATCGGCAGCATGACCAGCAGACTCATGCGATAGCGCTGCCACCAGCTTTGCCGCGACCATTCGCGAAGGGTGTCCCACGCCTCCTGCGGTGGTGGGACGTTGCGGCCGACGATGCTCATCGACCGCTCCAGACCGGCATCGGTCGCTTGCCGATGAAGGCATCGATGCCCGCCTGCGCGTCTACCGACTGCATGTCGTGCGCCATGTTGCCGGATGCCAGTTGATACGCCGCAACCAGCGGTGCGCCGCGCGATTGCCGCAGTTGCCGCAGCAGTTTCTTGCCGGAAACCAGCGCCTGCGGCGATTTCGACGCCAGCAGCCCGGCCATGCCATGTACTTCTTCCATCAGGCAATTATCGTCGACGCAGCGGTTGATCAGCCCCCATGCGGCGGCCTGCGCCGCGTCGACGAATTCGCCGGTCAGCAGCATTTCGGCGGCATGTTTGGGCGCCATGCTTTGGGTCAGCGCGACGGCCGGCGTCGAACAGAACAATCCGAGGTTGATGCCGCTGGTGGCGAAGCGGGCGGAGCGCCCCGCGATTGCCAGGTCGCAGCTGGCGACCAACTGGCAGCCTGCGGCCGTGGCGATGCCGTGCACCGCCGCGATGACCGGCTGCGGCAGTTCCGCGATGGTGAGCATCAGCCGCGAGCAGCGATCGAACAACCCGGCCTGCCAGCTTTCCGCCGGATTGGCGCGCATTTCGCGCAGATCGTGCCCGGCGCAAAAGGCCTTGCCGCTGGCAGCGAGCACCAGCACTGCGCAGTCGGGATCGGCCGCTGCCATTTCGATGGCTTCCTGCAACGCGGCAATCATGGCTGAAGAGAGCGCGTTGTACAGCGCCGGCCGGTTGAGCGTCAGCGTGGTGACGCCATCTCGGCTCGCCCGCCGAACGAGGGCATCTTCTACACTTGCAGATTCGTCTACTTTCTTCATTGGCGCGCCAGCAGCAGTTCAGCCATGGGCCATCGACTTTCCAAGATTACAACGAAAACCGGTGACAGTGGTACGACCGGTCTCGGCGATGGTTCGCGCGTCCCGAAAACACATCCGCGGATTGCTGCGATCGGCGAAGTCGACGAACTGAACAGTGTCGTCGGACTGTTGTTGACGGAAGCGCTACCGGATGATCTGCGCGAATCGCTGGTCGCCGTGCAGCACGATCTGTTCGACCTCGGCGGCGAGCTCTCCATTCCGGGCTACATCGCGATCGCCGAGGCGCATGTCGCGCGGCTGGAGGCGCTGTCGGGCGCGCTAAACGTGGAGCTGCCGATGCTCAAGGATTTCATTCTGCCCGGCGGCTCCCGCGCAGCAGCGTATGCCCATCTGGTGCGCACCGTTTGCCGCCGCGCGGAGCGCGCCGTGCTGCTGCTGGCAGCACACGAGGCGGTCTCCGATTTCGCCCGCATCTATCTCAATCGTCTCAGCGATCTGGCCTTCGTGCTGGCGCGCGTGCTCAACCGCGCCGCCGGGCAGCCCGATGTGCTCTGGCGCAAGGACCGTCAGACGGCGGCGACGTAGCTGGCGTGGCAAGAAAAACGACATCGCCTGCATCGTCAAATGCCGGTTTCTGCGATCCGGTCACCCACCGGCGACGCGGCTCCAGCGAATCCGGCGTCTATCCGGCGCCATCACCGAAAGTAACTTATGCAAAACCCGCTGCTTGACACATGGAACGCGCCCTACGGCCTGCCGCCGTTTGCTGAAACCCGCCCCGAGCATTTCGCTCCGGCCTTTGCGGCAGCGTTTGCCGAGCACCGCGCCGAACTGGACGCGATTGCCGGCAACCCGGAACCCGCAACGTTCGCCAATACCATCGCCGCGTTCGACCGCGCCGGCTGGAAAGTTGCCCGCTTCGGCGAAATGTTCTGGAACCTCGGCGCGGCCCACACCAACGCGGCGCTGGAAGCGGCGGAGCGCGAGCTGGTGCCGAAAATCGCGATGCACCAGAGCGCGGTCTACATGCATGAGGCACTGTTCGCCCGCATCGATGCGGTCGTCAACTCCGCCGAAATGAAATCGTTGGCGGCCGAAGACCGCCGCCTTGCGGAGCGTATTCATCTCGACTTTGTGCGTCAGGGCGCACGCATCGCGGCCGGCCAGCGCGAGCGCTACGCGGCGATTGTCGGGCAGCTTGCGTCGCTCTGCACGCAGTTCTCGCAGAACGTGCTCAAGGACGAGACCGAATGGGTGCTCTGGCTCGACGACGAATCGTCGCGCGCCGGCTTGCCCGCCGACGTGCTCAACGCGGCGCGCGCTGCGGCGGCAGAGCGCGGACGCGACGACGGCCATGCCATTACCCTGTCGCGCAGCTCGGTCGTGCCCTTCCTGACCTTTTCGACGCGACGCGATTTGCGCAAACAGGCGTTCGACGCCTGGGTGTCGCGCGGTGCGCATGCCGGCCCGAGCGACAACCGCCAGATCATCGTCGACATCCTGAAACTGCGCCAGGAGCAGGCCGAGCTGCATGGCTACAAGACCTTCGCCGACTTCCAGCTGGTCGACCGTATGGCGAAGACACCCGCCGCCGCGCGTGCGCTGATGCTGCAGGCCTGGGAGCCGGCCAAGGCGACGCTGAAGCGCGAGGCCGCGCTGTTGAACGCGAGCCGTATCGCGCACGGGCAGACCGACCCGCTTGCGCCGTGGGACTGGCGCTTCTACGAGGAGAAGGTGCGGCAATCGCATTTCCTGCTTGACGACGCGGTGGTGAAGCCGTACTTCGAACTCGATCGCATGATTGCCGCGATGTTCGGCGTGGCCGGGCGGCTGTTCGGCCTGAGCTTCAAGGAAGTGACGCAGGCGGCCGGCGTCAAGCTCTACCACCCCGACGTGCGCCTGTTCGAGGTGCATCGCGAGGGCAAGCTGAAGGCGCTGTTCATCTCCGACAATTTCGCGCGATCATCGAAGCGCGGCGGCGCCTGGATGTCGAGCTATCGCGTGCAGGGCAAGAACAGCGTGCACGGCGAGGTGATTCCGATCGTCGGCAATCACAACAACTTCGCCAAAGCGCCCGCGGGGCAGCCCACCCTGATTTCGTTCGACGACGTGCGCACGCTGTTCCACGAGTTCGGCCACGGCCTGCACGGCATGCTCTCCGACGTGCGCTACGAACGGCTCGCGGGCACCAATGTGTATCAGGACTATGTCGAGCTGCCGTCGCAATTGCTGGAGCACTGGGCGACGACCCCCGAAGTGCTCACCGAGCACGCGCGGCACTACCAGACCGGCGAGCCGATCCCGGACGCGCTGGTCGAGCGCATCCAGGCGGCGGCGCGCTTCGGCAGCGGCTTCGAGAACGTGCAGTACATCGCCTCAACGCTGACCGATCTGGCGCTGCATTCGCGCAGCAATTTCGACGGGCTCGACGCCATGGCCTTCGAGCAGGAGGAGTTGGGCCGCATCGGTTTGCCGCCGGAAGCGCACCCGATGCATCGCTTCACCGGCTTCCGTCACCTGTTCTCCGACAGTTCGTACGCTGCCGGGTACTACGTCTACATGTGGGCGGCCGTGCTCGACAACGATGCCTTCGAGGCTTTCGAGGAGGCCGGCAACGCCTTCGACCCGGCGACCGCGAAGCGGCTGCACCAGTACATCTATTCCGCCGGCAGCGCTATCGAATCGGCGGACGCCTATCGCGCATTCCGCGGACGCGATGCCAGGGTGGAAGCGATGCTGCGCAAGCGCGGGTTGGTGGAGACGGCGTAAGACGATCACGCGGCGCCGCGCTTAGTCCCCTCTCCCAGCGGGAGAGGGTTAGGGTGAGGGCAGGTGGAGCGCGGAGCATTGCGTGCCAAGGTTCGCGACCCAAAATGCCTCGATTCCGCTGCGCTGCATCGCGCCTACCTGGTCGCGCGCTACCCCTGCTTTGCCTCGATCAATTCAATCTTGTAGCCATCCGGATCCTGCACGAAGGCGATGACGGTGCTGCCGCCTTTGACCGGGCCGGCTTCGCGGGTGACCTTGCCGCCGGCGGCGCGCACGGCCTCGCATGCGGCGGCGGTGCTGGGCACGGCGATGGCGATGTGGCCGAAGGCGGTGCCGATTTCGTACTCTGCGACGCCGTAGTTGTAGGTCAGTTCAAGCACGGCGCCGTCGCGCTCGTCGCCGTAGCCGACGAAGGCGAGTGAATACTGCTGCTCCGGCCGGTCGGTGGTGCGCAGCAATTGCATGCCCATCACGCGGGTGTAGAAGTCGATCGAGCGTTGCAGATCGCCAACGCGGAGCATGGTGTGGAGGATGCGCATGGCGGGTTCCTGTCTGCCTGTCTGTTTTCAGGTGGTTGAATGAGGGTTATGGCTTTTTGTTGAAAGCCTTATTGCATAAGGGCTCAACAAGCAATTCTGCCAAATATCGACTTTTCATCATTTATGGCTGTGAGCCCAATGTGAATAAGGGTTGCATTGAAAAGCCATTAACGCAAATGTTCTGCCAGAACGCGGATCGCGTGCTTCGCTTCGCGCGCGGCGCCATCGTGAATCTGGTGCCGGCAACTGGTGCCGTCGGCGACGACGATGGCGTCCGGCGCCTGGCGGATAGCCGGCAGCAGCGACAGCTCAGCCATCTGCATCGACACGTCGTAATGCTTGGCGTCATAGCCAAACGCGCCGGCCATGCCGCAGCAGGAGCTTTCGATCAGCGCCGGCCTGGCATCCGGGATTAGCCCGAGCAGCGCAAGCGTCGGCGACATTTCACCGAAGGCTTTCTGATGACAATGGCCGTGCACGAGGATCGGCGCCGACGCAGGCTTGAGACGATCGCGCAGCACGTCGAGCCTGCCCGCCTTGGCCTCGCGTTCGAGGAAGGTTTCGATCAGCATCGCGTGCTTCGCCACGGTATCGGCTTCTTCACCCAGTTTCATCGACGGGATTTCGTCGCGCAGCGTAAACAGGCAACTCGGCTCCAGCCCCACGATGTCGATGCCTGCTTCGGCGAATTCGAGCAACGCGGAAAGCAGGTAATGCGCTTGCTGCTTCGCGGCTTCCACCATGCCGACGGCGAGGAAGGTGCGACCGCAGCAGAGGTTGCGCTCGTCGCGATTGCCCTGCGGCGCCCAGCGCGGGATATGCACCTTGTAGCCCGCTGCGCCGAGCACGGCGATCGCCGCGTCCACGTTCTCGCGCTCGAACGCGCCGTTGAAGGTGTCGACGAACAGCACCACAGTGCGCTCGCCCGCTGCATGCGCATCCAGCAGCGCACGGCCGCCCACCAGCACCGGGCCGGTCGGATGTTTCGGCAGCGTCGCCCACACCGTGTCGCTGCGCCACTCGGGCAGTGACCGCTTGGCCGAGAAGCCGAACAAGCGTTCGCCCAGCTTCGCCAGCCACGGCATGCGGTTGCGCGCGTTGAACCAGCCCGGATGCTTCGCCGCGAACGACGCCGTGACCGGCAGCCGCGCGATCAGGTTGTCGCGGATCGAGAAGCCGTGTTTTTTCTTGTAGTGATGCAGGTGCTCCACCTTCATCTTCGCCATGTCGACGCCGGTCGGGCAATCGCGCCTGCAGCCCTTGCAGCTTACGCAGAGTTCGAGCGCTGCATGCACTTCGTCGCTGGCGATACCGTCGCTGCCGATCTGGCCGGACAACGCCATGCGCAGCGTGTTGGCGCGGCCGCGCGTCAAGTGCTGCTCGTCGCGCGTCACGCGATAGCTCGGGCACATGGTGCCGGCGTCGAACTTGCGGCAGTGACCGTTGTTGTTGCACATCTCCACGGCCTTGGCGAAGCCTGCGGCCGGATCGCCGCCGGAGCCGGGTGCGGTGGTCTGCTCGGTGACCGCGTCGTTCTGTACGTTCCATGCGCTCCAGTCGAGCGTGGTCTGAATCGGGATCACGCGATAGTCCGGCTTGAAGCGGAACAGATTCGCATCGTCCATCTTCGGCGGATCGACGATCTTGCCGGGGTTGAACAGATTGCCGGGATCGAAGGCCTGCTTGATCTCGCGAAATGCCGAGGCGATCGCCGGCCCGAACTGCCACTCTACCCACTCGCCGCGACAGAGTCCGTCGCCATGCTCGCCGCTGTAAGCGCCCTTGTAGCGGCGCACCAGGGCGCTGGCTTCTTCGGCGATGGCGCGCATCTTCGCGGCGCCGCCATTGGCGCCAGCGTGCCGCATGTCGAGAATCGGGCGCACGTGCAGCGTGCCGACGCTCGCGTGCGCATACCAGGTGCCGCGTGTGCCATGCCGGGCAAATACTTCGGTCAACTGCGCGGTGTACTCGGCCAGATGTTCCAGCGGCACCGCGCAGTCCTCGATGAAGCTGACCGGTTTGCCGTCGCCCTTCAGGCTCATCATGATGTTGAGCCCCGCCTTGCGAACTTCCCACAGGTTCTTCTGCGGCGCGTCGTCGGTCATCTGCACCACGGCGCCAGGCAGGCCTAGGGTGGCGATCAGCTCGACCAGCTCGCCGAGTTTGTGTTTCAGCGCTTCGCGGTCATCGCCGCTGAACTCGACCAGCAGGATCGCGTCCGGCTCGCCCACCAGCGCGGTGCGGATGGTCGTGGCAAACGCCGGGTTGGCGAGCGCGAGATCGATCATCGTGCGGTCGACCAGTTCGACCGCCGTCGGCCCCAGTTTTACGATGTGCTGTGCCGAATCCATAGCCTGATGGAAGGTCGGGAAGTTCACCACACCGAGCACCTTTGCTTTCGGCAGCGGCGACAGCGCCAGCGTCAACGATTGACTGAAGGCGAGGGTGCCTTCCGAGCCGACCAGCAGATGCGCCAGGTTGACGCTGCCGTCGGCGGTGTACGGCCGCTCGCTCTGGTTGCAGAAGATGTCGAGGTTGTAGCCCGCCACCCGGCGCATCACCTTTGGCCAGACGCGTTCGATCTCGGCGCGATGGGTCGCGGCCAGCGAGGCGGCGAGCGCGCCCAGCGCTTGTGCCGGCCCGCTCGCCGTCGCCTGTGGCCCGAACGATGCGACCCGCCCGTCGGCCAGCCAGGCGTCGATGCCCAGCACGTTGTGCACCATGTTGCCGTAGGCAATCGAACGCGAGCCGCAGGAATTGTTGCCGGCCATGCCGCCCAGCGTGGCCTGCGCGCTGGTCGACACGTCGACCGGGAACCAGAGCCCGTGCGGCTTGAGGTAAGCGTTCAGATGATCGAGCACCATGCCGGGCTCGACGGTGACGCTGCGCGCCGCCGCATCGAACGCAAGCACGTTGCGAAAGTGCTTCGAGTTGTCGATCACCAGCGCCACGCCGGTGGTTTGCCCGCACTGACTGGTGCCGCCGCCGCGCGCCAGGACGGGCACCCGCAGGTCGCGCGCAATGTCGATAGCGCTGGCGATGTCCGCCGCCGTGCGCGGGACGAACACGCCCACCGGCATCTGCTGATAGATCGAGGCGTCGGTCGCATAGCGCGCGCGGTCGGCGTCGGTGAAGAGCACTTCACCCTGGGTGTGCTGGCGCAGGCGTTGGGCGAGTTGGGAGGCGTCGGACATGTTCTGGATCGGATGGGAAAGTCAATGATGCGACTGCAATTTGTAGGAGCGGCTTGCCGCGACCTTCATTGGCAAGCTGTCCGGTCGCGGCAAGCCGCTCCTAAAGATGGGATGCAACATGGGTTAGTGCGTTGCTGCGCATCAACTCCAGCACGGCGTCGCGCTTGTTGTCGAGATGTTCGACGAGCACGGCGCGCATCGCGGCCGCGTCGCGGCGGGCGAGGGCATCGATCATGCGTTCGTGTTCGTCGACGGCGCGCTGCCACTTCTGGCCGTCCTGATTGGAACGGAAGCGCAGCGCCTGCAGCCGCGCGTTGAGCTGCGCGTAGGTGCGGGTCAGCACCGGGTTTTTTGCGGCGGCATTGATCAACGCATGAATCTGCGCATTGAGCGCGTAATAGCGCGGCAGGTCGCGTCGAGTGTAGGCGGCCAGCATTTCAAAGTGCAGCGCGCGGATTTCTGCCAGTTCGCCGTCGGTGATGCGCGCGGCGGCAAGCTCGCCGGACTGCGCTTCCAGATTCGCCATCACCTCGAAGGTGTCGACGACATCCTGCTCGCTCAGCGACAGCGCCACCGCGCCGCGATTGGGCAGCAGTTCGACCAGACCTTCCGAAGCGAGCATCTTGATCGCTTCGCGCAGCGGCGTGCGCGAGATTTTTAGCTGCTCGCAGAGCTCACGCTCGTTGAGCTTGGCGCCCGGCGCGATCATGCCCTCGATCAGCATGCCGCGCAGTCGTGCCGCCGCCTGATGCGGCAGCGCCTGCCGGGCCAGTTCGATGATTTCAGCCATGCATTATTTTTGCATACAAAATAGAACGGCTCAAGCCGATTCGCGCTACTGCCGCCAAAATTGCTCGTAATTCCATTTCTAAATCAATAATGCGTTAACGATCCACGGCCATCGGACGATG
>JAPUER010000005.1 GCA_027492485.1 Betaproteobacteria bacterium
ATCGTCCGATGGCCGTGGATCGTTAACGCATTATTGATTTAGAAATGGAATAAGACGATCGCGACGCGATCCCGGCAGAGGCCAATCAGTCCTGCCGGGAAACAACAAGGGCGCCATTGGCGCCCTTGTTACTTGCGGCCAGTGTCCAGCGCGAGCTGGAGACTTCGTCAGGACCGCCGCTTCGCTACTACCAGCAACGCGAGGCCAGCCAGCATCGCCATCAGAGCCGCCAGCGTCTTCGGATCGAGGGCCGGTACTGCCGCAGCAAGCCCGTTGCCATTCAATGACCAGGTGATCGCAGTGGTACCGGTGACATTACCGACTGCGCATGTCAACGTCGCAGAATCAAATGCGCCGGCCGTTGTCGGCGAGTAGTTCACCACGATCGTTCCGGTGGCACCTGGTGCCAGCGACAGATTGGGGGAGCCCACCAGGTTGAATCCGGCGGCAGAGTTGATTGAGCAGCCACTAACATTGAGGTTGTTCGAATTCGCTCCCGCCGTGTTGGTGATCGAAATCGTGCGGCTGGTGGTACTCCCTACACCATTGACGCCGAACGAAATCGGGCCAGCGGTCGGCGATGCGCTGATCTGCGCCGGCAACAAATTGCCTGCCGGGCAACTCAACTGGAAGTTGACCGCCGTTGGCGTACCGCCACGGTTCTCGGTGCAGGAGAGTGTTTGTGTAACCGCGCTTGCTCCCAAGGTGCAGGCCCCCGTCAATGGGCTGCCGGAAATCGCGCCCGCGCCGACGGCAGTGGCGCTGCCCGTGAAGCCACTGAACGGCGCGCTTGGCGCCGTGCACGACGTTGTCGTTGTCGCAGCGGCGCCGCTACCGCTGCCGGCAGTCGCTATGCTGGCCACCAGTGTCAGAACTCCTGTGGTGCCGATCGTCGTGCCACCAGTCGCAGTGATGGTGCCGCTCGCAGCAGGGGTGTAGGCGAATGTCGGCGCGATGTTGCCTGCCGGACAGGTCAGGCCCCAGGTTCGAGCGACGGCCGACGCGCTGCCTCTGGTTTCGTTGCAACCGAGAATGGCGGTGGTCGCACTCGTACCGCCGGTACAGGTCAGTCCGATGTTCTGCGCGGGCGTCGTCGAGCCAACAAACGACAGACTGACCCCAGCCACCGAGCCGAAGCTGCCGGGACCGCTGACACCACTGATCGTGCAAGCGTTCACCGTCGTGGTTGACGGCGCGCCGCTCCCGCTCCCGCCGGATGGCGTTGCCGCAATCGTTGCAGCGCCGTTGGCGAATGTGACCGTGGCGGGGGCAACATTTGGTGCCGGAACATAGGCAATCGCCGGCGGCGCGTCCGCCACCAGCGTCAGCGACGCTGCACTGACGCTACCGGTGTCGCCGTTGGAGTTGTCGGTAATCGTCAACGTCCAGGTCCCATTGATCTGCGCAGGTGTGAGTCCGGCGAAGGCCGCATTGAACGCCGTGCCGGCAGTCGGCACCGCTCCCGCCGGTGCACCGAGCGGCGTCGTGAAGTAGGTACCAGTGGCGATATTGCCGGTGTCCCCCATATTCGCAGCCGTCCACCAGTTGTTGGTGGTAGCGGACGGATCAGCGTAGACATAGGTACCGCTCATGTTCGAACTGTAGCCACAGTTCAATCCGGACGAAGTCCCCGCAGTACCAGTGCGGCCAAAGATGGTAAAGCTCGGGCTTCCACCAGGGGCGCTGAGCGTCACGTTCAAGTCGCCCACCCACGTGTGCGTCATGGTGAGCGAGACTGACATATTGGTAATTGCGCCGGCGACGCCGGACACCAAAATGGGCATTGAAAGCGGTGTTCCAGCCGCCACCCAGCAATTAGTGTTTGCCGAATCCGGGATGGCGCCCGTACCCGTGGCGTTGAATGTTTGCCCGTGAGCGAGGCTCGCGAACAGGCAGGCCGTGACAAACGTGGCTTGCATTAGCCGCAAGGCAGTGAAGTGCTTCAAGTGATTCCCCGATAGTTCCGTTGCAGTCGACGCGTTGTTGGCCGTGTGGCTTAACCCGATACCGCGAGTTATTGGTTATTGCCTGATACGCATGCAAGAGTAGCAACGAACAAAGCGCGCGGCAAGCACCGAACAATCAAAATCGAGATAGTTCTCGGTATTGTCGTAGTTGGTCTGCTCTCACATCCAACCCGCGAGCAGCCTCGGGCGCAGCGTTGTCAGCGCCGGGAATGGAGAGTTGCTGCGGCTTGCCGTCGAAAGCAGCAAATGAATTTGGCCAAGAGCACAAGAATCAGCGAGTAGATTTCTTTGGGTATTGCGCTTTCGGCCCTGTCGGATGTCGTTTCGATGCGAAGCTGCTGCATTGTTGGCGCACGAGCGAAAGCGGTGATCGCCTCGGCATAATCGTGGCATGGATCGCAAACCCCTGAAGTCCTCGAGGCTCCGCGCCGCCGGCTATGACGAGCGGCAGCGCACGATGGAAATCGAATTCGTCAACGGCGACGTCTACGAATTCAAGGCAGTGTCGCCCGAGCTTTACCGGCAACTGATGGCATCGCCGTCGCCGAACAGTTTTTTCGAGGACAAGATCGAGGAAGCGTTTTCCGGCAAGCGCATCGGCAAAGTCGGCAAGGGCAACGCCGGCGCCGACTTCGACGCCCTCTTTGGCGGAGATTCCGGCGCCAATTCTGGCGACAAATCAAACACCGCGTAGCCGCGGCCCGCTAAGCTAGCGCCTCTTTCGTGTTCATTGTGACTGTGGCGTGGCATGCATTGTCTGCCCGTCGCAGCAATCGGAATCATGGCTTGGTGGCAGAAACCCGGTAGTTCGCGGCCTCGCGCGATGGTCGTTGCGGCAGGCGTGCCGCTCATCGCCGCCGTCGCGGCCAGCGTGCTGTGGTGGCGCGGCACGGCGGCCGACGCGGCTACCGTCAGCGCCGGCCCGATCCAGCATTCGCTGGTGTTTTCCGCCCGCGTGGCCAGCGTGGCCCGTACCGACATCGCCAGCACGCTGACCGCGCGGGTCGATCGCGTGCTGGTGCGCGAGGGCGACGCGGTGAAGGCCGGACAACTGCTGATCGCGCTCGACGACAGCGATCTGCGCGCGCAGGCGCAACAGGCGCAGGCGGCGCTCGCCACCGCCGAGGCGCGGCTGAAATCGCAGTTCGAACTGTCTGCGCCGGTCGCCAGCCAGACGTTGGCGCAGAACAAGGCCAATCTCGATTTCGCGCAAAGCGAACTGGAGCGCAACCGCGCATTGCACGCCAGGGGCTTCATCGGCGACGCCCGCCTGCAGGACGCCGAGCGCGCCGCCGCCAGCGCCCGCGCGGCGTACCAGCAGGCCAGCGCCCAGGCCACCGCCAACGCCCGCGGTGGCGCCGAAGCAGCCGCCAGCGAGGCGCGGGTGCGCGAGGCTCAGGGCGCGCTGCAGATCGTCCGCGCCAAACTCGAGCAGAGCCGTGTCGTCGCGGCCGCCGATGGCCGCATCATCTTTCGCGACGTCGAGCCCGGCGACGTGGCGCAGCCCGGCAAAAAACTGCTGACGCTGGCGACCGGCGGCGAAACGCGGCTGATCGGGCAAATCGACGAGAAGAACCTGAGCCTGCTGCGCGAAGGCATGCGCGCGGTGGCATCGGCCGACGCCTTCCCGACGCAGAAGTTCGACGCCGAGCTGATCTATCTCGCCCCCGCGGTCGACGTCACCCGTGGCACCGTCGAGGCGCGGCTGCGGGTCGACAAGCCACCGGCCTTTCTGCGCGACGACATGACGGTCTCCGCCGAGGTGGTGGTCGCCAAAAAGCAGAACGCGCTTAGCGTACCGGCCAATGCACTGCGCGAATCCGGCGAACGCTCGTTCGTGCTGGTCATTCCCGATGGCAGCCGCGGCAATGCCGAAGAACGCACGGTGAAGGTGGGCGTCCACTCCCTGCAGCGGGCGGAGATTGTGGAGGGACTGAAGGCCGGCGACGTGGTGGTGCTGGATGACCGCATCCGTGCCGGCCAGCGGGTGCGCGCCGTGGTACCGGTGGCGCTGCCGCGCACCCGCAACGTCGATCTGCCGATGTAGCGCCGGCGGCAGGCCCCATGCGCATCCCCCCGCACCGCCATGCTGCGTTTTGAACTGCAAGTGGCCCTGCGCTTCCTGCGCGAGGGGCGCGCGCAGTCGGCGCTGATCGTCGGCGGCGTGATGGTGGGCGTCGCGGTGGTGGTGTTCATTTCGGCGCTGGTGGCCGGTCTGCAGTCGAACACCATCCGCCGCACGCTGGGCGCGCAGGCGCATATCGTCGCCAAACCGGTCGAGCCGGTGGCGCGCGTGCAGATCGACGCCAGCGACACCGGCATCGCACTGGTGCAGACGGCGCCACGCAAGATCCGCTCGATCGACAACTGGCAGCAGGTCATGACCACCTTCGAGGCGGTGCCGGGGGTGGTGGCCGCCTCGCCGATGGCGTCCGGCCCGGCGATCGCGCTGCGCGGCGAAGGGCGCGATGCAGTCACCATTTTCGGTATCGACCTCGCCCGCTACGACCGCATCGTCGACCTGCGCGACAAGCTGGTCGCCGGCAATTTGCGACTGGAGCCGGGCGACGTGCTGGTCGGCGCCGAACTCGCCCGCGATCTCGGCGCCGACGTGGGCGACCGCATCACCATCACCGACGGCAGCGGCAACAACAGCGGCGAGCGCTTCCAGATCGTCGGCATGATCGATCCCGGCAACCGCGACCTGAGCCGGCGCTCGGTCTATCTGCCGCTGCATATTGCGCAGAATTTCCTCGGACTGCCCGGTGGCGTCACCTCGATCGATCTGCGCGTGCAGGACGTGTTCGCCGCCGACACCGTGGCGGCCCGCGTCGCCCGCGTCGCGCCGCTCACGGTGGAGAGCTGGATGCTGACCAACAACCAGTTGCTGTCGGCGCTCAACGCGCAGACGATGGCCACCGGCATGATCCGCGTCTTCGTGTCGATTGTGGTGATGCTGGGCATCGCCAGCGTGCTGGTGGTCGCCGTGGTGCAGAAGACGCGCGAGATCGGCATCCTGCGCGCGATGGGCGCGTCACGCGGCCAGATGTTGCGGGTCTTCCTGCTGCAGGGCGGACTGGTCGGGCTGTTTGGCTCAATGCTCGGCGCCGGTCTGTCGGCGGTGCTGATCTTCGGCTTCAGCAATTTCGTCCGCGGCGCCGACGGCAATCCGCTGTTTCCGATTGCGCTGACCGGTCCGCTGCTGGCCTACGCCTGCGTCACGGCGACGCTTTGCGGCATGCTGGCCGCGATCGCGCCGGCACGGCGGGCCGCGCGCCTCGACCCGGCGCTGGCGATGCGCGCATGAGCAATTCCGGCGCCGTGCTGCGGCTGAGCGGCATCCGCAAGTCCTACAACGTCGGCACACCCGTCGAAGCGGAGATCCTGCACGGCATCGACCTCACCGTCGCCAGCGGCGAATTCACCGCGCTGATCGGCCCCTCCGGCTCCGGCAAGAGCACCCTGCTCAACACCATCGGGCTGCTGGAGGCGCCGACCTCCGGACAGGTGGAAATTGCCGGCCAGTTGGTCAGCTACCGCGATGACGACACGCTGACCCGGCTGCGTTCGCGAACGCTCGGCTTCGTCTTCCAGTTTCACCACTTGCTGCCGGCGTTCACCGCGATCGAGAACGTGCTGATGCCGCACCTCATTGCCGGCAGCCGCATCACCGAGGCGCAACGAGCCGACGCCCTTGATCTGCTCGATGCGGTCGGTCTGCGCGACGCCGCGAACAAGAAGCCGGCAGAACTCTCCGGCGGCATGCAGCAGCGCGTCGCCATCGCCCGCGCCCTGGCGGCGCGGCCGGCGCTGGTGCTGGCCGACGAGCCGACCGGTAATCTCGACACCAAAACCGCGGCCGACATCTTCGTCATGCTGCGCCGGTTCAACCGCGACTTCGGCACCTCGTTCCTGATCGTGACTCACGACCCGCGCCTCGCCACTACCTGTGACCGGCGGGTGACGCTGGCGGACGGGCAGATCGTGTCGGACGAACGCGAGGCGGCGGCCGGCGCCTGATTTCGGGCCGCCGCGAACCCTTACACTTGACGGTTTTCCAGCCTTGCGTGCCCGCCATGCCTTCGTTTGACACTGTTTCCGAACTGAACTGGGTCGAGATCCGCAATGCGCTCGACCAGGCCAACAAGGAAGTCAGCAACCGCTTCGACTTCAAGGGCTCGGATGCGCGCGCCGAGCTGAACGAAAAAGAAAAGACGATGACCGTCTACGCCGACGACGAGTTCAAGCTCGGCCAGGTCGACGAAGTGCTGCTCAACAAGTTCGCCAAGCGCGGCGTCGACATTCGCTCCATCGAGAAGGGCAAGTCCGAAAAAATCGGCGGCGACAAGGTGAAGCGCGTCGACAAGCTGAAGGAAGGCCTTGAGTCCGAGCTGGCGAAGAAGGTCGTCAAACTGCTCAAGGACAGCAAGATGAAGGTCACCGGCTCCATTCAGGGCACCACGGTGCGCGTCTCCGGCAACAAGAAGGACGACCTGCAGGCCGCGATGGCGCTGATCAAGAAAGACGTCACCGAACTGCCGTTGCAGTTCAACAATTTCCGCGACTGAGTCGCTCGCCCGTGATGCACCGCTTCGCCCGCACTGCCATCGCCGCGCTTTGCCTTGCGCTGACGCTCGGTGCCTGCCAGCCGGCCAATCCTCCTCCGACACCGCTGCCGACCAAAGAAAAGACCATCGACAAGGTGAAGACAGAAATCGACAAGGCGATGCAGCAGGCGCAGTCCATCCGCGATGCCGAAGATCAGCCGAAGAAAGGTGACTGACCGATGAATTTCCGCCCTTCCGGTGCCGCCCGCGCGCTGGTTCCCCTGGTTGCCGCCGCCGGCTTGCCGTTCGCCGGCGCGGCGCTGGCGCAGAGCGATCCCAACATCGTCATCGCGCAAAACACGCAGGCGGCGCCCGCGGCTTCCGCAGCGGCCGATGGCCGCAACGCCGACACCTGGCTGCGCGACGGCGACCGCATTTATGTCGGCTTCAGCCCCTATACCGAGCACTTCCGCCACAACCCGGAATACGCCAGGCACACTTATCTGGTCGATCTGGGCATCCAGAGCAACTACGACCGCGTCTGGGGCGCGGATGCCACGCTGTTCGGCCTCGCGATCTTCAAGAACTCCTATGGCCAGCCCTCGCAGTACATCTATTGGGGCCAGCAGTGGGACATCAAACCCTGGCTGTACGCCAAGGTGACGGCGGGCCTGCTGCACGGCTACAAGGGCAAATACAAGACCAACATTCCGTTCAACGATCTCGGCGTCGCGCCCGCCATCATCCCGTCGGTGGGATTGCGTTACGGCAACTTCCGCGTCGAAGGCGTCGTGCTCGGTTTTTCCGCGCTGATGTTCAACGTCGGCTATACGTTTTAGGCGGCGGTCATGGCCCTGCGTCCCGGCTTCACGGCCGAATCGATGAAAAGTCGCGGCGTCGGCAAACTGCCGGGCCTGCTCGGGATCGAACTGCTGTCGGTCGACGAAGGTCTGCTGGCTGCCGAACTGAAAGTCCGCGACGAGCTGCTGGCCCCGAATGGTTACCTGCACGCTGCCACCGTCGTCGGCCTCGCCGATACGATGTGCGGCTACGGTTGCCTTGCTCACCTGCCGGACGGTGCCCAGGGCTTCACCACCATCGAACTGAAGAGCAACCATCTTGGCACTGCGCTCGACGGCACCATCTGGGTCGAAGCGCGGCCCGTACACCTCGGCCGCACCACACAGGTCTGGGATGCAGTCGTGCGTCATCGCGAGTCGGGCAAAACCATTGCGCTGTTCCGCTGCACGCAGATGGTGCTGTGGCCGAAAGCGTAGTGGCCGGTGTCCGCTGACGCGCTGGTTGCAGCAGCACGCGCGCTGTCGGCGGCGATTGACCCGCTGCGCTTCTCGCCGCCGGTCACTCACGTTCTGAACCCGCTCGACTACGCGTGGACGCCGCACGAGCAGTATCTGCGCCGCTTTGGCGGAGGCCACAAACGCGTCGTCTTTCTTGGCATGAATCCCGGCCCGTTCGGCATGGTGCAGGTCGGCGTGCCGTTCGGCGAGGTCAACGCCGTGCGCGACTGGATGCACATCGATGCACCGGTCGCGCAGCCCCGGACGCCCAATCCATCGCGGCCGGTCGAAGGCTTTGCCTGCCAGCGCTCCGAGGTCTCCGGCCAGCGCTTGTGGGCGCTGTTCGCCAGCCGCTATCCGCAGGCTGGCGATTTCTTCGCCGATCACTTCGTGCTGAACTACTGCCCGCTGGCCTTCTTCGACAAGGCGCGCAACGTGACGCCGGACAAGTTGCCGAAACGCGAAACGGCACCGCTGTACGCCGCTTGCGACGCACACCTGCGCACCTGCGTCGACACGCTGGCGCCGGAATGGGTGATCGGCATCGGCAAGTTCGCCGAAACCCAGGCACGGCTGGCGATCGGCCAGTCGCACCCCAACGTGAAGATCGGCACCATCCTGCACCCGAGCCCCGCCAGCCCCATCGCCAATCGTGGCTGGGCGCCGCAGGCGGCGGCGCAGTTGGCGGCGTTGGGCATCACGCTGTAGGCGGCGGCTTGACGTCGCCAACCACGGCTGCAAGCGCGGTCAAGCCCGCGCCCACACGATGCGCTACTTCAGAATCGTGTCCTGCATGAAACGCACCATCGCGTAGAAGTAGTAGTCGGCGTTTTCCTTGCGCGCGAAGCCGTGGCCTTCGTTCTCGGCACGCAGATACCAGACCATCGAGCCGTTGCCGCGCGCTTTGGCGACGATCTGCTCGGCTTCGGTGTAAGGCACCCGCGGGTCGTTCTTGCCCTGCACCACCAGGAGCGGCTTCTTGATCTTGTGCGCATTGGTCAGCGGCGAAATGCTGTTGAGGAATTCCCGCATCTTCGGATCGCGCTCATCGCCGTATTCGGCGCGGCGGAGATCGCGGCGATAACTCTCGGTGGTTTCGAGGAAAGTGACGAAGTGCGAGATGCCCACCGAGTCGATCGCACCAGCGATGCGATCCGGGTAGTTGGTCGAGACCGCCAGCGTCATATAGCCACCATAGCTGCCGCCGGTGACCAGCACGCGGCTGGCGTCGAGGTCGGGCTGCGCAGCAATCCAGTCGAACAGGGCGCCGATGTCCTTGACCGAGTCCTCCCGCTTGTAGCCATTGTCGAGATCGAGGAACGTCTTGCCGAAGCCGGACGAGCCGCGCACGTTGGGCTGTATCACCGTGATGCCGAGCTGGTCGACAAAGTAGTTCCAGCGACCGGAGAAACCAATGCGCGCCTGCGATTCCGGCCCGCCGTGGATATTGATGACGACCGGGCGCTTGCCGGCGAAGCGCGCCGGCGCACGGTTGATCAAGCCGGATATTTCGAGGCCGTCGAAGCTCTTCCAGGTGATCACCTCCTGCGATTTGAAGGTGCTGGTATCCATCGCGCTGACCGCTTTCGTCCACTGCGTTAGTTTGCCGGTGCCCGGATGCAGCACGTAAACATCGCCCGGCGAGCGGGCACTGACCATGTTGAGCACGATGTCATGCGTCTTGCGGCGGGTGCTCACCGAGCTCACGGTACCGTCCGGAATGCCCTTGATCTCGACCGGCTTCAGCGTCTTGCCGTCGAAGGCGCGCAACTCGTGCTTGCCGCGCACGTTGAGGCGGGCGTAGATGATGCTCGAATCGTCGTCGTCGTCATCGTCCTCAGAGGCGCCGTCGACATCGTGCGGCACGCCCTTGGTTAGCGAGCGCACCGTCTTGCTCTGCAAGTCGTAGCGCATCAGTTCGCGGAACTCGCCGTCGCGATCGCTGGTGAAGAAGATGCCCTTGCCGTCGCGGCTGAAGCGGCCGCCGAGATGGCTGGCGCGTACCTTCTCGTCCGCGGGCAGCAGACGGGTGCGTTCGCCGCTCGCCACATCCAGCAGCCACAGCTCGCTGTCGTTGGCGGACACGTAGCGCGTCAGCGCGAGCTGGGTGCCGGCGCGATTGAAGCTGCCGCCAAACCAGCCGGTGCCGGGCAGTTCGGCGATCACCCGCGCTTTTTCCGGATGCAGCGGATCGAGCAGACGATAGACGGTGCCGATGTTCTTGCGCTGCTCCGCGTTCAGGTTGCGGTCGAGCGGCACCGATGCCAGCAGCATCTCGCCGGTGGCTTTGCCGTTGATGCGGCGCCACGGCCCGCGAGCGTGGCGGAAGTTGCCGTCGGTCAGTTGCACCGAGGGCTGCCCTGGTGCGTCCTGGCGGAACAGTTGATACGCCTCGGAGCCGCCCTTGCCGGCCTCGAACACGATGTATTTGCCTTCGCCCGGCTCGATCGTGGCGCCGCTGACCGGATCGGGATGCCGGGTGATCGGCTCCAGTTCGCCGAGCGGCGATTTCAGCCAGAACAATTGATTGGTGCTGTTCCCGGCAGCGCGATGGAACACCATCATCTCGGCCTTCTTCGGGTGCCAGCCCACGAAGCGGTGGCCGCGGAACTCGGTGTATTGGGCGACGCTGTCGGCGATCGATTTCGGAATCGGCGGAATGCCTTCGATGTGCAGATTGGCGTTGGCAGCAACGACATCGGCGGCAACACTGGCGGGCGCCGCGGCTGGTTGTGCCAGCGCCGACAGCGACAGGGTGGTGGCCGCGACGGCATACACCGAGCGGCGAACGAACGAATTCATGAACGGGTTCTCCGTAACAGCAAGGGATGGATTATTCAGGTCGACCGGCGCCGCAACAAGCGGGTTTGCGACGAAACACCGGAAGCCGGGGTCGGCGCCGGGCCGTGGCGCCCGCCGGGGCGATCAGACAACGCGGGGCTCCGGTTGCAGCAATACGCCAAACCGGGCCTCCGCGTTGCACTGGATCGCCTGCGCCAGATCCCACAACTGGGCGCCGGTCGCGCCGCCGCGATTGACCAGCACCAGCGCGTGCTGCGCCGACACCGCGGCGGGCGCGTCGACGGTGATGCCGCGGCCTTTCCAGCCGCACTGCTCAATCAGCCAGCCGGCCGCCAGCTTGACCTGCTCGCCGCCAGCATCGGTAGCGGCCGGATACTGCGGCAACGCCGGGTAACGCTCGCGCAGCGATGCCGCCTGCGCGGCCGGCACCAGCGGATTCTTGAAGAAACTGCCGGCATTGCCCTGCACGGCGGGATCGGGCAGTTTGCGGGTGCGGATGGCGACGACTGCGCGAGCGACATCGCCGGCGGTCGGCGTCGCCACCGCCATCGCCTGCAACTCCGCCTTGACGTCGCCGTAGTCGAGATGGGGAACGAAACGCCGCGACAGGCGAAAGCGCACGCGGGTGATGGCAAGACGATCGCGCTGGCTGCCGTCGCCAGTGCCCGGCGTTGCGGTCGAGCGCTTGAACACGCTGTCGCGATAACTGAACTGGCAATCGGCGCGACGGAACTCCTTCGGCTCGCCGGTGGCGGTGTCGATCGCCATGACGCTGTCGCAGGTGGCCGCCATTTCGACGCCGTAGGCACCGATGTTCTGCACCGGCGCGGCGCCGACGTAGCCCGGAATCAGCGACAGGTTTTCGAGCCCGGACAGGCCCTGCGCCAGCGTCCACTGCACGAACGTGTGCCAGCGCTCGCCGGCCATCGCCTCCACCAGCACCGTGTTGCCTTCGTCGAAGATCACGCGCTTGCCGAGCAAGGCAAGCTGCAGCACCGGTGCCTCGATGTCGCGGGTCAGCAGCAGGTTGCTGCCGCCGCCGAGCAGGAACGGCGGCGCCTCGCGGCCATGCGCGGCGCACCATTGCATCAGATCCTGTTCGCTCGCCACCACGGCAAACTGCCGTGCCGTCGCCGCGACGCCGAACGTGTTGAACGAGGCGAGCGGAAAGTCCCGGAGAAAGTGCATCAGGGCTTGAGCCCCGGCGGAATGCCGTTGGGGAAGGCCTTGGCCAGCTTGGCGTTGATTTCCTCGATACGATGCGGCGGGCTCGGGTGCGAGCTCTGGAATTCCGGTGTCCGCGAGCCGCCCGACGCGCGCTCCAGGATCTGCATCACACGGATCATCGCCCGCGGGTCGTAGCCCGCTTCCGCCATCAGCCGCAGGCCCAGGCTGTCGGCTTCCAGCTCGTCGTCGCGACCGTAGCTGAGCATGGTCATCTGGCTCACCGTCTGCGCGATCTGCGTCGCGCTCATCGAGCCCGACCCCATCGCGAAGGCGCCGGTCAGGCCCTGCGCAAGCTGGTCCTTGGCGATCTGCTCGGCGCTGTGCCGCGCCAGCACGTGCCCGACCTCGTGACCGAGCACGCCGGCGAGCTGGCCCTCGGTCTCCAGCCGCGACAAGAGCGCCATGGTGATGAACACCTGCCCACCCGGCAGCGCGAAGGCATTGACCGTGCGCGGATCGGCCAGCGTGTGGAATTTGAACGGGTAGCCGGACTTCGCCGCCACCGACTGCGCCACCACCTTCGCGCCCACCTGCGACACCAGCGCCCGCGCCCGTGCATCCTGCGCCAGGCCGCCCATCTGCGCCGCCATCTGCGGCGCCGACTGCAGGCCCATCGCGACCTCGTCCTTCTGGCTCATGCCGCCGATGTGCTGCTTCTCGCCGGTGATCGGGTTGATCGACGACGAGCCGAAATACGACAGCAGCGAGAACGCCGCGACAATCGCGGCAATGACAAGCTGAACCTTGCTCATGAGCAATCCTCCCCGGTGTGCCGGCTAGTGCTTCGTTTCATTAAAACATTGACGAATGAAATCGATGGATTCGTTCGTCAGACGAGGCGCAAGACGCAGCAATAGCAAGCTATTGCGAGTATTTGCAACGAAGTATGGCGGACGAAGACGCGATTTCATGTCAAGGGTTTAATGAAACGAAGCACTAGTCGCGATAGATCGAGCGACGGTCGCGCTCCAGCGACTCGTAAATGCCGCCGCACAACGCCCCGAACAGCACATGCATGCCGACCATGAACCAGCTCCGGTAGTAATAGAACTCGGCGAAGAAGCGGCTCATCGTGTAGGTGTTGATGGCGTACAGCGCCAGCCCGAACAGCGCGCCGCCGATCAGCCCGACCCAGAAGCCCCAGCGATGCAGCGTGAACGAAATGACGTAGGCAAACGCGAGCCCGAGCACCAGATGAACCGCGACACCAACGACCAGCGCCTCGGAATTGTTGACCAGCTCCCGGTCCAGCGCGTCGCGGCCGAGCACGACCGTCGCCAGCAGGCGCGGCAGCCCCATCGCGTTATCGTGCAGAAACTGCAACAGCCCCATGCCGACGAGCAGACTGATGATCGCGGCGAGCAGGCCAGCAATCGTGGCAGCGCGTTTGTCCATGCCGGTGTGCATCCTTTCCGTGTGCAGGCTGGCCGAAAGCCCGGTGGCAGGCCAGAATCGCAGCGATTGTAAGCTCGCGCCATGAACCCTGACCAAGCTGGGTACGGTGCCGTCGCGCCGCAAACGGCAAATAGATCATGAACCTCGGGAGCCTGTTGATGGGACTGTTCGGAAAATCCACCGCCATGGTCAGCGCGGCGTCGGCGCTGCCCGGTCGCGATGCGGCGATGCCAGTGCCGGCGACGCACCATGAAAACGGCAACCGCATCGTGCCGCCGTTCCCGGATGGTCTGCAACTCGCGCAGTTCGCGATGGGCTGCTTCTGGGGCGCCGAGCGGGCGTTCTGGGAGCTGCCGGGCGTTTATGCCACCGCCGTCGGCTACGCCGGCGGCTACACACCGAACCCGACTTATCAGGAGGTGTGCAGCGGCGAAACCGGGCACACGGAGATGGTGCTGGTGGTGTACGACCCGGCGCGGGTGAGCTATGGCGAACTGCTGAAAACCTTCTGGGAAGCGCACGACCCGACCCAGGGCATGCGCCAGGGCAACGACGTCGGCAGCCAGTACCGCTCGGCCATCTACTGCTACGGCGCGGACCAGCGGGCGCAGGCCGAGGCAACGCGAGCGCAGTTCCAGGCGGCGCTTGCGAAGCGCGGTTATGGCCCGATCACCACCGAAATCCGCGGCGGCGGACCGGACGAGGCGACGCCGGCGTTCTACTACGCCGAGGAGTATCACCAGCAGTATCTGGCCAAGAATCCCGGCGGTTACTGCGGACTGGCCGGAACCGGCGCGAGTTGCGCGTTGCCGACCGGCGTCAAGGCCGGCGCCTGAGTGCCGACGGCGTTCCCGTCAGGACGTCGAAACGGTAACAGCTTTTCAGCACAACGCCCATTCAGTGTGGGCAGAGCACCACAAACGTCCAGAAGTCGACTTTTGCCGTTTTCGACTGTCGTGCCCGGTGTGAATGCGCCTTTCAGCCAATAGCCGTTAGGCCAGGCCCGCCGCAACCGGCGCTCAGTGCTTGTCGCTGCGCGCCAGCACCAGCAAGCGCTCGACCTCGGCGTGATGATGCGTCACATTGAACTGGTGGCGACGACGCACCAGATACATCATCCCGGCCACCAACAGCCCGAACAGCGTGATCGCGACATAGGCCGACAGCCCGAGCGCGGTCATCCCGGCGTAGAAGCCACCGAACGCGAGAATCGCCGTCTGTTCGTTGAAGTTCTGCACCGCGATCGAGCGCCCGGCGCCCATCAGCATGTGGCCGCGATGCTGCAACAGCGCGTTCATCGGCACCACCAGATAGCCGCCCAGCCCGCCAAGCAGGATCAGGAACGGCACGGCGACCCACAGGTGATTGATGAACACCATCAGGATCACCACCAGCCCCATGCCGATGCCGAGCGGAATCACGTTGGTGGCGCGGTCGAGCGTCATCCGCACCGACGCATACACCGCGCCCACCGCGGTGCCGATCGCCACCACGCCCTGCAGCGCCGAGGCCTGACTGGTGCTGTAGGCCATCGCCGCCGCCGCCCAGGCCAGCACGATGTATTTGAGATTGGCGCCGGCGCCCCAGAACAGCGTGGTCGTCGCCAGCGAAATCTGGCCCAGCTTGTCGCGCCACAGGCGGGCGTTGCAGGTCCAGAACTCGGGCAGCAGATGGCGCAAGTCGGGCATCGGCTGCATCGCCACGCCGGTGTGCGGAATGCGCAGGTTGAACGCCGCCGCCACCACGTAGACGAAGATCAGGCAGGCCAGCGCGGCCTCCGGCGCGGTGGCGATATCGAAATCGATGAACGGCACGTCGATGTCGAGCAGCCAGTCGCCGACGCGATTGCCCACCAGCGCGCCGCCGAGCACCACGCCAAGAATGATCGAGGCGATGGTCAGCCCTTCGATCCAGCCATTGGCCTTGACCAGCTGCGACGGCGGCAGGAGCTCGGTCAGGATGCCGTACTTCGCCGGCGAATAGGCCGCCGCGCCAAGCCCGACGATCGCATACGACATCAGCGGATGGGTGCCGAACAGCATCATCAGGCAGCCGACCACCTTGATGGCGTTCGACACCAGCATGACCTTGCCCTTCGGAAAACGGTCGGCAAAAGCGCCGACGAACGGCGCCAGCACCACGTAGAACAGCGCGAACAGCGGCACCAGGGCCGCGCGCTGCCACTCCGGCGCACCGTCATAACGGAGCAATTCGACAGCGGCAACGAACAGCGCGTTATCGGCAAGCGAGCTGAAAAACTGCGCCGCCATGATCGTGTAAAAACCGCGCTGCATGCGCTACCGGGCTCCTTGCATACCATCTGCCGCCGCAAGCGGAGCGGCTCCTCCCGCCGCCCGGCGCGTCAAGGTCTACTCCTTGATCTGGATCGCCGCAAACTCCGGCGCGGAGAGTAGCATAGGACGCTTGTTTGTTTGATGAAGGCGGCACGGCGAGCGACCACTCACTGCGCCCGCTCAAACAGGGAATTTCAGGACCGAACCCCGCATGCCACGTCCGATCGTCGCCACCATCGACCGCGCCGCCCTCAGCCACAACCTCGACCTCGCGCGATCGCTGACGCCCGGCGCCCGCACCTGGGCCGTGGTGAAGGCCGACGCCTACGGACACGGCATCGCCACCGCGGCCAGCGCCTTCGCCGAGGCCGACGGCTTGGCCCTGATCGAAATCGAAAACGCCATCCGCCTGCGCGAGAACGGCTGGAAAAAGCCGATCCTGCTGCTCGAAGGCTGTTTCTCGTCGCTCGACTGGCATGCCGCCGCCGAACACCGGCTAAGCGTGGTCATCCACTGCGACGAACAGTTAAGCGAGTTCGAGGCCACGCCGCTCGCCCGCAAACTGGACGTCTTCCTCAAATTCAACACCGGCATGAACCGGCTCGGCTTTCGCATTGAGCGCGCCCGCGACATCGCGGCCCGTGCCGCCCGCTACGAAGGCACCGGCGACATCACGCTGATGACGCACTTCGCCTGCGCCGACGAGCCCGATGGCCATGTCGACGCGCTGGCGCGGTTCAACGAGGCGACGCGCGGCCTGCCTTACGCCCGTTCGCTGGCCAACTCGGCCGCCTGCTTCGACTTCGCTCGCGTCGGCGCCGGCAGCAAGCCCGACGCGGAACGGCAGGACTGGGTGCGGCCGGGCATCATGCTCTACGGCGCCACGCCGTTCAGCCACGCCACCCACAGCGCCCAGTCGCTCAGGCTGAAGCCGGCGATGACGCTGACCACCGAGGTCATCGCCATCCAGTCGCTCAAACCCGGCGAACGCGTCGGCTACGGCGCCACCTATACCGCCAGCCGCGACGAACGCATCGCGGTGATCGCTTGCGGCTACGCCGACGGCTACCCGCGCCACGCGCCGAACGGCACGCCGGTGCTGGTCGACGGTCAGCCGGTTGCCATCGCCGGCCGGGTGTCGATGGACAAGATCACGGTCGACGTCACCGACGTGCCGCTCGCCCGCGTTGGCAGCCAGGTGCAGCTCTGGGGCGATCGTCTGGCCGTCGACGACGTGGCCAATGCTGCGGGAACGATTGGCTATGAACTGCTCACCGCCGTCGCCGCGCGGGTGCCCCGGCGAGTCGTTTGACGTGGCGCAAGCCGCGCCGCGTCCGGCATTCGGGCTTGTCAACGCCCGCTACAATCCGTGCGTTTAAGCGGCGCACTGTAGCTGGCGGTGTTTTGCTGCGACTTCGCTATCCCAGCTCATCACAACCGTCACCCCGGGTTGCTAGCGCCGGGCTCACACGAGAGGACCATTCGTATTATGAAGAAAATCTTTGCTCTGCTCGCAGGCTTTCTGCTCGCAGGCGCTGCGTTCGCCGCAGTGAACATCAACACCGCCACCAAGGACGAGCTGGACAAGATCCCCGGCGTCGGCCCGGTTCGCGCCCAGGCGATCGTTGACTATCGCGCCAAGAACGGCCCGTTCAAGTCGGCGGAAGACCTGAAAAAGGTCGACGGCATCGGCGACAAGAACTTCCTCGACATGAAGGACAAGATCGCCACCTCCGGCCCGACCAAGGTCGATTGGGACACCGGCGCCAAGAAGGAAGCCCCGAAGGCTGATGCCGGCAAGAAGGAAGAGCCAAAAGCTGCCGCTGGCGCCAAGGAAGCACCGAAGGCCGACGCCGGCAAGAAAGACGCCCCGAAAGCCGACGCCAAGGCCGCCGCGCCCGCAGCCGCCGCTCCGGCCGCCGCCAAGGAAGCGCCCAAGGCCGATGCCAAGAAAGAAGAGCCGAAGAAAGACGCCGCCAAGCCGATGAGCAAGGAAGACAAGGCCGCGGCTGACAAGGCGAAGAAAGAGGCCGACAAGAAGGCCAAGGCTGAAGAAAAGGCAAAGAAAGAAGCCGACAAGAAAGCCAAGGCTGAAGAAGCCAAGAAGAAGAAAGAAGAAGCTGCCAAGGCAAAGAAAGAAGCCGAAGCCAAGAAAAAGGCTGACGCTGCCAAAGCCAAGGAAGCTCCTGCCAAGGACGCCAAGAAAGACGAACCGAAGAAGTAATCCTTCGCTGTCGCTGAAAAACCCCGCTCCGGCGGGGTTTTTTATTGGCGCGATAATGGCGCCCCAGCGAAGGACGAATGACCAATGACGAGTGACGAAACAGTTCGTCCCGTCATGAGACTAGCATTCGGCGCCTTCCATTTTTGTCTTTCGTCATTCGTCCTTCGTCATTGGTCATTCGTCATGCGCCAGCCCTACCCCACCATCGACACCACCATCGGCAACACGCCCCTCGTCCGCCTGCAACGTCTGCCGAAGGAGTTCGGCGTTCCGGACAGCACGATGATCCTCGGCAAGCTGGAGGGCAACAACCCGGCGGGCAGCGTGAAGGATCGCCCCGCGTATTCGATGATCGTGCAGGCTGAGAAGCGCGGCACCATCAAGCCGGGCGACACGCTGATCGAGGCGACTTCAGGCAACACCGGCATTGCGCTGGCGATGGTCGCCGCGATGCGTGGCTACAAGATGGTTTTGATCATGCCCGAGAACCAATCGCTGGAACGGCGACAGGCGATGAAGGCCTACGGCGCCGAGCTGATCCTCGTCTCGAAGGAAAAGGGCATCGAGGGCGCGCGCGACCTCGCCGTCGAGATGCAGGCGCAAGGCAAGGGCGTGGTGCTCGACCAGTTCGCTAACCCCGACAACCCGCTCGCGCACTACACCGGCACCGGCCCGGAAATCTGGCAACAAACGAACGGCCGGATCACGCACTTCGTCAGCGCGATGGGCACCACCGGCACCATCACCGGCATCTCGAACTATCTGAAAGAGCAGAACGAAAACATCGTGATCGTCGGCGCCCAGCCGACCGATGGCTCCAGCATCGCTGGCATCCGCAAATGGCCCGAAGCCTATCGCCCGGCAATTTTCAAAAACGCTCGCGTCGACCGCGTCGAGGAAGTCTCGCAGGCCGACGCTGAAGAAATGGCGCGCCGCATGGCGGTGGAGGAAGGCATCTTCTGCGGCATCAGTGCGGCCGGAGCGCTGTGCATCACGTTGCGTCTGGCGACGGGCGTGGAGAACGCGACCTTCGTGTTCGTGGTTTGCGATCGCGGGGACCGGTATCTTTCGACCGGTGTGTTCCCCGGCTAAGCCCCTGTAGGAGCGGGGGGGGGGGGGCCCCCCCCCCCCCCGGGGGGGGGGGGGGGGGCCCCCCCGCCCCCGCTCCTACAATGTCGCGATGCTCCCCACCCTCGTTTTCGACATCGAATCGATCCCCGACGTTGCTGGTATCCGTCGTCTGCATGACTTGCCGGCAAGCCTCAGCGACGACGAGGTCGGCCTCTGGGCGTTTGCGCAGCAACGGCAGAAGAACGGCAGCGAATTCCTGCCGCATCACTTGCAACGCGTCTGCGCCATCTCCTGCGTGCTGCGCGAAGGTGCCGACAAGATCGCGGTGTGGACACTGGGCGACGAGAGCGACGACGAGGCGACCCTCATCCAGAAATTCTTCGACCTCGTCGAGAAACGCACACCGCAACTGGTGAGCTGGAACGGCGGTGGCTTCGACCTGCCGGTGTTGATGCAGCGTGGCTTGATTACCGGCGTCACCGCATCGCGCTTCCTTGAAACCGGCGCCAATGACCGTGCGTTCAATTTCGATCACTACCTGAACCGCTACAAGGAACGCCATCTCGACCTGATGGACTTCCTCGCCATGTATCAGGCGCGCGCCAATGCACCGCTCGATACGATGGCCAAGCTGTGCGGCTTCCCCGGCAAACTCGGTATGGATGGCAGCCAGGTCTGGCCCGCGTTCCAGCGCGGCGAGATCGCCAGCATCCGCGCCTATTGCGAGACCGATGCCGCAAACACCTACCTGCTGTTTCTGCGCTTTCTCGCCATGCGCGGTGAGCTGACCGGTGCCGAGTACGACACCGAGATCAAGCTGCTGCGCGACAAGCTAGCCGCGAGCGACGCGACGCACTGGAAGGAATACGTCGCCGCCTGGCCGGGCGCATGATGGCGGCGACGCCCGACTGGCTCACGCCCGCCATACGCATGCCGTGGCCGGTGCAGGTGCCGTTCCGCATGCGTCCGAATCTGGAGAAACTGGATACGGATTCGCCGGCGCTGCTGTTGCACGATGATCTGGCGTCCGTGTACGCGCGCGAGCGGGCGAGGGTGCTTGCGTTGCACGGCCCGCGTGCAGCAGTGGGTGTGGCCAACGCGGATGCGCTCATCGCAATCCGCACGCTTTCGCCCTCCCCCCCGGTGGGGGAGGGTGGCGCGGAGCGCCGGGAGAGGGGGATACCTGCCGCGCCAATCAATGCTGAAGGAGGAACAGGCGCCCTTCACCCTCTCCCCCATCCCTCCCCCCTCAAGGGGGAGGGGCTTCAAATTGCACTATCACTGCAGGAAGACTTCGCCATCCTGAAACAGGAAGCCGGCACCCTGCGCACCGAATACCTCTCCGTCTGCTTTCCCTCGCGCTGGGACCCGCGTGAAAAGCTCGGGCTCGATTTCATGGCTATCCACCAGCCGGTGGCGGACAGCCAGATGCTGCAAGCCGCCGGGCCGAATCTGATGGCGATGGCTTTCATGAAGCAGCCGATGCTGCGCCACGTGTGGCTCATCGTGCCCAACCCCGCGCTCGACCAGCACCCGGACAACAACGTTGCGTGGTGGCGCGAGGCGCTCGCCGATCCGTCACCGCTGCTGCCGCGACTCTACTTCCGCATCGAACGGCAGACCACGTGGCCGCTGCCGCAGTTCGAGCGCGCCGTGTTTTTCATCCGTTTGTTGATGAGTCCGCTGCTGGATGTGCTTCACGCAGCACCCGGCCGCGCCGCAGAGCTGGCAGCCTCGCTGCGCTCGATGACGCCGGCCATCGTTGCTTATCGCGGCATGACAGACGCACTGCCGCGCTTGCTGGCTGAGCTCGATCAACTGGTAGCCACGCAGCCGCCCCTCCCCCGCTCGCCGGGGGAGGCTGGGAGGGGGTAAGAACGTGGCAATCGCACCCATGGTCAAAACGCAAGCGTCCTACCCCACCCCAACCCTCCCCGGCGAGCGGGGAGGGAGCCTGCGTGTAAGGGTTGGCGCGGTGGGCAAAGTTCGCCCTACGATTCGCCCATGAACGACTCCGTACGCCCCTCCGGCCCGCATCGCGCTCGCAAGCGCTTCGGGCAAAACTTCCTCGTCGACCAGACCATCATCGACCGCATCGTCGAAGCGATCGACCCGCGCGCCGGCGAGCACATCGTCGAGATCGGACCGGGGCAGGCGGCATTGACGCGCAAACTGCTCGCGGCGATGGGCAAGGATGCCAGCATCGACGCCATCGAAATCGACCGCGATCTGGTGGCGCGCCTGACGACGGAATTCGACGGCAGCCGGTTGCGCGTGCATCAAGCCGATGCGATGGCGTTCGACTTCAGCGCGCTGCCGGCGCCGTTGCGAGTCGTCGGCAATCTGCCCTACAACATCTCCACGCCGATCCTGTTTCGCCTGTGCGAATTCGAGGATCGCATCCGCGACATGACTTTCATGCTGCAGAAGGAAGTGGTCGACCGCATGGCGGCGGGTGCGGGCGAGGACGCGCGCGGGCGGCTCTCGGTGATGCTGCAATACCGTTATCGCGTGGAGCACTGCTTCGACGTGCCGCCGACGGCGTTCAAACCGGTGCCGGCGGTGGATTCGTCCATCGTGCGCCTCACGCCACTCGGCGACGCCAGATTACGACCGAAAGACGAAGCGCTGTTTGCCCGCATCGTCAACGACGCCTTCTCGCAACGCCGCAAGATGCTGCGCAAGAGCCTCGTCGCATGGGTCAAACCGGATGCATGGTCGGAAATCGGCGTCGATCCCACGGCCCGCGCCGAAGAATTGACCACCGAAGCTTTCGTCGCGATCAGCGATTGGGCCAGCGTGCATTCCCAGTAGCCTTGAGAAGCGCAGCGCGTCAAGGCATTTGTTCATCGAGCCGCGGTTGAAGTGCGCCTCCGGCGGTTCAGCACGGGAACCCGGACGCGCTTCGCTTCTCCGGGCTACGAGGCTGCGTTGGCTAGTATCTGCCGAGCACCCAATCAACCCATTGCTTATGCGTGACGACTTCAGGCGGCGGTGCATCGACTCGATAGCCCGTAGGCGGTTCACCGGCAAGCGCAGACACCAGCTCAGCATATTCTTCTGGGCCAATGGAAAATGCGTCCCAGTCCGCTTCCCGACCAGTTGCGCCGGAGAGTAGAGCGAGATTGAGAATGTCGAGCGGAGGAATAACTTTTCGCACAAAGATGCCTTGAGCATCTCGAGCAAACTCGGCTAATGACGCCGTCTTAGTCAAAAATTTACCGGCCACGTCGGGCATCAATATGTACGTCACTTGCATCACAGCTACCGTCGCTCCCTAACCGCCTGCGCCACCGTCGCCGCATCCACATACTCCAGTTCCGACCCGATCGGTATGCCTCGCGCGAGGCGTGACACTTTCACGCCCTGGCCTTCGAGCAGTTCGGTGATGACGTGGGCGGTGACTTCGCCTTCGTTGGTGAAGTTGGTGGCGAGAATCACTTCCTTGACGGTGCCGTCGGTGGCGCGGTGGACGAGTTTTTCGAGGTGAATCTGGCCGGGGCCGACGCCGTCGAGCGGGGACAGGCGGCCGAGCAGCACGAAGTAAAGCCCGCTGAAGGCGCCGCTCTGCTCCAGCGTGATCTGGTCGGCCGGCGTTTCCACCACGCAGAGCAGCGAGGCATCGCGCCGCGACGAGGCGCAGACGGCGCAGATGGGCGTCTCGGACAGCGTGTTGCAGCGCTCGCAATGGCCGAGTTTGTCGAGCGCGCCTTCAAGTGCGCGGGCGAGCCCGAGCGCGGCGTCGCGCTTGTGCTGCACCAGCTCGAACGCGATGCGCTGCGCCGCCCGCGGGCCGATGCCGGGCAGTTGCTTCAGCGCGTCGATCAGGGCCTTGAAGGAGACGGGAGTGCTCATGCGGTTGCCGCCCAGACACCGAGAGCACGCCCTTGTAGGAGCGGCTTGCCGCGACCACCGCGAGCGGGAGGCGACCGCCGGTCGCGGCAAGCCGCTCCTACAGCAAACCGGCGCCCCGACCCGTAGCCCGGCTGCTCGCAGCCGGGAACCAGCCACAAAAACCCGGCTGTGAGCAGCCGGGCTACGTGACGATCAGCTTTTTGGTGAAACGCCCATTGAATAAGGGCAAAGGCGTCAAATATGACTAAAGTCGACTTTTGGCGATTTTGCGCCTTGCGCCCTATTCCATTGCCGCATACGGCAAAAAGCTGATAGCTGCCCAATCGCGCGCTGCCGTTCAGAACGGCAGTTTCATGCCCGGCGGCAAGCCCATGCCACCGGCCAGCGAGCCCATCTTTTCCTGCGAGACCTGATCGACTTTCTTCGCGGCGTCGTTGATGGCGGCGGTGATCAGGTCTTCCAGCATGTCCTTATCGTCCATCACGCCGGGGTCGATCTGCACGCGCCTGCATTCGTGCTTGCCGGTCATCGTGATCTTGACCATGCCGGCGCCGGCCTGACCCTCGACTTCCATGCGCTGAATTTCTTCCTGCGCCTTTTTCAGGTTCTCCTGCATGCGCTGTGCCTGCTGCATGAGGCCAGCCATTCCGCCTTTACCTAGCATTTTTTACTCCGTAAAAAGGACGAGAGACGAATGACGAGTGACGACAAACGTGTTTGCGGGACGCCAAGTGTCCTCTGCTTTGCGTCATTCGTCCTTGTTTCCAGTCATTATTCAGCAGGCTGAATGCTACCCGCGCGAATCTTGCCGCCGCCTTCGCCGAGCAGCACCTGCACGGCCGGGTCGGCCATGAAGGCTGCTTCGGCAGCGGCCTGCTTCTCGTCCTTGACGCGGTTGTCGCGCACGGCGACCGATTCGCCGACGTTGTCGGTGAGCTCGATATCCAGCTTCACGGCGCGGCCGAAGTATTCGCTCAGCGTGCCGGCGAGGCGCTCTTTCTGCGTCGCCAGCGGGCGCTTGTCCTGCGGCAGCGCGAGCTTGAACAGTCCTTTGTCCCAACTGGCAAGCACGCTATGCCGCGCCAGCTCGCGCGCCATCGCGGCGAGCGGCAGCAAGCTCACCAGCTTGAGCCAGTCGCCGTCGAAGTCGCGGGCAGAACTTCCTCCGCCGGAGGGGGAGGAGGAGGGAGTGGCGCCCGCTGCTGAACTCCCTCCCCCAGCGGGGGAGGGCGGGGTGGGGGCAGGTTGCGCGGAGAGTGATCCGGTTTGCGCGACGGGAGAATTGGTTTGCGGATCGGCGTTCCCCCTCCCTAACCCTCCCCCGCTGGGGGAGGGGATGGCATCGGGACGGTTTGCTGCATCGCGTTCCCCTCTCCCTGACCCTCCCCCGCTGGGGGAGGGGATGGCGCGCTCGCGCGCCGGCTCCACGCCGTTGCTGGGCGCGAACGCGAGCAGGCGCAGGAACGTCATCATCAACGCCGTCTGCTCGTCGGGCGCCAGGCGCAGATCGTCGCGACCGTGCAATGCGATCTGATAGTAGAGCTGCACTTCTTCCGGCGTCAGCGCGGCAGACAGGCGCTGGATGTGCGGCGCGTCCGGGTCTTCTACGTCCACGCTCGCCGGCACCGGCTGCGCGAGCGCGATGCGGTGCAGCGCACGGGCGAGTTGCGCCAGCGCATCGTCAGCCGCGAGCCCGTGTTCGAAGCAGCGCTCCACCTCGGCATTCAATGCCGCTGCGTCCTTCGCGACCACCGCATCGAGCACCCGCCAGACGAAATCGCGATCGACGTTGCCGAGCATCTGGCGCACCTGCTGCTCGTCGACTTTGCCGTGACCAAACGCAATCGCCTGATCGGTGATCGACAGCGCGTCGCGCATCGAGCCCTGCGCCGCCTCGCCGATCAGCCGCAGCGCCGGCGCGTCGAACGGCACCTGCTCGGCGGTCAGCACTTTGGTCAACTGCTCGGCGACGCGTTCCGGCGGAAACTGCTTCAGCGCAAACTGCAAACAGCGCGACAGCACCGTCACCGGAATCTTCTGCGGATCGGTCGTCGCCAGCACGAATTTCACATGCTCGGGCGGCTCCTCCAGCGTCTTCAGCATCGAGTTGAAGGCGCTCTTGGACAGCATGTGCACCTCGTCGATCAGGTACACCTTGTAGCGACCGGCGGTCGGCGCATAGCGCGCGTTGTCGATGATCTCGCGCATGTTGTCGACGCCGGTGTTGGACGCCGCATCAAGCTCGATCAGATCGGGAAAGCGCCCGGCGTCGATGTCCTGGCAGGTCTGGCAAACGCCGCAGGGCGTGGCGGTGACGCCGGTTTCGCAGTTGAGCGTCTTGGCGAGAATGCGCGCGATGGTCGTCTTGCCGACACCGCGGGTGCCGGTCAGCAGATAGGCCTGATGCAGGCGGCCAGTCTCCAGCGCGTGTGAAAGCGCCCGCACCACATGCTCCTGCCCCATCAGTTCGGAGAAATTGCGCGGGCGGTATTTGCGGGCTAAGGCGAGAGAGGCGGACACTGAGGGTGAACTCCAAACCGTCGTTGCACCGGGGAGCACCAACGAGCCAAGTTTCAGCGTCGTGAGACGGGATGAAGTGCAAGGCGAATTTTCGGCGGGACGCGAGACATACCTGATACGGTAGGCGAGTGTCCCGCCGAAAATTCAACGCGGCAATTCGCCCGTATCACGGCGCCGGAGAATACTTTTGCGTCTGGACGGCGATGAGTGCGAGGCGCGTGAGCCGCAGACAGTGCGAAACGCACGGCAAGGTTCACGCAACGAAGCAATCGCGCCGTCCAGACGCAAAAGTGGTGAGCCGTTCCCCCGGCACTGCCTACACCGCTGTGGCTGCTTCCTTCCGGACCTGACCAGATTCACGGTTTGAACATGCGGGGCGACCCACCGCTTGCAATTATAGTTGCCCCGGCGGATTTGTCCGCCCCGCACCACTGGTTGGCTGCACCTATACTCGCGGGCCAAGCGATTCGAGTACGCACCGGAAAGGTCGTACACGAGACATGCCCTTCTTTCGTGTAATTCTGACGTTATTGGTCGTCGCCACCGCGCTGGTGTTGCCGTTCAAACTGGCGAACTGGGCCGAGACACGACCTATCGGCGGCAGCGTGCACCCCGTCGCCGACGCCAATGCGCTGCGTGTCGGCCTGATGGTGCATCCGACCGTCTACTACATCGACCCGAACGGCGATGCGGCCGGCCTTGAGTACGATCTGATCAGCGCCTTCGCGCAGACCCAGCACCGTTCGCTCGTCCTGACCACCTTTGCCACGCCCGACGCCGCGCGCCAGGCGCTGATGCGTGGCGAGATCGATGCGGTGACGATGGGCATCCCCGGCGACAACCTGAGCGCTGCGGAAATTGCGACCAAAACGCGCTATCGGGACAGCGGCTGGGTGCTGCTCAACTCGCCGCAAAAAAACACACCGAGGTCGTTTGCCGAATTGCTGCCCAAGCGCGTAGTGGTCAGCTCGCGAATCTTCGGCAATCCGCGCATGGCGGAGATTCGCCGCCGCAATGCCGGTATCGCCTTCGTCGAGGACGAGCGCCACGACGACGAAACGTTGATCGCGGCGGTCGGCGACGACGACGTGCAATACGCCATCGTCGAGGAAGATACCTTCAATGCGAGCCGGCATTTTCACTACGACGCGCAGCGCGCCTTCGTCGTGCAGCCGGCGCTGCCGCGGGTCTGGCTATTCGCGCACCGCGACGCGAAACTGCGCGACGAGGCGGAGGCCTTCCTCGCCCGTATCACGCGCGACGGCCAGATCGCGCGCGTGCTCGACCGCTATTTCGGCTTCCCGCAACGGGTGTCGCCGATGGACATCGACATCTTCAGCGAACGGGTCAACTCGGTGCTGCCGCGCTACCGGGGCTGGTTCCAGCAGGCGCAGGAAACCTACGGCATCGAGTGGCGGCTGCTGGCGGCGGTGTCTTATCAGGAGTCGCACTGGACGGCGGATGCGACGTCGCCGACCGGCGTCCGCGGCATCATGCAGTTCACCGAGGACACGGCGAAGCGCTACAACGTCGACCGCCTCGATCCGCGCTCATCTATTCTCGGCGGCGCGCGCTACCTGTCGGAGCTGAAGCGCGACGGCCTCGCGACCCGCATCCAGGAGCCGGACAAAACCTGGCTGGCGCTGGCCGCCTACAACATCGGACTCGGCCACCTCGAAAATGCGCGCATCCTGACCCAGCGCGCAAAAAAGAACCCGGACATGTGGCCCGATGTGCGCCGCCATCTGCCGCTGCTGACCAAACCGGACATCGCGGCGCAGTTCAAGCTCGGTCCCTGCCGCTGCAACATGCCGGTGGACTATGTGGAATCGGTGCGCGCGTACTACGACGTGCTGCTGCGACTGGAACCGCCGCATCAGCCGAAGCTGCGGGCGGTTACGGCCTATTGAGGTTGCCGCGATTCGCGACGCCCGGACTCCTGCCGCCCAGACGCCTAGCCCAGGCGGCGGCGCGTGCGCGGTTTGGCCGCGGGACTGGCACCACTGGCGCCGCGAGCGCCGGTGCCGGCACCACCGCGTGGCGCGAAGCCGCGCGGCTTGCCGGTAACGCCGTCGCGATTGCCCCAGTTGTCGCCGCCTTGCCGTGCGCTGCCCGGACGGCGGTCGCTGCCGGTATCGCGGCCAAATCCGCTGCCTTCGGTGCCGCCGCGCGAGCGACCGCCGGTGCCACTGCGATCGTCAAAATCGCGGCGTTCGCCCCAGCGGCCGCCGCTGGCCGCGCTGCCGCTGCTGCGCCCATAGCCACCACCGGCGCCGCCGCCAGCGCCACCGGTACGGCCGCGCGGCGGGGCGCCGAACTCGCTGCGCGGCGCACTGCGTCCTGCCGTCGCAGGCGCGCGCGCTTTTGCGCGTCCGTCCGCTGCCGCAAAGCCCTCGTCGCTGTCGCGGCGACGGACGTAACCACCACCCGCGCCGGCGTCGTCATCGCTGCCGAAGCGGGCCGCACCGCGCCGGTTTTTCGGCGCCCAGCCCTCGCGCCGCGGCGGTGGCGGCACCGGGTCGCCAAAGCGGCGGCGTTCGCCCGACGCACTGCCTTCGCGGCGGCGCTCGCCT
>JAPUER010000006.1 GCA_027492485.1 Betaproteobacteria bacterium
CGCCGCGTCAGTTTCTGTCCGAGTTTCCACTTATCCTGATGTCTTGAAAAGCGGGGCCACTTCTCTTCACTACGTTCAGGGCGAACGGTGCGTGGCGGACTATGCAATACGACTTTTGGTTGGCCGACTGACTGTCAGTTCTGACAGTTCAAAACCACGCCAAATTTCGATTGAATAGCAGACATCAATACATGTTCTCGACATCGAGTTTATGAGCGCAGAAAAGCCATCGGCTCCCACCCCGTTCTTTCGTCCGGAAGCACTGGAACAACAGAAAACGCGTTGGTTGGGCGAGATCAAATTGGCCCACCCGTTTTCGTTTTGGTTCATCGGCACAGCAGCTATGGCCGTAGCAGCGGGAGTATTGAGTTTTCTCGTTTTCGCCTCATACACCAAGCGCGCCACTGTGGTCGGACGACTTGTGCCAGGCGCGGGCCAAACCACTCTATTGACTGCGCAGGCGGGACGTGTAACGGAGATTAAAGTTGCGGAAGGCAAGCATGTCAAGGCGGGCGAAGTTTTGTTTGTGCTGTCGCTCGAACGCGAGGGCGAACGCGCTAGCCACGAGAGCGCGGTAGCGGATAAATTGCAAATGCGAAAAATGGCGCTCGAAGTGGAGCGTGCGCAGCAATTGTCCCTCGCCGGCACGGAGGCTGGCCGCCTCGCTGATCGCAAGCGCAGCATGGAAACAGAACGCGCACAACTCGAACGAGAATTGGTTACGGCACAATCGCGATTGACGTTTGGCGAACAGAACGTTACGCGCTACAAATCGCTGGCGAACCAGGGATTCATGTCGGGCATGGGGGCGCAAGCGAAAGAAGAAGAGGTGCTTGATCTGCGCTCGCGCGTACTGGCGCTTGAGCGCACGCGCACCGCGTTGGATCGCGACATCGCCAGCATCGCGACGGAGCTGACCGCGCTACCGACACGCACGGCTGCAACTTTGACCGGCGTGACCAAACAGAGCGCCGCGCTGGAGCAGGAGGCGGCGGAGCTTGCTGGTCGCCGTACTTTGGTGATTCGCGCACCGGAGGATGGTGTGGTCACTGCGCTCTCGGCGCAACAGGGGCAGTGGGCGGCGGCAGGTCAAAATCTCGCCACGTTGTTGCCCGCGAATAGCGAACTTGTTGCGGAGTTATATGCGCCGTCACGTGCGATTGGCTTTGTGCAACCGGGCCAGCGCGTGCAGATGCGATACGCACCGTTTCCGTATCAAAAGTTCGGTCAACAATCGGGGCAAGTCGTGGAGGTTTCGCGCACGGCGATTGCGCCGCACGACGTGCCGGCAGGGGCATTGCCGGCTACAAGTAACGAAGGTTTGTATCGCGTACGCGTCAAACTCGACGCGCAAACGATCATGGCATATGGACAACCGCAGACCTTGGCGGCGAGCACGCAGATTGACGCTGACATTGAGCTGGATCGGCGGAAGTTGGTAGAGTGGGTTTTCGAGCCGTTGCTGAGCTTGAAAGGACGTGTTGCGGGGTAGCGCAGCAACGACGGGTTTGGCAGCGAGAGACCCTTCGCTGCGCTCAGGGTGAGCGGCGTGGCGTGCACACTCTTGCCGACACAAACAAATAATGAGAAGAAAAATATGACGACAATAGCTGCAACGCTTCCGAGTACCAATTTTCTGGGGCGGCTCAATTTCGGGTTCGGATCACGAGTTCCCGTGATCCTGCAAACAGAGGCTGCCGAGTGTGGGCTCGCATCACTTGCCATGGTGGCGAGTTATCACGGTCACAAGGCTGACTTGTCGGAGTTGCGCCGACGCTTTGAGTTGTCGCTGAAAGGTGCGACGCTTGCAAACTTGATCGCATTCGCGCAGGCGATGGGCCTCGCCACTCGACCTTTGCGCCTTGACCTGGAGCACTTGCCGGAGCTCACATTGCCGTGCCTGCTGCACTGGGATATGAACCACTTTGTGGTGTTGACGTCGGTGAAACGAGATGAAGTCGTGCTGCACGATCCCGCTCGTGGCGTGCGTCGCATGAAACTCGCCGAGTTCTCGAAGCACTTTACAGGCGTTGCGCTGGAGCTTTCGCCAAGCGACGGCTTTGTGCCGAAGACCGAAGCGAAGAAGCTGCCTATTGCGAAACTGATGGGCCGAATCACGGGATTGAAGCGCGCCGCAGTTCAAGTGTTGATGTTTGCGGTTGCACTGGAAGTCGTGACGCTCGTCACGCCGTTCTTTATGCAGTGGGTTGTCGACGGCGCGCTTGTTTCGGCGGATCGCGATTTGCTGACGACACTGGTCCTCGGTTTCGGGTTGCTGGTGCTGGTGCGAGAGGTGATATCCGCCGCCCGCGCGTGGGTGATGACCGTGCTTTCGACCACGCTGAATGTGCAATGGCTGTCCAACGTTTTTCGGCACCTGCTCAGACTCCCCGTGAGTTGGTTCGAGAAGCGGCACCTTGGTGACGTGGTTTCGCGGTTTGACAGCATCAACGTGCTGCAACGCACACTCACATCGAGCTTCCTTGAGGCAATCCTTGACGGTGTGATGGCGCTTGTCACGCTCGGCATGATGATTGTTTACAGCGGTACGTTGACGGTTGTCGTTGTCGTTGCGGTCGCCCTTTACGTGGGCCTGCGTTTGTCGTTCTACCGCCCGCTACGCCAGTCGACGGAAGAGCAAATCGTGGCACAGTCGAAGCAGCAAA
The DNA here is from genome assembly GCA_027492485.1 of Betaproteobacteria bacterium. Lineage (GTDB taxonomy): Bacteria > Pseudomonadota > Gammaproteobacteria > Burkholderiales > Casimicrobiaceae > Casimicrobium. Next base: position 2,667 of record JAPUER010000006.1, read on the forward strand.
GCCATTTTCTTGAGACCGTTCGCGGCATTTCCAGCCTCAAACTTTTCAACGCTCAGGAGGAGCGCGCATCTCGCTACGTGAACCTCGCGGTCGACACGATGAACCGCAATGTGGTTACGCAGCGCCTCGCATTGGGTTGGCGCTTTGGGAACGGCAGTCTGTTTGGTATCACGGGAATACTAGTCGTTTGGTTTGGCGCCAAAGCCGTCTTGGACAGCGCGTTTTCCGTGGGCATGTTGTTCGCGTTTGTTGCATACAAAGATCAGTTCGTACAGCGCGTCACGAGCCTCATCGACAAAGCTTTCGAGTGGCGCATGATGCGTTTGCAAGCGGAACGGTTGTCGGACATCGTGCTCACTGAACCAGAGTCCGCAGCGCAGACGGACTTTGCGTCTTTGGCTGCATTGGGGCTTGGCAATGATGAAAAAACTTTGCAACCATCTATCGAACTTAGAGACATTCACTTCCGATACGCGGCGACGGAACCGTTTGTGCTGTCCGGCATTGACCTGAAAATCGAGGCAGGCGAGTCGGTCGCGATCATCGGACCATCGGGTGGCGGCAAGTCGACGCTCGGCAAAGCTCTGCTGGGGTTACTGAACGCGGAGCGCGGTGAAGTGCTCATCGGTGGCGCACCGCTCAAACGAATCGGGCTTAGAAAATTTCGTGACATGGTGGGCACCGTGATGCAGGACGATCAGTTATTTGCAGGTTCCATCGCCGACAACATCGCATTCTTTTCTCCCGACATGGATATGGGGTGGGTGACGGAGTGCGCAAAACTTGCGGCCGTAGACGCCGATATCCGCGCCATGCCAATGGGGTACAACACTTTGATTGGCGATATGGGCGCTGCGCTGTCTGGCGGACAAAAGCAACGCATTCTTCTGGCGCGTGCGCTTTACAAACGCCCAAAAATTCTCTTCCTCGATGAGGCAACGAGTGCGCTTGACGTGGGCAACGAGAAATTAGTGAACTCCGCTGTGCAGAAACTTGCGCTCACTCGTATCATCATTGCCCATCGTCCAGAGACCATTGCTATGGCCGACCGTGTTGTTGTGTTGAATGGCGGCAAGATCGCGCAGGAAATGCGCAAGATTGACGGCCGTGCAAGCGATGCAGAGGCTTCGCCAAACGTCGCGAACTTGTCCGCCCGGGCGACAGCTTGAGTGAGCACGCAACTCACACGACACAACAAGAATAAAAATCCTAACGTGAATCTGATGGGCCTATCTTCATCATTGCCTTTGCCGCCGGTGCAACTGCCCGTTTCCGCGGTGAATCCTTTGGGTTGGTCGCATCTGCTCACGCGCTTTGGTATCGAGGCCTTTCCATTGCTGGAGGGCGATGATCCTCGCCTGCATGACGCCGAAGGCGAGGCCGCGCATGAAACCGGGGCTTCCGTCTGGCGTTTCGCGCCGGCAGACCAAGGTGGCGTGGAAATCCTGTTGGCCTGGGACTGGGTCGTGTTGCCGGGCAACATTGTCATACGCAAAAATATGCAACAGGTCGCGACCAACATTGAACTGGTCTCCGAGGACTGTTCGGCGTTGCAACCGCCCATGCCGATACTCGTTTTCGCGTCGCTTATCCACGGATTGCCCTGGCATGAGTTCGTGCTGCACGAGATCGCTCAGTCGCGTTCCCGCGAGCAGTCCGACCGCTTCGAATGGCGGCCGCATTTTCCCTGATTCCAAGTCCAAACCAATACGTACGTTGTTGCTATTTCCTGCCGTGCGGACGCACCGTATGCATCGTCGCGCTTGGTCTCCGGTTGATCTGGAAACCGAGTAACGGACACTTTGCTGCGTTCGGAACCTGCCCCGACTTCATGCGGACGCGACCGTCCGCAGCAGCGTCAGGCCAGGATCGGTAGCGTGGCGTAGCGTCCGCCCAGCACCTGCTCGCTCTGCGCCGCGCTGAAGCCCCACCACTGCGTCAACAGCGTGTTGTACAGCGCGCGGTAGTCGGTGCCGAACAGCAGGTTGCCGTCGCCCGAGAGTTGCGTCAGCGACGGGTGGTTGCCGTAGAGGCCGCCCTTCACCGCGCCGCCGATGACGAACTGCGTGTTGGCGGTGCCGTGGTCGGTGCCGTTGCTCTGGTTTTCCTTCGCGCGGCGGCCGAATTCGCAGTAAGTGACGATGGTTGTGTCCTGCCAGCGGCCGAGCTCGATGCTCGCCTGCCGGATGGCGTTGATGCCCTCGGCGAGTTGCTTGAGCAGCGTCTGCTGGGTGCCCGGCTGGCCCTGATGGGTGTCGAACGAGCCCAAACCCACGCGCAGCGCCGCCACGCCGGGCGAGGCCGCGACCACCTGCATCGCGGTCTTCGCCTGCTGGCCGAAGGCATGGCTCGGGAACTCGGTCTTCAGCGTGACCTTCGGATCGAGATTCAGCGCGGCGGACTGCGCTTCACCCTCCAGCCGCAGGATGTGCTGCAAGGCCTTGTTGCTGGCGCGGCCGTGCGGGTCGGCCAGCCTGGCCTGGCGCACGAAGGCCTCGGTGGAGGCGATCGACAGCGCCCGGCTGCCATTGGCCAGCGGCCCGAGATCGCCGCCGCCCACGGCAATGCCGTCGGCGACGAAGGACTTCGGCGGCGCCACCGCAGCGAACGCACGGGCGAGCCAGCCTTCCGGCAGGTATTCGCTCGCATTCGACGCCGTGTCCCAGATTTCGATCGAGCGGAAGTGCGACAGATTTGGCTGCGGGTAGCCAAGGCCGGCGACGGTCGCCAGCTCGCCCTTGGCCCACATCGGCAGCAGCAGATCGAGCGCCGGATGCAGGCCGAACCGGTCGTTCAGTTGCAGCACCTGATCGCGCTTGATGCCGATCGTCGGCCGCAGCGCGTAGTAGGCGGGGTCGGCGTAGGGCACGAAGGTGTTGAGGCCGTCGTTGGCGCCTTTCAGCTCCACCAGAATCAGCAGCCGCCGGTAGCGGTTGGCGGGGCTGGCGGCGGTGGCCTGAGCGAAGGCAGCGGGTACCGCGAGCACGCCGACACCGGCCGCGGTGGCGGCAGACAGCGTAGTCAGAAATTGGCGTCGATTGAGGGTCATGACGAGCTCCGCCTACTTCAGTTGATACATCGGGTCGAGCGCCACGCTGCGCAATCCGGCCAGCGTGTGCGGCACGTCTTTCGGCGCCTGCACCGGCGGGCCGGCGAGCAGCGTGCGGCCGATCTTGTCGCCGTCCATGGCTGGGGGCATTTGCGCAAACCAGGCGTCGGCATTAAAGAAATACTGGCCGCGTAACTGGTTATTGACCCCGAACGGCGGCAGGCGGTCGGGCGCCGCGCCGCGCACGGCGAGCCGCGTCTGCGCGCGCTGTCGGCGCTCGCCCATCATGTCGCGATCGATCAGCGCGGCTGCCGGCTGGGCGACGACGTCCTGCTTGCCCATTGCCGCCTCGTCGGCCGTCGCCAGCGCCGGCTTCAGCATCTCGTCGGCGCGGAACAGGCGGTTGAGAAAGCCCTTGCGCGCCAGCAGCGTCGTCGTATTGAGCCAGGCCTCGCCGCCGGGCCAGCCTTTCACGTTCGGCGGGCCGAACAAATCCTGCCCCAACTGGCGCAGGATGATGGCGAACGGCGCCGGGTCTTCCACCGAGAAGCGGAACTGCCGCAGCGAGCCGATCACCAGATCGACCGGCGACTTCACCAGCGAGGCGCGATTCGCCGGCGCCCAGAATTCGTCCGACAGCAGCATCGCGCGCAGCAGCGGCTTGATCTCGTAATTGCCGTCGCGCCAGACGGCGGCCAGCCGCTTGACCGTTGCCGGCACCGGTTCCGGCGACACGAACTCCTGCCACAGCTTGCCGACGATGAATTCGGCGGTGCCCGGCTGCCGCAGCAACAGCGTCACCATGTCGTCGCCATTGAGCCTGCCGCGGGCGCCGAAGACCGATTTTTCGCCGTCATCGTGAATGCCGCGACGGAAGCGGAATTCGCCAGTCTCGGGCTCGATGCTCCAGCCGGTGAAGGCGCGGGCGACCTCCTTGATGTCGGCCTCGTTGTACTGGCCCTCGCCGAGCGTGAACAGCTCCATCAATTCGCGGGCGAAATTCTCGTTCGGGGCGCCCTTGCGGTTCTGCGCGCCATCGAGGTAGACCAGCATTGCCGGATCCTTGCTGATCTCGCGCAGCAGGGCGCCGAAGTTGCCCAGCGCGTAGCTGCGCAGCAACACGTTCTGCCGGTACATCAGGTGCGCCGAGCGCACCTTTTGCTGCGAGGTGGCGAAATGGTTGTGCCAGAAGAGCGTCATCTTCTCGGTCAGCGGCGTCGGCGTCGACAGCATCTCGGCGACCCACCAGGTGCGGATTTCCAGGCCGCGCTCGACCAGCTCGCGGCGATTGGCCTGCATGCGCTGCTCCTGCGTCATGTCCGGCCGGTACACGCGTTCGTATTTCGCCGTCCACGCCGGTGCCGGATAGGCCGCATGTCGTCTTGTCTCCGCCAGCAGACGATCAACCGCCTCGGCGCGAGCGAGGCGGGCATAGTTTTCGATGTCGGCGGTCTGCGCCGCGAAGCTGGTGCGGTTGAGCAGGTGGCGGGCGTCGTCGAAACCCATCGCGCGATCGTTGCCGGCCGTCTGTGCGCTGGCGACGGTAGCGGCGAGCAGCAGCGCGACGATGCAAACCAGCAACCAGCCGAGCGTGGCGACGAGTGGGGTGTTGTGGCGACGGGTGGACATGGCGTGTGCTCCGCAGGCGGCGCCGTCGTGCGACAGCGCGGAAGTGTTCGCCGCAATCGTACTGGCGCACGGCGCCATTGCCACGCCTGCGCGGCGTCGAGTGTGTAAGGACTTGTTACGCCTGGCCTGCGTTTGCCGTTGCCGGGCGACTGCCGATAGCCGCCGCGACAACGAAGCGGCGGATGCGCGTCAGACCGACCAACGGTAGCGGGTGACCGCTCGTTTGCGTCGTTCGGGGACCGATGACGGTTCCGCGCGGTGGCCTCCGGAAAACTCCTGTCGTCGATTTGAGACGCCGTTTTGTCAACAAAATCAATGACTTGCGAAAAGCGCCCGCAACGGCTGTCGGGGCCTGCCGACAGATTCGCCATGTTTTTCGCCGAAAACAGCGGCATGCCGGCAAATTTCGTCGCTGCATGTCGCATAAGTCATTGATACAGCGTCTATTTATTTGAATGGCACGGAAGCCGCTAATGAGCAACCGTCACAGTGAGGTTAGTCATGGATATGTTTGCACCCAGTACCTATGAGTTCGCTCTGAACAGAGCTCAGGAGCCCGTTGCTCCCGCATCCGGCGTTTCAGCCGAAGACGGTGAGAGCAAGGCGCTTCGCGAGCTCGCGGCGCTGGGTGACCGTGTGTCCGCGGCACGTCTTGTTGTCTGACCACGCGGGGGTGTTTTCCTCCCCCGGTCGCCCCCGCGTGTATTTCTCGTGATCCCCTCGGAGCCCGCTTTTGCGGGCTCTTTTTTTTGCGGGGCGGTTCAGTCTTCGAGAATGAAGGTCACCTTCATGTTGACGCGGTATTCGACGATCTTGCCCTTCTTGATGATCACCTTCTGATCCTGCACCCAGGCGCCTTCCACGTTTTTCAACGTCTTGCAGGCGCGATCGACGCCGATGTTCAGTGCGTCTTCAAAACTCTTTTTGGACGAAGCGGTAATCTCGGTAACGCGAGCGACGCTCATAAAACCTCCTGTGGTTTGCGGCGCAGGAACGCCCTGCGACTGAGGCGTTTCTACAACCAGCAGGCCGCAGCGTCTATCGTGATCGACCCGAAAAGCGCGCAACGCCCACACTACCGGAGTAATCCGGCAGCGGCCTTGCGGTCAGTGCAGCGGAAAAGAAAAGGCTAAAGCCCGAAGACGGTGTCGAGGCGGACGAAGCCGGTCTGGCCGTCGCGATGGCGCACCTGCGCCCAGGCGCCGGCGTTGGGCGGCTGTGGGGTAACGAGTTGCAGGAGTACCCCCTGCTCGGCGCGGAACACGATCGGGCTGGCGGCATCGGGCGCCGCCTGCACGTCGGCCACAGGCGCCTTCACCTGCACGTTGCCGCGCTCGGCGAGCGCCTTGCGCTCCAGCCAGACCAGTGCGCCGGTGGCGTCGCGCACCTTGACCCAGCCTTCGATGCTGACGACGATTTCCACCGGCGTGCCGCGGCTATACAGGAACTGCCGGGTGGCCTTGGCCGAGGGGCCTTCGTAGCCGATGGTTGCGTTGTCGACGGTTTGCCGGAAGTCCGCGTGAGCGGCGCCCAGTGCCGCGCTCAGGCCAAACGCGAGAATGAGCCGTGAAAGCGGGCGCGGATTCGTCATGGCGGCTGGCCGGGCGGCGCTTACTGCTTGGTCGCGGCGGCAGCCTGTTCGAGTTGCTGCTGGACGCGGGCCTGGTAGATCGCTTCGAAGTTGATCGGCTGCAGATAGATCGCCGGGTAGCCCATGCGTTGCACGGCGTCCGAGATCAGTTCGCGGGCATACGGGAAGATGATGTTGGCGCAGTGCACGGCCAGCAGCGGTTGCAGCTCGGGTTCCGGTATGTTGCGGATCTGGAAAATGCCGCCCATGGCCGCTTCCACCAGGAACATCGTCTTGTCGGCGATGGTGGCGGTGACGGTGACCTTGACCGAAACGTTGTGGAAGCCGTCTTCGATGGCCGACTGATCCTGTTCGAGGCCGATTTCGACCGTCGGCGACTCGCGCCAGAGGTAGCTTTGCGGGGCGTTCGGGTTTTCGACCGACAGATCCTTCAGATAGATCTTCTCGATCGAGAAATGCGGGGCGTTCGGGTCTTGTTGTTGTGCGGGCGCGTCGGCCATGATGTGCTTTCAGGAGACAAGGTTCAACCCGGCATTCTAGCCGGGCAATCGCTGCGCTATCGCAGCCGCCTCAGGCGGCCAGCAGCGGGTCGAGGCCGCCGGCGCGGTCGAGCGCCGAGAGATCGTCGAAGCCGCCGACATGGGTGTCGCCGATGTAGATCTGCGGCACCGTGCGGCGACCGGTCTTCTCGACCATGATGTCGCGCTGCTCGGGTTGCAGATCGACGCGGATCTTCTCGATGTCGGCCACGCCCTTGGCCTTGAGCAGACGCTCGGCCTGGATGCAGTAGGGGCAGACGCCGGTTGAATACATGACCACTTTTGCCATGACTGTACTTACGCTTTCTCGACCGGCAGCCCGGCTTCGGACCACGCCTTGAAGCCGCCGTTGAGGTTGAACAGTTGGGTGTAACCCGCCGCTTTCAAGGTATTACCGGCCATTACCGAGCGCTGGCCACGGGCACAGTAGACGACCAGCGGCTTGTCCTTGGCGCAACCGAGCGAATCGGCGCGGTCTTTCAGTTGCGACAGCGGCACGTGGATGGCGCCCACGATCTTGCCGGCGTCCATCTCGCGGGTTTCGCGGACGTCGAGCACCGTTGCGCCTTCGCGATTGATGAGATGGGTCAGGCGCACGTTGCCGACTTCGGTCATGCCCGACGCGCGGCGCTGCACCAGCGGAAACAGCAGCATCGCGCCTGACATGAACATGATCAGCACGAGCATCCAGTTGTTGTAGAGAAATTGCATCGAAAACCTGACGTTGCGACAGTTGGATTGACGCGGCGCACAATCGCCGCGCACGGGAAGCCTAAAATTTTAGGTGTTTCGTCAATCCGGACCGCCATGAGCCCGACGACTGCCCCGACCGTGCATCCTGTCATCCTGCTGATCCTGGACGGTTTCGGCTACCGTGAGCCGGCGCCGGACAACGCGATTTCGCTGGCCCGCAAGCCCACCTGGGATGCGCTGTGGGCCGATTGTCCACACGCTCTGATCGACGCCTCCGAGCACTACGTGGGCCTGCCGGACGGGCAATTCGGCAACTCCGAGGTTGGCCATCTCAATCTCGGCGCCGGCCGCCTGGTCTATCAGGACCTGACGCGCGTCGACCACGCCATCGAGACCGGCGAGTTCACGCAGAACGCGGCGCTGGTCGGCGCCTGCGAGGCGGCGGTGGCATCCGGCGGCAAGCTGCACGTCATCGGCCTGCTGTCGCCGGGCGGCGTGCATTCGCACGAGCGCCACATCCACGCCTTCGTGCGCATGGCGGCCGCGCGCAACGTGCCCGCGATCGCCGTGCACGCCATTCTCGACGGTCGCGACATGCCGCCAAAGAGCGCCGCGCCGTCGATTGAGGCGATGCAGGCCGTCTGTGCCGAGACCGGCGCCCGCATTGCCACGGTGACCGGGCGCTTCTACGCGATGGATCGCGATCGCCGCTGGGAGCGCGTCGAACCGGCCTATCACGCGCTGGTCGAGGCCGCCTCGGCGCATCATGCGCCGACTGCGAAGGCGGCGCTGGAGGCGGCCTACGCCCGCGGCGAAAGCGACGAATTCGTGCAGCCAACGGTGATCAGTCATGGCGCACCGGTCAAGGATGGCGATGTCGTCGTGTTCATGAACTTCCGCGCCGACCGTGCGCGCGAGATGACCACCGCGCTGACCGACGAATCCTTCACCGGTTTTGCGCGCAGGATGCCGAAGCTCGCCGCCTATGTCTGCCTGTCGTATTACGGCGATGCCTATGCGCAGTTGCCGACGGCGTTCCGCAACGAGCCGATCGTCAATGGTTTCGGCGAAGTGCTGGCAGCCAACGGCCTGAAGCAATTGCGCATTGCCGAAACCGAGAAATACGCCCATGTGACGTATTTCTTCTCCGGCGGTCGCGAGCAGCCGTACAGCGGTGAAGATCGCATCCTGGTGCCGTCGCCGAAGGTCGAAACCTATGACCTGAAGCCGGAAATGAGCGCCCCGGAAGTGACCGACAAGCTGGTCGCCGCCATTGAATCGAAGCAGTACGCGGCCATCGTCTGCAACTATGCGAACGGCGACATGGTCGGTCACACGGGTGTGCTCGATGCCGCGGTGAAGGCGGTGGAAACGCTTGACGCCTGCCTGGCGCGCGTGCTCGTCGCGGCGCGCGCCACTGGCGCCCAGGTGCTGATCACGGCCGATCACGGCAACTGCGAACAGATGTTCGACCCGGCGTCGAATCAGGCGCATACCCAGCACACGACGGACAAGGTGCCGCTCGTCTATGTGGGTAACGGTGACGCGGCGACGATTCGCGACGGCGGCGCGCTGCGCGACATCGCGCCGACGTTGCTGGCGATGATGGGCTTGCCGCAGCCGGCCGAGATGACCGGGCGCAGCCTGCTCGCCGCGTAACCTCGCCAGTCGTCGCCGGTGTGCTGCGCGGTGTTAGGATGCGCGCGCCGCCCTTCCGCTGCACCGACCACCACGCGCAATGACAGAGCCCACCGACGCGTTTCCCGACGCGCTGCCGACCGGTACGCGTCTCGGCGATTTTGTGACGACCGGCGTGATCGGTGCCGGCGGTTTTGGCACCGTCTATCTGGCACGCGAGGAAAGTCTCGATCGTGTCGTCGCCATCAAGGAGTATCTGCCCAGCGCGATCGCCGCACGCGGTGCGACGCAGGCGGTGTTGCCGCGCTCGCAAACTCATCGCGAGGGGTTCGCGGCCGGGCTGCACAGCTTCATGCGCGAGGCAAGGTTGCAGGCGCAGTTTTCGCACCCGGCGCTGCTGGAGGTCTATCGGGTCTGGGAGCAGAACGGCACCGCCTACATGGCGATGCGCTACTACCCCGGCACCTCGTTGCGCGAACTGAGCAAGCGACCGGAAGCTGCGACTGGATACGACGAGGCGCAGATCCTGGCTTACCTCATTCCGGTCTGCGATGCCGTGCGCGAGCTGCATTTGCAGAACATCCTGCATCGCGATGTGTCACCGGACAACATCCTCATCATGCCGAACGGGGCACCGGTGCTGCTTGACTTTGGCGCCGCGCGAACGGTGGTGGCGGGCGCAACGCAATCGCTGACCACTGTGCTGAAGCCCGGCTACGCGCCGATTGAGCAATACGCCGACGACGGTTCGCTGGAACAGGGACCGTGGACCGACGTCTACGGCCTTGGCGCCGTGATGTACTTCCTGGCCATGGGCAGTCCGCCGCCGCAGGCCGTCAACCGCATGGTGTTCGACAGTCTCAACAGTTTCGACGAGGTGACCCGCGGCCGCTACTCCACCGCTTTCGTCGGTGCCGTCAAGCGGGCGCTCGCGGTGCGCCCGGAAAACCGCTTTCGCAGCGTCGACGCCTTATGCGATGCCCTCGGCTGGTCGTTGCGCGGCCCCATCGCACCACTGCAAACCTTCTTTGCGCCGGCCGCCGGCAGTACGACCGCGATTGCTGCGAAGACGACCGCTGCGGAACCGGCGGCGGTAACTGCGCCGACGCCGGTGGTGGCGCCTGCGGACGTGGTGCCAGCAATGACAACCACCGTCGCGCCGACACCGACGCCGGAGACGGCTACCGACAGTCCGGCGCCGGTGGCAGCAACGGCAAAGTCGCGGCGACCGACGCGCGCGGTCGCGATCGTGCTGCTGCTCGTCGCCGCCGGCGCTGTCGCGCTGTTTGCGCTGAGATCGCGCGACGACGGCAACGGTATTCGGCGCGATGCCGGCGCCAGCAACGCAGCGCCGGCACCGACAACACTGCCGCCGCCAACCGCACCAAGCTTGCCAACGTCACCAACGCCGCAAGAGCCGCCCGCTGCGGCGCCCGCCCCCGCCGAAAGCGCGACGCCGCCTGTCGTACCGTCCGCTGCGCCCACGGTCGCCGCACGCAAGGGCAGCGACGAGCGCAAACCGAAGCCGCCGCTTGCCGCGCCTGCTGCGTCAGCGGCCGACCGCAGCGCCGCCGCCACCGCTGCCGCGCCGTCGCGCCCCGCCCGCGACGCCGATTGCGACCGCCTGCTGACCAAGCTATCCTTGGGGACGGTGGCGCTGACCGAGGCCGAACGCAGCCGTCTGCGTAGCTGTCGCTGACATTGTCCAAACTCCCGGGAGGACCCATGCGCCGTAACACGATGTTCGCCATCGCCGCGCTGGACGCAGTCCTGCTTGCCGCGACCCTGCTGCTGGCCGGCTGCCAGACACCGCCGCCACCCGGTCCCAAGCCGCTGCCGCCGATCGAGATCCGCTATCACAGCGATGCCGCCAGTGCCGTCGCTTTTCTGGCGCAGACCGTGGCGGCGCAACTGGTGAATGCCCAGCGTCCCGAGCAGCCGACGGTGCCGGTCGAGGAATTTTTCAATGCCCAATCGGCGGAAATCACGGCGTCGGGCCGGCTGCTGCAACGGCAACTCGCCGACGCGCTGACGCAGTCGATGCCGCCGCTGCGCTTCGTGCCGCTGGACCTCACCAGCGCGAACACGGCGCAGTGGGCGCTGCTGGCCAGTCACACCACGCCGGCGGCGGGCGAGACGACCCAGGCAGGGCGATGGGTCCGCCTGCAGGTTGCGATGGTGGAGTCGGCTTCCGGTCGCGTGCTGACTCGCGTGCGCACCTACCTCGACGCCGCCCAGTTCAACGCCGAGCCGACGGCGTTCTTCAAGGACGCGCCGATGTATTTCACCGACCGGCGCCATCAGGAGCGTGTCGGTGCGGTGGGCGGACAGGAGCGCGTGATCGACGGCGAGCTGTTGTTGCAGTCCGCCGTGTCGGATGCCATCGCGGCCTACGAAAGCGGGCGCTACGACGACGCCGAGCGCGGCTTCGTGCGCGCCAAGGCGATGTCGAAGGATCATCCTGCCGCACTCACCGGCCTCTATCAGACCTACTGGAAGCAGGGCCGTACCGCCGACGCCGAACAGGCGTTCGCCGAGTTGGTGGCGGCCAGCCTCGATGCCGGCAGCCTGTCGGTGAAGCTGCTGTTCAAGGTCGGCGCCACGACGTTCGTCGATAGCGGCGACCTGCCGGCGCAATACCGGCTGTGGCTCAAGGCGATCGGGCAGGTGGTGTCGAGCAAGGAACGTTGCGTCGACGTCACCGGGCACGCCAGCAAGTCCGGCGCCGCCGACTATAACGACCGGCTGTCGCAGCAGCGCGCCGAAAGCATCGTGGCGCTGATTGCGCAAACCTCGCGCGATGCCCGTACCCGCTTCAAGGCGGAGGGGCGCGGGTATCAGGACACCATCGTCGGCACCGGCGCCAACGACGCGACCGACGCCATCGACCGTCGCGTGGAGTTCCGCGTGCGCGGCTGCTAGTCATTGCGGAGGCCGGCCGCGCTGATGAGAAAATAGGCGCATGTCAGACGTCATGCACCTCTCGGGCCTCGAACCGCTCGCAATCGGCCCCGATTTCCTCTTTGTCAACGTCGGCGAGCGCACCAACGTCACCGGTTCGCGCGCCTTCGCCAGGCTGATCCTCAACGATGACTACGCCGGCGCGGTCGAGGTCGCGCGGCAGCAGGTCGCCAACGGCGCCCAGATCATCGACGTCAACATGGACGAGGCGATGCTCGACAGCAAGGCCGCGATGGTCAAGTTCCTCAATATCATCGCGACCGAACCCGACATCTCGCGCGTGCCGGTGATGATCGACTCGTCGAAGTGGGAGGTGATCGAGGCCGGGCTCAAATGCGTGCAGGGCAAGAGCGTCGTCAACTCGATCTCGCTCAAGGAAGGCGAAGCCAACTTCCTGCATCAGGCGCGGCTGTTGCGTCGCTACGGCGCGGCGGCGGTGGTCATGGCCTTCGACGAACAAGGGCAGGCCGACACCTACCGGCGCAAGATCGATATTTGTGCGCGCGCCTACCGGCTGCTGGTCGACGAGGTCGGTTTCCCGGCCGCGGACATCATCTTCGACCCCAACGTGTTCGCACTGGCGACCGGGCTCGATGAACACAACAACTACGGCGTCGATTTCATCGAGGCCGTGCGCTGGATTCAGCAGAACCTGCCGGGCGCCAAGACCTCGGGCGGCATCTCCAACATGTCGTTCAGCTTCCGCGGCAACGACCATGTACGCGAGGCGCTGCACACGGTGTTCCTGTACCACGCGATCAGGGCCGGGCTCACCATGGGCATCGTCAACGCGGGCCAGATCGGCATCTACGACGAGCTCGAGCCCGAGCTGCGCACCCATTGCGAGGATGTGATCCTCAACCGCCGGCCCGACGCGACCGAGCGCATGCTGGCGTTCGCCGAAAAGGTCAAGGGCGGCGGCAAGGCGAAGGTCGAGGACTTGAGCTGGCGCGAACTGCCGGTGAACGAACGCCTCAAGCATGCGCTGGTGAAAGGCATCAACACCTTCATCGTCGACGATACCGAAGAAGCCAGGCGCGGCTTCGAGCGGCCGCTGCAGGTCATCGAAGGCCCGCTGATGGATGGCATGAACGTGGTCGGCGATCTGTTCGGTCAGGGCAAGATGTTCCTGCCACAGGTGGTCAAGTCGGCGCGCGTGATGAAGCAGGCGGTGGCGCATTTGGTGCCCTTCATCGAGGAGGAGAAGCGGCTGCTCGGCACCGCGGCCAAGACCAAGGGCCGCATCGTGCTGGCGACAGTCAAGGGCGACGTGCACGACATCGGCAAGAACATCGTTGGCGTCGTGCTTCAGTGCAACAACTACGAGGTGATCGATCTCGGCGTGATGGTGCCTTGCGACAAGATTCTGGCCGCGGCGAAGGATTCCAACGCCAACATCATCGGGCTCTCGGGGCTTATCACGCCTTCGCTCGAAGAGATGGCCTACGTCGCCAAGGAGATGGACCGGCTCGACTTCCATGTGCCGCTGCTGATCGGTGGCGCCACCACCTCGCGCATGCACACGGCGGTGAAGATCGCGCCGAACTACCGGCAACCGGTGGTGCACGTCGTCGATGCCTCGCGCGCCGTGGGCGTGGCCACCTCGCTGCTGAGCGACGAATTGAAGGCCGGTTTCGTTGCGGAAACGGCGGCCGATTACGCGCAGATCCGCGAACGCCACGCCAGCAAGAAGGCGGTGCCGCTGCTCGAACTCGAAGTCGCCCGCAGCAACCGCTTCTTCGCGTTCGCCGGCGACTACCAGCACCATGCGCCGCCGGTGCCGCAGCATCTGGGCATCCATCGCCTGTCGGATTACCCGCTCGCGGCGCTGGTGCCCTACATCGACTGGACGCCGTTTTTCATCGTCTGGGATCTCGCCGGCAACTATCCGAAGATTCTCAACGACGAGATCGTCGGCGACGAGGCGCAGCGCGTATTCCGCGACGGCCAGGCGATGCTCAGGCGCATCGTGCAGGAAAAATGGCTGACCGCGAGCGCGGTGTATGGCCTGTTGCCCGCCGCCAGCGATGGCGACGACATCGTGATCTTCGAGGATGGCGCCCGCACTTCGGTGGCGATGCGCTTTCACACGCTGCGACAGCAGGCGGCGAAGGACGAAAGCCGCCCGAATTTTGCGCTGGCCGATTTCATTGCGCCGAAAGACAGCGGCCATGCCGACTACATCGGTCTGTTCGCGGTGACTGCCGGGCTCGGGGGCGAGCAGCGGCTGCGCGCGTTCGAGCAGGATGGCGACGATTACAACGCGATCATGTTCAAGGCGCTTGCCGATCGCCTCGCCGAGGCCTTCGCCGAGCATCTGCACGAGCGGGTGCGCAGGGAATTCTGGGGCTATGCGCATGAGGAGCGGCTCGACAACGAGGCGCTGATCCGCGAGAAGTATCGCGGCATCCGCCCGGCGCCGGGCTACCCGGCCTGCCCGGACCATCGCGAAAAGGTCGATCTGTTCCGCGTCCTCGATGCCGCCGCCATCGGCATGGGGCTCACCGAGAGCTACGCCATGACGCCGCCCGCCAGCGTCAGCGGCTTCTACTTTTCGCATCCGGCCGCCCGTTATTTCACCGTGGGCAAGATCGGCGACGACCAATTCGTCGATCTCGCCCGCCGCCGCGGCGAGGATGTCGACACCCAGAAGCGGGCGCTGAACACGCTCACCTGAGTTCGGGCAGGGCTCGCGCCAGCGTCGCAGCCCGTGCGCGGATGAGCAACAAGCGGCGGCGCTTTCGTTTCTAGCGGTAACGGGCCCTGGTCGGTGCGGAACATCGGGATGACGGAGGCGGACAGGTGCGGGAACTTTGGGCGCAGGCGTTTGGCGAGTTCGAGAAGCTTTCGGCGTTGCCGACGGACGCAGCCGATCGGCTGCTTCGGCAATTGCGCGCGGAGCAGCCGGCGCTTGCCGCGCTGGTCGATCGCATCCTGGCGCAGCCGGCCATCAGCCTGCAACCGATTGCCTGGGCCGATTCGCCAGCGGACGCGGCGAGCGCGCCCGGCGCGCGGCTGGGTGCCTACACGCTGATACGCGAGATCGGCCGCGGTGGCACCGGCAGCGTCTGGCTGGGCGAACGCGCCGACGGCATCTATCACGGTCAGGTGGCGATCAAGCTGCTCAGCGCTCCGCTGTTGCAGGATGTCTCGGCGCGGCAGCGCTTCGCACGCGAGGGCGAACTGCTGGCGCGGCTGTCGCATCCCAGTATCGCGCGCCTGCTCGATGCCGGCACCTCGGAGGAGGGCGCCCGCTACCTGGTGCTGGAGTACATCGACGGTCTGGCGCTCGGCGAATACTGCAAGCGTCACGCGCCGGGGATCGAGGCGACGATTGCGCTGTTCTGCCAGGCGGTGGATGCGGTGGCCTACTCGCACGCTCAGCTCATCCTGCATCGCGACATCAAGCCCGGCAACATGCTGGTCACGGCGGCCGGCGAGCTGAAGCTGCTCGACTTCGGACTGGGCAAGCTGCTGCACAACGACGACGAACCGCTGGTGGTCGCGGCCGACGTGACCCGCATGCTCGGCATCGGCTATACCCCGCGTTACGCCTCGCCGGAGCAGATGCGCGGCAGCGGCATGACCACCGCCAGCGATGTCTATTCGCTCGGCGTCACGCTGTACGAGCTGCTGACCGGCGTGCCGTTCGAAGGCAGCGACAGCTACACGCGGCCCTCGCAGCGCCTGGCCGATTCACCCACCCGCAGCACCTGGTCGCGCCGCGTGCGCGGCGACATCGATGCCATCGTCGCCAAGGCGGTCAGCGAAGCGCCGGAGGAGCGCTACGCCAATGCCGCGGCATTCGGCGAGGACTTGCGCCGTTTTCTCAACCACGAGCCGGTCACCGCGCAGCCGGACACCACGCTCTACCGCGCCGGCAAGTTCGTGCGGCGGCACCGGCTGGCGGTCGGTTCGGCGGCGCTGGCGACCGTGCTGACGCTGGTATCGCTGGCCGTTGCGCTGTGGCAATGGCATGCGGCGAGTGTCGGTCGCGCCGAAGCGCGCTATCAGGCGAGCGCGGCGCGCACCATGCTCGACGTGCTCGATGCCGTCAACGAAGACGTGCCCGACCGCGCCAGCGGCACCACGACCCGCGCGCAGATCGACCGCGGTCTGGCCATCGTCAGGGCGACGCCGGACATCGATGCCACGGTCCGCGCCACGCTGCTGGCGTCGTTCGCCGCGCGCTACTCCGATGCCGACGAGATCGCGCTCGGCATGCGTACCCGCGACGAAGCGATCGCGCTGCTGGCGCCGCTGGTTGCCGCCGATGCAAGGGCGCAGGATTTGCACGACGCATTCGTCTGCCAGCAATTGTGGGATCGCGCAGTCGGCGGCGAGAAAGCGGTGACCGATGATCTGCGCAAACTGGCCGATACGGTGGCGGCGCGCGCTGCGGTCGATCCCGAGACGGCCGTGACCTGCCTGCACGCCGCGGCCTCGGTGTCGCTCTCGGCGGCCGATCTGGCCGGCTCGCAGCGCTACATCGAGCTGGCGCTGGCGCGCATCGAGCAGGCGGCGCCCGGCGAGGTGTCGGCGATGCACGCGGTCGGCATCCGCTCCGCGCACGCCGGCAGGCTGGCCAATGGCGGCGACACGGCGCGGGCGATGGCGCTCTACGGCGACATCCTGAAGACGCTGGAATCGCGCGGCATGCGGCAGGGCACCAAGTGGAATTACTTCCGCGAAACGGCGGCCTGGACCGCCATGATGGGTGGCGATCTGCAGGTGGCGCAGGCGTGGGCGCGCGACGACTATCCGCAGTTGGTTGCGCTCAAGGGCGCGGCGGAGTTGCCCACCCGCACCGACACGATCGCCGGCCGCTACTGGCTGTGGGCGGGCGACAGCGCCCGGGCGAGCGCGCACTTCGATGCCGCGCTGACCAGCGCCATCAAGAAAAAGGCGGCCTTCAATACGCAGCGAACGCTAACCATGCAGGCGCTGGTCGCTATTTACGATGGCGACGCCGGTCGCGCCGACGCCGCGCTGGCGCGCCTGCACGCGCAACCGCCGCTGGCCGCCGCAGCGGTCAATCATCGCGCCTTGCTGGCGCTGGCCGAGGCCGCCTTTGCGCTGCGCATGCGCAATGACCCGGCCACCGCGCTGGCGACGCTGCGGCCCTTCCTCGACGACGATCCGGCGCTGCGCATGGCCCAGCTCGGCCCGTTGCTGATTGCGGCGGAAGCGGCGTTGCGGCAAGCGGACGCCGCGCTGGCGCTCGACTATTGCCGCCGCGCCCGCCGCAATGCCGAGCAGACCGCCGTCGCGGTCGACCGCTCGGTCTGGGTCGGCGCGGCGCTGTGGTGCGAGGCGGGCGCGCTGGCCCAGCAGCAGGGCGACGGCGGCGAGGCGGCGCAACTGCGTGCCCGCGCGCAACGCATCTGGGCGGCCACGCTGCCGCCCGGCCACCCGGCGCTGGCGGCGCCGGGCCGGCTGCTGCCGAGGGTGCCCTGATCGCCGTCGTTCGTCGCCCGTCGACACGCCGTCACTGAGCAAGTTTGTCCCGGCAATTCGTTTGCACGGATAGCCTCGTGCATCCGTGCCGGCTTTAGCAACTTTTCGGTGGAAGGCGCAACGGAACTGGGCGTGAACGCACGAAATGCAGAAAGTCGACTTTTGAGAATTTCGCCACCTGAGCCCATAACCAGCAACGCTTTCAGACAAAAGATGATCGTCCGCTCCGCACCATCCATGACGCCGCCGCCCGCCGTCGCAGCGCCGACCGTAGCGCACCGCAACCGTCGAAGGAAACGCCCATGATCCGCTGTCTCCGCTACCTTCTTCCGCTGCTGGCGGGGCTGGCGTGCCACGTCGCTTTGGCCTTGCCGGCGCAGCCCGACACCGCCTTCGGCAGCGGCGGCCTCGCGCTGCGTCTGCGTGGCGCCGGCGACAGCAATGCGTCGGCCGTCGCCATTGCCGAGCAGCGCGACGGCCGCATCGTGGTGGCGGGCTGGTGCCAGCCGAACGGCGCCAACGTCCCCAGGCTCTGCGTCTACCGCCTGCTCGCCAATGGCGCGGCGGATCCGGCGTTCGCCGGCGGCGGCGTGCTGACCACCACGCTCGACATCGAGTGGTATTCCAGCGCCTGGGTGCTGGCGCAGGTCGCCGTGCAGCGCAGCGGCAAGATCGTGCTCGCCACCACCTGCCGCGGCGGCGACCTGATCGCGCGGTTCTGCCTGTTGCGGCTCAATGCCGACGGCAGCATCGACGGCAGCTTCGGCAGCGGCGGCAGCGCCAGCCTGCTGATCGGCGCTGCGAGTGCCGTCAATGCGATGGTGCTCGACGCCAGCGAGCGCATCGTGCTCGCCGGCACCTGCGACAGCGGCGTCGGCAACGTCGCCTTCTGCCTCGCCCGCTACGGCGCCGACGGCACGCTCGATACCAGCTTCGGCAGCGGCGGCATCCAGCAGTTATTGCCGTCGAACGCGGCCAACGCCAACGACATGGCGCTGGCGATGGCGATCGACAGCGGCGGCCGCATTCTGGTGGCCGGCCGTTGCAGCACGCTGGCGATCGGCGAGCGCTTCTGCATCGTGCAGTTCGACGGCAACGGCCAGTTGCGCAACGCGTTCGGCAATGCCGGCGTGGTGTTCCTGAGCCCCGGCAGCGGCGTCATCGGGCGCGTGGCGCGGGCGATCGCCGTGCAGGCCGACGAGCGCATCGTGGTCGCCGGTCATTGCGGCGCGGCGTTCTGCCTGCTGCGCCTGTTCGCCGATGGCACGCTGGACACCTCGTTCGACGGCGGCTACGGCGCCAGCGGCATGTCGTTCCCGGTGTTTCCCGGCGCCACCAGCAGTTGGCTGACCGCGCTGGCCGTGCACGGCGACGGGCGCCTGCTGGCAGCGGGCAATTGCAACGCCACGGCGGCGCAACAGTTTTGCCTGCAACGCCTGTGGCCCGAGGGCTATGCCGACAGCAGTTTCGGCAGCGCCGGTCACGTCGAAATCGGCAGCATGGCGGCCGGCAATCCGCTGGTGCTGCAGGACGCGCGGGTGACGGCCGACGGCGCGATCCTGCTCGCCGGACAATGCCGCACCGCGGCGGACAACAGCGGCCACAGTTGCGTGCTGCGTTTGCAGGGCGGGCCCAACACCTTCAGCGCCTGTTCGCTTGACGTCGACGGCGACGGCGTAGTGCAGCCGCAAAGCGATGGCGTGCTGCTGCTGCGCGCGATGCTCGGGCTGCGCAGCACGCACCTGCCCGCCGGCATCGCCTTCGCACCCGCCGCGCGCCGCACCACCGCGGCGGCGCTGCGCGACTACCTGTCACTGCAATGCGGCATTGCCGTGCGTCCCGATTAAGAACTTGTCCGTAAATTAACCGGGGCGGTCAACTTGTCATTTTCGTCGCACTCTTCGTTGCTTTTTCTCGCCATAGCCCGCTATGTCTTCGAAAAAGCGCCTCGATTGCAACAAAACTGCCTGCGTTGACCATCCCCTCTAATTTACGGACAAGTTCTAAGGTGAGCCATGCATCATTCCCGCTTCTCCCCGCGCGCCATCGCTGTGCGCCTCGCGCTGGCCACATTGGCCGTATTGGCACTGGTCGGCGGCGACGCTGCGCAGGCGCTGCCCGGCGACCGTGTCGCGGCGTTCGGCAGCAACGGTCTGGCGCGCGCCAGCGTCGCCGGTAACGCCTTCATCGCTACCGCGGCCGCGCGTTATCGCGACGGCCGTTTCGTCGTGGTCGGCGAATGCGCACCGGCCGGACAGCCGACCGGCTTCTGCATCACCCGCTTCAACGCCGACGGCAGTTTCAACAACGCGCCGGGCGCCTTCGGCAGCGTGTTCTGGCGGCCCGTCACGCCGGTCGGACCGTCGCGGCCCTATGCCGTCGCCATCGACGCCGAGGATCGCATCGTGGTGGCGGGGCACTGCGCCGTCGTCGGCGGTGGCGCCGAGTTCTGCCTGACCCGCCTGCTCGACAATGGTCTGCCCGATCCGAGCTTCGCCAACTTCAACGCCGAAGTCGTCACCCTCATCGGCAACGGCAGCGCCAGCAACGCCGTTTTCGCGCTGGCCATACAGCCCGATGGCCGCATCCTCGCCGGCGGCAGTTGCCGGCTTGGCGCCATCAATGCGTTCGGCTTCTGTCTGGCGCGATACCTGCCCAATGGCGTCCTCGACGCCTCGTTCGGCAGCGGCGGCATCAGCCTCGGCTATTTTCAAAGCAATCCCAACGGCACCCAGGACGCGCTGCGGGCGATGACGCTGGCGACCAACGGCGACATCGTCGCGGTCGGCGAATGCGAAGTGCTCGCCGGCATGCGCCGCTTCTGCGCGATGCGCTTTCCGGCCAATGGCGGCACTCAGGCCGGCGCCGCCGGCGCCTACGACGCCGGGGTGGCCGGCAGCGCCTCGTTCGCCTACGCGCTGGCGCAGCAGCACGACGGCAACCTGATCGTCGGCGGCACCTGCAGCAGCGGTGCGGCGACCGGCAACGACTTCTGCCTGATCCGCCTGACCCCGACGCTGCAACTCGATACCAGCTTCGGCGTCAACGGCATCCGCCGCACGCCGATCGGGTTCCAGAGTCGCAACGACGTCATTCGCGGCCTCGCCATCCAGCGCGACGGCCGCATTCTTGCCGCCGGCACCTGCGGGCTCAATCCGGCGACGGCGGGCGACGCCTTCTGCTGGGTGCGCTATATGTCCAGCGGCGAAGAAGATCGCAGCATTCACGGCAACGCCGACGGCAGCGGCACCATCGTGACCGAGTTCACCGCCACGGCGGCCAACGACCGCGCGGTGGCCGCGCTGGCGACCGGCGACGGTGGGCTGATCGTCGCCGGCGCCTGCGAGGTGAATGCCGGCAGCGGCCAGTACCAGGCCTGCGCGGCGAAGTACGAGGGCGGACCGTCGCCGTCGGCCTACTGTTCGCCCGATCTCGACGGCGACGGCCGCTTCACCCCGCTGATCGACGGCCTCATCGCGACGCGCGTGGCCGCCGGGATGCGCGGCATCGAAGTCATGCAGGACATCCAGTTGCCCCCCGCCGCGCAGCGCACGGGCTGGAACGGCAACAACGGCATCGCCGACTACTTGAGCCGCATGTGCGGCGTGCGCGGCTTGATCTATAGCCGCTTGTCGAGTTAGTCGATCCGGATTCGGCAATCTGGCTTCGCAGCGGCACGCCAGGTGTCGCGCTGGCCGATTCGCCACGCCCTCCCCGCTCGCCGGGGAGGGTTGGGGTGGGGTATGCCGGTGGCGGTCATTTTCGGGTGGACGCTCCGGCGAGACGGCTTACCCCCTCCCAACCTCCCCCGGCAAGCGGGGGAGGGGCGCTCCCCAGTCCCTCCGCGCCTGGCTGCCGAGCCAGCCCGCCAATCGGGAGCCGACCTTCGCGATCAGCCCGACGGGCTGCCAGCGGACGCGCCCGGCGCGTTGCCAAGCGCATCGGCGAGAAAGGCGCGCGCCTTCTGCCAGTCGCGGGTGGCGGTGGCCATCGAGACGCCGAGCTGCGCCGCGCATTCCTCCAGCGTGAAGCCGGCGAAATAGCGCAACTCGACCAGATCGTGGGCACGCCGGTCGATCTCTTTCAGCTCCTGCAGCGCGCGGTCGACGGCCAGGATGCGGTCGTTGTCCAGCGTCGGTGCCGCCAGCTCGCCGGCCAGCGTGAGGCTGACGTCGATGCCGTCGCGCTTGTCGGTCTGCCGCGCCCGCACGTAGTCGATCACCACGCTGCGCATGGCGCGCGCCGCATAGCTGAAAAACGCCTCGCGCGACAGCTTCGAGCCGAGCTTGGCCATCCGCGCATAGCTCTCGTGCACCAGCACGGTCGCCGGCAAGTCGGTCAGGTTCGACTGCCGGCGCAACTGGCTGCGCGCGACGCGCTTGAGTTCGGCATAGACCGCCTGATAGGCCGCGGCCGGATCGGCGGCATCGAAGTCGAAAGCGGGCGGCTGGGGTTCGTTCACGGGCGTGCGCTCGGGGTTGGCGGTTGCGGACAAAGTGTAGGCGAGCCGCCTATTGCGAGGGTGGACGCATTTGCCGTCGCCGTCGCGCCAGCCGCCGCCGACCACGCGATGAGCGCTTCGCTCGCCGGAACTCGTTTGTCTTCGATAGGGCCGCCGCATGGTGACGACACCAGCGCAACGCAATCGCAGCGGGCCGCAAGTTCGCGAAGCCGAGGAAGCGCCACCATGATGAGCTGGATTGTCTGGATCGATACCGTGCTGCCGGGTGGGCGATTGCTGCGGGCCGTCAGGGTCATCAGCTTGCGCGGAAAATGGCGTGTGAACAGGGCTGAGCAGCCGAAATCGACAATAGTCGACAACTCATCATTTCGCGGTCCGAGCCCACATGGAACGGCGCTTCACGAAGAAAGCTGTTACCACCTGCGGGTGCGCATCGTCGAGGATTGGGCGGACGCCGACAGCGAGCAATGCCTGCTCGAAGTGCTGGCGCATCTGACGCCGGGCGCCTCGCCCTGCATGCCGGCCATCGGCACCTGCTTCCGCTATCGCCGTTACCGTGGCTGGTATTGCCACGGCATGCCGCGCCTGCTGCGCGAAACCGACGGCGGCGGCCCCATCGCCCCGTCGCAGCCCGACCCGGCCGGGCGCCCGCATCAATACACGCTCAACCCGCACTGCGCCACCAGATAGTCGCGGATCAGCGGCCAGGTGTTGCGTTTGGCGTTGGCGGGGAAGACGATGCCGTCGATCACGGCGCTGCCGCGCAGGCCCCGCGCCACGCGGGCGCTAATCAGTACGTCGGTGGTGGCGGTGACCAGGCCGTCGCCGTCGACGTCAAAGCTGCATTGCCTGGCCGCGAACGGGCCGCCGATGAGGCGCGCGACGCAGAAGTCATCGTTGCTGCCGTTTTGGCAACGCCCCGCCAGCACGATCTTGCCGTCGGGCTGCAGGGCGAGGGCGTAGACATAGTCGTTACCCGTCCCGATCGGCAGCAGGAATTTGCCATTGCCGCTGCCGCCGGGACCGTCGAAGCTTGTGTCCAGCGTGCCGTCCGGGTTGAGGCGCGCGACGCAGAAGTCGTTGTTGCTGCCATTGTGGCAATACCCCGCGAGCACGATCTTGCCGTCGGGCTGCACGGCGAGGGCGTTGGCAACGTCGTTGCTCGTCCCGATCGGCAGCAGGAATTTGCCATCGCCGCTGCCGCCGGGGCCGTCGAAGCTCGCGTCCAGCGTGCCGTCCGGGTTGAGACGCGCGACGCAGAAGTCGTTGTTGCTGCCATTGGAGCAGTAGCCAGCCAGCACGATCTTGCCGTCGGGCTGCACGGCGACGGCGTAGGCATAGTCGCTACTCGTCCCGATCGGCAGCAGGAATTTGCCATCGCCGCTGCCGCTTGGGCCGTCGAAGCTCGTGTCCAGGGTGCCGTCCGAGTTGAGGCGCGCGACGCAGAAGTCCTGGTTGCTGCCGCTGTGGCAAAACCCCGCCAGTACGATCTTGCCGTCGGGCTGCACGGTGACGGTGGTGGCATAGTCGTCACCGGTGCCGACCGGCAGCAGGAACTTGCCGTCACCGCTGCCGCTTGGGCCGTCGAAGCTCGCGTCCAGCGTGCCGTCCGCGTTGAGGCGCGCGACGCAGAAGTCTTGGTTGCTGCCGTTGGAGCAATTCCCCGCCAGCACGATCTTGCCGTCGGGCTGCACGGCGACGGCGGTGGCATAGTCGTCACTCGTCCCGATCGGCAGCAGGAACCTGCCGTTGCCGCTGCCGCCGGGACCGTCGAAGCTCGTGTCCAGCGTGCCGTCCGGGTTGAGGCGCGCGACGCAGAAGTCATAGCCGCTGCCGTTGGAGCAAAACCCCGCCAGCACGATCTTGCCGTCGGGTTGCACGGCGACGGCGTTGGCATAGTCGTCACCCGACCCGATCGGCAGCAGGAACTTGCCATCGCCGCTGCCACTCGGGCCATCGAAGCTCGCGTCCAGCGTGCCGTCCGGGTTGAGGCGTGCGACGCAGAAGTCGTTGTTGCTGCCGTTCCCGCAATACCCCGCCAGCACGATCTTGCCGTCGGGCTGCACGGCGACGGCGTTGGCATTGTCGTTTCCGGTTCCAATCGCCAGATTGCCGATCTTGCCGTTGCCGGCGGCAAAGGTGGTGTCCAGACTGCCCGGCACCGGATCGGCGGCATGGGCCAGCGGGCTACCCAGCAGGCTCAGCGCCAGCAGAAGCAGGCAACACAGCGCGGCGCCCGGTGCGCCCGCCAGCCTCCTCACCCGTAGTCCCGGCGTCACGTGGTCCTGCCCGCCTGCCACGTCTTGGGGTTTGCATGAATCCGTCATCATCGGCCCCTCTCAAAAAATAATCGTTCAGCCACCCGTCAATACACGCTCAACCCGCACTGCACCACCAGATAGTCGCGAATCAGCGGCCAGGTGTTGCGTTTGGCGTTGGCGGGGAAGGCGATGCCGTCGATCACGGCGCTACCGCGCAGGCCCAGCGCCACGCGGGCGCTAATCAGTACGTCGGTGGTGGCGGTGACCAGGCCGTCGCCGTCGACGTCAAAGCTGCATTGCCTGGCCGCGAACGGGCCGCCGATGAGGCGCGCGACGCAGAAGTCATCGTTGCTGCCGTTTTGGCAACGCCCCGCCAGCACGATCTTGCCGTCGGGCTGCAGGGCGAGGGCGTAGACATAGTCGTTACCCGTCCCGATCGGCAGCAGGAATTTGCCATTGCCGCTGCCGCCGGGACCGTCGAAGCTCGTGTCCAGCGTGCCGTCCGCGTTGAGGCGCGCGACGCAGACGTCAACGTTGCTGCCGTTCCCGCAATACCCCGCCAGCACGATCTTGCCGTCGGGCTGCAGGGCGAGGGCGTAGACATAGTCGCTATCCGTCCCGATCGGCAGCAGGAATTTGCCATCGCCGCTGCCGCCGGGGCCGTCGAAGCTCGAGTCCAGCGTGCCGTCCGGGTTGAGACGCGCGACGCAGAAGTCATAGTTGCTGCCG
>JAPUER010000007.1 GCA_027492485.1 Betaproteobacteria bacterium
TCAGACCCTTCGCTACGCTCAGGGCGAACGGGGGTTTTGTCGCGAATTTGGGAAATCTCAATAACCGCCGAATCTGCACACGGGTCAGGCGCTGTAGTTTGCGTTGAATGCGCCAAGCAGAAAGTCTGTTGAACATTGGGTAACCTCAGTTTCTTACGGCGTAATATTACATCGTAAGAAAAGGCCCGCAAAGTTCAAACAACGCGTTGCCGTTGCAACAGACAAAGCTTGGGCTACTCGATCCCTAATTCGCGCAGCAACGCCGCGTAACCCACCTCAAAGGTGGTGTCGTACTCCGACGGGACATAAAACTGGCTTGCCGCAACAAGCCGCGGATGGCGAGCCGCCATGACGTCGGGCGGTACGGGACTCAGCGCAGACGGACCGGCGGCGTAACCGCTGCTTTCGTCCTGCGTCGCGCCCTGAACGTAGTAGCCGAGAATGCGCAGCCCGCGGGCGGCAAGTTCCGGAGGCAGGCCCGCGTCATAAAAGCAAGCCAGAATTTCGTCCATGTAACGAGCGCCCACCTCCGAGTTCCACTGACGCAACGACAACCAAAGATAGAACCGTGGGTACTGTCTCGCCAGCCGTCGCCAGCCATACGCCAGCTCGCGCAGCCGCCGGCCGGGTGACAACGACTGCGGCGGGATGGGCATGGCCGCGAGCACGCGGTCTGCCAGTGAATCGAGGATGTGCGCCTTGCTCGGAAAGTAGTGATAAATGCTCATCGCCTCGCAGCCCAGGCGTTGTCCGAGTTTGCGGGTGCTGAACTGATCGATGCCGCTCTCCTCGATGAGCGAGAGCGCTTCCGACTCGATTCGATCGCGGCTGAGCGCGACGCGCCGCTTTCCGGTGGTCTGGCCCGCGGCAGCGGCAGGCCGGGCGCGAGGTTTTCGCAGCGTCGTCGTCATGAACCGGGACGTTACAACAAAGGCCGCGCCTTGCGTCGTCAGTTTTGATCTGCCGCAAGCCGAAATCCGCAGCGCTGCCGCGGCGGCCGCATTCGCCCCGCGCTACCCGCCCCCGGCGTGCCCGACGCCGAACATCTCTTCCTTCAGCTTGGTGAGCTGGTCGCGCAGCTCGGCGGCTTTCTCGAATTCGAGATTCTTGGCGGCGTCGAACATCGCCTTTTCAAGCTGCTTGAGCGTCTTCTCGCGGCCTTTCTCGTCGAGCGCCGCGAATTCCTTCTTGACTTTGGCATCCTTGGCGTTGCGTTTTTCCTCGTCGGCGTCGTAAACACCGTCGATGAGATCCTTGATCGCCTTCTCGACCCCTTTCGGCACGATGCCGTGCTCGGTGTTGAACGCGATCTGTTTGTTGCGGCGGCGCTCGGTCTCGCCAATCGCCTTTTTCATCGAATCGGTGATCGTATCGGCGTACAGGATCGCCGTGCCGTTGATGTGCCGCGCCGCGCGGCCGATGGTCTGGATCAAGCTGCGCTCGGCACGCAGGAAGCCTTCCTTGTCGGCATCGAGAATCGCCACCAGCGACACCTCGGGGATGTCGAGCCCCTCGCGCAGCAGATTGATGCCGACCAGCACGTCGAACTCGCCCAGACGCAGATCGCGGATGATTTCGACGCGTTCCACGGTGTCGATGTCGCTGTGCAGATAGCGCGCCTTGAGGCCGTTTTCGTTGAGGTAATCGGTCAGGTCCTCCGCCATGCGCTTGGTCAGCGTGGTCACCAGCACGCGTTCGCCCTTCTCGGCGCGGGCGTTCGCTTCCGCCAGCAGATCGTCGACCTGGGTCGCGACCGGGCGCACGTGCAGCACCGGATCGACCAGGCCGGTGGGGCGCACCAGTTGCTCCGCCACCTGATCGGCGTGCTCCTGCTCGTATTTCTGCGGCGTCGCCGAGACAAAGATCGTCTGCGGCATCAACTTCTCGAATTCCTCGAACTTGAGCGGCCGGTTGTCCAGCGCGCTCGGCAGCCGGAAGCCGTAGTTGACGAGGTTCTCCTTGCGCGAGCGGTCGCCGTGATACATGCCGCCGACCTGGCTGACCGTGACGTGCGACTCGTCGATGAACATCAGCGCATTGCGCGGCAGATAGTCGATCAGCGTCGGCGGCGGCTCGCCGGCCTGGCGGCCGCTCATGTGCCGCGAGTAGTTCTCGATGCCCTTGCAGAAGCCGATCTCGGCCAGCATTTCGAGGTCGAAGCGGGTGCGTTGCTCGATGCGCTGCGCCTCGATCAGCTTCATCTGGTCGATGAAAAACTGTTTCTGCTCGCGCAGCTCGTCCTTGATCTTGTCCACCGCTTTCAGCACGTTCGAGCGCGGCGCCACGTAATGCGAGCCGGGGAACACGGTGAAGCGTCCGATCTTCTGCTTGATGTGGCCGGTGAGCGGGTCGAACAATTGCAACTGCTCGATCTCGTCGTCGAAGAAGGTGACGCGCACCGCCGTCTCGGCGTGCTCCGCCGGGAAGATGTCGAGCACCTCGCCACGCAGGCGGAAGCGGCCGCGTGCGAAGTCCATGTCGTTGCGGTCGTACTGCATCTCGGTCAGGCGGCGGATCGCGGCGCGCTGATCCATGCGGTCGCCCTCGCGCAGGTGCAGGATCATCGAGTGGTAATCGACCGGGTCGCCGATGCCGTAGATGCAGGACACCGAGGCCACGATGATGCAGTCGGGCCGCTCCATGATGCTCTTGGTGGCCGACAGCCGCATCTGCTCGATGTGCTCGTTGATCTGGCTGTCTTTTTCGATGAACAGGTCGCGCGATGGCACATAGGCCTCGGGCTGGTAATAGTCGTAGTAGCTGACGAAATACTCGACCGCGTTGTCCGGGAAAAACTCGCGGAATTCGCTATAGAGCTGCGCCGCCAGCGTCTTGTTCGGCGCCATCACGATCGCCGGCCGGCCGGTGCGTGCGATCACGTTCGCCATCGTGAAGGTCTTGCCAGAGCCGGTGACGCCCAGCAGCGTCTGGTACTGCAAACCCGAATCGATGCCGTCGACCAGCGTTTCGATTGCCGTCGGCTGGTCGCCCGCCGGCGGGTAAGGTTGTTCGAGCGAGTACGGGGAATTCGGAAAGCTGACGCGCATCGCGGGATTATCGCGCGGACGGGAAAATACTGTCAATGCGTACAGCTTTCGCGAGCGTCGTAGAGTATGCTTCAGCGCACCCAAATTGAATCGCACCGGGCGGCTCGTGCCAGCACGTGGCGCAATGAGATTGCGCTCTACGCTTGCGGGAACCCGGAAGCGCTTCTCCGACCACGCCGACGCTGCACATCACCCATATCAATAGACGCTAACGGCAGTTACCACGTCGCCGCTAAAGGAGCAACGGTAGCTCGACCTTAGCATCGCGCCAAAGCTGTTTTGGCTATCAACAGTTCCGCTGGCTGAGTAACTTGTACTTTCGCCACGAGCAAAGATCGCGGTTGAGGGCGCCTTCAGTTTCGATCTGACTGCATCCTCACACAAGGAATGCAGGTAGAAGTTATTCGCAAGGTCGGATCTGGTTGAGGAGTTAGGAATTGACCCAGCAATAACCAAAAAAGCTATCAATCCGCCCACTATCAGAAAAAACATTCCAACGATGTTTCCGCCGGCGCTACTGGCAGAACGAGCTGGACTCTTTTCTCCGCAATGAGGACAGGTTTGCGCCTTCAGGGAAACCATGCCACCGCAGGTTCTACACGTACCAGTCTTGGCAGGTTGAACCTCCGCTGCCTTGGGGCTATCCGTCTCTGCCGGAGCCGGAGCCGGCGCCCGTGCCGGCGCAGTCACTGTAGGCTGCGAGACTGGCGTCAAAGGTGGAAGGTCAGCTGCTAGCCGTAGTTGCTGCTTTTGTCTGTTCAGATTCACTGTGGCTTTGAGCGGATCAACTTCACCGCGCGCAATTGAGCGACGAAGCTCCGCCACCTTCCGCTCAATGGCTAGCTCAACGACAGATCGATCCGTCGTCCGCTCTATACCGAATTTTGCAAAGATGTCGTCACTCACATAGACCCCCAACGTTGTCACAAACCTATCGGTACCTCAGCACGAATGCTGGTATCTTGACCTCCTCTTACATCTCAACCGAAGAAACGATGGTCCTTGCGCAGTAGCGTTTGATGTATTAGTTCGTATCATTTTGCCCGGATGCGAGCATCCGGGCTACAGCTGCACGACCTCGTGCTACCGCTTCCGCAAAATCGCGTAAAGCAAAATCGCCCCAAACGTAGCCGTCCCAATCCCGCCCAGCGTGAATCCGCCAAACTTCAGCGTGTAGTCGCCGGTGCCAAGTACCAGCGTGACGGCGGCGACGATGAGGTTGGTGTTGTTGCCGAAATCGACCTTGTTGTCGACCCAGATCTTGGCGCCGGCGACGGCGATGAGGCCGAAGACGACGATGGAGACGCCGCCCATCACCGCGAGCGGGATGGCCTGGATCAGTGCGCCGAATTTCGGCGAGAAGCCAAGTAGGATGGCGATCAGGCCGGCGACGACGAAGATTAGCGTCGAGTAGATCTTTGTGGCGGCCATGACGCCGATGTTCTCGGCATAGGTCGTGACGCCGGTGCCGCCGGCGGCACCCGAGACCATCGTCGCCACGCCGTCGCCGATGAAGGCACGGCCCATGTATTGATCGAGGTTCTTGCCGGTCATCGCCGACACCGCCTTGACGTGTCCGAGGTTCTCGGCGATCAGGATGATGGCTACCGGCACGATCAGCAGCATGGCATTGCCGTCGAACACCGGCGAAACGAAGTTCGGTGCGCCGAACCAGGCCGCGCTGGCCACGCCGGACAGGTCGATGGCTTTGCCGAGGCCCATGCCATTGGTGAGGATCGCGTAGACGATGCTGGCGAGAATCAGGCCTACCAGAATCAGCAGTCGCTGCACCAGCCCGCTGGTGTACACCGCCACCAAGCCGACGCAGACGAAGGTCACCGCCTGCATCCAGGCGTCGAACGGTGTCGGCGCCATGTTCTTGATCGGGATGCCGGCGAGATTGAGGCCGATCACCGCGACCACGGCGCCGGTGACGACCGGCGGCATGAACTTCTCGATCCAGCCGACGCCGATCATCTGCACGACGAGCCCGATCACCGCAATTGCTGCGCCGCAGGCGATGATGCCGCCCAGCGCCACGCCCAGATTGGCGTTCGGCCCCTTGCCGGCGTAGGCGGTGGCCGCGATCACCACGCCGATGAAGGCAAAGCTGGAGCCGAGGTAGCTCGGCACCTTGCCGCGGACGATCAGGAAAAAGATCAGCGTGCCGATACCGCTCATGAGGATGGCGACATTGGGGTCGAAGCCCATCAGGATCGGCGCCAGCACCGTGGCGCCGAACATGGCGATGACGTGCTGTATGCCCATAGCGACGGTTGCCCCGTAAGGCAGCCGCTCGTCGGGCGCGACAATACCGCCGGAGGTATTTTCTTTCCAGCTAAAAAGTCCCATCGTGTTTCCTCTCGTGATGACGTGTTGGAATTGGTTTTTTTGGCCCGTTGTGCGGACCGGTATCGTTTGTAGCGACCCCGCGCCGAGTACGCAATAGGCGCGCCGATTTCGCGCGCCAGGCAGCAACGCGTGGGAGCGGTATCACCGCGACTGCACGGGCGCCACGATTCCGTCGCGGTAGTACCGCTGCCACAGAAACGCCGGGCAAATCAATACCGGCCACCGGGTTAATCAGCCATGCGACAATGCCCCACCGGCCACCCAGGATGCAGCAAAGATGACCGCCGAAACCTCCGCCAAGAACACCGATGCCCGCATCGCCGCCGAGCGCAATCTTGCCGCCATGCCCGCGTCGGAGCGCGTGCGCGCCCGCATCAAGGCCGCCGGTCAACGCTTTCACGCCAACGACAACATCAGCGAGTTCGTGCGCGACGGCGAAGTTGCCGAGTTGCAATCGGAAGTGGAAGCAAAAATGCGCGAGGTGCTGAAAAGCCTCGTCATCGACACTGAGAGCGACCACAACACGCAGGAGACTGCCAAGCGCGTCGCCAAGATGTTCCTCAATGAAGTGTTCCGCGGTCGTTACACCGCGCAACCGCCGGTTACCGAGTTCCCCAACGTCGAGCATCTGAACGAGCTGATGATCGTCGGCCCGATCACCATCCGCTCGGCCTGCTCGCACCACCTGTGCCCGATCATGGGCCGCGTATGGATCGGCGTGATGCCGAACCAGCATTCCAACCTGATCGGGCTGTCGAAGTACGCACGACTGGCCGACTGGGTGATGAGTCGACCGCAGATTCAGGAAGAAGCAGTGACGCAACTGGCCAATCTATTGCAAGACAAGATTCAGCCCGATGGCCTCGCGCTGGTAATGGAGGCGGATCACTTTTGCATGCACTGGCGCGGCGTGAAGGATAGCGACGCGAAGATGATCAACAGCGTGATGCGTGGTTCGTTCCTCAAGGATGTGAACCTGCGTCGTGAGTTTCTAGCCCTCGTTGACAGCAGGAAGGCCTGATCATGCTGGTTCGCATGCTTTATGTGTCACGTGCTACCGAGGCCATCACGCCCACCGTCGTGGATTTGATCCTGACGCAGTCGCGCAAGAACAACCCGGACGCCGGGATCACGGGTCTGCTCTGTCATTCCGACAACATATTCATGCAAGTTCTGGAGGGTGGGCGCAAGGCGGTCAATGCGACCTACGCACGCATCGTGGCCGATCCGCGCCACACCGACGTGCAGTTGCTGCAATATGAAGAAATTGCCGAGCGGAGTTTTGCGGGCTGGACGATGGGTCGCGCCAATCTTGAGCGCGTGAATCTCTCCGTGTTGCTCAAATACTCCGAGAAGGCAGCGCTTGATCCCTATGCGGTGTCAGGTAAGGTGTCGATGGCGCTGTTGCAGGAACTAATGGATACGGCAAGCATCGCTTCGTGCGGAACGGCTTGAAGCTGGCAACAACGGCCGGCTCCACCCTTCGTATTTGTTCACCGCAAAAAAGCCCGATCTGAGTCGGGCTTTTTTGCGGGTGACGACCAGCTACTTTGTGGAAGCGCTCGCTTCGCCGTCGGCATCCTGACCACGACGACGATTGCGCAATCCATACAAGCCCCACAGGGCAGCAGAGAGCGACATGCCACCCAAGCCCAGCGCAGAAAGCGTTGGCACGTTAACGGCAAGCGCCGTTGGAACCGGTGGTGTTACCGTGCCACCCGGCAGGTCAAAAATAGCGCCGATCAAGCTCAAACAGTCGGTTGCGCCCTCCGGGTTGCCTGTCACCGAGAGGGTATTGGCGCCTGGCACGAGCACGGATGCTACCGACGCGCTGGCGTGATCCCACAAACCACCGTTGGTGACGGTGCTGCCCGGTGCGACGGGCAAACTGGCCCCTTGGAACAGCGGGTAGGTGATGGGTGTGGAATTGACCGTCAGGGTGTTGGTGCCGGTTTCGCCAAAGTTTTGACCATCGGACACGATGAGATTCAGCGTTGCCGCGCCAGACGTGTAGTTGATGCCCGACAGCGTGGCGCTCCAGCCGGCCAAATCGAACGTGTTGGTCTGGTTCGAATCATTGCCCCAGAACACGGCGATATCGCGATTATTCGCAGAATTGCCGTCGTTGTAGAACACGAGCAGCGATGCGCCATTCGGATCGAATGTGCCCGACGTCAGCATGTTGGTCAGCGCGTAGCTGCCGTTGCCCGTCACGACGGAGGTCACATCGGCCTGAAATGCCTGCGATGACGACTGACTCCAGCAGTTGTTGTCACTGAGACCGATATTGGTTCCCGTAAATGGTGTGCCCCCAATCGAGCCGCCACGAGTCAGCGCCGTCGTCGTCGAAGCAACGCCGTGCCACACAAGCACCGCGCGGGTCACGGTACCGGTAACGCCGGTAACGGTAATCGTGCCCGTGCCTGTGCCACGCAGGCCCGAAATGCCGAACATGCCAAAGTCAGTCGAACCTACGAACGGCCCCGCCGTGAGAGTATTTGAGAACGACGGCATGGCCAGAGCGGCCGCAGTCGCCACCGCAACCGCACGGCGGGCGATTGAGAACTTACCGAGTTTCGATGTGCGCATGAATTCCCCCTGTGTGAATCAAAACAATCTGCTACGTCATCAGGCCGCGAGTGATGCGACCGAATTCAGCCAAATCTGAACAGTTTACGCGGCCGGCTCAGGACGCAGATTGATTCTTGCGTTACGGCCTGTTACAGATGTTGCGAATTTGGTTCAAGCTGCTCAGGACTTCTTGCCCTCGCCCTTCATCGCCTCCAGTTTTGCGACGTCGATCTTGCCGAGCAGCGTCTTGACGTCGCTCATTTCAACGCCCTCGGCGTCCACTTCGACCATGAAGCGGTTGCCGACCACCATCTGCACTTCGCCGCGCTTGCTGCCCTTGCTCCACTTTTCGTGGATCTTGCGGCCGCCGACGGTCGACGTCTTTTCGTAGCCATCGCCGCTTTCCTTGTCGACCTCGACGTTGAGCCATACGTTCGCCAGCGCAAACGGCCCGGCCAGCGAGCCCGGATCGGTGATCTCGAAGCGCACCCGCTTGCTGCCATCGGCCGTGCGGAACGATTGCTTCGCCTCCGACACCGCAATGCCGAACGCGTTGTTCTTTTCGCCCGAGCTCTCGCCCTTCTCGAAGCCGGCCAGTTCCTGCGGCAGCGCTTCCTTGAGCTTGCGGAAGTCGACCGGCTCGTAGCTGCCGCCGCCTGCCGCGCCGGCCAGGCCTCCGAGCGCGCTCATCGCCGCACCCACGGCGGCGCCGACGTCGCCCTTCGCCGCAGCCGCCTCGGCCTGTTTGCCGGCGGCCTCCATGTCTTTAGCGGCCTTTTCCAGCTTCTTGATCGCCTCCTCCCGCGCCACCTGCTCGGGGCTGGGGCCGCAGGCGGTGAGCAAAGAGGCCGAAAGAAACAACGCGACCAGTGAGCGGTTCATGGAGAGAATTCCTGAATCAGTTGGTGATAGTAAAAAGACGCAAATCAGGTGGCGGCTACGTCACGCAAACGACGCGACCGCGCCGAGCTCCTGCGCCCTCCTCGGCAGCTATTCTCGGCAAACGCTATCGAAGTCGTCAAACTTGCCGCTGGGACTGGGACGATCAGGTTTCGCAGGCGGATCGAACACATCGGCCGTCCAGCCCGCCATCATCTGGTCAGCCATCAGCCGGGCCGTGTATTGTTGCTCCGGGCTTAGTTTGGCGGTTAATATCGATTGACGCTCGATGAGGCGTTCTCTCACCCTGCTGGCACGGCTACGCTCGCTATCCGACCGTCTGCTCCGCAACAAGGATGATTGCCTGTCCTGCAACGCCGCATCGGCATAGGTGAACGCAAGCGCACGCACCGGATCAGTTGGCAAACGCGGCATCATGACCTGCACATCGAACACATTCATCTGCCCTGCTCGCCCTGCATACTCGACACTTGCGACCGTCAGTTCGAAGTCATTTCCTTGCTGAGCCAACGCATCGAGCATCGGCCCGTAGTATTCGCGATAAGCAGCGAACGCATCAATGCTGCCCGCCCAGTCAGTGGGGTCGAACATCGGGAAATTTACAAACTGCCTCATGGCCGGCTCATAACCCATGAGGGCCGACTGCAGCATGAACTGCCATGCCGGCTTGGTGTCCGGCCCCGGCGAGTAGTCGGCACAAACGCTGCCAATCTCAATCAGGGCAGCTCGGCTTCCGGCAATCAGGCGTTCGAGTTCGGGGTCGCGCCGACCTTCTGACTGCCGCTGTTGAAAAAGTCTTTCGCGGTGCCGAAGCTCCTTTTCGCCCATGAGAGGAAAGAAACCGCACTTTGCGACTTCTTGCGCCAGGACGCATGCGGCGCGCGCGTTCCCGTTCGAAGCGAGGCTATTGAGCGTTGCGACCCGCGCTGCGGTCAACGGCTGATTGGGCGGCGGCAACTCGTCGAGATCACGCTGGCGGCGTTCACTGTAGCGCTGGACGGCAAAGAGATGCAAACTGGCACGACCGGCCACCTCCGGAAGTTGATACGCGCCAGACACGGCAACGCTGTCAGGTGCCGCCGACCGTGTCATCGCAAGCGGCGTCTGTGCAGCAGTCACGGCCGATTGCGCAGCTACCTCGGCGACGCGCCGCTGCGCGACAAACCAGCGGCCGCTGATCAATATCAGCAAGGCAGCGAGTGCGATGAGTATCCACCGGACGACTCGGTTAAGCCAGCTCCGGGGCGTTCCCACTTTCTTCAGTCGTTCGATTTTGACAATGCAACCGGGTCACCCAAGGTCGACCATCGCCGCCGCTTAAGCCGTCCCGCCCACCGTCAAGCCCTCGATGCGCAAGGTTGGCTGACCGATGCCGACCGGCACGCTCTGGCCTTCCTTGCCGCAGACGCCGATGCCTTCGTCGAGCGCCATGTCGTTGCCGATCATGGTGACGCGGGTCAGCGCGTCGGGGCCGTTGCCGATCAGCGTGGCGCCCTTGATCGGGTACATCAGCTTGCCGTTTTCGATCTTCCAGGCTTCGTCCATGGTGAACACGAACTTGCCGCTGGTGATGTCGACCTGGCCGCCGCCGAAGTTCACCGCGTAGATGCCGTTGTCGACGCTCCGGATGATCTCCTGCGGGTCGTGCTGGCCGCCGAGCATGTAGGTGTTGGTCATGCGCGGCATCGGCAGGTGGGCGTAGCTTTCGCGGCGGCCGTTGCCGGTGGGCGCCACGCCCATCAGGCGGGCGTTCATGGTGTCCTGCATGTAGCCCTTGAGGATGCCGTCTTCGATCAGCACCGTGGCGTGCGTCGGCGTGCCTTCGTCATCGACGGTCAGCGAGCCGCGGCGGTCCTTGAGCGTGCCGTCGTCGAGCACGGTGACGCCGGGTGCGGCGACGCGTTCGCCGATGCGGCCGGTGAAGGCCGACGAGCCCTTGCGGTTGAAATCGCCTTCGAGGCCGTGGCCGATCGCCTCGTGCAGCAGCACGCCGGGCCAGCCGGGGCCGCAGACGACGGGCATCACGCCCGCCGGCGCCGGGCGCGCGTCGAGGTTGAGGATCGCCATGTCCACCGCTTCATGGGCGCGTTTGCTGATGAAGGCCGCGTCGAAGCGGTCGAAACCGTAGCGACCGCCGCCGCCGGAGCGGCCCTGCTCGCGTTTGCCGTTGCTTTCCACGATGGCCGAGACATTGAGCCGGCACAGCGGACGCACGTCGGCCGCGATCACGCCATCGGTGCGCATCACCAGCATCACGACGTGTTCGCAGGCCAGGTTGACCATCACCTGTGTCACGCGCGGGTCGCGGGCGCGGGCGATACGCTCGGCTTCGCGCAGGAGCGCGATCTTGGCGTCGTCGCTGATCGAGGCGAGCGGGTCGGCGGCGGTGTAGAGCGCGGCAGGCGCCTGCTTGCCGTTCACCGCGACCGACGCGCTCTGCCCGGCGCGACCGATGGCGGCGACTGTGTTCGCCGCCTCGGTGATGGCGCCGATGCCGATGTCGCCCGAGTACGCAAACGCCGTCTGCTCGCCGGTGATGGCGCGCACGCCGACGCCGGATTCGATCGAGAAGCTGCCGCTCTTGACGATGCCCTCCTCCAGCGACCAGCTTTCACTCTTGTGATGCTCGAAGTAGAGGTCGGCGTATTCGACGCCGCGCCGGGTCAGTCCGCCGAGCGTGGCGGAGAGTTGATCGAGCGAGAGATGGGCGGGCGCAAGCAGCAGCGATTGCGCGGTGGCGAGAGAGGTGGACATCCGGTGCGAAGGGCCTCAAGGGGCGGCAAATAAATCCGGTTGAGGGTAGCACAGCAGCTCAGGCAGTGCGGCGCGGGGCAAATCCCCTGCGTGCCCCCTCCCCCAGCGGGGGAGGGCCGGGGTGGGGGATGCCACCCCACGCAATCCCGGCACCAACGCCAACAACCCTCACCCCAACCCTCTCCCGCTGGGAGAGGGAGCAAGAGCAGCAAACACGCCCGGCTGGCTGGCGGGTCGCGGCAAGCCGCTCCTACAGGGGGAACACTCAGCCGAGGTGCTTTTTGAAGTGCTCCACCGTGCGATCCCACGAAAGTTTGGCGGCGGCTTCGTTGTAGCGCGGGGTGGAATTGTTGTGGAAGCCGTGCTGGGTGCCGGCGTAGGTGTGCGCCTCGAAGCGGATGCCGGCGGTCTTTAGCGCGGTCTCGTAGGCGGGCCACATGCCATTGATGCCGGCATCGTTTTCGGCGAAGTGGATCAGTAGCGCGGCTTTGATCTTGGGCACCGCGTCGGTGGCGGCGGCCGCGCCATAGTACGGCGCCGCGGCCTGCAAATCGGCGCCCATCTCGGTGGCGAGGAAGTTGCTGGTGCCGCCACCCCAGCAGAAGCCGGTGACGCCGAGTTTGCCGGTCGCAAGCTTGTGCGCCTTCAGCCACTTGGCGCCGTTCAGCATGTCGGTGCGCAATTTCGCCTGGTCGAGCTTGGCCTGCAGCGTGCGGCCGTCGTCGTCGTTGCCGGGATAGCCGCCGAGCGGCGCCAGGCCGTCCGGCGCCAGCGCCAGGTAGCCGGCCACCGCCAGACGGCGCGCGACGTCCTCGATGTAGGGGTTGAGCCCGCGGTTTTCGTGGATCACCAGCACTGCCGGGAACGGCCCGTTGCCGGCCGGCTGCACGAGGTAGCCGCGCATCTCCTTGCCGTCGCCATTGCCGCCCGGCGAGGGGTAGCTCACGTAGTTCGCCTTGATGCGCGCATCGGTGAACGAGATGGTCTGCGCTTTTGCGTATTGCGGCAGCAGCGCGGTCGCCATTGCGAGCGCGGGGATGCCCAGCGCGGCGAGCGCGGCGGCGCGCTTGAGGTATTCGCGACGATCGATCTTGCCGTGGCAATACTCGTCGTAGAGGTCGTAGACGCGCTGGTCGATGTCGATCTGGGTGACAGGTTGCGAGGGCGACGTTTGGCTCATGGCGCGGCTCCGCGAAGATGGAGCGCCACTGTAGCGCGTCGGCGGCGAACACGAAAGCGTGTTGCCAGCACGCCGGTGAAGCAGCTTTTTGCCTGACGCGCCATCCGATAAAGGCGTTGAACCTGTTTTATCGAAAAGTCGACAATGTAACTTTTATCGGTCTGAGCCTAATGCAGATGCCGTTTTCAGCGAAAAGCTGCTCAGTGTTTGCCGAGGTAGGTGGCGATCACGCGCTCGTCGTGCAGCAGGTCTTCCGCCTTGCCTTCCAGGCTCAGTTCGCCGGTTTCCAGCACGTAGCCGTAGTCGGCGGTTTGCAGCGCGGCACGGGCGTTCTGCTCGACCAGCAGCACCGAGAGCCCGGTCTCGCGCAGCCGCGATATGGTGGCCAGAATGTCGCGGGTGATCAGCGGCGCCAGACCGAGGCTGGGCTCGTCGAGCAGCAGCAGCTTCGGCTTGCCCATCAGCGCGCGGCCAACGGCCAGCATCTGCCGTTCGCCGCCGGACATGGTGCCGGCCAGTTGCGGCAGCCGCTCCTTGAGCCGCGGAAACAGCGCGAATACCTCTTCCATCGTGTTGGCCAGCGCGGCACGCGATTCGCCGGCGCGGCGGCGCGAGAAGCCGCCGAGCTCGAGGTTTTCCTGCACCGTCATGTCGGCGAACAGCTCGCGCTTTTCCGGCACCAGCGAGATGCCGCGCCGCACCAGCGCCTCGGTGTCGCGGCCGTCGATGCGTTCGCCGGCAAAGCGGACTTCACCCTTCGCCGGCAGCAGGCCCATGATGGCGCCGAGCAGCGTGGTCTTGCCGGCGCCGTTGGGGCCGATCACGGTGGCGATGCGGCCTTTGGGTACCGCCAGCGAGATGCCACGCACGGCCTCCACCTGGCCGTAGGCAACGTGAATGTCGCGCACTTCGAGCAGCAGTTCCGTGGTGCTCATCGTCATGCTCCCAGATAGGCTTCGCGCACCGCCGGGTCGGCCTGCACCGCCTCCGGCAGACCCTGCGCCAGTTTTTGCCCGAAATTGAGCACCACCAGGCGATCGACCAGTCCCATCACGAAATCCATATCGTGCTCGACCAGCAGCACCGTCATGCCCTCGCCCTTGAGCCCCTTGATCAGCGCGGCGAGTTGCTGCTTTTCGGCATAGCGCAAGCCGGCGGCGGGCTCGTCGAGCAAGAGCAGGATCGGATCGGCGGCCAGCGCCCGCGCGATCTCGACCACCCGCTGCTTGCCGAGCGGCAGGCTGCCGGCGGCGTCGTGCGCGTGCCCGGCGAGGCCGACACGCTCCAGTTGGCGCATCGCTTCGGCGAAGGCAGCCTCCTCCTCCGCCTTGTTCAGGCGCAGCGCGGAGGCAACGATGCCCTTGTCGCCGCGCAGATAGCTGCCGAGCGCGACGTTCTCGACCACGGTCATGGTCGGCACCAGCTTGACGTGCTGGAAGGTGCGGCCGAGGCCGAGCTTGGCGATGGCGCTGGCCGTCTCGCCGGTCAACTCCTGGCCCATGAACTTGATCGAGCCGGAGGTCGTCTCCAGCGCACCGGAAATGAGGTTGAAGCAGGTGCTCTTGCCGGCGCCGTTGGGGCCGATCAGCCCCACCACTTCGCGTGCCTTGACGTCGAACGATACGTCGTTCACCGCCACCAGACCGCCGAAGGTCTTGCGCGCGGCGTCCACCTGCAGCACCGGAGTGCCGGCGGCCGGCATGCTGCGGTGCTGCATGTGATCGGCGGCCGGCGGCAGCACCCGTTTCGGCGACGGCACGAAACGCTGCAGGTAAGGCAGCAGGCCGTCGCGGGCGTATTGCAGCAGCAGCACCAGCAATACGCCGAACACGATGATCTCGAACTGCCCGGCCTCGCCGAGCAGTTTCGGCAGCAGATCCTGCAGCCAGGTCTTGAG
The DNA here is from genome assembly GCA_027492485.1 of Betaproteobacteria bacterium. Classification (GTDB taxonomy): domain Bacteria; phylum Pseudomonadota; class Gammaproteobacteria; order Burkholderiales; family Casimicrobiaceae; genus Casimicrobium. Next base: position 14,702 of record JAPUER010000007.1, read on the forward strand.
CAGCGTCACCAGCGTGGCGCCGAGCACGGCGCCCCACACGCTGACCGCACCGCCGACCACCGCCATAAATAGGTACTCGATGCCCTGATTGATGCCGAACGGCGTCGGGTTGACGAAGCGCTGCAGGTGCGCGTACAGCCAGCCCGACAGGCAGGCGAGCACGGCAGCGATGACGAACACGGCGGTCTTGGTGCGCCCCGGATGCACGCCAAACGCCTCCACCATCGTGCTGCCCTGCTTCAGCGCGCGGATGGCGCGGCCGGGTCGCGAATCGAGCAGATTGGCGGCGCACCAGAGCGCGCCGAGCACCACCAGCCAGATGAAGTAGTAGAAGTGGTCTTCCTTTTCCAGCGTGAAGCCGAAGATGGTCACCGGCGGCACCCCGGTCAGACCGGTGAAGCCGCCGAAGCTCTCGATGTTGCCCATCAGAAAGTAAAGCGAAATGCCCCAGGCAATGGTCGCCAGCGGCAGATAGTGCCCGCCCATCGACAGCGTGATGATGCCCAGCACGTAACCGATTACCAGTGTGATGGCGATGGCGATCAACAGCGTGAACCACGGCGAAAAGCCGTACTGCGTGGTCAGCACCGCCGTGGTGTAGGCGCCGAGGCCGACGAAAGCGGCCTGCCCGAAACTGGTCTGCCCGGCGACACCGGTCAGCAACACGAGGCCCAGCGCGACCAGGCTGTAGAGCCCGATGTAGTTGAGCAGCGTGACATAGAACGCCGGTGCCAGCGCCGGCAGCACCGCGATGAGCGCCACCGTGGCGGCCACGAGAATGCGAGGTTTCATCTCACTCCTCCTCGTGGTGATGGGTGGTCAGCGAGCGCCAGAGCAGGATCGGCAGGATCAGCGTGAACACGATCACTTCCTTGTAGGCGCTGGCCCAGAACGACGAGAACGACTCCACCAGCCCGACGAAGATCGCGCCGGCGGCCGCGATCGGATAGCTCGCCAGCCCGCCGACGATGGCGCCGACAAAGCCTTTCAGCCCGACCAGAAAGCCGGAGTCGTAGTAGACCGTGGTGATCGGGCCGATCAGAAGCCCCGACATGGCGCCGATGGCCGCCGCCAGCGTGATGCTGAGGCTGCCGGCGAAGTTCGGGCTGACGCCGACCAGTCGCGCGCCGGTGCGGTTGGCCGCCGTGGCGCGCAACGCCTTGCCGAACAGCGTGTACTTGAAGAACAGCCCCATCGCCACCACCAGCGCCGCCGTGAACGCATAAACCAGCAGGCTCTGCCCCGAGATGCTGATGCCGCCCAGCGTGAAAGTCTCGTTGGTGAACGCCGATGTGCGCGCCCCTTCGGCACCGAAGAACAGCAGGCCGAGACCGGTGAGTACGAAATGCACGGCTACCGACACGATCAGCAGCGTCAGCACCGGCGCCGTGGCGATCGGTTGAAAGGCCAGCCGATAAACCGCCGGCCCCATCGCGGTGACCGCCAGCACGGTCGCCAGCACTTGCGCGAGAAAGCCCGCCTGCATCGCATGCACGCCCCACACCAGCGCGGCCGCGGCTACGCTGGGCAGGGCGGAGCCGGCAATCGCCCGCAGCATGCGGCGCAGATCGCTGCGATGGGTCAGCACCTCGGCCACCGCCGACGTCGCGCCCAGCGCCAGCAGCAACCAGACGGTGCCGGGCAGCTTGCCCTGCTCGAACGCAGCCAGCGTCAGCACGGTGAAGGCGACGAATTCGCCCTGCGGCACGAAAATCACCCGCGTAACGGCGAACACCAGCACCAGGGCGAGCGCCAGCAGGCAATAGATGGCGCCGTTGGTCAGGCCATCCTGGGTCAGCAGCGCAGCAATTGAAAAGTCCATCGGTCAGCTTTCGGCAATCGGCAACGGGGGCGAATTTTCCGACGTGGCACGCGGCGCACCGCGAGCCTCAAAAAAAGGGCGAACCGGTCACCCGGATCGCCCCACTCACTGTCAGTGACGCTGGTTCGACCTTACTTCGTCGCCAGCGCCCACTTGCCGTCCTTGATCATGAACATCGTGCGGCCGCGGTTGTCGAGGCCGTTGTGCTCGGTGGGCGACATGCTGAACACGCCGTGCACGCCCACCACTTCCTTGGTGCCTTCCAGCGCGTTACGCAGCGCGGCACGGAATTCCTTGGTGCCCGGCTTGGCGCCGGATTTCAGCGCGACCGGCACCGCCTTGTCGAGCACCAGGTAGGAATCCCAGGCGTGGCCGCCGAACGTGGTGCGCGGGCCGAATTTCGCTTCGTACTGCGTGATGTAGTCCTTGGCGACCTTCTTGATCGGATTGTTGTCCGGCAGTTGCTCGTAGGCGAGCATCGGCCCCGCCGGCAGGAAGGCGCCATTGCCGTCCTTGCCCACCACGCGCAGGAAGTCCGAGTTGCCGACGCCGTGCGTCTGGTAGATGCGGCCCTTGTAGCCACGCGCGATCAGCTCCTTGTGCGGCGTCGCGGCCGGCGTGCCGGAGCCGACGATCAGGATGGCATCCGGCTTCGCGGAGATCAGCTTGAGCGTCTGGCCGGTGGTGCTGGCATCGGTGCGGCTGAAACGCTCGATCGGGTCGAGCTTGATGCCCGCCGTCTCCGCCGAGCGCTTCATTTCAACCAGCCAGCCTTCGCCGTAGGCATCGTTGTAACCAATGAAGCCCATCGTCTTGATGCCGGCCGCCTTGGCGTGCACGGCAATGGCGTCGGCCATCAGCGAGTCGTGCTGCGACACCTTGAACACCCATTTGGTCTTCGGGTTGGCAATGTCCACGATGCGGGCGGAGCCGCCCAGCGAGATGTTGGGCGTTTCGCCGTCGGCGACGACGTCGATCATCGCCATTGCGTTGGGCGTAGTGGTCGAGCCGATGATCACGTCAACCTTGTCTTCGGTGATCAGCTTCTTGGTGTTGGTCACGGCCTTGGTGGTGTCGGAGGCATCGTCGAGCACCACGTAGGTGACGTCGAGACCGCCGATTTTCTTCGGCATCAAATCGACGGTGTTCTTTTCCGGAATGCCCAGCGACGCCGCCGGGCCCGTCAGCGACAGCGTCAGACCGACCTTGAGTTGTGCGTGCGCCGCGGAAGCAGCAAGTGCTGCGGCAACGGCAGCGCAAAGTACCTTGACCATTCGAACCTCCTTTTGATCTCCGGGTCAATCCAGCGATTTAGTTATAAAGTATAAACAGTTTTGAGCGTTGTCGCCAACACATGCATGCAGAAAAGTGCATGCGGCACGTTGGCACCCCGCTACGAACAGCCGCATTCTGGCCGCGACCTGCCGCGCCGCAAAGAGCGTTAACCCAAGGGCGGAAGCCGTCGGCACCCGTGGTCCGGCTGCGCACAGGTTGAAGTTTAGCCGCCCGCAAAAGAAAAACCGACCAATTGGTCGGTTTTTCTTTTCATCGCTGCGTCCGCTCGGCGCCGACGCGTCTATCGCGGCTATTTCTTCAGGCTGTCACGGATTTCGCGTAGCAGCACGACGTCTTCCGGAGTGGGTGCGGGCGCCGGCGCGGGCTCGTCCTTCTTCATCCTGTTCATCGCCTTTACCATCAGGAAGATGATCCAGGCAAGGATGATGAAGTTGATCAGCACCGTGATGAAGTTGCCATAGGCGAAGGTGGCGATGCCGGCCTTTTTGAGGTCGGCCAGCGCCGTCAGCTTGTTCGGGTTGTCGCCGAGCACCACCAGCAGGTTCGAGAAATCGAGCCCGCCGAAAATCTTGCCGACAATCGGCATGATCAGGTCGCCCACCACCGAATCGACGATCTTGCCGAAGGCGCCGCCAATGATGACGCCCACCGCCAGATCCATCACATTACCCTTGAGCGCAAAGGTCTTGAACTCTTCCATCATCGACATGCCTGTCTCCTCTTGCTTGTTGGCAGTATTAGCCGCCTAAATGGCGGAATCCCCGGTTTCTCCCGTGCGGATGCGAACCACCTGCTCCACCGCCGACACGAAAATCTTGCCGTCGCCGATCTTGCCGGTGCGCGCCGCCTTGACGATAGCTTCCACCACCCGCTCGACATCCTGGTCGCCGACGATCAGCTCGACCTTGGTCTTGGGCAAAAAGTCCACCACGTATTCCGCGCCGCGGTACAGCTCGGTGTGGCCGCGCTGACGGCCAAAGCCCTTGACCTCGGTGACCGTCAGGCCGGTAATGCCCGCCTCCGCCAGCCCCTCGCGCACCTCGTCGAGCTTGAACGGTTTGATGATTGCTTCGATCTTTTTCATGCACGCTCCTCTATCGTGACCCGTCGGCTGCGGTGCCAAACGCCGCAACATGCTGCCCGCAGTATGCCAGACGACAGAAGCGCGACGGAGTATGCGTCAGGCAGGCAGCGTCCGACCGCCGCCTGCGGAAGAAAAGACAAATCCTATTGGCCGTTCCCCGGCCCTGGGCGAAGACAATGCAGCGCCAGATCTCACCGGTTGACCACACTGACGCGCGAAAAATTACTGTTTCGCGATCTGACCAACCAACTTGTTACCAAGGTAGAAGTATTCCTTGCTGCTGCCTGCGATAGGCCCGAATTCCGCGTACAAACGACCGTTCTTCCCGTAGAGATAAACGGTGGTCGATCCGTCCGCTGCGGTCTTCTTGGCCAGGTGGCCATGCCCGTCGTAGATGTACGAAGTGTTCAGGCCATTGCCAGTGACGGTACGCAAATTTCCCAGCCGATCGTAACCGTACGCAAAGCCACGCCCATCGCTCTTTGCGTTACCAAACGTGTCGTACGCATAACTGCGATTTACGGCGCCGGAGATCGAACTGAGTAACCGAGTCGAAGAACCATAGGCAAAGGAAGCGCCGGACTTGGTGTCGAAGTCACCCACACCGCGATAGGTAAACGTCTCGGCACCGTTCGTCTTGATGCGATCAAACTGATCGTAAGTCGCGATCCGCCCGTAGCCCATACCGAGCGCATCATCAATGATCAGCAGGTTTCCAACGGTGTCGTAGGTGTAGCTCAGGCCGATGAGCGACCCACTTGTCGGTCGCGCGGGCGATGACACTTTGTTAACCGCAAATCCACCAACAAGTGGTCGCGACGATTGTTCCGCGAAATCTTGCGTCACGTCGTTCGCGTACGAAATCTTCTTCGGCAAACCGGACGGCCAATACGTTGCCGACGTCACAATATTCAAATTCGATGACGCGACCTGTTTCGGACGCCCCAGCAAGTCCGGGGCAAATTCAACAGACTTGCCGGACGGATACGTCAACTTGCTGAGCGCATCCAGACTGTCATACTCGTAATTCAACTCGCGAGGCGTTCCATCGATGGATACAGTCTCTTTTGTGAGATTGTTGTTCGCGTCGAACTCATACGCGCGTGTCACACCCCCAGCAGTCACTGACTTGAGTTGGCCGGTCTTGTACCAGACATTGGTCACTGTGGGCGCCTGCACCGTCGGGCCGTTCACGTCGTTCACGTCGTTCTGCGTTGGCGGCGTGGTGGTCACCAGGCGGTTCTGGCCGTCGTACGCGTAGTCGGTCTTCGCTGCGATGGGACTACCGACACGCCGCTCCGTCGCATTGCCATTGTTGTCGCGTTCGTAGTAAACCTTGCCACCAAGTTCCGGATGCGATTCTTCCACCAGGAAGTAGCCCTTGTTCGCGTCGTACCGCATCTCCCGCGTGACGGTGCCCGAAGGTGTGATCTCGGACACGGACGTAACCTGCCCCAGTACATTGCGCTGCGTCTCCATGGAGCCGACGTCCGGCAAAGTCTTGGTTCGCACCCAAGCCTTGGACGGGTCGCCGAACGCTTCCATTGTGGCAACGGAAGCGGTCTTGCCAGGCCTTGTCACCGTTACGGTGCGCGCGGTATCGTTATAGACAATCGTCGTATCGACTGTCGCGCCGGGCGTGGACGGATTTGGCTCGGTGAGCGTGGTTGGGCGTCCTAACGCATCGAGCTGTGCGGTCTGGCCGAAGTCGCTGCCCGGAAAGGAGACAAAGGTCAACCGCCCGGCACCGTCGTAACCGTATTTTGTTGCGATGCCAGCATTGTCGTAGTTGGTGACGCGACCAAATCCGTCGTAGGTCACCGTCTCCGTGCGCCCGCCACGAGTGATCGTGTCAGTGGTGGGGGTGGCGAAGTACGTGAACTGAATATCTCTCGCCGAGGCCAACTTCGGCAAGGTAATCAGCGTCGGCTTGTGCATTCCGTTGTACTCAAACCGCGTCGTTCTGCCTTCTCCATCTGTCTCAGATGTTATGCGGCCTAACGAATCGACTTCGCGGGCCAACCTGATCCGCGTTGTTGTTGACTCTGCGCTCGCGTCGGATGAAGCAACGGGATGCAGTTCCTCTCTTGGAGTTCCACGATAATAGTCGTTGAAGGAAGTCTTGAAATTCCTCGCGTCGGTAGTCGTGGCCAAGTCACCCGTCACGTCGTCGTACGTATAGCTGGTGACCAGTCCACTGGCTGCAAGGGCGCTGCCTGCTGAGCCGAATCGCGTCTCCGTCTGGACGGCTTTGTTGTCCGGCCTCAAAGTTCGCACCGTTTCGCCGACGAGTACGGTCGTTCCGTCGTAGAGCTTCTCGTTAAGGGCCTGACAATACTGCGTCGCACGGCTGCCAAATACTTTTGTGGTCTTCTTTGTTCGGTCACCCGCTTCGGTCGTGGCGTTCGCCGCGTAACACTCATCGCTATAGCCGGTCGTCGTGACATTGGCGTAGGTTGAACGACTCCGCCAAATCTTGTGCGACTTAAGTTTCGAAGCTGTCATGCTTGGCCAACCAGAACCCCAAGGCGCATTCGCAACCTGATCGCCAGCCATCAAGTCAGGATCCGCCATGAACAGCCCTGGCGCCGAAGCTGCACCGACGCTGACGTAGTCGAACTCTTCACTCTGTAGCGGCGTGGCAACTGATCCGGGCGGGTTGGCCACTGTGCCAGCTGCAAAGGTGTCGCGCTGCAATAACTTGCCCAGCAAGTTCGGGGCAATCATCTGATAGTAGGTGCCTTGCTCGTTGGTCAAGAGCCGTACACCGTAACGGTCGTTGTGCTGATGCACCACTGTAGCGTCAGGGCCGACAACTTTTCCCCACTCAACCAGTTGTGGGCCTGACGAAGTCCCTAGAAAGGTACCGACGAAGTCATCCGCAGGATGAGAAATGACATTCAGTGGCATGTCGGAATACGAGTACTTCCATTGCCCGCCGGCTACGTTTTCCTTTGAACGAATCATATTGTGCAGCGGTGACCATACGCCACCGAGAAACGCGACGCCGCAAGCGTACGGTGCATCTCCGCGCTTGCTTTGTATCCATGTGTAGTTCGATACCCCCCCGTGCGGGTGTGTAATGCTTGAAATCAGCCCGTCGCCAGGCTGCGGCGTGCAAATATCCTGCTGATTGGCCGCGTTGAAGAAGTTCAGGTTGTACGAGTAGCGGTACACCGAGCGGTCGGGGTAGCTGACTTTGTTCAAAAAGAACTTCGGAACAACTGCTGTCCCAAGCGGGCTAGTTACGGTCACGTCTTGCCTGTCGTACTCGTAACTGACTTCGTATTCGCCGTACTGAATTTTGCTTAGGTAAAAGTTCTCAATCGACGGCGGCCTTCCGACAGGCCACGACGGATCGCCGGACTTGTACACAAAGTCGACCGTTCTACCGTCGCTCGAAGTAATTTGCCGAATAGGAAGTCGTCCCGTTTTGACTAAACCCAGCGTGCCTTCCATCAGAAGCAGTACCTGATAGTCCTCTACATACGCAATATCGATCCAGTTGCCAAAACGGTCCTCAATACGCTTGGGCAGACCGTAGAGCGGATCAGTGGGGTAGCCGATTGTGATTTTCAATCCGTCAGGCGTAGTCGCGTAGTTGCTGACGTTGCCGGGCTTGGACATGTCGCGATCGATGCGAACACCGCTAGCAGTGACCCAGCCGATCAGACCGCCCGAGGACGTTGCCTCAAACAGAAAGACCTCTGAGCTGCCGTCGCTTCCTGTCCACACCGGCAATTGGTGATAACGCATTGGGTTGTAGCCGCTGCCGACACCAGCGAAATAATTGGAGTTGCAATCCGCCTTGCCTTGCAGTCCGCCAACCACGCCGATCACATCCCAGCCCAACCCAGTGAATTGCGGGTTGAGCGACGACATGATGGACACGCCAATTGTCTTGGGCGCGGGCGACTGGTAACGCCGGGTAATCTTGATGTCAAGCCCTGCTGGGCCCGGAATGACGACGTCTGTGTGGGTCAACACCAACACCCCGCTGATGGGATCGACGGATTCGTCAAACTTGCCCTGACCGAAATCGCGGAAGGCGGACTTAAAGGTGGTGGCGTACTTGTTGTGGTAACCCTCCCACTGCGTCTGACCGGAGTCACCTTCGCCTTGCGGCGCCGTACCAGTCGTGGTCGATGCCGCGCCTACAGCGTCGAGCAGGCACACGCCATCAGCAGCCTTGGTGTAAGTGATGCCGATCCTTGTGACGTTTGCCTTCGCCGTTGCCACTGCATCACGCATCGCCGCCGCATCGGGCCTGGCCGCCGAAATGAACACCGCATCGAAGCGGCAGCCCGGCACCTTGGGCGAAATCCAGACAGCCTGCATTGGCGCCACACCAGTGACAGGGAGGCCCACCGAGCTTGTAGCTTTGACAAGGTAGCTGCCGGACAGCGCAGGGGTGCCTGCCGCTCTTGCAACGGCAGATCCGGACGCCAGACTAAGCAAAGCAGCACTTACCCCGACTATCGCAAGGCCCTGTTTCAAGTATTTCCGCCATTCCCGAGTGGTCATTGCCCAAACTTTCTTTGTCATTTCTCTTCCAACTTCGATGCGATTTCTCGCCGTCGAACCACGCGCACGCGTTGCAACACGCGCACAGCGATCGCTGTGCCGGACGTCAATACTTCCTCGCCTCAACAACGGCGACGATTGGCGTTCAATCACATCACCGCCAAAAAAATCACGACTCAACTCATGCATGCATCGCACGACGTTATCGGAAGACCAGTCATGGACTCGGTTGTCGCCAAAGGCCGAGCGGCAGGTCGTTCATTTGAAGTCTGCGTCGAAAAATCGACCCTGACCCTTTTAGTGGCAAGAAACGATGTCCAGCCAACTCGAGTTAGCCCAGCGCTAAGAAACTGGTGACCACCCGCGACGGCTACGAGTACCGCGCCAACTCTCGTCGCAAGTCAAGTTCAAGTTCGTCCAAAGAAACATCAATGCTCCCGTCCTCGACCGAAAAGAAAACTCCAGGCAATATGTGTCGCTCGCGAAGCATAGGAATCATGTTTTCAAGTGCGTCATCAAGATATATCTCCTTTGGTACATACCCAGCCCAATCCCCCTCGACGCATCTCTGCGCATACTCCATTTCCGGCCACATTGGGAAGACCGAACTGCCATTCGGAGCGACTGACATTGCCCATCCATCTTGGTAGAGTCCCCAAAGCTTTCTCCATCCAACGACCTTCTTTATGAAATGGCTATAGCGTTGCGGCGCTGGAAGCGCCAAGACTGCACTAAGTTGCTTTTCATTCACGCTCATGGCGCTTCCCTCTCCTTATTGTTCTTCCCCCAATTGTCCAGTTTGTGTTGTGAACGATGATCCGCGCGATTCTGCAGGTGTGCATGTTCGTAACCGTAACCTTTCGCATTTTCACGCCCCCGCTCATGTGCTAAGTCTTTCCCGGGTGGGTTGCGAATGTGTGACTTCTTACCCTGCGCGACCTCGTTCAACTCTTGCTTGATCCAGCCCCGCTCGGCCGACGAGACTTTTTGGTCGTGCGCCAAATCTTTGAGCCGGTCACCGCGAGATTGATTGCCGGCAAAGTTCTTGCCGCCACTACTCGTAACGGCGGCAACTCCGAGTTGCCCACCAAGTGAGCCAGCCATAGCCAAGGCAGCCGAAATCTGCCCGTTGTAGTCACCATTCTTTTCGGCCTGCGCAAACCGTTCCTGAATAGCCATCCGTTCCGCGAACACTTGCGGCGACATCATCGATTTGTCGACAACTTCTCTTCCGATGCGGCCGACGAATTGAGGTTCGCGTCCATCAGGATCAAAGAATGAGTACGGATTGTTATTCCCATACGCATACCGGTTGAAGCTATGCGCGTTGTCGGGATCAACGCCCGCCGGGTCGAAAGCGAGGAAGCGCCCAACCTGCGGGTCGTACCAGCGGGCGCCGAAATAGACAAGGCCAGTCTGCGCATCCTGCGGTTTGCCGATGAACCAGTTCTGGTTGTTGCTGCTGCCCGTCTCAACGCGCTTGCGTTCACCGAACGCGCTGTAGTCCTCGCGCCACACCACCGAGCCATCTGCCGCCGTCGCCATGATCGGCGACCCACTCACGTTAGGGTGAATGAAGGTGAGCACCTCGTTGACGACGTTGATGGTGATCGGGCTGGACTGTGTCGTTACAAAGCCATCGAATGCGCTGAGCGAGATCGAGTAACTACCTTGCGGCGTGGCGTTGTTCCACGTGATCGATCTAGTTGCCGCTGCACCGCTCGGCACCGTAACTGGTGTTGAGTTGGGAAGCGGGCTGCCGTTCGACAGCAGAGTGACCGTCAGCGTTTGCCCAGGGTCCTGATCCAGGACCGTGAAGTCGAAAGTAACCGGGCTGCCGAGCTGTACCGTCGTCGCTCTCGCCGCGAATGACTGAATCACTGGCGGGTAAGCGTTCGGCGGCGAAACTGTGTACGTGATCGCGTTGCTGATTGCACTGGTGCCGAGGTTGTCTGTGGCCCGCGCGACGATGGTGTAGGTGCCGTTCGGCACGTTCGTCCAGGTGAACGAATACGTGTTACCGGCACCCGGCGCGCCCGTGCCGATGTAGGTGGATTCGTCTGGCGTGTATTGACTGCGGTAGAACTTGACCTGGCTGATGCTGCCGTCGGTATCGGTTGCATTCGCCGTGAGGACGATGTTGGCGGGCGAGATGTAGCTCGTGGACGCGGGTACAGGCAAGCTCACCAGCGGCGCGTTATTGGCGAATACGCGAATGGCGTTCGAGTAGGCCACGCCGCCGAGGTCGTCGGTCGCCTTCGCCCTGACGTAGTAAGTCCCGCTTGTGACGTTGTTCCACGGCACCGCCCACGGCGGACTGGTGCTAACGCCAATCCTGGTGTTGTCATTCAGTCCGGCGGTGACGTTGAAGTATTCGACGCTGGAAACGGTGCCGTCCTGGTCGCTGGCATTTGCAGTGAAAGCGAACGACGCTGGCGTCACAACAATCGCGTCGGCACCCGGTGTGAGGATACTCACAGACGGCAGCAAATTGGGAACGACCGTGAGACTGAAATTCGCCGTGGCAGCGTTGTGGTTGGCATCGCCCGCGTAGGCGAGCGTGTAATTGTGGGTGCCCGCCGCAGGCTGGAAGGTACACGTGGCCCTGTTCGGCGCGCCGCCACTGAGCGGGCGCGCAGCACAGATGTCCACGGTGGTGGCACCAATCGTTTCTGTGAATCTGACGTTACCGGTCGCCGAAGCCAAATTCATCGTCGCAATCAAATCAATCGATTGACCGGCGATGGGTGCGGCTCGACTGGATGATGGCGTAAGCGTTGGGCTGGCTTTTTGAATGGTATGCGATACAGTGATTGAAGACTGCGCGTAGTCGGTATCGCCAGAGTAAGTCGCCCGATAGGTGTGTACACCGGCATCACCGCTGCTAAAAGTACACGACGCCGTTTTAGGCGCTGCGGCTGAAAGGGCGATATTGCCGCCGCAGAGTGTGGTGATGACGCCAGACGCGTTGGTATCGGTAAACACTACCGAACCGGTCGCCGCATTTGGTGTGACAGTGGCGGTTAAGGTCTTGCTATCGCCGTACACAGTGTTGCCACTGGACTGCGCCAGCGTTGTCGCGCTAGTTCCTTTGAGATTTAGCGTGCCGCGACTGTTGGTCAGAAATGTCGTACTGACGTAGTCGGCCGTGAACATGTGCGTGCCCGGAGTGGTAACGCCCTGACTCACATTGCAGTAAGCGTGCATCACTGCGTCCGTCGACGCAGGACAAATTAAGTTTGACCCTGGGGGGGCTTTGACGCGGTCAACAACGCTGACCACCTGAAAGCTCGGATCGGTGTTCCATGAGGTCGGCACGGCCGAACACAGCACCGTTTCACCGTCCTTGAACGTGACATTACCTTCTGCATAACAGGGATCAACTTTGGCGTGCAACTTGAACGCCTGACCAGGTGAGATGCTCGGCACCGAAGCGACCAGCGTCGTAGTGCTTGTCGTGACGACTGTCAACACAATTGCTGAACTGGTAGCGGTGAGCGGCACTGTTGCGCCGTCCGTAGCGACGACTGTGATGCTGTGCGAACCGGGGTCCGCAGTAGCAGGCAGACTGGCTGAGCAAGCCCGTTCCGTGCCCGGCGCCGGCGTAAACAGGCATGGCGTACCAAGGTTTGTGCCGTTGTCACGAAGTTGGATGATGGCGATACCGTTGTCAAGATCGTTTGCCTTGGCGATCACGGTATACGGCGTGCCGTAGAGCACAGAGACAGGTACTGCGGGCGTCGTAACGGCGACTGTCGGCATGCTATTGATCACAACGGCAGTCGAAGGGTATGTGGTGAGACCGTCGTCGCTATCCTTGGCGCGAGCAGATATCGCGTAAGCAGTAGCGCGCGGCGCAAGGGAGAGCGTGCAAGCCCACGGACTGCTGGTTCGAACACAAAGCGACTGCAAGACGCCATCCAGTAGGACATCTGTTTGGACGACACTCCCGTCACTATCAGTGGCTATTGGCGTGACCGTCACGTTGACCGGCGCCGTCCCTGTTGTGGTGAGCGCACCACTAGGCGACACGGTAAACCCGCCCTGCGGCGGATTGTTTACTTTGAGCAGCAGCTCATCGGACTTTCCCTGCGCGCCGAGCGTGTCGGTTGCGTAGGCACGCAACCTGTAGGTACCAACGGCCAGACCAGTGATCGTTGATGAGAAAGGACTTGCGCTCCAGTTGGGCCCGACAGCCACGTCGTTGCTGGTGAAGTAAAGGGTGTTCACCTGCAAGCCGTCGCTGTCTTCTGCGGTTGCAGATACGGCAACACTAACCTGCCCAGGCCCCTGCGCGATCGCATAGTTTTTGCCGGGTGCGGCAGTGGGACTCGTGATCCTCACCACAGGCGGCAGATTTTTCGCGATACGAATCAGTCGCGGACTTTGCAGACTGAAGAAAGTTAGCGCATTGAAGCCGAAAGTAACTGGCCCTGCTGCCGTGATCGTGAACGGCTCGGACATCACCTCCCGGAGTGGATACGACTGCACCGTATCCTCACTGTCCCAGTCGTACAAATCGCCAAGCGCAAAACTGCCATGAAGGGAACCGCCGATCGGCAGCCCATTCATCGTGAACTGGAACGTCCCACGCGCCGCCATTGCAACGAGAATGTAGGTGCCGGGTTGCACGATGACGGATTGCGAAAGCGATCCCGGTGCAGTGTCCATATCGGCGAACTGCCGCCCATCGTCGGTGCGCACTTCGGCACCGGCGTATCTTCCTGCGTTGGCTTGGATACCTGCATTGGCACCTGTAAACGTCCAGCCGGAGCCGGTCGGATTGGTTTGACGCAGCATGCTGTAGTCGTCAGCTAGTGGACCGAGATCCGGAGACGCAAAGGTAGCGTTAGCAAACGCAGACCCAGCCGGATTGATGGTGATCGCGTCGAGCATTGTCACCGCATTGCTGGTCCAATTGCAGCCGCGATTCACTTGGATCGTATACGTCCCCGCGGACAGCGTAGCGGCATTGCTGGTTACCGGTGTGAGGTAATAGACCTCACGGGAGACACCGAGTGTGACGCTCGCGACAGTCGGACCGATGAATTGGATGAAGGTCTCGCATGTCTCGCCGACCGACCGCGCGGCCATACGCGCAGATACGCTGTAGTTGCCTGCCGGCAACGTCACAGCGGCCGTCAACTTGGCCATGGCGTCGTAGCTGTGGCCTTCCGGCAAGTGGAGAACATTCGGCCCGGAACTGCCAGGGCCGCCACCGCCAACGGACGCGCCGTTCCACAGCGCCCAGAAGTTACTGCCCCATTCAAAGCTGGCGTTCGTCAAGGGGATCGCATCCGAAACTAGTGTCACCTGATCGATCTGAATGGTGTCACCCTCATTCGGATAGCCGTTCGGAACGATCGCCTCGAATTTGATAGTGTGGGTACCGGCGGTCAAGTTGAACACCGCAGTCCACCACGTTTCGAACCTGCCCGGATTCGCGCGCGGCACAAGGCGGTCTTCCACGATGCCGCTATCGATTGCAATTCGCACCGCCAACGACGCCGTTCCAATCGAACGCGCGACAAAGCGTAGTTGATAGTTTCCTGCTGTCGGCACGGTAACCGTCTGAGACATCGCGCCCGCCGTGGCATGCGTTCCCGTGTGGGACAAGTAAGCAGCTTGTTGTCCAACCAAACCGCCGTGCGCAGTAACCGTGCTCGACTGCGTGGCTGCAAGGCGCTCGACGCCGGCGGTACCCGTGAATGTCCAGCCAGCTCCTGAAGGATTCGCCTGTCTACCAACGGACACAAGTGCGGGCGTCTCAAAGGAGGCGTTGAGCGGCTGGCTCTGCGACCACGCGAACGCAGCGGCCGTCAACGACGCGACGAGCGCCAACGAGCGGAGCAAGCTCATTGAGCGACGAGTAACGGACATTTCTCCCCCCGCAGGATCGTGTGACGGACAACAGCGCGGCTGTTCGGATCCCGTGCGTCGCATCGCGCCTCAACTCACAGGCGGTAACTTACGAGGCTTCAGCTAGCTCTTTTTTCAGCATATCGACATAAACATCTTTTTGTCAATGCCAACGGCATGATGTATGTCAACCCCATCAAACATCGAACGAGTCCGGTGTCGGCATCGGGTGTGTTTGAACCGGACAACCATTGGACTGACGGACTCAGGATGATCGGCGTTTAGCCGCCAAACGTTTATCCCGGCTCAGGACGAACGGAATTCGTGCTTCATCGAGCCCGTTCAACAACTGACACGGCCTAGCGGTTCCGGACACGATCCGTCAACGAGCTCGGCTTGACGATCACCGCGTCGGGAAAACGTCACGCCCGATCAGGCAGCACCGCAGTCACTTCGATCTCCACCCTGGCGCGCGCTTCGACCAGCCGCGACACTTCGACGCAGCTCATTGCCGGGAAGTTGCGGCCCATCACGTCGCGGTAGGCGCTGCCGAGTTCCTTCAACCGCGTTACATACTCGTCGCGATCGGTGATGTACCAGGTCATGCGCACCATGTGCTCGGGGCCGGCGCCGCCGGCTTGCAGCACGGCGAGCACGTTGCGCAGCGCCTGCGCGGTCTGCGCGATGAAGTCGTCGCTCTCGAACTGCTGCCGGCCGTTCCAGCCGATCTGACCGCCGACGAAAATCATGGTGCCGCGGGCGGCGATGCCGTTGGCGTAACCCTTTGGCGGCAGCCAGTCGGGGGGTTGCAGCAGTTTCATGAACGTTTTTCCCCAGGCGTTGCGGTTGTCGCGGCCACGGCCGATGCTCTGCGCTCCATTTCACGCAGCCGATGGCGTTGCAGCTTGCCAGTCTCGGTGCGCGGCAGCGTGGCGACGAATTCGATCTGGCGCGGATACTTGTACGGCGCCAGATTGGCCTTGACGAAATCCTGCAGGGCTGTGCGCATGGCGTCGCCCGCTGCTGCGGCATCTTTCAGCACGACGAACGCTTTGACCAGCATCCCGCGCTCCTCGTCCGCCTTGCCGATCACGGCGCATTCGGCGACCGCCTCGTGCAGTGCCAGGCAATTCTCAACTTCGGGGCCAGCGACGTTGTAGCCGGCGGTGATGATCATGTCGTCGTCGCGGGCTTGATAGTAGAAATAGCCATCGGCGTCCATCACGAACGAATCGCCCGGATAGTTCCAGCCATCGACGACATACTTTTTTTGCCGCGGTTCGTCGAGGTATTTGCAGCCGGTCGGGCCGACCACGGCGAGCTTGCCGACGCTGCCGTGCGCCACGGGCCGCCCGGCGTCGTCGACGACCCTGGCGTGATAACCGGGAACGACGGTGCCGATGGCGCCGCGGCGGACGTCCTCCGGTCGGCTGGAAATGAAAATGTGGAATAGCTCAGTGGCGCCGATGCCGTCCAGCATTTCGATCCCGCTTGCCTGCTTCCACAATTGCCGCGTCGCATCGGGCAGCGCCTCACCCGCACTGACGCAGATGCGTAGCGTCGGCAGCTTCGTCTGCGCTGCAAACGCCGCCATGCGCCGGTAGAACGTCGGCGCGGTGTAGCAGATGGTGGCGCCGACGCGGCGGATGGTCTCCACCAGCGACTCCGGCGTGTAGCCGCCATCGGGAAAGTAGACGCTGGCGCCCGCCCACATCGGAAACACCAGCAGGCCGCCGAGGCCAAAGGTGAACGCCAGCGGCGGTGAGCCGACCACGATGTCCGCAGGCGTTGCCCGCAACACGTGGCGCGGCCAGGCCTCGCAGGCGGCCAGCAGGTCACGGTGGGTATGCAACGCGGCCTTCGGCGTACCCGTGGTGCCGCTGGTGAAAGCCATCAGCGCAACATCGTCGCCATCGGTCTTCGCCGCCGGGCAGTCGGTGCCCTTGCCAGCCGCGCGAACGTTCAGTTCGTCGAAACCGAGGATGGTCTTCAGCATCGGGCACTCGCGCTGCGCGGCGACCAGTTCGTCCAGCAACCCATCGGCGCAGAGCGCAAAGTCGATGTCGCCCTTCTGAATCACCGCAGCAAGCTCGCGCGCCCGCAACAGTGGCATGGTCGCTACCGCAATCAGCCCGGCTTTCACGGTAGCGAGCCAGCCAATCGCCATGTCGATGCTGTTGCGGCCACGCAGCAGCACGCGATTGCCGGTCAGCAATCCAAAGTCCTCGGTCAGCGCGCGGGCCGTCTGGTTCACACGGTCGAGTACCTGGGCGTAGGTCAGCACGCCGCGGGCATCGCGCAACAGCACGCGGTCGCCGTGACCACGCGCGACATGGCGGTCCAGCAGTTCCACCACGGCGTTGAGCCGGTCCGGCAACCGCAGTTCGGGCAGTTCGTAGACCATCCGCGGCAGGTCGGCCACGGCGGGCATGCGGTCGTGCACGAAGCGGTCGATTTGCGTGCTCATGCCTCACTTCTCCCGTGCATTGGCGGTGCCCGTGCTTGCCAGCACATGTTTGCCGATGATCAACTGCTGCACCTCGGTCGCACCTTCGTAGATGCGCAGCGAGCGGATGTCGCGATAGAGCGATTCGACCTTGCTGCCCACCATCACGCCGAGGCCGCCATGCATCTGGAGTGCGGCGTCGATCACGCGCTGCGCGTTCTCGGTCGCGATCATCTTGGCCATCGCCGGCTCGGCGGTGATGCGCTCGCCGCTGTTTTTGCGCACTGCGTCGTCGCGCAGCCAGGCAGCGCGATAGGTCAGCAAGGCGCCGGCATCCGTGTCGGCTGCCATCTGTCCGAGCTTTGCCTGCGTCAACTGGAAGTCGGCCAGCGTGTGCCCGAACATGCGGCGCTGCTGCGCATGCTGCGTCGCCTCCGCCAGCGCACGACGGGCAAAGCCCAGCGCCGCGCCCGCCACCGATGCACGAAAGATGTCGAGCGTCTGCATCGCGAGCTTGAAGCCGGCGTTCAACGTCCCCAGCAGCGCAGCATCAGGCACTGCGCAGTTGTGCAGCCGCACGCTCGCCAGCGGGTGCGGTGCCATCACCGCGATGTGCCGGCTGTCGTCGAGCCCGGCCGCATTGGCGTCAACGATGAACGCGCTAATGCCGCGGGTGCCGGCATCCGCTTCGGTCTTGGCGAACACGCAGTAGAAGTCGGCAATGCCGCCGTTGCTGATCCAGGTTTTTTCGCCGTTGAGCACCCAGCCATCGGCGGTCCTGGTAGCGTCGGTCGACAGCGCCCCGGCGTCGGAGCCGGCTCCGGGTTCCGAGAGTGCGAAAGCGGCAATCTTCTCGCCTTTCGCAACAGCATTTAGGTAGCGGCCTTTCTGTTCTGCGCTTCCGGCCAGCGTGATCGCACCGCTGCCCAGGCCCTGCATTGCGAACGCGAAATCCGCGAGCGGCGAGTAAAAGGCGAGCGTTTCGCGCAGCACGACGAGGGCGCGCGAGTCGAGCGCGTCCAGTGCGCCGCCATACGCCGCCGGCACACACCAGCGCAGGAAGCCGGCATCGCCCAGCGCCTTCACCCAGGCGCGACACGCGGCACGATCATCGGTTTCGTCGATGCGCGGCGCCGTCGCGGCGGCCCAGGCAGCGACCGCTTTGCCGAGCTCGCGGTGGGTGGCGTCGAAAAATGGCAGTGACAAATGAGACTGGTCCGGCTGCATCGTGCCCCTCTCCCTAACCCTCTCCCACAAGGGGCGAGAGAACAATAAACTTAGTTGCCCTCGAACACCGGTTTCTGCTTCGCCGCGAATGCGTGATAAGCGCGGTGAAAGTCCTGCGTCTGCATGCAGATCGCCTGCGCCTGGGCTTCGGCTTCGATGGCCTGCTCGATCGTCATCGACCATTCCTGATTGAGCATGGTCTTGGTCATGCCGTGCGCGAAGGTCGGACCGGCGACCAGCGAGTCGGCCAGCGACCGCGCCGCCGCCGGCAGGGCGTCCGCGGCGTGCAGCGCATTGAAGAAACCCCACGCCAGCCCCTCGTCCGCCGTCATCGCACGACCGGTGAACAGCAGCTCCGACGCCCGTCCCTGCCCGATCATGCGCGGCAGCAGCGCACAGGCTCCCATGTCGGCGCCGGCCAGACCAACGCGGGTGAACAGGAAAGCCGCCTTCGCGCCGGGCGTGCCGAGCCGGAAATCACTGGCCAGCGCCACCATCGCCCCGGCGCCGGCGCAGATGCCGTCGATCGCGGCGATCACCGGCTGCGGGCACTGGCGGATCGCACGCACCAGATCGCCCGTCATGCGGGTAAAGGCAAGCAGTTCCGGCATCGACATCTTCGTCAACGGGCCAATGATCTCGTGCACGTCGCCGCCGGAGCAGAAGTTGCCGCCCTCGCCGCCAACGATCACCGCCTTGATGTCGGTGGCGTAGACCAGATCGCGGAACAGGTCGCGCAGCTCGGCATAGGAATCGAAGGTCAGCGGGTTCTTGCGCTCGGGGCGATTGAGGGTGATCTCGGCGATGCGTTTCCCGGCCTCGCCACGACAGGCGAAGTGAAAGTGCTTCGCCCGATAGTCGGCCAGCGCCCGGAAGCCGGGTGCCATTGGATTGTCGGCGCGCATCAGGCGTCCTCCGTCAGTGCTTCGTTTTGCGATTGATTCAGGTGCTGCTTGACCTTGCCGAGCAGCTTGTAGAACGTGTCCATCTCGCGCTGGCTGAGGCCGCCGAGGGCGTCGGCGATCCAGCGTTCGTGTTCGTGCGCCATGTCGGCAAAGGCCTTGCGCCCGGCCGCCGTCAGGCGGATCAGCAAGGCCCGGCGATCGCCTTCCACTGGCGCGCGCTGCACCATGCCTTCGGCTTCGAGCTGGTCGGTAATGCCGGTCACATTGCCGCCGGTCACCATCAAGCGGCGCGACAACTCGTTCATTTTGAGCCCCTCGGGCACGCGTTCGAGCTGTGCCATCAGGTCGAAGCGCGGCAAGGTCGTTTCGAACTGCTCGCGCAGCCGCGTGCGCACGCGCTGCTCGATCAGTTGCGTGCAAGTCAACATGCGCAGCCACAGCCGCAATTCGTCGCCGTGGTCGGCATGCAAGCGTGCTTCTAGATCCATCAAATCTCCCCGCCGGACACGCTGATTGCCTGCCCGTTGATCGACTCGGCACCGGGGCTTACCAGCCACAGCACGGCGTTCGCCACCTGCGCCGGCGTCACCAGTTGCGCCTGCGGATTGCCGCGCGCCAGCTCGGCCCGTGCAGCTTCGGCATCGCGCCCAGTCTTGGCCGCTATGTTGGCGACCGCTGCGGCGACGATGTCGGTATCGGTGTAGCCGGGGCACACCGCGTTGACGGTGACCCGTCGCCGTGCCCATTCCTGCGCCAGCGCCCGCGTCAGGCCGAGCACACCGTGCTTGGCCGCGCAGTAGGCGGCAACGTAGGCATAGCCCTTGAGCGCCGCCGTGCTGGCGACGTTGACGACATGGCGCCATGCTCCGTCCGCCGCTGCCGCCATTGGCAACCCGGCAGCGAAGGCCTGGGTGCAGAGCCAGACGCCCTTGAGATTGATATCCAGCAGTCGCTGGAATTGTTCGACCGGGGTCTTTGCAAACGGCGCGCTCTCGGCAACGCCGGCGTTGTTGATCAGGATGTCGACCGGGCCATTGGCCGCACGCGCCGCGGCGAAGGCGGCATTGACCGACGCCTCATTCGCGACATCGACCACAGCGGAAAACAGACGTTGTTTCGTACCCTCCGTCCCCTGTGGGAGCGGGCTTGCCCGCGATTCTCCGGTGGCACTCGAGGCTTCGCGGGCAAGCCCGCTCCTACAGGCGATTCGCTCATCGAGCCGCACCTGCAACGCGGCGACAGCGGCATCCAGGCGTGCCGCGTCGCGCGCCATGACGGTCACGCTGGCACCGGCGTCCACCAGCGTCTGCGCGATCGCCAGGCCAATGCCGCGCGATCCGCCGGTGACGACGGCATGCTTTCCGGCGAGGGCGCGTGCTGTGACCCCAGCCACGCTCATTGCTCCAGTTGCCTGGCGGCGACCTCGGCGGCGGAAAGTCCCGCCATCGCCGCGGTCACCGCTTTTTCTTTCGCCAGATTGCGATAGAGCTGATCGCGGCCGCTCAGATACTGCTTCGGCCACGGCACGTCGACGCTGCCGAGTTTCGCCGCTTCGTGCAGCGTCCATGCCGGATCCGCCAGATGCGGGCGCGCTACGGCGCAGAGGTCGGCGCGACCTGCCGCGATGATGCTGTTGGCTTGATCGCCGTCGGTGATCGCGCCGACCGCAATGGTGCGGATGCCCACCTCGTTGCGGATGCGGTCGGCGAACGGCGTCTGGTACATGCGGCCATACACCGGTTTCGCCTCGCGCGTGGTCTGCCCGGACGACACGTCGATGAAATCGGCGCCGGCTTCCTTGAACAGGCGTGCGATGGCCACCGCGTCGTCCGCCGTGTTGCCGCCGGGCGCCCAGTCGTGGGCGGAGATGCGCACGCTCATCGGCAGCTGCTCCGGCCACACCGCGCGCACGGCGCGGAACACTTCCAGCGGATAGCGACAGCGATTGTCGAGGCTACCGCCATATTCGTCGTCGCGAAGATTGGTCAGCGGGCAGATGAAGCTGGACAGCAGATAGCCGTGCGCGCAGTGCAGCTCCAGCCAGTCGAAACCGGCCATCGCCGCGCGCATCGCCGCTTCGACGAACTGCCCGGTGACGCGGTGCATATCGTCGCGCGTCATCGCTTTCGGCACCTGATTCTGCGCGCCGTAAGGCACGGCGCTGGCGGACAACAGCGGCCAATTGCCCTCCGTCAACGGCTCGTCGCTTGCCTGCCAGCCCGGCTGCGTCGAGCCCTTGGCGCCGCTATGTCCGATCTGCATGCCGATTTTCGCGTCGCTCGACGCGTGCACGAAATCGACGATGCGGCGCCAGGCCAGCATCTGCTCGTCGGTCCAGAGACCGGGGCAGCCCGGCGTAATGCGCCCTTCCGGCGACACGCAGGTCATCTCGGCAAACACCAGCGCCGCGCCGCCCAGCGCGCGGGCACCCAGATGCACCAGATGAAAATCCTGCGGCACGCCGTCGACGGCAGAGTACATCGCCATCGGCGAAACGACGATGCGATTGTTGAGCGTCACGCTGCGCGCCTGCAGCGGCAGCAGCATCGGCAGCGTCGGGCAAGCCCCTCTCCCTTGAGGGGAGAGGGGTTGGGGAGAGGGTGACGGTTGCCGCGACAACATCGGTTGCTCGCCCGGCACGTCTGCCCCCTCTCCCCCTGCCCCTCTCCCACGCGGGGAGAGGGGAGCAGCGGCCAGCCATTGCTCGTACCCTCCGACCCATCGTCCATCGCGCACCCGCAGGTTCTCGTGGCTGATCCGCTGCGATCTTGTCAGCAGCGAATAGGTGAACTGCTCGGCGTCCATGCCGGTATAGCGCTCGACGTTCTCGAACCACTCCATCGAGTTGCGCGCCGAGTTCTGGATTTTCAGCACTTCGACGCCGCGCACGGCCTCATAGTCGGCCAGCGTCGCGTGCATGTCGGCGCTGCCGTGCCGCTGGATCGAATTGGCCAGCTCGATCGCGTCCTCCAGTGCCAGCTTGGTGCCCGAGCCGATCGAGAAATGCGCCGTGTGCGACGCATCGCCCATCAGCACCACCGGCGTGTCGCCGTTCCAGTGCACCCAGGATTTGCAGATCACGCGCGGAAAGCGGATCCAGATCGCGGAGCCGCGCAGGTGGCTGGCATTGCTCAGCAAGGCATGGCCATCGAGATACTTTGCGAACAGCCGCTCGCAGAAGGCCACCGCCTCTGCCTGTTCCATCCGGTCGAGGCCGTGTGCCTGCCACACCGGCTCCGGCGTCTCGACGATGAAAGTGGAGGTGTCGCCGTCGTAGCGATAGGCGTGCGCCTGAAACCAGCCGTGCTCGGTCTTTTCGAACGCGAAGGTGAAGGCGTCGAACGTCTTTTTGGTACCGAGCCACACGAAGCGGCACAGCCGGGTGTCGATGTCGGGCTGATAGGTGGCGCTGTAGCGGGTACGGATGCGGCTGTTGAGGCCGTCGGAAGCGATCACCAGATCGGCGCCGAACGCCGCGGCTGCCGCCTGATCGTCGGCGACGTCGGTCTCGAACACCAGCTCGACGCCCAGCGCCTGGCAGCGCGCCTGCAGGATGTTCAGCAGCCGCTTGCGACCGATGCCGCAGAAGCCGTGACCGGTGGTGCGCACCGTGCGGTCCTTGAAATGAACGTCGATGTCGTCCCAGTGATTGAAGGCATCGCTGATTTCGCGCGCCGTGACCGGATCGGCAAGCTGCAGGTTGCCGAGCGTCTGGTCGGAGAACACCACGCCCCAGCCGAAAGTGTCGAACGGCCGGTTGCGCTCGACGACGCGGATCACGTTGGCAGGGTTCTGCAGCTTCATCAGCAGCGCGAAGTAAAGGCCCGCCGGGCCACCGCCGATGCACAGGATACGCATGTCGATCCGCCTTCATCCGTCAATTTACGCGATGAACGAATTGTTTAGGTTTAAAGCAATTGCGTCAATGTTGATCTGAATCTGAATACAGCTTTTATGGTCAAACGTATGTTTTATAAGGCATGGAGGCTAATAGTGTCACTAGTCGACTTTATGAAAAATCTATCGTCAAGCCCTGTACAGCTGCGCGTAATGTCAAAAAGTCGTAAATCAACAATGCATTTGAATCGCATCCAAAAAAATGCCACAT
Source organism: Betaproteobacteria bacterium (assembly GCA_027492485.1). Taxonomy (GTDB): domain Bacteria; phylum Pseudomonadota; class Gammaproteobacteria; order Burkholderiales; family Casimicrobiaceae; genus Casimicrobium. The sequence continues at coordinate 37,973 of JAPUER010000007.1, forward strand.
AACCCGTGCTACACTTATTTTTCGCTTGACCCGGCAAGGCGACGATCATGACCAATCTCACCCTCACCATCGACGAAACCCTGCTGCGCAAGGCCCGCATCAAGGCGCTTGAACGCGGCACGAGCGTCAACGCGATGGTGCGCGAATTCATCGAGAAGATCGTGGCGGACGACACGCCGGAACAAACGCGGGCGGAGCTGTTCACGCAGATTGTTGAACAGGGAAAGTTCGCGTCCACCGGGCCGCGCATGACTCGCGAAGAAATGTACGAAGGCGAGCCTCGCTATCAGTACCCACGCCGGAGCGCCGACGCAGCGCCGGCGCCCGAGACGTCACCGACACCAGGCACCTGACAAGCAGTGGCGGCGTTCCTCGACTCCAACATACTGATTTACGCCGTCGACACGTCGGAGGCCGTGAAGCAGCCCAAGGCCGTCGCGCTGATTCAGCGCCTTCTCACCGACACTGCGCCCGTCTGCATCTCAACGCAAGTGGCGATCGAATATCTGCGTTGGGTCGGCAATAGCGGCGCGCCCGCCGACAAGCTGGCGCGCCTGCCCGATCTGCTCACACCGTTCCGCTGTCAGAGCACCTCGATCACGCTCGTCCGCAACGCCTGGGCACTCGCCGATGCGCACACATTGTCATGGTTTGACGCGTTGATTGTGCAAGCCGCCATCGACGCACGCTGCGACACGCTTTACAGCGAAGATTTGCAGCATGGGCGGAGGTTTTGGGGGCTCGATGTGGTTAATCCGTTTGTTGACTGAGTTTCGCCAAGGGAAACGCTGCATAAGTAGTTTTCCGTTCACCCTGAGCCGTCGGCGAAGGATCTGAATCGCGCATGCAACCGTCAAACCCTTCACTTCGTTCGGGGCGAACGGGGACTTGTTCAGCGCTTCCCCAGTTCGCAAACTTACTCCCGCCATCCACTCGTAATCGGATACCGCCAATCCCGCCCATACGCACGCGGCGTCACGCGCGGCCCCACGGGCGCCTGTCGCCGCTTGTACTCGTTGATGCGCAGCAGGCGCACTACCTTATCGACATCGGCCGGCGGCAGTCCCTTCGCCTTGATCTCGGCGGCGGAAAGGTTTTGCTCCATGTAGAGCGCCATGATCTCGTCGAGGATCGGATATTCGGGCAGCGAATCCTGATCGGTCTGGTCGTTGCGCAGCTCGGCCGAAGGCGCGCGCGTGATGACGCGCTCGGGAATGACGCGGCCCAGCGTGTTGCGCCAGTTTGCGAGATCGTAGACGAGCTCCTTGTCGCAGTCCTTGAGCACGCCAAAGCCGCCGGCCATGTCGCCGTACAGCGTCGCATAACCCGTGGTCATTTCGCTCTTGTTGCCGGTGGTGAGCACCAGAAAGCCCGTCTTGTTCGAGATGCCCATCAGGATGGTGCCGCGGATGCGCGACTGCAGGTTTTCCTCGCTGGCATCGGCCGCGTAGCCCTTGAACTGGTCGGCCAGCGCCGCTGCGAGCGCCTCGTACACCGGCTCGATCGGAATTTCGTCGTAACGCACGCCCTGCACGCCGGCCATCCAGCGCGCGTCCTCCAGACTGATGCTGGCATTGAACTTCGACGGCAGCATCACGCAGCGCACCCGGTCGCGCCCCAGCGCATCGACCGCGATGGCGAGCACCACGGCCGAATCGATGCCGCCCGACAGCCCGAGCACGATGCCCGGAAAGCGGTTCTTGTTGATGTAGTCCCTGACCGCGAGCACCAGCGCCGCATAGACGTCGGCGACGCGGCCCTGCGGCTGGTTGTAGCGGACCGGGCGCGGCACGGCGCCCTCGAATTCGACGACGGCGACGGCATCGACAAAGCCCGGCAGCCGCTGCACCACCTCGCCCTTGCCGTCCATCACGAACGACTGGCCGTCGTAGACGATCTCGTCCTGACCGCCGACCAGGTTGCAGAACAGGATCGGCAGCCCCTGTTCCCCGGCGCGTTCACGGCAGGCCTGTTCGCGGCCGTCGAGATGCTCGGTGTCGAAGGGTGAGCCGTTGATCACCGCCAGCACCTGGGCGCCCGCCTCGCGTGCCAGCGCGGCGGCGCGCGACAGCCAGATGTCCTCGCAGATCAGCACACCCACGCGGACGCCGCCGACCTCGACGACGGTCGCCGCATTGCCATGCTCGAAGTAGCGCTTGTCGTCAAACACCGAATAATTGGGTAGCTCCATCTTGCGATAGATGGCCTCGATGCGGCCGCCGCGCAGCACGGCGGCGGCGTTGTACAGGCCCGTTTCGTCGCGCCAGGGCAGACCGACAACGGCGGCGAGCTTCGCCGGCAGTGCCGCGGCCAGCGCCTCGACCTCGGCCTTGCAAGCCGCGATGAACGACGGCCGCAGCAGCAGATCCTCGGGCTGATACGAACAGATCGCGAGCTCCGGCGTCAGCAGCAGATCGGCTTCGACGGCAGCCGCCGATTTGGCCACAGCGAGAATTTTGGCGGCATTGCCCTTGAGGTCGCCGACGGTGAGGTTGAGTTGCGCGATGACGGCTTTCATGCGGACGATTGTAGGGGGACGCTCGGCACTCGGCCGCACGCGCTACATCGTCGTCCCGGCGCAGGCCGGGACGACGAACTCCGATCTCGACCATTTGCGCCGAATTCCCCATGCGGCACAATCCCCGCAATGCAAATCGAAGTCGTGGATTCGCTGTCCGGCATCGCGGCGCCGGACTGGGACGCGCTGGTCGCGGCGGCCGGCGGTAACGTGTTTCTCTCGCATGCTTACCTGCACGCGCTGCACGCGACCGGCTGCGCGAGCCGGCGCACCGGCTGGACGCCCTGCTACCTGATCGCCCGCGACGGTGAGGCGTTGCGCGGCGCGCTGCCGCTCTATCTCAAGGCGCACTCCTACGGCGAATACGTCTTCGACTGGGCCTGGGCCGACGCCTGGCAGCGCGCGGGCGGCGAGTACTATCCGAAGCTGCTGTCGGCGGTGCCGTTCACGCCTTGCACCGGCCCGCGCGCGCTGGCGCCCGACGACGACACCCGGCTCGCGCTGATGCAGGCGGCGCTGGCGTATGCCGGGCGCAGCGGCGTGTCGAGCCTGCATGTGCTGTTCCCACCGGCCGACGAGGTGGCGCTCTGGCGCGAGGCCGGCCTGATGCTGCGTCAGGGCCTGCAGTTTCATTGGCAAAACCGCGGCTTCGCCGACTTCGACGCGATGCTTGCCGGAATGACGCACGACAAGCGCAAGCGCATCCGGCAGGACCGCCGCTACGTCGCCGATGCCGGCGTGCGCTGGCGCGTGAACCGCGGCGCGGCGATCGGCGACGCCGACTGGGCGTTCTTTTACGAGTGTTACGACAACACCTACCGCGCGCACCGGTCGACGCCTTACCTGTCGCAGCGCTTTTTCAACCGCCTCGGCCACGACTGCGGCGACGCGGCCGTTCTGTTCATCGGCGAGCGCGGCGGCGAACCGCTTTGTGCCTCGCTCTGCATCGCCAGCGGCGACAGCGTTTACGGCCGCTACTGGGGCACGCGCGAGCCGCTCAAGTCGCTGCACTTCGAGGCCTGCTACTACCAGCCGATCGAATGGTGCATCGCGCACGGCCTGCAGCGCTTCGAAGGCGGCGCGCAGGGTGCGCACAAACTGGCGCGAGGCCTGCTGCCGGTGACCACGCACTCGGCACACTGGCTGGCCGACGGCGGTTTCGCCGATGCCGTGCGCCGCTTTCTCGCGCGCGAGTCGGCAGGCGTGGCGCACAGCGTCGACGAGTTGAATGAGAGTTCGCCGTTCAAAACGTCCCTTCTCCCGCAAGCGGGAGAAAGTGCCCGCAGGGCGGATGAGGGTGCCGCGTGACTGGCCGTCTCACACCGCGCGCCACCCGCTCCGCGCTCCGCTCCCGCCTGCGGGAAAGGGAGCCCGGCAAAAGCTCAAGTCACAAGTGAAGGTCTTCTACAGCGACCACTTCGTGCTGCCGCTGCCCGAGGGGCACCGCTTTCCGATGCAGAAGTACCGTCTGCTGCGCGAAGCCGTACAGGCGTTTGCGCCCGATGCCCTCGTCGAAGCGCCAGCCGCGCGCGATGACGAATTGCTGCTGGCGCACGATGCGGCCTATGTCGCGCGCATGACCAACGGCACGCTCGCCGCCAGCGAAATCCGCCAGATCGGCTTTCCGTGGAGCCCGCCAATGGCAGAGCGGGCGCGGCGTTCGGCCGGCGCCACCATTGCAGCGGCGAAAGCCTCGTTGCGCGACCGTTGCGGCATCAATCTCGCCGGCGGCACCCACCATGCCTTTGCCGATCATGGCGAGGGTTTCTGCTGCTACAACGATGCCGCCGTCGCGGCGCGGGTTTTGCAGCGCGACAGCGCCGTCGGCCGGGTGCTGGTCTGTGATCTCGACGTGCATCAGGGCAACGGCACGGCGCGCATCTTTGCGGGCGACGCGAGCGTGTTCACCTTCTCGATGCACGGCGAGCGCAACTATCCGGTGCGCAAGGAATCGAGCAGTTTCGACCTCGAACTGCCCGACGGCTGTAGCGATGCGCCTTACCTCGCCGCGCTGCGCGAGCATCTGCCGCGCATCGTGCGAACGTTCGAGCCCGAGGCGATGATCTATCTGGCCGGCGCCGACCCTTTCGAGGGCGATCGCCTCGGCCGCCTGAAGCTGAGCAAGGCCGGCCTCGCCGAGCGCGACCGCTACGTGTTGACGCTGGCCCGCGAATGGGGCATTGCGGTCGCCGTCACGATGGCGGGCGGCTATGCTCACGAGGTCGCCGACATCGTCGACATTCATTTCAACACCGTCCGCACCGCCTTCGAGGTTTTCACGTGACCATGCCCTTGCCCGATTCGTTCAGTTCGCCCGATTCACCAATCCTCGTTGCCGCGCATCCGACGCTGGCCGGCGTTGCCACCTTCACGCTCAACCGGCCCAAGGCGCTGAACGCGCTCGACATGGCCATGACGCAGGCGCTGGTGCCGGCGATCCAGCGCGTCACGCAGGACCCGTCGATTCGCGTGCTGGTGATGCAGGGCGCGGGCGAGCACTTCATGGCCGGCGGCGACATCAAGAGCTTCGCCGAGACTCTGGTGCATCCCGGCAGCGAGCGCAAGCGGCACTTCATGGAATTGATCGCCACGGTGCACGCCGGCGTCGAACTGTTGCAACGCTCGGACGTCGTTACCGTCGCCAAGGTGCGCGGCGCCTGCGCCGGCTTTGGCCTCAGTCTCGCCATCGGCTGCGATCTGACCATCGCCGCCGACGACGCCTATTTCGCCAGCGCCTACAAAACCATTGGCCTCACGCCTGACGGCGGCCAGTCGTTCTTCCTGCCGCGCATCGTCGGCGTCAAGAAGGCGCTGGAGCTGGTGCTGCTGTCGGAGCGGATCAAGGCCGACGAAGCCGCGCGCCTCGGTCTGGTCAACAAGGTGGTGCCGGCCGCCGAACTCGACGCCGCGGTCGACCGCGTGGCAGCGACGATCGCGGCCAGCGCCCGCGGCTCGATGGCCGGCGCCAAGCGCCTGCTGACCACTTCGCTCGGCAATACGCTAAGCGAGCAGCTCAGCGCCGAACGCGAGAGCTTCTCGAACTGTGCTGCAAAAGACGATTTCTCGGAAGGCATTCGGGCCTTCATCGAAAAGCGCCCGGCCCGCTTCGGTTAGATCAGCGCAAGCCGTCGATCACCAGTTCCGCCGTCGCCAGGTTGGTCGCGACCGGCACGTTGTGCACGTCGCAGACGCGCAGCAGCGCCGTGATGTCCGGTTCGTGCGGTTGCGAGGTCAACACGTCGCGCAGGAAGATGACCGCGCCGATGTTGCCCTCCGCGATTTGCGCGCCGATCTGCAGATCGCCCCCCTCGGGGCCGGATAGCACGCACTCGACGTCGAGCCCGACCTCGCGTTCCAGCAAGGTGCCGGTGGTGCGCGTGGCGATCAGCGTCTCCCGGCGCAGGACGTCGGCATGGCTGCGGGCGAACGCGACCATGTCGGGCTTGCAGCGATCGTGCGCGATCAGCGCAATGGCCCGATCGGTCATACCTGCGCCGCCAGAAACGCCTTGACCCGATCGCGATTCGGGATTGCCGCAATGGCGCCATAGGCCGTGGTGGTGAGCGCCGCCGCCGCGTTGGCGTAGCGAACGGCATCGAGCAGCGCATCGCCGGCCACCAGCCGCGCGATGGCGGCGCCGGCAAAGCAGTCGCCAGCGCCGGTGGCGTCAACGGTGTCGACCGCGAAGGAGGCCATCTGGATCACGTCGGCGCCCTGCCCCTGACTGATCTGCACGCCCTGCGCGCCCAGCTTGAGCAGCACCACTTGGGCGCCGAGGCTATGCGCCCATTTCATGATCGTTTCGTAATCCTCGCTGCCGGACAGATCGCGCGCATCCTCGAACGACGGAAAGAAAAAATCGGTCAGCGGCAGGATCTCGGCCAGCGCTTCGCGCGCTTCCGACAGCGTCCACAGCCGCGTGCGCACATTGGCGTCGAACGCGGTGCTGACCCCGGCGTTGCGTGCTTCGCGAAAGAGGGAGAACACCGCCGCCCGCGCGGTCTCCGAGATCGCCTGCGTGATGCCGCTGGCGTGAACGAAGGTCGCATCGGCGACGATGTCAGGGTCGATGTCGCCCGGTGCCAGCTTGGTAGCGGCCGAGCCGGCGCGTGCGTAGCTGAATTGATGCCCGGCCGGGCCGTGATGGATGAAATAGCCGCCGGTGCTGGCGCGGTCGTCGACCTCGACCTGCGTGCAATCGATGCCCTCCTCCTCCCAGAGCACCCGCAGTTGCGCGCCGAACGGATCATTGCCGACGCGCGTGATGTAACCCACGTTGGCGCCCTGTCGCGCCGCGGTGATGCAGAAATTCATGGTGTCGCCACCGTAGCCCAGCGTGTACTTGCCAGGCTCGGACGGAATGGCGCTCATTTCCCAAAGCGGTTCGCCGAGAGAGAGGATGTCGGGCATGCTGGCTCCTGTCGTTGCCGATCTCGGCAATGCGGTTGTATCACTTCAGTGCGACGCGAACGCCGGCAGCGTCAATAGCCGGCTGCGCTGAATCTCCGCAGCGCTGCGCATGGCGTTGCCGACGCCGGCGCATTCGAGCAGTGCCTGCCAGAATACCGCCGCCATCTGCGCCGCCTGCGCCCAGGCGTCGGCGGCGCCTGGCGAGGCTTGCGGTGTCTCGAAGGGCGTATAGCCGAGGTCGTCCCGAAATTCGCCGGGGCGCCAGGTCATGCAGAGCATGTCGTACACCGGCGCCAGACGGAAACGCGGATCGCGAAGCACTGCCTGCCCGTCGTCCATGTTTTCTACCCACAGACTCAGGTTGCCGAAGTGCATATCGGTGTTGCCGATCAGGCGACCGAACTCGCGCAGTACGCGCACCTGCTGCGCCTCGGCGAACGGCAGCCTTCCGTGGCGGGCGAGTACGTCGGTCGTTGCCGCCCAGTGCTGCGGTGCTCCTGCGACAAACGCGCGGTGCACCGCCGACAGCGGCACCACATGCCGTTTGCCGAATTGCCCAATACGGTCGAAGCGAACCGATTCCAGATAGCTACGCGTGGCACCGGTGACGACGCGCGACTCGGCCGCTGCAAAACCGTGCGACCGCAACACGTCGAGCGCGATCCGCTCGCTGTGCAACAGATCGTGCCAGCGTTCGCCAAACGGCGTGTCGCGCGGCGGGCTGAACTTCACGATCAGGCGCTCGTAGCCGCGCGGTGCATCGAGATGGGCAAGGAACTTTGGCTGCTCGCCGCCGGCGGACGAGCCGGCCGGCAAGGTCTGGTTGACGTTTTGAGCAATCCGGTCGTAGTGGGCGATGCGGGCGGCCAGCTCAATCGGTGCTTCGGACAGCGATTCTCCCCGCATCTCTCCAATCGATAGCGCGCCGGGATGATCGTGCTCGTGCGCGATGAGTGCAAACAGCACCTGCTCCAGCGTCCAGCGATCCGGGTTGGCGTCGACAAAACCCAGGCTCATGCCGCGCAGTCGTCCGAGAAAACCCTGCGGTCGCATGGGCGCGAGAAACCACGGCAATTCGCCACTGCTGTCGCTGCCGGCGCGTCCGGCGCCGACACTGACATGCAGGCGATCATGGTTGAGAAAGCAGAGCCGTCCCCATTCCTGCGCCAGGCCGGTCACGCCGGTCAGATAAACCGGCTGCTCGCCGCGCCAGCCCAGAATGGTCTGCGGCAGCGCATAGCGCGCCGCCCGGGCGCGACCGATGGCGAGCACATCCGGCGCCAGACGGGCCAGCGCCCGCGAAATGGTGGCCTGGCTCTTGCCGGTGTTGCGTTGCAGTTCCGCACTGGTCAGCAAGCCATGTTCGCGCAGCAGGGCGCGCAGTTGATCGGCGAGTTCAGTCCGGGCAGCCGCTACGGCGCCCTGCGCCACGGTAGGGTCAATCCTTGATTTGATCGCTTTGGATTGATTCACGCATAGATAATAATATTATTTAGTATTATAAATCAATTAATTACTGCAACCAAAGCATAAATTATGAATAGATAATCAATGCGCAGCGGCGATTTGCACCCACGGCTGCGCAGACTCCAGCGCCCTCGCCGCGCGCAGCACCAGCGCGTCGCCGTGCATGGGGCCGACGATCTGCACGGCGAGCGGCAGGCCATCGGTATCGAAACCGCAGGGACAGACGCAGGCCGGCTGCTGGGTGAGATTGAACGGATAGGAGAACGGTGTCCAGTCGAGGAACTGCTCGATCGGGGTGTCCCATTCGTTGGCAGCACGCGCCGTGAACGCCGGCACCGAGACGCCAGGCGTCACCAGCAGGTCGTAGCGCTCATGGAATTTGCGCATCAGGATGCCCAGTTCGCCGCGCCGTTTGGTGAGCGCCTGCAGCTCGGGCACCGTCACCCGCGCGCCCACCGCCGCCTGCGCGGCGAGCGCCGGGTCGACCAGCGCCTGCTGTTCGGCCGTCATGCCACCGTAGAGCGTGGCGGAACCGATAAACCAGAGCTTCATCGTGATTTCGAGCGGATTGTCGAAGCCGGGATCGACCTCCTCTACCTGCGCTCCAAGTTCTGCCAGCCTTTCCGCCGAACGACGCACCGCCGCCGCCACCGCCGGATGCACGTTGTTGACGTAACCCATCGCCGGACTGAAGGCGACGCGCAGCCCGCGAATGCCGTCGTTCAAGCCCACCGTGTAGTCGCGTGGATCGTAGGGCAACGAGGTCCAATCGCGCACGTCGGGCCGGGCGATCACGTTCAGCAGCATCGCGGCGTCGGTCACCGTGCGGGTGTGCGGCCCGAGATGCGCCACGGTGCCGAACGGCGACAGCGGCCAGGCGGGCACGCGGCCGAACGAAGGCTTGAGCCCGAAGCCGCCGCAGAACGCCGCCGGAATGCGCACGCTGCCGGCGCCGTCGGTGCCGATCGACAACGGTCCGATTCCGGCCGCGACCGCCGCCGCACTGCCGCCGGACGAGCCGCCGGAGGTGCGTTCCGTGTTCCAGGGATTGCGGGTGACGCCGGTGAGCGTGTTGTCGGTGCTGCCCTTGATGCCGAACTCCGGCGTCGTCGTCTTGCCGATGATGACCAGACCGGCTTCGCGACAGCGGGCGACGCTCGGCGCATCGTCCTGCCACGGCTGGTCGGGATCGATGGTGCGCGAGCCGCGCCGCGTCGGCCAGCCCTGGGTCAGGATCAAATCCTTGATCGAGATCGGCACCCCGTCGAGCGGCGACAGCGGCGCACCGGCCCGCCAGCGTGCTTCGCTCGCCCGCGCATCGGCCAGCGTGCGTTCGCGATCCTCGAAGCAAAACGCATTGATCTTCGGCTGCCATTGGTCGAGCCGGGCGAACACGGCCTGCGCCACATCGACGGGCGACGCCTCGCGACGACGGTACAGCCGCGAAAGCGCTTCAGCAGAAAGGTCGGCCAGAGAATCGGCGCTCACGTCTACCCCCAGGAAAAAGGTGCTCGGCGGAAGACTACCCGACGCCCGCCGCGCGCCGGTCACGGCCGTTCATCCCGGCATATGGCTTTTTTGCCGTAACGACCATTCTGCAGGCGCTGGAGAAGAATTTTTCGGCAAGTCGACTTATGGCAATACAAGCAACAAGGTCCCATCTAATGGTCGTTAGCGCGCTAAAGCTGTATATGTTTTGCCAGCACGAACCGCCACCCAGGCCGGCCGCGCACTACGGATTGACGACGAACACGTTGAACTTCTGGTTCGGCAGCATCGCGCCCGCGCCGCTGATGCCATAGATCACCCACTTGCCCGCCGGGCAACCGCCTAGCCCGGTGTCCTCGTAGTACACGGCCACCGGATTGCCGAACACCGGGTTGCCGCCGCCGTTGGCCGCGCTATTGCTGCCGAAATTCGGCGTGATCACCAGAATCGCGTCGGGCTTGCCGTTGGTCAGCGGGTGGTCGATGGCGGTGCGCGACGCGAACGCCCCGGACGCGCCGCACGGCCCGCTGGACGGCACCTGGTGGGTGAACATATTGGTGCCGCTTTGCTTTGCGGCATTGCCCGGCTGGTTGAGCCCCGCGCCCGGCAAGCGAATGCCGCCACCCGCGCGAATGACGAACTGGTTAACGCCCGTTGAAGCGACGTCGGTGGCGGTGTGGTCGCCCCAGACGAACGCGCCGTCGTGACTGGCCTTGGCGTGAAAGCCAGCCGCGAAACTGTGCTCACCGCTCGCGCTGTTCAGCTCGCCACCAGGAACGGGCCAGCTTGCCCCGAAGCCACATTGGTGCGACCGCCACCCACCGCAGAAAGATAGCCGGAAGCGCTGCTTTCGACGCCACCCGCGACGACTGCGCTGTGGGCAGCCGAATTGGAAAAACCACCGCCCACGGCTCCAAAGTTGTCGATGACCTGATTGCCGGCAACGGTGCTATCCAGGACAAATCCACCGCCACCGATGCTCGCTCCCAGCGTGCCAGCGGCCATGCTGTTGGCGCGGCTACCATTGATGGTGTTCGGCGCCGAGATGGTCGACGGCAAACCGGTGAAACTGCCGTACGAAATCCGCAGCCCGTCGTCGCCATTGGCCGGGTCGGGCGCCGACGCCTAACCCTTCGACACCCGGCCGATGCCGCTGACGTTGGTCGACACGTCGGTGGCCGCACCCTTCCAGGTCAGACTGCCGACGCCGCTGACGTCGGCTTTCAGCGATTTCTCGGCGCGCACGCTGCCGCTGCCGACGCCGGACATTTCGGCAACGACCCGATCCGCCGCCAGCGCTTCGGCATCGACGCTGCCGACCCCGGACAGTTCCACCCTCAGCGAATCGACCTTGCCGGACAGCGTGGCGCTGCCGACGCCGGAGGTGTCGAGCCTGAAATCGCCGCCGTTGAAACCGCTGGCGTCGATCGACACGGTGCCCGAGTTCTCGATGCGCTTGACCGATTTCGCCGTGACCTCGAACAGCACGCTGCTCCTGGGCGTGTAGCTGCCGTCGGTGGATAGCACCAGCACGCCATCGCGCACCTCGGTCTTGATCAGCGGCAGGATGTTGTCGTCGGCGGTCACCTTGAGCGAATCGCTGTCGCCGATGCGCAGTTTCAGCTTGCCGCTGCCGGTGGCCTCGATGGCATCGAACGCGGCCACGGCCCGCGACTCGCTGGCGCTGACACCGCTGCCCTTGACCCCGGCGCTGTCGCCGAAGGTGATCGAAATATCGCCGCAGCCGGCGATGGCCAGCACCGCGCATGCCGCAGCGGCGGCCAGTGCCGGACGCCGCCACGCCGCAAATGCGAATCTCATGGTGACTCCCTTCTGCCTGCCGCGCCTGCTTACTTCGGTTGCGCCTTGAGCACGCTGGTCGCAGTGGTCACCAGACCGGCGATGTCGGTCAGGTTTTGCGGCACCACGATGGTGTTGCCGGTGCGCGCGATGTTCGACAGCGCCGCCACGTATTGCTCCGCCACCTTCAGGTTGACCGCCTGCAGGCCGCCTTCGGAGCCGATGGCCATGGCGATCTTGCGGATCGCTTCGGCGTTCGCCTCGGCCTTGGCCAGAATGGCCGCGGCTTCGCCCTGCGCCTGGTTGATGTCGGAAATCTTGTCGCCTTCGGATTTCGCGATAGCGGCTTCTTTCTGACCCATCGCGATGTTGATCTGCTCCTGCTTGCGGCCTTCCGACGCGGCGATCAGCGCGCGCTTTTCGCGCTCGGCGGTGATCTGCGCCTGCATGGCGTGCAAGATTTCCTTCGGCGGCGTCAGATCCTTGATCTCGTAGCGCAGCACTTTCACGCCCCAATTCATGGCTGCCTGGTCAAGCGCACTGACGACGGCGTGGTTGATCATGTCGCGCTCTTCGAAGGTCTTGTCGAGTTCGAGTTTGCCAACCACGCTGCGCAGCGTGGTCTGCGCCAGTTGGGTGATCGCCACGATGAAGTTGGACGAGCCGTAGGTCGCGAGCTTCGGGTCGGTCACCTGGAAGTAAAGGATGCCGTCGACCTGCAACTGCGTGTTGTCCTTGGTGATGCACACCTGGCTGGGCACATCGAGCGGCACCTCGCGCAGATCGTGCCGCGAAGACACGCGATCGATGAACGGAATGGTGAAGCGCAGCCCCGGCTCCAGCACGCGGTCGAAGCGGCCGAGCCGCTCCACCACCAGCGCGCGCTGCTGCGGCACCACGCGAATGGCCTTGATAACGAAGATGATGCCGACGATGAAAATCGCCAGCGGGACGACTGAACTCAATAAACCACTCATGGTGATCTCCCCAAAAAATCCATTGATGACACTGGTGATGACGCTGCCGGGGTCGTTGTTGATGCCATTGAACTCCTGGAAGTCGGTTCGCGGCTTCCACTTCACGCCGATGAGGTGATGCACGACGTACTTGCCGAAGCCATAGGCCGGCAGAACGCCGAACACGCCCCACAGAATCCACTTGCGTATCTTTGCCTCCAGCGCCTTGCGCTGCCGGGCGACCTCGTCGTCTCCGCCGCGTGGATTCGGCGACGGCGGCGGGAAGCTCGATGCCTTGCCGAGCCCGGCGGCCGGCCCGGTCGCGCCCGGCTTGGCGGAGGAATTGGCCGGCTTGCCGGAAGACTTGGCGATCCAGTCGCGCAGCCGGGCATCGATCTCCGCGCCTGCCTCCTGCAGCAGGCGCTTGAGCGGGTCTTCATCCGGCGGCTTCTTCGGCGTAGCCATTGCGCTGCAAATCCCCCCAGACTACGTTACGCGAACGGTCAACGGCGCCGCCTAAGCCGGCACCGGGCCAAGCACCAACTGCGCGCCGCGCATGCCGACGATCACCATCTGCTCCCGGCGCGGCGTGCTGGCCGAGTCAAGCACGGCGTCCCAATAAGTGCCGCGATAAGCCACCCGCGCCGAGCCGTCGTCGCGCCACTCCAGCACGCTGACCCGCTGCCCGACATCGAGGTTGTTGGACAGCCGCGGCTTGCTCATGTGATTTCGCTTCCAGCGGTTCACCGCCAGCGTGCCGACCACCTCCACCACCGCCGCCACACCCCATTGCCAGCCGATGTCGAGCCCGGTGACGGCGGCGACACCACCGGCAACGCAGGCCAGCGCCACAATCAACAGGTAAAACGTACCCGTCATCATTTCTACGCCAACCAGGATGGCGGCGGCGATCCACCAGAGGTATTGCAGTGCCATGTCTTATCTCTCCGTCATTGCAGTCATGATACGGGTATGTGGGGGCAGCGCAAAGAGCGGCATCCGCGACTCGCGACCAGCCTCCCGCGATTGGTCGCACGCGGCGCCCGATGGCGTTTGCGGCGGCGCTCCGGGCACGCCTGCAACAGTGCGACGCTGAGGGCACTTGCGATCTGCCGCGCCGCACAAAAATAGCGCTTGTCCCCGTATAATCAATGGTTTAGCGGTGTTAGCCGTGCCCGGTTGCGATCGGGTTTCTATCGGATTTGCAAACATGCCCATCTACGAATACGTCTGCCCCGAGTGCGGTGTCGAAAACGAGCACATGCAAAAGCTCGCCGACGCGCCCATCGCTGCCTGCCCGGCCTGCGGCAGCAGCAAGTATTTCAAGAAGATTTCCGCCGCCGGTTTCGCGCTGAAAGGCACCGGCTGGTACGCCACCGATTTCAAGGGCGGCGGCAGCAAACCGGCGGAAAGCAAGAAAGAGCCGGAGAGCAAACCGGCCGAATCCGCCGCACCCGCCTGCGGTGCCGGCGCCTGTGGGGCCTGCACCGCGCCGGCCGAGTAGCTGGCCGGCATCCGGCCCTACGAAACGAATAAGTCGACCGCAAAGCGCAGCGCGCCATGATCAAGAAGTACCTCCTCGCCGGGCTTCTCGTCTGGGCACCGATCGGAATCACGATCTGGGTGCTGCATTTCCTCGTCACCACGCTGGACGCTACGTCGCACCTGCTGCCGGACGTGATCCGCCCCACCTTCCGCGGCGAAAACATTCCCGGCTTCGGCATCCTCGTTTCCTTCCTGGTGCTGTTCGTCACCGGCGCCATCGCCAGCAACGTGTTCGGCAAGCAGCTCGGCAAAGCCTGGGACGGCATGGTCCATCGCATCCCCGTCGTCGGCGGCATCTACAAGAGCGTCAAGCAGCTCACCGATCCGGTGCTGTCGGAAAACGGCCAGGCGTTCAACAAGGCCGTGCTGATCGAGTTTCCGCACCCCGGCGCGCATTCGATCGCCTTCCTCACCAACAAAGTGACCGGCGAACTGCAGGACAAGCTGGGCGAGCCGCATGTCGCGGTCTACATCCCGACCACGCCGAACCCGACCGGCGGCTACATGCTGCTGCTGCCGAAATCGCGCGTGCGGGAGCTCGACATGAGCGTCGATCAGGCGCTCAAGTACATCATCTCGATGGGCGTCGCCGCACCGCCGGCACGCGCCCACGGCGAGCTTGCCCGCTGGGCAGGCTCCGACCAGCCAGCGCTGGCGGCCCCGCCGCCCGATCAAGGTAATACCAACGCGTGACCAGGTCGGCGGCGCCTGTGTCATCTGAGCCAGCCGCCACGTGCACACCGCACGCACTTGATTCCCGCTGCGTCTGCTTAGCTTCGTTGCCACATACGCTCCCGTGTAGCGCAAGCGCTATCGGGTCCCTCCCCCTTCAAGGGGGAGGTTAGGTGGGGGATGGGGTTCGGCATCCATTGCAAGGCTCATTGCTATGGCTATGGACCCCCATCCCCACCCTGACCCTCCCCTTGAAGGGGAGGGGATAATCGGACCAGCACCGCTACCGAATTCTTGAGAGAACACACACCATGCGTACCACTTACACAGGCCTCGTCGACAGCAAATACATCGACCAGATCGTCACCCTCACCGGCTGGGTGCATCGGCGCCGCGACCACGGCGGCGTGATCTTCGTTGATTTGCGTGATCGCGAAGGCATCGCTCAGGTCGTGATCGACCCGGACCGTCCCGAGGCCTTCAAGCTCGCCGAAACGCTGCGCAACGAGTATTGCATCCGCGTCACCGGCAAGGTCCGCGCACGTCCGGCGGGCACCGAGAACCGCGACATGATCTCGGGCGCAATCGAAGTCTTCGCCCACGAGATCGAGATCTACAACGCCGCGCAGACGCCGCCGTTCATGATGGACGAGGACAACGTCAACGAAGAGGTGCGCCTGAAGTACCGCTACCTCGACTTGCGCCGCCCGCAGATGGCGAAGAACCTGCTCTTGCGCGCCAAGGTGTCGGCGGCCGCGCGCGAATACCTGAACGAGCGCGGCTTCGTCGACATCGAGACGCCCTTCCTGTACAAAAGCACGCCCGAAGGCGCGCGCGAGTTTCTGGTGCCCTCGCGCATCCACGACGGCCAGTTCTACGCGCTGCCGCAGTCGCCGCAACTGTTCAAGCAGCTCCTGATGGTGGCCGGCTTCGACCGCTACTACCAGATCGTGAAGTGCTTCCGCGATGAAGACCTGCGCGCCGACCGCCAGCCCGAGTTCACGCAAATCGACATCGAGACCTCGTTCATGACCGAGTACGACGTGCAGGACATGATGGAAGGCCTCATCAAGTTCCTGTGGAAGAAAGGGCTCGGCGTCGACCTGCCCGACTTCCCGCGCCTGCCCTACGCCGAGGCGATGGGCAAGTACGGCAGCGACAAGCCTGATCTGCGTGTGAAGCTCGAGTTCACCGAGCTGACCGACATCATGAAGACGGTCGACTTCAAGGTCTTCCGGGGCGCGGCGGACCTCAAGGACGGCCGCGTGGTCGCGCTGCGCGTGCCGGGCGGTGCCAAGCTCTCACGCAAGGAGATCGACGACTACACGGCGTTCGTCGCGATCTACGGCGCCAAGGGTCTCGCCTGGATCAAGGTCAACGACGTCACCAAGTTGAACGACGAAGGCCTGCAAAGCCCGGTCGTGAAGTTCCTGACGCCCGATTCGCTGAAGGCGATCGTCGAGCGCAGCGGTGCGCAGAACGGCGACATCCTCTTCTTCGGCGCCGACCGCAAGAAGGTCGTCAACGACGCGATCGGCGCGCTGCGCGCGAAGATCGGGCATCAGCACGGCGCCGAACTCGGCTTCTTCGAGAAGGGTTTCAAGCCATGCTGGGTCGTCGACTTCCCGTGCTACGAGTACGACGAAGAGAACAAGCGCTACGTCGCCGCGCATCACCCGTTCACCAGTCCGAAGGACGACCACTGGCCGCTGCTCGACACCGATCCGTCGCAAGTGCTGGCCAAGGCCTACGACGTCGCGATGAACGGCTGGGAACTCGGCGGCGGCTCGGTGCGTATCCATCGCCCCGAGCTGCAGGCCAAGCAGTTCGCCACGCTCGGCATCAGCGAGGAAGACCAGCGCGCCAAGTTCGGCTTCCTGCTCGACGCCCTGCAGTTCGGCGCGCCGCCGCACGCAGGGATTGCGTTCGGGTTGGATCGGATTGTCACGATGATGTGCGAGGCTGAATCAATTCGTGACGTGATCGCGTTCCCGAAGACGCAGCGGGGTCAGGACTTGATGGTGGATGCGCCTACGCCGGTGACTGAGAAGCAACTTCGGGAGTTGCATGTTCGGTTGCGGAATGCGCAAGTAGCGGGATAACGCGGCACTCGTGATTGTTCGACGTGGTGCGCTTGCGCGCACCACGTAGCCTCGCCGGTCGCATTCGATGCACAATTGCATGAACGAATATCAGGCAACGGAGACGTAGATGGCGATCTGGAAGTTGGCGGCCGGAAGGGGCGGCGAGTTCTTTCCTGTGTTCAAGCAGCGCAACGTCATCGCCATCGGCTGGCGCGACATGGGTGATGTCACAACCGTACGCACGCGCGAGCAGATGCTTGAGCGCGCGCGTCAAGCGAGCGGGGAAGACAGCAAGCATCAGCTTGCCAATTCGGCAGGACAGATGTTCCGCTTCATGAATTCGATCGCGATAGGCGATACGGTTCTTGTCTACGAACCCGCCACTCGCAAGTATCACGTGGCGCAGGTAGCGGGCGGCCCGGAATACCACCCGCAAATCATGCCCGAACTCCCCACGACTCGTGCGGTGCGCTGGATCTCGTCGATCGAACGCGACTCGCTCTCGGCAGCCACACGAAATTCGCTGGGCGCGATCATGACGCTGTTCGCCGTAACAGGCGACGCGCAGACGGAGGTCGAGGGACGACTGTCGGGCAAAGTGGCGCCCGCAGATGCCGCAGACCCGAACGACGAGATCGATCTCCTCAACGACATCGAGAACAAGGCACGTCAGTTGGTCGAAGACAAGATCGACAGGCTCGATTGGGAGCAGATGCAGGAGCTGGTCGCAGGCCTGCTTCGTGCGATGGGTTACAAAACTCGCGTTTCGCCGCCCGGTCCGGATCGCGGACGCGACGTGATCGCCTCGCCCGATGGATTCGGCTTCGAGCCGCCTCGCATCGTGGCGGAAGTCAAGCATCGCAAACAAGCCATGGGCGCCAATGAGTTGCGCTCGTTCACGGGCGGTTTACGCGGGCATGACAAGGGCCTGTACGTCAGCACCGGGGGATTCACCCGCGAGGCGAAATACGAGGCAGAGCGGTCTGAAAAGCCCGTTACGCTGATGGATTTGTCGGAACTCGCCGAAAGCATCGTCGAGTATTACGACCAGCTCGACGCTCGCACCAGGACGATGCTGCCGTTGACAAAGATTTACTGGCCCACATAGCGAGGTAGTGCCGTAGCCCGGATTAGGCGCGCACCGAACGCGCTCGCCTAAACACCGCTGTGTCGCGCATTTGCCGTAATCCGGGAATCGTGGCATGCCTCTACCGCCGACATGGGCGACCCGTGCCTCGATTACGCTTCGCTAGTCGCGGCTACAATTCATCATCATGAAGCCCGTCACTGAATCCCTCACCGTCCGCCCGGCCAATGACACCGACGCCACCGGCATGTGCGCCGTCCTCAACGAGATCATCCGTATCGGCGGCACGACGGCGATCACGAATGAGTTGTCTCCCGATGAAATGCGCGACTGGTTCATCTCGGGCGACGCGGTGGTCTCGTGTTTCGTGGCGGTTGATGCGGACGGAACGATCCTTGGCTTTCAGGCGCTAAGCACCTATGGCAGTCTGCCTGCCGGGTGGGTGGACATTGCGACGTTTGCCAGTCACCCACATCAAAAATCCGGCATCGGCAGTGCGCTCTTTGCCCGCACGCGCGAAGCGGCGGCGCGGCGTGGTTTTGCAACAATCAACGCCACGATCCGTGTCGACAATGTGGGCGGCCTCGCCTACTACCACCGCATGGGCTTCGAAACTTATCGTGTCGAAGAAGGCGATCCGAAGGCGCAGGGCCGGGTATTCAACCGTGTACACAAACGCTACGACCTCTGACACCGCATGCAACTGATCGGCACCGACGCCAGGCAACTTCAGGCGGGTGCTGTTTAGCTGCTGGCATCGTCATCGCGGCAATTGCGTCTTTCCAGTTGTCCGGATTTTCGACCGGAGCTTTCGACGAAGGAGATGGCAATGCATCAATCAACGACTCTGACCGCAGCCACCGGTTCCCGCTTGCGCGCGGCAGTTTCCCTGGCGGCGGGCGCGCTGCTTCTGGCTGCGAGCCCCGCGTCATGGGCGGATTCGGCGAACGGCACTGCGGCCTATGCCGCCAAGTCCGGCGCGGTTAGCGTGGCGATCAAGCACGTTTATTTGATCACCGGCCCCGATGCCGTGAGCGGCAAGACGGGCCGACAACTGGTGTTTGCCGCGACCGAAATGACCGATGCGATAAAGAAGTGCGACACCTTTTCCTGTGTCTCCGGCAAGCTGGAAAGCGGCGTGACGGCCGACCTAGACATCATGCCGCCGGTTGCCTTCTGGTTCGTCACCAATGGACAGCGCGTGCAGGTGTCCGGTGTCGCGCGGCGCGAAACGCTCAAACTGAGCGCCGACACGCCGCAGAAGATGGCCGGCAAGTGGAGCTACGACGGTTCGGCGTCGGGCATGCCGAAAATCGACGTCGATTTCGACGTAACGCTGAGCAGGGAATTTTCGAAGACCCGCTGACCGCCCTGCCGCCGGCATGACCGGCCGGCGGACGATGTCCGACTTCGGCCCGCAGCGCCGTATTCCCCGGTATCCACCCGAGCACAAGGAGTCGATACCGTGGCAGCAGACAAACCGGTTGAGTTGCACATCAGGAATCAGGGCGGACTGCCGCTGCCGGGCGTGATTCAGGGCATCATGTACGTGGTGTTCTCGTTCCCGCTGATCGTGATCCCGATTACCTTCAGCGAAGTGGGCAAGAACCCGAAGATCCTGCTGTTCTGGCCGCTGTTGTTCATCCCGCTGGGGGTGATGTACCTGCTGCGGCGCGCCTTCTCGCGTTTCGCGATGACGCTCTACCGCGACGGCAGCGTCAAGATCACGCAGCCGTTCAATTCGCAGTCGATCGCGCGCGAGCAACTGGCGGTGATCGTGGCGAAAGCGAACAACGCGCACATCGGCGGCAGCAGCGCGCCGGTGCGGGTGGCGATTCCGTGGCTGTACTTCTTCGATCCGTTGCACAAGGAGCTGGCCCGCGTCTCGCCGGCGGGCTACGAGGCGAACGACGTGAACAACATGCTGGCGGCGATCGGCCGCGTGCGCCCGGACGTGAAGATCGAGTACCAGTAGCGCGTCCGGCTGGCGCGCAATATCCGCGGGCGTTGCGTCGGGCCGGTTCGATCGCGGGCCAGGCAGGCGCCGCCAATGTCGCATTCGGCGCTACGATACGTCTATCAGGCACCTCGTCTGAACTCCGGAGCCCGCGATGAACGCCCGCCATACCCACTTTCCGAAACTTTTCCGCGTTGCGTCGGCCGTCGGCGCCGCCGCGATGCTGTCCGGCGCGGCGCCGGCCGGCGCGGTGGACATCAAATGGTCGCCGGCCGACAGCTTCGAGCATATGGCGGCGATTCAGCCCGGCAAGGCGGTCGAAGTGTGTGGCACCGTCGAGCCGCGACTGCCAGTGGAATGGCGTTTCACGGCAAACGGCCCGCTGACGTTCGACATCCACCGCCACTCCGGCAGCGAAGTCATCTACGCCACCCGCAGTTTCATGACCCGCGAGCTGAACGGCCGCTTCAGCCCGACCTTCAACTTCGACTGGTGCTGGACGTGGACCAATGAGTCCGACGCCACGGTCACCGTCCGCGCCGAGCTCAAGCGCTAGCGCCGCACTGCGGCGGAAAACCGGCAGCCCGACGAACAGCTTTTCTGCGGAATGCGCCTTCAATTGAGGCTAAGACTGTGAAATTATTCAAAGTCGACATTTGACCAAACCAAGCGCCGATCCCAATTGGAATGGGCTTCTCGCTGAATAGCCATATCGTGCCGCGTCATCAATGCGAGAGCGGCGACGACTTTGCGCCCACGCCGAAGCGTCGCCCGCTCAGGCGTTCCCGCTCAGCGCCTTCGCCAGCGCAGTGATTTGCTTGGCCGTGAGGCCGCCTGCCAGCGCGCGCACCACACCGTCCGGGCGCTGCACCACCAGCAGCACATGGCTATTGCCCTGTACCGTCGCCGCCCGCCCGCCCATGCCGGTCACGGCGTCGCGCCTCTTGCCGGCCACCTCCTCGCCCGCCGTCAGCAGCATGTCGGCGTAGCCTTCCAGTGTGCGGGTCACCGAGCTCGACTGGATGGCCGCGCGGTCGAACCATTGCAGCGTGATCGTGGCGGTGTCGCCCTTGACCCAGGCGCAGTCGGTCACATGCTCGTCGCGCTGCCGCTGCGCCTGCGCCGCGAAGCCATTGCCGGCGATGGCGCGAACCGTGTCCGGCGCCAGCAGCACCGTACAGCGCGGCATCACCGCCGCAGCCCCCGCCTGAGCGTGCACCTCACCGGCGACCGACACACCAAGCGCCGCACATAGCATCGCCGCCGGCAACGGCACCCAGGCGGGCAGCGCACGGCCGGCACGCGCAATGCGCGGACGCCGCCAATCACCGTTCATCCGATTCACCATCACCTCCCGGCGCGCTTGCGCACGCCTGCCTGCAAACCCCACCTCGTGCGACGCGCCTGACTGATATTGTTGGTGGTCACGCCCTCGGCTCGCGCCGATCTATCATCGAAAAAGAAGTATGCCACCCGCTGGCCTCGCCGTCATGCGTGGTGGCCCCTATCGCCCGACAACTTGATCCAGCGCAGGCACGGCATTTTGATCCGACAGCGCACGGACCATGACAGTCGCATCGGCGGTGCAGCACACTTCCCGTGCCACCACTTCGCGTGCCACAATCGGCTGCGTTGACTGCGGTCAATGCCGGCGCGCAACGGCGGTGCGGTCATCGTCAATCCGTGCGACATTGCAGCCATCGCTACCGCTGCCCTTGATCAAAAGTGGCCATCATGTTCAAACACATCCTTGTTCCCGTTGACGGCTCGACCATCGCCATGCAGGCCGCGCGCTCCGCCATCAAGATCGCGCAGGCCGTCAAGGCGCGGCTGACTGTCATCCACGTCGTCCATGTCTACCCTTACGCCGGCTTCGGCGAAGGTTTCGCCGAGGGACTGGCGCAGTATCTAGCCGCGGCCAACGCGGCAGCGGCCGAAGCGATCGCCGGTGTTCGCGGCGAGATCGAGGCTGCCGGCCTGGCATTCGAATCGCGCATCGCCGAATCGAACGCGGTCTGGCGCGGCGTCGTCGAGGCGGCGGAGTCGGCCGGCGCCGACCTCATCGTGATGGGAACGCATGGTCGCGGCAAGACCGACCGTCGCCTGCTGGGTAGCGTCACCCAGCGCGTGCTGTCGCATTCGGCGGTGCCGGTGATGGTGGTGCACGGCGAGGCCTGACGCCGCTTGCTGCCGGCTGCGGCAGCGGGCTTGCAGGCGGTCGGCCTGACCGCGGGCGTCTATCATCGCCGGCAAGGAGGAGTTGATCGATGCCCGCGCCCCTGCACGCGCCCGGCGCCTCGCGCGCTGCTGCCCACAAGTCCAAGCTGGTCACCGCCGACGAGGCGGTGCGCCTGATTCACAACGGCGACACCGTCGCCACCGGTGGTTTCGTCGGCATCGGCTTCGCCGAGGAAGTTGCGATTGCGCTGGAAAGGCGTTTCGAGGCAGAACAGGCGCCGCGCGATCTGACACTGGTCTACGCCGCCGGACAAGGCGACGGCAAACACCGCGGGCTCAATCACCTCGGTCATCGCGGCTTGCTCAAACGCGTCGTCGGCGGTCATTGGGGCCTGGTACCGAAACTGCAGGCGCTGGCGACCGCCGGCGAGATCGAGGCCTACAACCTGCCGCAGGGCGTGATCACCCACCTGTTCCGCGACATCGCGGCCGGCAAGCCGGGGTCACTCACTCGCGTCGGCCTGGGCACCTTCGTCGACCCGCGCCACGGCGGTGGCAAAGTCAACGCGCGGACGACGGAAGATCTGGTGCGCTTGCTGCCGGTCGACGGCAAAGACTACCTGTTCTACAAGGCGTTCCCGATTTCGGTAGGCATCATTCGGGCCACCACGGCGGACGCCGACGGCAACCTCACGATGGAGCGCGAAGCCCTGACGCTGGAGGCGTTGGCGATTGCGATGGCGGCGCGCAATTCCGGCGGTGTGGTGATCGCCCAGGTCGAGCGCGTGGCCGAGCGTGGGTCGCTGAACCCGCGGCAGGTCAAGGTGCCCGGCGTGCTGGTCGACGCCGTGGTCGTCGCCAGCGATCCGGCGCACCACATGCAAACCTTCGTGGAACCGTATAGCGCCGCGTTCGCGGGCGAAATCCGGGTGCCGATGGACGATCCGGCCGTACAGGCGCTCAACCTGCGCAAGCTGATCGCCCGCCGCGCCGCGCTCGAACTGCGCGCGCATAACGTCGTGAACCTCGGCATCGGCATGCCGGAAGGCGTGGCGGCGGTCGCCGCCGAAGAGCGCATCATCGATCTGATCACGCTTACGGCGGAGCCCGGCGTGATCGGCGGCATCCCGGCCGGTGGCCTCAATTTCGGCGCGGCGGTGAACACCCAGGCGGTGATCGACCAGCCATATCAGTTCGACTTCTACGACGGCGGCGGACTCGACGTCGCCGTGCTCGGCATGGCCGAGGTGGACGTCGAAGGCAATGTCAACGTCAGCAAGTTCGGGCCGAAGCTGGCCGGCGCCGGCGGCTTCATCAACATCAGCCAGAACGCGAAAGCCGTGGTGTTCGTCGGCACCTTCATGGCTGGCGATCTGCGGGCAAAAGTGGGCGATGGTGCGCTGCAAATCCTGCAGGACGGCAGCACCGGAAAATTTGTCGATCGCGTGGAGCACCGCACCTTCAGCGGCGCCGAGGCACTGCGACGCGGGCAGCCGGTGCTCTACGTGACGGAGCGCGCGGTGCTGCGTCTGGTCGATGCCGGCGGTGGCAAGCCCGGGCTCGAACTGATAGAGCTGGCACCGGGCGTCGACCTCGATCGCGATGTGCTCGGCAAGATGGCGTTCCAGCCACGGCACGCCACAACGGTGCCGGCAATGGAGGCAGCGTTGTTCCACGAGGCGTCGCTCGGTCTGCGCGAACGCATTCTGGCCACGCCGCTGGCGGATCGATTCGATCTGGATACCGCCCACAATACGCTGTACATCGATTTCAGCGGGCTCGCCATCAACTCGACCGCGCAAATCGATGCCATCGAACGCTGCGTCGAAGCCCGACTCGGCGCTCTGCACTCCCGCGTCGCCGCGGTGGTCAACTACGACCACTTCAGCATCGCGCCGGAACTGGTGGACCCCTATGCCGCGATGGTGAACCGGCTGACCAGTCGCTATTACAGCCGCGTCACCCGTTACGGCACGGTTGGTTTCCTGAAAGCGCGGCTGGCGACACCGTCGCCCGCGCGACCATGAGCGATCGGCGCGCACCGGGCAGGCAGTTTTACGCGACATTTACAGGACAGGACTGCACATGACTCACTCACTCTTCCCGACCTCCATTGCCGGCAGCCTTCCGAAACCGGCCTGGCTGTCCGAAACCAACAAGCTGTGGCCGCAATGGCAAGCGCAAGGCGAGGCGCTCGCCGCCGCCAAGCGCGATGCCACGTTGTTATGGATCAAGGAGCAGGAGGACGCCGGCGTCGACATCATCACCGACGGCGAACAGTCGCGCCAGCACTTCGTGCATGGCTTCCTCGAATTCGTCGAGGGCATCGACTTCGAGCACAAGGTGAAGAAGGGCATCCGCAACAACCGCTACGACGCGATGGTGCCGGTGGTGACGGGCCCGCTCAGGCTGAAGGGCCGCGTGCATCAGCGCGAGGCGCAATTGCTGCGCGCCCACAGCCGCCACAAGATCAAGATCACCATGCCCGGTCCGATGACCATCGTCGACACACTGTCGGACAACTACTATGGCGACAAGGTGAAGCTGGCGATGGCATTCGCAGAGTTGCTCAACCAGGAGGCTCGTGCGCTGCAGGCCGACGGCGTCGACGTCGTCCAGTTCGACGAACCGGCGTTCAACGTCTACATGGATGATGTCAAGCGCTGGGGCATCGACGCGCTGCACCGCTGCATCGAAGGATTGACCTGCACGACAGCGGTACACATCTGCTATGGCTACGGTATCAAGGCCAATCTCGACTGGAAAGAATCGCTGGGCAGCGAGTGGCGGCAGTACGAGGAAATCTTCCCCGCCCTTGCCGCCAGTCGCATCGACCAGATTTCGCTGGAGTGCATGCACGCGAAGGTGCCGATGCATCTGATGGCATTGCTGAAAGGCAAAACGGTGATGGTTGGCGTGATCGACGTCGCCAGTGATGCGATTGAAACGCCGCAGGAGATCGCCGACACCATTGGCAAGGCGCTCGAATTCGTGCCGCGCGACAAGCTGATCCCCTGCACCAACTGCGGTATGGCACCGATGGATCGCGGCATCGCCCGCGCCAAACTGAACGCACTGGCACAGGGCGCGCGATTAGCTAGGTCGCTCTACGGCAAGTGAGTAAGTTTTCTTTTGGCGACGCATATCGGGCGTCGGACAGGAGAGAACGCAGTGACAGCAAGCACCGGCGGCCGGAAGCCGCCTGACGATAAGGCCGCGACAGGCAATCTGGGCAGCGACCTGCGCGGCGTGGGCAAACTCGCGATCGGCGCCACCACCAGTATCACCAGTCTGGTCGAAGCGATGCATCGCGGCATCGCGCGGCCACTCGGCAAGCGCGACGCCGATGCCGGTGCCGGCGGCATCGCCGGTCTGGTGTACAGCAGCGTTCGTGGCGTAACCAAAGGGGTGGGTTTCGGCATCGATGCCTCGCTGAAACTGCTTGCGCCGGCGCTCCGCGACGTGCCCGACGTGCGCGGACGCGACAGCATCCTGAGCATCGTCAACGGCGTGATGGGCGACTACCTGCTGCGCAGCGACAATCCGCTCGCCATCGACATGCAGTGGCGTGCCGGCGGTCAGCGGCTGCCGGCGGATCCGGAGGCCATCCGTCGTGCCGTCGCCGACGTCAATGGCAAGCTGCTGATCATGGTGCACGGCCTCTGCATGAACGATCTGCGCTGGCAACGCGATGTCGATGGCAACACGCACGACCACGGCGCGGCGCTGCAGCGCGACCTCGGATTCGCGCCAATCTACCTGCGCTACAACACCGGCCTGCATATTTCGACCAATGGTCGTCAGCTTTCACGGGAGCTCGACGCCCTGGTCGCTGCCTGGCCGGTCCCGGTCGAGTCGATCACGATCGTCGCTCACAGCATGGGTGGGCTGGTGACACGCAGCGCGTGCCACTTCGGTGAGGACGACGGCGCCGCTTGGCGCGCCCATCTGCGCAAGATCGTTTTCATCGGCACGCCGCACACCGGCGCACCGCTGGAGCGCGGCGGTCGCTGGATCGAGACGGTGCTCGGCTCCACCCCCTACGCCGCGCCACTGGCACGCCTTGGCAAGCTGCGCAGCGCGGGTATCACCGACCTGCGTTACGGCAGCGTTCGCGATGACGACTGGAAGGACAGCAACCGCTTTGAAACCGACGAAGCATCGGTTCATCCGCTGCCGCTACCGCTCGACGTCGGCTGCTATGCGGTCGCCGGCACCATCGGCCGTGACCTGGGCGATCTGAAGGGTCGGCTGCTTGGCGACGGGCTCGTTCCGCTCGCCAGCGCCCTGGGGCAGCACAAGGACGCGCGCAGGGCGCTGGCGTTGCCGCCGTCGCGCACGGTGGTGCTCCCCGGGACCGACCACCTGCAACTGCTTGGCGCGCCCGCCGCCTATGCCGCGCTGCGCCGCTTCCTCGACGACGCCACCAGCGTCCAGCCGGAAGCGTATGCTGCGACAACCGACCATACTGAAGGAGTTCGATCATGACGCTCTGCCCGATTGCGGTCGTCGCCGGCTGCAGGAAATGTCCGGCGTTTTCCGTCTGCCCGCTCAAAGGCACGCTAGGCGACTACAAACCGGAAGACAAGAAGCCGGAAGCCAACGCCGGCAACCGCAAGAAGCGCTCCTGAGCTCGCGACGCAACGCCGCGCGTGCACGCGGCGCAATTTATGCTTAGCATCGCACTTGCCTAAATTGTGGAGATTGCCATGTCCGGACGCCTGAAACCCGCGCTCAAGCTGCTTGCCGCCGCTGCCGCGCTTGCCGCATCGATGTCGCCGTTCGCAGCCAACACGACAGAGTGCACCAACCTCAAGCTCTGCTACTGCGTCAACGAAGACTTCAAACCGGTCATCGAGGAAAAGGTCAAGTTCTACCGCCAGCAGATTGCCGACGCCCGCGCGAAAGGCAAGGCAGTCGCTTACATGAGCCTGCCGCTGTCCACGCTTGGCGGCGGCTTTTTCGAAGTCAACACCGAAGTGGCGAAAAAGACAAAGGACCGCATCGAGGAACGCTTTGGCGCCAATTCCGTATGGGTGCTGAGCCCCGGCACCAAGGAGTCCGACCTCAGCCTGCCTTCCGGCGCGCGCGGCACCAACGACGACTACATGCTGATGTGGACGCGCATCCTCGAAGGGGTCAAGGGTTTCGGCGAGGATTTCGACTTCGTCTATTTCGTCGGTCCGGCGGACTTCGGCGCCTACTTCGGATTCAACGGCACCGCCGACATGGACAAGGTAAATGCTTTCTTCGACGAGCGGATCAAGACCGACAAGAATCTGCAGCGTGAGGTCGAGCGCGGTCGCGTGACAAAGCAGACATTCCGCAACTACTACGGACTGAAGGGCTCGATTACGGTCAGCAACGGTGCACACGAAGAATGGAACATCTTCCGCACGCTCAATGAACGTCGTCGCGCCGACAAGGCCTACGGCATCGGCAACCAGATTCCGATGCTGTTCGATGGCAAGGCGGTGCCGCCGGCGACGGCCGAAATCGCCAATACACCGGGCATCAGCGGCGCCTGCAAGGTCAATTAGCCGCTATCGGCTACCCGGCGCCGCGATGGCGCCACCACGAGGTAAATGCCCAGCAACGTGACCGCCATGCCGGCGATCACGTTGCCGCCGAGCTTTTCGTCGAACATCAGCCACGCGAGGATCGCCGTCAGGCCCGGCACCACGTACATGGTGCTGGTCAGCCGGGTCACGGAGCCGGTGCGCAGCAGATAGAACATCAGCGTGATGCCGACGCCGGAGAGCACCAGAATGCTCCACGCCATCGCGACAATCACTTCGGCGGTCCAGCGGATCGAGAAACTCTCGAACGCCCAGGCGAAAGGCAGCGTGGCAACCGTCGCCGCCGCAAACTGGATCGCCTGGCCTGCACGCAGATCGAAGTGAGGCACAAAACGCTTCTGATACAGCACACCGAAAGTCGTCCCCAGCAGCGCCACGAAGCAGATCAGCGTGGGCCAGCCAAGCGACTGCGCCGAGATGTTGCTGAGTTTGGCATAGAGCACCAGCATGACGCCAACGAATCCGATGGCAACGCCTGCGATTTGCCGCCCGTTGACGCGCTCACCGGTCCAGTGTGCCAGGCACACAGTCAGCACCGGTTGCAGATTGACAATCAGCGCGGCCACGCCTGCGGACAGCCCCATGCGGATCGACACCCAGACGCCGCCCAGATAGATCGCCTGGATCATCACGCCCGCCACAGCGATGTGCATTGCATCCCGCCGGCTGGGCCACTTGGCGCCAGTGGCGACGGCCAACAGCGCCATCATCACCATCACCCCCAGATAGCGGACGATCAGGAACGACAATGCCTCGGCATCTTTCGCCGCCAGTTTGGCGACGACATAGCCAGTCGCCCAGACGAAGATGAAGGCGGGAATGGCGAACTGCGCGCCGCGTTGTGTGACGGATGACGTGAAAGATGAAGCCGGTTGCATGCTGGCATGCTAGCGGCTCCTCTCCCGAGCACATCTTCCGAAGATCGGCAGCGGTCTCCCCCGGCAAAACGGCCGAGTCGCGGATCGACCTCGGCGACCTGCGCTGCGCTCAAGTTGAAGCAATTGCCAAACCCGATCCCGACTGCTCGCCCGCCCACGGACGTTGCCGGTCACGGCAACAACCGGCGCTTCACGCGGGCAGCTCGTAGTCCTTGAACATGTCGCGCAGCTTCGTCTTTTGCATCTTGCCGGTGGCGCCGAGCGGAATCGCCTCGACGAATTGCACGTCGTCCGGCACCTGCCATTTGGCGATCTTGCCGTCGTAGAACTGGATGATCTCCTGCGCCGTCACCTCCGTGTTCGGCTTTTTGACCACCACCAGAATCGGCCGTTCGTCCCACTTCGGGTGGCGGATGCCGATACAGGCCGCCATCGCCACCGCGGGATGCGCCATCGCGATGTTTTCGACGTCGATCGAACTAATCCATTCGCCGCCGGACTTGATCACGTCCTTGCTGCGATCGGTGATCTGCATGAAGCCATCGCCATCGATGGTGGCGACGTCGCCGGTGGCGAAATAGCCGTCGCGGTCAAGGATGTTGCCGCCATCGCCCTTGAAATATTCATTGACGATCCACGAGCCGCGCACCAGCAGATCACCCGATGCCTTGCCGTCGCGCGCCAGTTCGGCTCCTGCCGGATCGACGATTTTCATGTCGACACCGAACACCGCGCGTCCCTGCTTGAGCAGGATGCTGCGCTGCGTCGGCCAGTCCGCCGCCAGATGTTTGCCCTTGAGCGTGCCATAGGTGCCGATCGGGCTCATCTCGGTCATGCCCCAGGCGTGATTGACCGTAACGCCGTACCTGTCGCGGAAGGCGTCAAGCATCGCCGGCGGACAGGCCGACCCGCCGATCACCGTGCGCTTCATCGTCGACAGTTGCAGACGGTTGCCGTCCATGTGCCCGAGCAGCATTTGCCAGACCGTCGGCACACCGGCCGAGAAGGTCACCTTCTCGCCTTCGAACAGTTCATAGATCGATTTGCCGTCGAGCGCGCCGCCCGGAAACACCACCTTGGCGCCCACCATCGGCATCAGGTACGGCAAACCCCAGGCGTTGACGTGAAACATCGGCACCACCGGCAGTACGGTGTCGCGCGAACAGATGCCGATGACGTCGGTGGCCGCGCCCGCCATCGCGTGCAGCATCGTCGAGCGATGACTGTAGAGCACACCTTTCGGATTGCCGGTCGTTCCGCTCGTGTAGCAAAGGCTCGATGCCAGGTTTTCATCGAACGACGGCCAGACGTATTGGTCGGACTGGGCGCCGATCCAGCTTTCGTAGCTTTGCAGGTTCGGGATGCCGCTGTCGGCCGGCAGCTTGTCGGCGTCACACAGCGCGATGTAATGCTTCACCGTCGGCAGCTTGGCCGCCACTGCCTTGACCAGCGGCAGAAAGGTCATGTCGAAGGCGAGCACTTCGTCCTCGGCATGGTTGATGATCCAGGCCAGTTGTTCGGGGTGCAAACGCGGGTTCAGCGTGTGCAGCACGCGCCCCGAGCCGGATACGCCGTAGTAAAGCTCGAAATGCCGGTAGCCGTTCCACGCCAGGGTGCCGACGCGCGCCGACTGCGCGATACCCATGGCGTCGAGGGCATTGGCGATCTGCTTGGCGCGGCGGTTGACCGTGGCGTAGTTGGAGCGATGGATGTCGCCCTCCACGCGGCGCGACACCACCTCCGTGTCGCCGTGATAGGTGGCGGCGAATTCGATCGCCGACGAGATCATCAGCGGGTGGTATTGCATCAAGCCTTGCATGGGTCCTCCTGTGAGCATGGTGTTGTCGTGCGCTCGCCGTGCGGACGCCGGTCGCGGGCAACGAGGGTCGCCACCCTGCTAGGCTGCGCGGCGCCGATTCGGCATCGGCAGCTATCGTAACCGCTTTGGCGATTGGGGAAAAAATTGCGGTATGCGCCCTTGCGGATTGCTGCGTTTCGTGAAAGGCTGCGACGGACGGACGCCTAAAATCGGCGCCCATGACCCGCACGACCACCGCTTCGCCACCCGTCAGCAACGTCTTGCCTGCCGACCGGGCGATTCCGATCGCGCAGATCGGTCTGATCGCGATGGACATGGACTCCACCGCGATCACCATCGAGTGCATCGACGAAATCGCCGATTTCGCCGGCGTCAAGGCCGAGGTTTCCGCGGTGACCGAGGCGGCGATGCGCGGTGAACTGGATTTTCAGGCGAGTCTGAGAAAGCGCGTGGCCTGCCTGGAAGGCCTGCCAAGCAAAGTGCTGGCCGAGGTTTACGCCGAGCGTCTGAAGCCCTCGCCCGGACTCGCCGAACTGATGGCGCATGCCCATCGGCATGACGTCAAGACGCTGCTCGTCTCCGGCGGTTTCACCTATTTCACCGAGCGCATGCGGCAGCGCTTCGGCTACACCTGGACGCGCGCCAATACGCTCGGCGAGCACGACGGTCGGCTGACCGGCAAGGTATGCGGCGCGATCGTGGATGCAGTCGAGAAAGAGCGGCTGCTGCGCTTCTTCGCCGGCACGCTGCCCGCCAACCGGCGCGCCAGCATCGCCCTGGGCGACGGCGCCAACGACTTGCCGATGCTGCGTGCGGCGACGCTCGGCGTCGCCTATCACGCCAAGCCAACCGTCCGCGAGCAGGTGCCGGTTGCCATCAACATTGGCGGATTGGATACGCTTCTCGCGCTACTGCCCTGATTTCACGGGCCTTTTCTCGTAATTCACATGCCGCTTTGCTAGACTTTTCGACTAACGAGCGACATTCCGCGTCCTCGGGGGAAACCATGAACCGAAAATCATCCAATGCAGCG
Organism: Betaproteobacteria bacterium; assembly: GCA_027492485.1. GTDB lineage: Bacteria > Pseudomonadota > Gammaproteobacteria > Burkholderiales > Casimicrobiaceae > Casimicrobium. Next base: position 69,444 of record JAPUER010000007.1, read on the forward strand.
CTGGCCATTCTTCTGGGCGGCGCGTCCATCATCGCCCCTGCGTATGCGCAGGATGCCGGCAAACCGATCCCGGGCGCCAACCTCCAATACGTCGGCGCCAATACCCGCATCGGTGTCGGCGTCGACAGCGACGGCAACGCCCGCGGCGAAGTGTTCCAGGTATTGCAGGGTGACGACAAGTCGGCGACGCTGGGCGAGCTGTGGGCGGCCCGCAATTCGGGCGGCGCCAAACTCTCGCACCACTGGACGGCGAACGGCGCCGCGGTCAACAAGCTGTTCGCCGCTTACGATCAGGGCGAAAGCGACTTGCGCAAGGCCACCATCGGCGGCGGCCAGGAATACGAGCGCTGGTTCTGGAATGCCTACGCCAGCAAGGGCCTGTCCGGCGCGCGGCTGGACTCGACCTCCAGCGTTGCCACGACGGTCACGCAGACCGGCAGCGACGCCGGGCGCCCGTTCGAACAGGATGTCGTCACCACCGTCGTCACCCGCTCGTTCACCCGCGCCTACGACTGGGGCGTCGGCGCCCGCGCCGGTCACTTCTACGAGGCTGCGCTGCTGCGCGTCACCGCCGGTATCGACTACGAATGGGGCAAATACTCGTCGCGACAATGGACGGGCACCCTGATTGCCGAGAAGTTTTTTGCCGGCTCACCCATTTCCATCGCGCTGTCCGGCGAGGTCTATCGCAAGAGCGGCGACTTCGAAGGCACCCGCAACGACCAGCGCGGCATGCTGATGCTGCGCTACGAATTCGGGGCGCCGAAGTCGAACTTCCGATCGAACAAGGTCAGCCGCATGGTCACCACGACCGAGCGGGTGCCCGATCCGAACTGGAAACCGCCGGTCGTTGCGGCGATCGGCGGCGACACCGCCGTGGCCGCCACCGCCGCGGGCAAGCCGCAGGAACCGGCCACCCGACTCGAAAAGCGGGTCAGCCGCGCCAATGCCAACGACGCCCAGGAGACTTATTTCGACCTTGGGTCCGCCAAGCTGAAGCCGGCGGCGCTCAAGGAACTGGACGGTCTGGTCAGCCGCATTGCAGCACAGCGCCCCTATGTCGAGCTCAAGGTCAACGTGATCGGTCACACCTGCCCGACCGGCTCCGACCGCAACAATTTCGCGCTATCGAAGAAGCGTGCCGAAGTGGTCAAAGCCTATCTCGTCTCGAAGGGGGTACCGGACAATCTGGTAAGCACCGACGCCAAGGCCGGCAAATCGCCAAAGTATCCGGAAGTGAAAGGTCAGAGCTTCCGCAACCGCCGCGCCGACACCGACGTGCTGATCGTCAAGGAAAAGGTCGAGGAAGTCCGCGTTCCGGTCGCTGTCGTCTCCACACCAGCCCCGGCGACCGCGCCGGCTGCAGCATCGGGCAAGCCGGCCGCCGTCACTGCCACCGCGCCAATGATCGAGCGTCAGGTGCAAAAGGAAGTGGTCGACGACGTGCCGAACAACTGGGTCAGCCGCGCGCTGCACAACAGCTCGCAGCACAAGACCGCGATCGACACCTATCGCTTTGCCGAAGTCACAACAAGCCAGGCAACCGGCGCCCGCCGCTACCTCAATCGTGCGCCGGGTGCCGTCAATGACGCCTACACGATCGACTGCAATGCCGCGGCCACCTTCAACGTGCTTGCCAATGACACCGATCCCGATGGCGACACGCTGACCATCGCCAGTGTCTCGACGCCGGGCAAAGGCACTGCTGCCATCTCGGCCGGCAAGATCGTCTACACGCCCAACACCAGCACTTGTTCCGCCGGCGCTACCGACAGCTTCACCTATACTGTGAGCGACGGCAAGGGCGGCACCTCGACGGCAACGGTGAACGTCACCATCAACGCGGCGCCGAACAATCCGCCCATTGCGGCGGACGACCGTGTCGATGTGCCTTGCCGTGGCACCAAGTTGTTGACTACGCTGCTCGCCAATGACCGCGATCCGGATGGCGATCCACTTCGCATCATTTCGCTGACTCAGCCGCCGGCAGGCTATGGCAAAGTCAGCATCACGGCCGACGGCAAAGCGGTGTTTTACGATGGCACTGACGCCTGCTACTACATGAGTGCCTTCACCTACACCATCAGCGATGGTCGTGGTGGCACGTCGACGGCAACGGTCACGCTGGTCGATCCCTGATCGCCCGTTGAATCCGAGGAAAAAGGGCCACGCGATGGCCCTTTTTCCATTGGCGGGCCGATTGCTTACAGCTGGGAAGTGCCGTGCACGACACCAGGTTCGGACGGAACCCGATTAGACTGTAGTAACCGCATGTTCCTTCAGAGTCGGCCCGGCATTGCCGTGCCAATACTTCAATGAAACGAATCGTGGTCGTACACCATTCCGCCAGCGGTGGCACGCGCGCCTTGGTGACTGCGTTGCGTGACGGCGCCCGCAGTGTTGACGACATTAGCGTGATGACGCGCTCGGCGACGATTGCGGCAACCAGCGATGTGCTTAACGCCGACGCGCTGGTCTTTGCCACGCCGGAAAACTTCGGCTACATGGCGGGAACACTGAAGGCGTTTTTCGATCGTGTCTTCTACGCCTGCATGGCCGACACGACATCACAGGGCGGCGGCGTCGACAGCAGGCTGGCGGGCCGGCCGTATGCGGTGCTGGTTTGCGCCGGCAACGATGGCAGCGGCGCAATGCAGAGCATCGACCGCATCGTGACAGGCTGGCGCCTGCGCAAGGCGCATCCGGGCATCATTGCCCGCCGCGTGGGCGGCGAGGCCGGTTCATCGCGCGGCGAACTGGCCAGTGCCGATCTCGATGCAGCGCGCGAGCTTGGCGCGCTGATGGCCGAAGCGCTGGCGATCGGGGCGTTGTAGACCGGGAGCCGGCAAGCGGCTCCGGGCGTTACTTCCAGCCCGCCTTGCCCATCGCTTGCACGACCCCGGCGCCGAAGCTGGTGCCGAGCTTGCGCGCAAACTTGTCGAAGGCGTTTTCCTCGACGGTGTAGTCGATCAGGTCTTCCGCCTTGGTGACGTCGCGCGCCACACTGTCGACCGAACCGATGGCATCGGCCAGGCCGTTCTCGACCGCCTTGTTGCCACTCCATATCAGGCCGGTGAACAGGCCCGGCGTGTTCAGCTTGAGGCGGTCGCCGCGACCATCCTTGACCGCCTTGATGAACTGCTGGTGCACCTCGCCAAGCATGGCCTCAAGGTGCGCCTTTTGCTCCGGCTTTACCGGCGAGAACGGGTCCATGAATGCCTTGTTCTCTCCGGCCGTCACCGTGCGCGACTCAACGCCGAGCTTGTCCATCGCCTTCTCGACGCCGAAGCCGTGGAAGATCACGCCAATGGAGCCGACCAGACTCGATCCGTCGACGAAGATCTTGTCGGCAGCGGACGCCACGTAGTAGCCGCCGGACGCGCACATTTCGTCGACGACGACGTACAGCGGCTTGTCCTGATAGTCCTTGCGCAGGCGGCGAATCTCGTCGTAGATGCGCGAAGACTGCACCGGCGAGCCGCCAGGGCTATTGATATTGAGCACCACGGCAACGCTGTCGGGATCCTGGAATGCCGCAGCCAACGCCGCGTTGATGTTCTCGGCGCTCGCCTTGCCGTGATCGTCGATTTCACCTTCCAGCCGGACCAGCGCCGTATGCCGTCCGGAGCGATCTCCGCTGCCGCCGCCATGACCAATCCAGCCCATCACTGCGGCAAACACCGCCAGCGCCAGCAGCAACCAGAGCAGCCGGAAGAAGATCGACCAGCGGCGACGGGCGCGCTGCTCGCTAAGGTTCATCTGGGCCAGCTTGGTAACGAGTTCCCGTTCCCAGCCGGGCTGCGACGGCAGTTGATCCATGGGGTCCACTTTGCAATTCAGGCGTTGGTTTCGAGGAAATGGCGCAACGCAAACACCGAATCTACCAGTGTCAGCGCTCGCTGTGCTTTCAGCAGGGCGGGATCGTGGGCGCCATAGGTGACACCGATGGCCTCGGCGCCGGCGTTTTCGGCCAGCTGCAGGTCATGTGTCGTGTCGCCAATCATCACCGCCTGCGACGGCTGCATGGCGGTCGCGTCGAAGATCGCGTGCAGCATGCCGGGATGCGGCTTGGAAAAGCCTTCGTCGGCACAGCGCGACGCCACGAAGTATTCGCGCAATCCGAGCGTATCGAAGGCGCGGTCGAGCCCCCGGCGCGACTTGCCGGTCGCCACCGCCAGCCAGTGCCCACGCGCCTTCAACGCCGCCAGCATGTCGGCGACACCGTCGAAGAGCACGATCTCGTTCTCGCCCGCCAGGAAGTGATGGCGATAGCGCTGCGTCAGCGGCAGCAAATCTTCCTCGCGCAGCGTCGGCACCGCGTGTTCGAGCGCGGGCCGCAGCCCCAGGCCGATGATGTAGGAGGCCTGCTCGTCGGTCGGCACCGGATAGTGCAGATCGGCCGCTGCCCGCTGCAGGGCGCGACGGATCACGGCGGTGGAGTCGGCCAGCGTGCCGTCCCAGTCGAACACGATCAGCGGATAACGACATTCACTCATTGTGACCTCACCAGGCTTTCAGACGCGACCATCGGGCGTCGCGCCACCGTACCAGAATCTGGCCAGTTCCTTTGGCAGCGGTGCTTCGACGGTAACCGACTGGCCGGTCACCGGATGCTCGAAAGTAAACGATTTCGCGTGCAGGAACATGCGCCGCAGCGGCACCGGCTGCTGCGCACGCAGCAGCTTGTTCCACGCCGGATCGCCATATTTGTCGTCACCCGCGATCGGAAAACCCAGATGCTGCAGGTGCACCCGAATCTGATGCGTACGCCCTGTTTTCAGTTCTGCCTCCAGCAGGCTCATCGCCGACCGCCGCTCCAGCAGATTGAAGATGGTGTGTGCAAACTGCCCCTCGTCGGCATTCACCTCGACGCGCCGCTCTCCGTCCGCACGAGTGTATTTTGCAAGTGGCGCCTTGACATGCTGGCGATCATTCACCCATTCGCCCTTGACGGCCGCCAGATAACGCTTGTCCCCCGACTTTTCGCGCAGCGTGTCGTGCATGCCGACCAGGCCAGCGCGGGTCTTGGCGATGAGCAGCACGCCGGAAGTGTCGCGGTCGAGTCGGTGCACGAGTTCCAGCAGCGGCGCCTGTGGTCGCGCCATGCGCAGTTGCTCAATGACGCCGAAGCTGACGCCGGAACCACCATGCACCGCCACGCCGGCGGGTTTGTCGACCGCCAGCAGGTGCTGGTCTTCCCACAGAACCGGATGCGGGAACTCGCCCAATGCCGCCGAAACCGGCGCCGATTCGGCCATCCGGACCGGCGGAACCCGGACTTCATCGCCGGCGCCCAACTTGGTTTCCGCGCGCACCCGCCCGCCATTTACGCGCACTTCACCGGAGCGGATGATGCGGTAAACGTGCGTCTTGGGCACGCCTTTTAGCTCACGAATCAGGAAATTATCGACACGCTGACCGGCGTAGTCTTCAGCTACCCGAAGATGGCGAACTTTGGCGCCGGCGGCACTTGGCTCGTCGGCGGCCTCGCGGGAAGCCGCCGCCGGGGCAGAAAATTGCCGAGAAACGCGTCCTAAGTCCTTCATTTGCCTTATAATTTAACTGTTGACGCGGTTCGAAGGAGCCGCGCCATTTTGAATCCGGAGCACGGGTCCAAGCCACCAATTGGCGCTTTCTGGGTGACTATCATGGAAAGCGTGGGCGATTGCAGGGTCAGCAATGATCCGCTTCGCGTCAGGTGCGCAGGATCCACGCGGATTCCACGGTCAAGCCGCCACCGGGAAAAGCGGCGATTGTAAGAGTTCAGCCACCGCGCGGCGCCTTTCGTTGCTCGCTGGCCTGTGAAAAAGATTGAAGCGGGGCCGCCGGTTATCGCAGGCGAGTCCCAAGAAGAAAATTCGTAATGAACCCGCGCACCAGCGCTTGCAGCGTGAGTCTCCCGGTCAGCGACCCGACTCCCGTACTGTCCGCCCCGACGACGCCGGCACCATGTGTGCACGCGTTGCTTTCGCGGTCCGGCAATGTCAAGGTTCTGCCGTCCATCCGTCAGGCAACGATTTTTCTGTTCCGATCTATGCGCCCGTCCTCGCCTGCGCCCCGCGCCGCGAGAGTCGGTGACGTTTCACCGGTCTAGCAGCACCAGCCTGGCTCCCCGCTCGTTCGCTGAACGGGAAGGTACGCATGAAACGCATGCTGTTCAATGCAACCCAGTCGGAAGAACTGCGGGTTGCCATCGTCGACGGTCAGAAACTCATCGACCTCGACATCGAGTCTGCTTCCAAGGAGCAGCGCAAAAGCAATATCTACAAAGGCACCGTCACCCGCGTCGAGCCGTCGCTGGAAGCCTGCTTCGTCGACTACGGCACCGAACGCAACGGCTTTCTGCCGTTCAAGGAAATCGCCCGTTCCGTACTCTCGGGCGACGCCGATGTCAGCCGCAACAAGATCGCCGACAGTCTCAGGGTCGGCCAGGAACTGATCGTCCAGGTCGAAAAGGACGAGCGCGGCAACAAGGGCGCGGCGCTGACCAGCTTCGTTTCGCTCGCTGGCCGCTATCTGGTGCTGATGCCGAACAACCCGCGCGGTGGTGGCGTCTCGCGCCGTATCGAAGGCGAAGACCGCAACGAACTGCGCGACACCATGGCGCAACTCGAAGTGCCGAACGGCATGAGCATAATTGCCCGCACCGCCGGCATCGGCCGTTCGGTCGAAGAGCTGCAATGGGACTTGAACTACCTGCTGCAACTGTGGACCGCCATCGACGGCGCTGCCCAGGGCAACAAGGCGCCGCTGCTGATCTATCAGGAATCAAGCCTCGTCATCCGCGCCATCCGCGACTACTACACGCAGGACATCGGCGAGATCCTGATCGACACCGAGGACATCTGCGAGCAGGCCAAGGGTTTCATGGGCCATGTGATGCCCAACACCGTGAGCCGCGTCAAGCTCTATCGCGACGATGTGCCGCTGTTCTCGCGTTTCCAGATCGAACACCAGATCGAGAGCGCGTTCAGTCGCACGGTCAACCTGCCCTCGGGCGGCGCCATCGTGATCGATCACACCGAAGCGCTGGTCTCGATCGACGTCAACTCGGCGCGCGCCACCAAGGGCGGCGACATCGAAACGACCGCGTTCAACACCAACCTCGAAGCTGCTGAAGAAGTTGCGCGGCAGCTGCGCTTGCGCGATCTCGGCGGCCTCGTGGTTGTCGACTTCATCGACATGGAGTCGTCCAAGCATCAGCGCGAAGTCGAGGACAAGCTGCGCGACGCCATGAAGCTCGACCGCGCCCGCGTGCAGCTCGGCAAGATCTCGCGCTTCGGCCTCATGGAGCTGTCGCGTCAGCGCCTGAAGCCCTCGCTCGGTGAGTCGGCCCATCTGCCCTGCCCGCGCTGCCACGGCACCGGCCACATCCGCTCGACCGAATCGATCGCGCTGCACATCCTGCGCATCATCCAGGAAGAGGCGATGAAGGACAACAGCGCCCAGGTCGTGGCGCAGGTTCCGGTCGACGTTGCGACCTATCTGCTCAACGAGAAGCGCTTCGACATCCAGTCGCTCGAATCGCGTCTCAAGGTCAGCGTGGTGCTGATCCCCAACATGTATCTCGAGACGCCGAACTACACCGTGCAGCGCTTGAAGCATGACGAGCTCAACTCGGCGGAACCGCTGCCGACCAGCTACAAGATGGTCGAGCGCCCGGAACAGGTCGATCCGGTCGAGGCGATCAAGCAGGAAGCCAACGAAGTCCGCGTCGAAGCGGCCGTCAAGGGCATCACTCCGGCGCAGCCGGCACCGGTCGTCGAGCCGAAACCGGAGACGCCGGTCGCGGCACCGGCCCCGATGGCGGTTGCACCGATGCAGAAGGCCGGCCTCTGGGCCCGCGTCAAATCGATCTTCGGCATCGAGGCCGCCGCGCCTGAAGTCGCTGCCCAGCCGGTGAAGGCCGAGGAGAAGAAACGCGATGACCGGCGCGATGGCGGGCGCGATCGTGGCGAGCGTGGCGACCGCGGTCGTCGCGATCGCAATGACCGTGGCGACCGCAATGGTCGTGGCGATCGCCGCGAAGACCGCAAGGATCGCAACGAACGCGATCGCGGCGACCGCAAGGACCGCGGCGACGGCAAGCGCGACGAACGCAAGGACCGCAACGATCGTGGCGATCGCAACGAAAGCAAGCTGCGCGAGGGCCGCGAACCGCGCGACAAGCAGGTCGTGGCAGCGGCCGCCGAAAACGGTGCCGTGACCAGCGGCGCAGCGGCGGGCGACCAGCAGCGTCCACCGCGCGGCGAGCGTCAGGAGCGTGGCGAGCGCGGTGAGCGTGGTCCGCGTCGTGAACGTGGCGAGCGCGGCGAACGTCCGCCGCGCGACGTCAACGCAGCGCCCGCGGAAGCGCCGGTAACCGACGCCGCCGTGAACGCCGAGGTGCCAAGCGTGACGACCGCTGTCGCCGCACCGGATGGTGCAGTGCGTCCGGAACGTGGCGAGCGCGGCGAACGTGGATCGCGCCGTCGCGATCGCGACAACCGCGACAATCGTGAAGGCCGTGGCGAAGAACAAGGCGAACGCCGTCGCGAACGCCACGATCGTGGCCCGCGCAGCGACAACGCCGACGCCGCGCCGGCAAGCACGGTAAACGGTCATGCGCCGGTCGCCGAGGCACCAGTAGCTGCCGCGGCACCGCAACCGGCACCGATAGCGGTATCGGCCCCCGCCCCGGCGCCGGTCGCCGAAGTTCCGCGTGAAGCGGCCAAGGCCTTTACCTATGCGCTTCCGACCGATGCCGGTTTGCAGATGATGGAAACCCGCTCCACGGGCAGCCCTGCCCAGGTCGCGGCCGAAGAACCGGTCAAACGTGGCCGTGCCCGTCCGCCGCGCGCCGAAGTTGCCGCCGAACCCATGCAGATGGTGGAAACCGGCAAACAAGCGACGCAACCGGAAACCGCGCAGCAATAGCGCATCCGGACGGAAAAAAGGCCTCGCTCACGAGGCCTTTTTCTTGCAACCCGGAGACGATTACTTTACCCGTTCGATGACGGTCACCCAGTAGCTTCCCTTGTCCTTTTCGGCTCGAAAGCGGATGCGGTCGCCTGCCTGAAGCTGGTCCAGCAAGGCGGCATCCTTGACATTGAACGACATCGTCATCGGCGGCATGTCGAGATTTTTGATCTCGCCGTGTTTCAGCGTGATCTTGCGATTGTCGGGATCGACCTTTCGCACTTCGCCTTCGCTCAACTCGGCCTGCAAGGCAGTGGCCGCCGGCACGGGTGTCTGCGCGACGCTCACCGACGACGCGCCGGTAACAGCAACCAATGCAAGCGCCGCAAGGCCTGCACGGGCAGCAGAAAAAATTTTTTTCATCAGTGTCTCTCCGATTCTCTGGTGATTGACGTCACGGCGCCCTGCGGACGCTGGCTGATTGGCGCGGATCGGGATTGCCAGTAACGCGAATCCGGCCGGTCATTCCCGCCTGATAGTGCCCGTCGATCAGACAGGCGAACTCGAATTCGCCGGCACGGTTGAACTGCCAGACGATGTCGCCCGTCTTGCCTGGCGCGACGTGCACCATGTAGGGCTCGTCGTGCTCCATGCCGGGATGTTTAAGCATCAGCTCCGCGTGCGCCCGGTTGTCCGCCGGCGTGCCGATAACCAATTCATGCAACAGCTTGCCGGCGCTGTGCACACGGATACGCAGCGTCTCGCCTGCTCGCACCGCAATTTCGTCGGGCTGAAACCGCATGCTGTCGAGCATGGTGAGTTGCACCATGCGGGCGACAGCCTTCGCGTCACCTGCGATGCCCCAAGGTTTCTGTTCGCGCACCACTGCGGATTTGGCTGCCGGCGCAGTTGGCGAAGTTGCCGTTGCCGCCGGCGTTGCGTCGCCATGGTCCCCGTGCGCGTAGGCGGCTGGCATTGCGGCGAGCAGGATCGCGAAGCTGGCGACCGCCACGGCGAGCGCCAACACATTGACAGGATTTCGACTCATTTTCCGTGCCCTCCATGTCCGGCACCGGCGACCGGTTTGCGGACTTGCAATTCGACGACGCCGGGCGCCTGGCCCGCGCGGCCGGACGCGGCGTTGGTCGGCCCCGGTCGCATGCTGACGCCGCCCGCGTTGCTGCTTCGCATGGAGGCGGGCAATGCCCCGCTCCACTCATACGCCTGCGTGCCGGGCGGGTGCTTGAACCAGCCGGGATCGCCGTAGTCGCCACGCTGCTGCCCGCGTCGCACCTTGAGCACGCTGAACATGCCGCCCATCTCGACGCCACCAAACGGCCCCTGTCCCGTCATCATCGGAATCGTATTGTCCGGCAGCGGCATTTCCATCTCGGCCATGTCGGCCATGCCGCGCTCGCCCATCACCATGTAGTCCGGCACCAGTTTGTTGATTTTCGCCGCCAGACCCCGGTGATCGACGCCGATCATGGTCGGCACGTTGTGCCCCATCGCGTTCATCGTGTGGTGGCTCTTGTGACAGTGCAGCGCCCAGTCGCCTTCCTCATCGGCCACGAATTCGATCTGGCGCATCTGGCCGACGCCGATGTCGGCTGTCACTTCCGGCCAGCGTGCACTCTTTGGCACCGGCCCGCCATCGGTGCCGGTCACCTCGAATTCATGACCGTGGACATGAATCGGGTGATTGGTCATGGTGAGATTGCCGATGCGCATGCGAACGCGGTCGCCTTGCCGGACATTGAACGAATCGATGCCCGGAAAGATGCGGCTGTTCCATGTCCACAAATTGAAATCGAGCATGGTCATGATCTTTGGCGTGTAGCTGCCGGGATCGATGTCGTAGGCCGCCAGCAGGAAGCAGAAATCGCGGTCCACGTCCGCAATCAGCGGATGCTTCGCCTTCGGGTGCGTGATCCACAGCCCCATCATGCCCATCGCCATCTGCGTCATTTCGTCGGCGTGCGGGTGGTACATGAAGCTGCCGGGACGGCGGGCAACGAACTCGTAAACGAATGTCTTGCCCGGCTGGATCGACGGCTGCGTCAAGCCGGAAACGCCGTCCATGCCGTTCGGCAGACGCTGGCCGTGCCAGTGCATGCTGGTGTGTTCGGGCAGCTTGTTGGTCACGAAGATGCGCACGCGGTCGCCTTCCACCACCTCGATGGTCGGCCCCGGACTTTGCCCGTTGTAGCCCCAGAGATGCGCCTTCATGCCGGGCGCCATCTCGCGCAGCACCGGCTCGGCGACCAGATGAAATTCCTTCACCCCGTTGTTCATGCGCCACGGCAGAGTCCAGCCATTGAGCGTAATCACCGGGTTGTAGGGCCGGCCGTTGTTTGGCGTCAGCGGCGGCATGGTGTCGGGCTTCGCCTGCAGCACCGGCTCGGGAATGGCGGCGAGCGCCACGCGACTGACTGCGCCAGCGGTTATCGCGGCCGTTGCCGCGGTGGCGGTCACCGCTGCCGCCACCGCGCCGGCACCGGCGAAAAATTGTCGTCTTGAGTTCGTACTAGACATCATTCGGGTGCCTCATCAATGTCCGCCGGTTGCCGGCGATGCGCCGCCGGCATTTCCGGGCGCGGTGAACGTGGTCAGGTTGGGCTTGCCGACCATCGCCATGTCGAGATCGGCGTCGGCCAGCCAGAAGTCGCGCTGTGCGTTGATGGCGGCGCTGACGGTGGCGATCTGCGCGCGGGTATCGGCGAGCAGCTCAAAGACGCCAATCAGCATGCCGTTGTAGCGAAGCAGGTTCTCCTCCGAGATGCGTTTGGCCAGCGGCACCATTTCTTCGCGATAGTGACGCGCCACGTCGTAGGTGCTGCGCCACGAGAGATAGGCTTCGCGAACTTCGGAGTGCGCGTTGACCGCGGTTTCGGCGGCGCGGTTGACCGCCTGCATGTAGTACGCCTCGGCCTTTTCGATACGGGATTCGCCCCAGTCGAACAGCGGCAACTCGATCGACAGTTCATAGCCGACGCTGGAGGTATTGCCCTCCGCCGTCTTGCGCGTCAAGCCGAAATCGAGTAGATTGAGGAAGCGTGTCGTGCGCGTCAGGCCCAGATTGCTCGCCGTGCGTTCGGCGCCGAATTTGGCGCTCAGCACATCCAGCCGCTGCGCCAGCGCAGTGCGTTCAAGATCGATGCGCTCGGGCAGACGCGCCGGCAGCTCCGGCAAGCGCTCCGGCAACGTGAACGCGGTTTGCGGCCCCCACAGCCCCATCAGGCGCGTCAGCCGCTCGCGGGCGCTCATGGCGGCCTGTTGCGCACGCGCCAGATTCAGCACCGCCTCGGCATGAAAGACCTGCTCCCGTGCGCGCTGCAAGCGGTTGAAGTTGCCGGCCTCGGCCATGCGCTGCGCCAGTTCGGCGCCGACTGCGGCGGCATCGTTCACCTGCGCGAGGTAGCGCTCGGTCTCGACGGCAGCCACCGCCTGATAGAAGGCTTTGCGGGTTTCCGCGGCCAGCGTCAGCACCTCGACCGCGACGGCGCGCTGGGTTTGCTCGAAACGCGCTTCTTCCGTTCGCTTCAGCAGCGGCAGCACCAGCAGTCTGGCCAGACTGTAATGCAGCGAATGTTCGATTTCGAGGTTGGCACCGCTGCGTGGCCGGCTGATCGTCCAGCCCGGATTGGGCAGGCGGCTTGCCTCCAGCAACTCGGCGTCGGCAACGCCCAGTTCCGCCAGCGTGGCCTGCAAGCCGCGATTGTTGAGCAGCGCGACCTGCACCGCGCTATCGGCACTGAGCGGCTGCGCGAGCAGGCCGGCAATCTTCGCCTCGATGGCCCGGCGCTCATCGTCGCTGCGCGCCACTTCGAGGTTGACGCCGCCGAGCTCGCGCGCCATCTGCTGCACCTGCCCGACCGTCGATCCGGGGCGGATCGATGCGCAGCCGGCGAGCGCCAGCAATGCCGCCAGCGCAATCGGCAAGGTTCGCCGCGAGAGCAACCGGGAGGGACGGCTGGCGACACAGCCGCTGCCGCAGGGCTCAATGGTGAACATGGTTGCTCCCTCTCGCCGGCGGTGTGACGACCGGCGCCGCCGCGGACGGTGAGGACGATGGCACTGCGGCCTCACGCGCGGATTCGCGCGCCGCCTCGCGGGCATATGCACGCCAGCCACCGGCACGACCAACCGCTTCGTTGCTCGCGACCCAGGATCGCGGCGGCACGTCCTGCCAGCCGCGATAGGCAGCGAACGGCGAGCGGTAAACCGGCGCGACCACCGGCAGGTCGGCTCGCGCCGGGTCGTCGGCGGCGAGCGCCGGCACAGCGCCGGCGCCCAGGCAAACGCCGGCGATGAGCGCAGGCCACGATTCGAGCGCAAACGAAACACCGCGACGACGCAGGCGTACATCCGTGCGATTACAAAAAGAGAACATCGACAAACTCCGAAGACAGAACCGGGCCAGCGCAGCGCGCACCGGCCTATTTTTCACGCGCGAACGCGCGGCCCGCCGACGCACGGCGGTGACGGTGTCTTCAGGTTCGTGGTGGCCGGTCGAAACTGTCCGGATCGTAGCTCGCGTGTGGCGCCGGCACGTCGGGCAGCGCCGGCAACGCCCCGGCGTGCGCCAGCGGCGCCACGACCGACGCGCTGATCGTCGCCGCGCAGCAAAGTGCGCTGCAATCGGCCTTGCCGTGCGCCGTTGCGGCATCGCCGCCCGCGACCGGCGTGACGGCCGCCAGTGCGTGCCCGTGATGGGCGTCGCCCGCTTGTTGCGCGAGCCCGTGCTGCGCCGCGGCCGGCTGCGCGTGCGTCGGTGCGACCGTCATGCCGCCGGCCATCGTCGCGCAATGCGCACGCGTCGCCGCCGCCACGCCCTGCCAGGGCAAGGTGAACGCGATCAGCAAAATCAACAGAACGCGGATGCGACTCATAAAACAATTCTGACAGAACGAGCCTTGGGCAGTGTGCGCTGCATCAAGTTCCGTCGCCGTCCGCGAATGATCAGCTTTCCGTTGCAATGCCCATAGAGAATGGGCTAAATACGCTATTTCACCGAATGTCGACCTTCGGTCATTTATTGACCTCAGCCCTCGTTGAATAGGGCTTCCGAGAAAAAGCTGTTAGCCAATTTCGTCGATCCAGGCCTGCTGGATCGCTTCCAGAATCCGCTCGCCGCAATGGGCTGGATCGTCGCTGAATTCCGGCAGTGCGAGCACCATCGCCATCAGCGCCGTGAACCGAATCTGCGCCGGATCGACGTCGGGGTGCGCGTCGGACAGCGCGATGGCGATGTCGAGCGAGTCGGTCCACTTGAGCGTCGGCGCTGCCATCAGTGATTCTCCCGCGCGTGGTTGATGGTGTATTTCGGCAGTTCGATGGTGAGGTCGTAGTCGCCAACCTTCACCTGACAGGACAGACGCGAGACGCTGGTCAGGCCCCACGCGCGGTCGAGCAGATCCTCCTCGTCCTCGCTCACCTCGCCGGTCTTGTTGAAGCCGTCGCGGACAATGACATGGCACGTAGTGCAGGCGCACGACTGGTCGCAGGCATGCTCGATCTCGATGCCGTTGTCGAGCAGCGCGGTGCATAGCGAAACACCCGGCTTCGGCGTGAACTCGGCGCCGTTGGGGCACAGCTCGGGATGGGGCAATACTTTGATGACGGCCATACAGTTACTTTTTCAACGCCTCCGGCTCACTGTCGAACCTCGGTCAAATCGTCTTTTCGATGTGCTCGACACTGCGCCCGGTCAGCGCTGCACGCACCGCACGATCCATCCGGCGACCGGCGAACTCGGTACTGGCGACGTTGAGCGCCTCGCTCGCACGCACGATGGCGCGATGGTCGCTGCCCTCGGCAAGCTGCCTGAGATGGGCAATCTGCGAGGCCAGCGCGGCGTGCTCGGCATCGTTCAACAGCGCGCGGTCGGCGCCGATCGCCGTGGTCAGCGCCGCGATCAGCGCCTGCGCATCCACCCGTGCTTCCGCCAGCGCCCGCGCCTGCATGTCGCTGCCGGCGGCGGCGAATGCGCTTTGCAGCATGCCGGCGATTTCGCCATCGCCCAAGCCATAACTCGGCTTGACCACGATGTCGGCGCGCACGTTGCTCGTGGTCTCGGTCGCGCTCACCGACAGCAGGCCGTCGGCATCCACCTGAAACGTCACCCGGATGCGCGCGGCGCCGGCCACCATCGGCGGAATGCCGCGCAGCTCGAAGCGCGCCAGCGAGCGGCAATCGGCAACCAGTTCGCGTTCGCCCTGCACCACGTGCAGCGCCATCGCGGTCTGGCCGTCCTTGAAAGTGGTGAATTCCTGCGCTTTCGCCACCGGAATCGTCGAGTTGCGCGGGATGATCTTTTCCACCAGGCCGCCCATTGTTTCCAGTCCGAGCGACAGCGGAATCACGTCGAGCAGCAGATGCTCGTCGCCGGCCTTGCTGTTGCCCGCCAACTGGTCGGCCTGGATCGCCGCACCCAGCGCCACCACCTCGTCGGGATTCAAATCGGCATGCGGCGGTCTGCCGAAGTGCGCCGCCAGCGCCGCGCGCACATGCGGCATGCGCGTCGCGCCGCCGACCAGCACCACGCCGTCGATCTCGTCCGCCGCCACTTTGGCATCGCGCAACGCGCGTTTGACCGCCGCCAGCGTGCGCTCGACCAGCGGCTGCGTCAGGGCAACAAACTGCTCGCGCGTGACGTCGAGCGAGCTGTCGAAGCCACAGCCCCAGTTGACCTTGATGGTCGCCACGTCGTCCGTGCTCAGCCGCTCCTTGGCGCTGCGGGCGGCGGCGTTCAGGTTGGCCTGACCGGTTGGCGACAGCGTGCGGGTCAGCCCCCACCTGTCGAATGCGTGTTTGGCCAGCAGCGCATCGAAGTCGTCGCCACCCAACTGCGTATCGCCGGCGGTGGCCAGCACCTCGAACACACCGCGCGACAGGCGCAGGATCGACACGTCGAAGGTGCCGCCGCCCAGGTCGTAGATCAGAAAGACGCCTTCGGCGCGCTTGTCCAGTCCATAGGCGACCGCGGCGGCCGTTGGCTCGTTGAGCAGCCGCAGTACGTTCAATCCGGCCAGCTTCGCCGCATCCTTGGTTGCCTGCCGTTGCGCATCGTCGAAGTAGGCCGGCACCGTAATCACCGCGCCGTACAACGGGCCGCCAAGGCTTTGCTCGGCACGATCCTTCAGCACGCGCAGGATTTCCGCCGAAATCTCGATCGGCGACATCTCGCCCTGGCGGGTGACGATCTTGAGTTGCCCCTTGCCGTCGCCGGCCGGGGTGGAAAACTGGTAGCGTGCCGAGGCGTCGCTGCGCAGGTCGGCCACGCTGCGCCCCATGAAGCGCTTGACCGAGGTGATGGTGTTGAGCGCGTCGTCGCCGCGATGGGCCAGCGCCGCGCCGCCGACCTCGATCAGCCCGGCATCGCCATAGTGCACCGCCGACAGCAGCATCGCGTGGCCATCGGCGTCGGGCAGACACTCCGGCACGGCATTGCGGATGCTGGCGACCAGCGAATTGGTGGTGCCGAGATCGATGCCTACCGCCAGCCGCCGCGTGTGCGGTTCTGGGCTCTCGTTGGGTTCGGAAATTTGCAGCAGTGCCATGAACTAACCCCTTCTCCGCGCGGGAGAGGGTTGGGCTGAGGGTTTGGGCGTAATAGTAAAGCGGGCTGCGGCAAGCCATCCGCCGGTGGCGACGCTGCGCTTCACTCGTCCAGCTCCGCAAGCGCCGAGTCGATCTCCTCGCCGAGCTTCTGCATGAAACGCATCTTGCGCGCGAGTGTCGTCGCCACCGGCAGATGCCCGCCGCGATGGGCGGCGGCGAAGGTATCGCCCAGCGAGCGCAGGATGCGGGCGATCTCCGCCGCCATCTCCTGCAGGCGGTCGCCGTCTTCCTTCAGCCTGGCATCGGCCAGCGCCTCGCGCCACTCGACCTGCTCCATCAGGAAGTCGACCGGCATCGCCGTGTCGCCGGCTGCCAGCGCGTCGATGCCGTTCAGCGCGAGCAGATGCATGGCGCGACGCACCGGATCTTTCAGCGTGTTGTAGGCGTCGTTGATGAGCGTCGCCCGCGCCAATGCCTCGCGCCGCTCGGCGTCGCTGGCATTGACGAAGCGGTCGGGATGCACAGCCGATTGCAGGTCGCGATAGCGCGCCGACAAGGCGGCAACGTCGAGCGCGAACGCCGCCGGCAGATCGAAGACGGCGAAATGACTCGTCGGCAGGCCCCCGCTCCCGCTTGCGGGAGAGGGTGTCTTCATACCGTAAACGATTCGCCGCAGCCGCAGCGGGCCTTTTCGCGCGGGTTGTTGAACTTGAAGCCTTCGTTGAGGCCTTCGCGCTGGAAGTCGAGCTCGGTGCCGTCGAGCACGGCAAAGCTCTTGGGATCGACAATCACCTTGGTGCCGTGGCTTTCGAAGACGATGTCTTCCGGCTGTGTTTCATCGGCGTATTCGAGCTTGTAGGCCATGCCCGAACAGCCGGTGGTTTTCACGCCCAGACGGATGCCAATACCCTTGCCGCGCTTGGCAATGTATTTCTCGATGTGGTTGGCGGCGGCTTGGGTGAGTGTGACAGACATTCCTGGCTCCGTAGGGTGGGCAACTGGTTGCCCACCCGGCGTTTGCAATAGTCGGCGGGGAAGTAACGCGTGGGCAACAAGTTGCCCACCCTACCCTTACGCGGCTTCCTTCTCGGCGCTGGCGGCGTGTTTGGCCTTGTAATCCTGCACGGCGGCCTTGATGGCGTCTTCGGCGAGGATCGAGCAGTGGATCTTGACCGGCGGCAGCGCAAGCTCCTCGGCGATCTGCGTGTTCTTCAGGTCCATCGCTTCGTCGAGCGTCTTGCCCTTGACCCACTCGGTGACCAGCGACGACGATGCGATCGCCGAGCCACAGCCGTAGGTCTTGAACTTCGCGTCCTCGATGATGCCGTTGGCGCCCACCTTGATCTGCAGCTTCATGACGTCGCCGCAGGCCGGCGCGCCGACCATGCCAGTGCCGACGTCGGCCTCGTCCTTGGCGAACGAACCGACATTGCGCGGGTTTTCATAGTGATCGACGACTTTTTCGCTGTATGCCATGGCAATTTACTCCGTAAATTCAAGGACCAATGACCAAGGACGAATGACGAAATAGTTCACTGGAACTACAACGTTTCATCTGCTTTGCGTCATTCGTCATTCGTCATTCGTCCTGCGCAACGCGCTAAGTCTTTCGTCCTCTGCGCAGCGCTAGTGCGCCGCCCACTGCACCGTCGAAAGGTCAACCCCATCGAGGTGCATATCCCACAGCGGGCTCATCGCGCGCAGCTTTTCGACGGTGCGCTTCATCGTGGCAATCGTGCGGTCGATGTCTTCTTCGGTGGTGAAGCGGCCGACCGTCATGCGGATCGAGCTGTGCGCCAGTTCGTCGCTGCGGCCCAATGCGCGCAGCACGTAACTCGGCTCCAGCGATGCCGAGGTACAGGCTGAGCCGGACGACACCGCGATTTCCTTCACACCCATGATCAGGCTTTCGCCTTCGACGAAGTTGAAGCTGACGTTCAGGTTGTGCGGAACGCGATGCTCCATGTCGCCGTTGATGAACACCTCGGGAATGTCTTTCAGGCCGTTGTAGAGGCGATCGCGCAGCATGCGGGTGCGCTCGTTCTCGGTCTTCATCTCCGCCTTCGCCAGACGGAAGGCCTCGCCCATGCCGACGATCTGGTGCGTCGCCAGCGTGCCCGAGCGGAAGCCGCGCTCGTGGCCACCGCCGTGAATCTGTGCCTCCAGCCGCACGCGCGGCTTTTTGCGCACGAACAGCGCACCCATGCCCTTCGGGCCATAGGTCTTGTGCGCCGAGAAGCTCATCAAATCGACCTTGAGATCGGCGAGGTCGATGTCGACCTTGCCGGTCGCCTGCGCGGCGTCGACGTGGAAGATGATGCCCTTGCTGCGCGTGATCTCGGCGATTTCGCGGATCGGCTGGATGACGCCGATTTCGTTGTTGACGAACATCACCGACACCACAATCGTGTCCGGCCGCAACGCCGCCCGAAACACATCCATGTCGATCAGGCCGTTCTCCTGCACGTCGAGATAGGTGACCTCGAAGCCCTGCCGCTCCAGCTCGCGCATGGTGTCGAGCGTGGCCTTGTGCTCGGTTTTCACGGTGATCAGATGCTTGCCGCGTTCCTTGTAGAACTGCGCCGCGCCCTTGAGCGCGAGGTTGATCGACTCCGTCGCGCCGGACGTCCAGACGATCTCCTTGGGGTCGCAATTGACCAGCGCCGCGACGTGCTCGCGCGCCGCCTCCACTGCCGCCTCGGCCTCCCAGCCATAGGCATGCGAGCGCGACGCCGGGTTGCCGAAATGCTCGGTCAGCCACGGGATCATCTTCGCCGCCACCCGCGGGTCGACCGGGGTGGTGGCGCTGTAGTCCATGTAGATGGGCAAACTCATTGCAACTGCTCCGCTTGCCTGCTTGACTAAATTGGGTAAGGCACGACCGGCGACAGCGGTGCCGTCGTCTTGCGGTGATCCTGCACCACGTGAATCGAGGGCGACTTGTGCTCTTTCGCGTCGTCCACCAGCGATTGCAGGCTCACGCCCTGCAGGTAGGTGAAGATGTGCGCGTTGAGGCTCGACCACAGGTGATGGGTCAGACAGATGCCGTCGTCGTGGCAGTTTCTCTCGCCGCCGCAATTGGTGGTGTCGATCGGTTCGTCCACCGCGAGGATGATGTCGGACACACTCACCGTGGCCGGCGGTTTGGCCAGGTTGTAGCCACCGCCCGGCCCGCGCACGCTTTCTACCAGCCCGTGCCGGCGCAGCTTGCCGAACAGTTGTTCGAGGTAGGACAGCGAAATC
Organism: Betaproteobacteria bacterium; assembly: GCA_027492485.1. GTDB lineage: Bacteria > Pseudomonadota > Gammaproteobacteria > Burkholderiales > Casimicrobiaceae > Casimicrobium. The sequence continues at coordinate 89,148 of JAPUER010000007.1, forward strand.
TTCTGCCGGTCCGACACTTCGGCCAGCGTGACCGGCCCTTCATGATTGAACAGCGCCACGTCGATCATGGCGGTAACGGCGAAACGCCCCTTGGTGGTGAGTTTCATGACAGTCTTGCACTCCGGTTGAGGACCTTGCACATTCGCCGCCGCGTTCGCCGTGTGGCGTCGGTGGCGGAGAAAACTTGATCATTTCAGTCGGATTATAGAAATTCCGACCGTTTCAGTCAAGTGAATAGTTGAGTCTTTTAGTTGGATTTCAAGCAGGCAGCTTTTTGCCAGGATGCCTATTTCAATTGGGCTGGATGGCAAAAAACTGACAAAGTCGACAAATTGCAAAATATCGCCTCTTGCCCAATGTAGATAAGGCTCTACACGAAAAGCCATTGGCGCGCGGCGACGCCACGGCCTGCGCCCGTGTTTCCCAATCTATTGAGATTTCCCATATTGGCGACAAAACCCCCGTTCGCCCTGAGCGAAGCGAAGGGTCTGATGCTATTGGGGGTCAAACCCTTCGCTACGCTCAGGGCGAACGGTGGAGGTGTGTCGCGAATTATGAAAACCCCAATAGAATTGGATCATGCACCTGCGCCGTGTCCATCGTCGAACCGCTGCCGCGCTCACCGCGCTGCTGATGCTGTTCGCGGCGCTGGCGCCCTCGGTTGCCGGCGCGTTGGGCATCACCTCACCCGCCATGTGGGCAGAGCTGTGCTCCGCCGACGGCGGCAAGCGCGTCGTGCTCGACACCTCGTCGCCCGCCGGCAGCGATGACCGTTCCGCGATGCAACAGGCGAGCGAGCACTGCCCGTTCTGCCACATCGAACAGGCGCCGGCAGCGCTGCCGCCGGCACCGCCGCCCGCCGTTCCGCACCTGCTCGCGCATGCCGAGTTTCCGGCGCTTTTCTACGCCGCACCGCGCCCGCCGCACGCCTGGGCGCCGGCGCACTCGCGCGCCCCACCGCAACACGCCTGATCGCGCGTAGCGACTGCCGCCGCCATTGACCTGGCGGCGCGGTTGCCGTCAGCGTCGTTCGCAGGCTTCCGTTCTCCCACCAGCGCGCAACCACATTCGCGGTTGCGGTCGACTGGCCCGCTGCCACGCTTGCACGCCTCCAACGTCGCCACGCCGTCGCCGCATCGTTGCCGGTTAACCGGTGACGCCCGTTTTTTCCCCGATTCTTTTCAATCTCATCAAGGACTGTTCCATGAAAACGCTCAAAACATTCGCTTCTCTCGCTGTCGCCGCAACGGCATTCGCCGCTGGCGCACAGGTCAGCGTGGTCGATCCCTGGGTCCGCGCCACGGTGCCGCAGCAAAAGGCCACCGGTGCCTTCATGCAATTGAAGGCCGAGCAAAGCATGCGTCTCGTCGCCGGCAAATCGCCGGTCGCCGGCAGCGTCGAAATTCACGAAATGACGATGGACAACGGCGTGATGAAGATGCGTCAGGTTCCCGGCATCGAGATTCCGGCCGGACAGACGCTCGAGCTCAAGCCCGGCAGCTACCACGTCATGCTGATGGGGCTGAAGCAGCAGGTGAAGGATGGCGACGCGGTCCCCATCACGCTCGAGTTTGTCGGACTCGACAACAAGAAGCACACGATGGAAATCAAGGCGCCGGCGCGACCGCTCAACGCGAGCGCCGCGATGCCAGCCGCGGCGCACAAGCATTAGCCCGTCAACGCCGGCTACCTGCAACGGGCCAGCTTCTGCGCCCAGAACATTCATTCGCAACATGAAAACCATCGTCATATCGTTCGCCGCGGCATTGCTATGCGGCAGTGCGGCGCATGCGCACGTCGTCCTCGATCAGCGCGCGGCGCCAGCCGGCAGCTACTACCGCGGTGCTTTCCGCGTCGGGCACGGCTGCGACGGCTCGGCGACCGTCGCGCTCACCGTGCGCCTGCCCGCCGGCGTGCGCGGCGCCAAGCCCATGCCGAAGCCCGGCTGGAGCATCGAACGCCGTGTCGAAAAGCTCGCCCACCCCTACGACTCACACGGCAAGTCAGTCGCCGAAGAGGTCGTCGCCATCACCTGGCGTGGTGGACCGTTGCCCGATGCCTTCTTCGACGAATTCGCTATTCAGATGCAACTGCCGGCAACGCCGGGGCCACTCTGGTTCAAGGTGTTGCAGCAGTGCGAGAAAGGCGAGATCGACTGGGCAACGCTGCCCGTCGACGGCACCGGCACGCGCGGCATCAAGGCGCCGGCGGCGCTGCTTGAAGTAACCGCCGTGCCCGCAACGACACCAGGCGGATCGGCAACCGCAAATCCTGCCACACCACCGGCCGTGCACAAGCACTGACCGCAGCAGCCGTCATGGGTGCGGCTGACGCACCCACGCAACCCTTTCGCGAGACAACACAATCCTATGAACGCCAGAATGAAACTGCTCGCCGCAGCCGTCGCGGCAGCCCACACCTGCGCCTCGGCGCAGGACGGGGCGACCGCCGCCGCGGCGGACGGGGCCGCCAACGCGCCCGGCAAGAAGCTCGGCATCGTCGTGATCACCGGCAACCAGCCGACCTCGCTGCCGACGCAAATCCCGACCACGATGGAAGGCATCGATGCCAGGCAGATCGAGCGCTACATCAACGCCACCGACAGCGAAGACGTACTGAAATATTTTCCGAGCCTCCTGGTGCGCAAACGCTACGAGGGTGACTACAACCACGCGATCCTCTCCACCCGCGCCTCCGGCACCGGCAACAGCGCGCGCTCGCTGGTCTTCGCCGACGGCATCCAGCTCTCCAACCTGCTCGGCAACGGTGTCGGCGGTCTCTCGTTCCCGCCGCGCTGGGGACTGGTGGCACCGGAAGAGATTGCGCGAGTCGACGTGATGTACGGCCCCTTCTCGGCCGCGTATAGCGGCAACTCGGCCGGTGCCGTGGTCGACTATCGGACGCGGATGCCCGATGCGTTCGAGGCGCACGTCGCCAGCAACCTCAGCTACCAGCCGTTCGATCTCTACAACACGCATACCAGCTACAAGGCCTGGCAGACCAGCGCATCGCTGGGCAGCCGCAGCGGCGCCTGGTCGTGGTGGCTGGCGGTCAACCATATGGACAGCGACGGCCAGCCGCTCACTTTTGCCACCCGGCTGCTGAGCACCGGCACAGCAGGCACCGGCGGCACCGCTGTCACCGGCGCCGTGCGCGACGACAACAACGCCGGTCAGCCGTGGTGGATTGTCGGCACCGGCACCCAGTACCGCACGCGGCAGGATCACGCCAAGGTGAAGCTCGCCTACGACTTGTCGCCAACGGTACGCGCCAGCTACACCTTCGGTCTCTGGCAGAACGACGTCGACAACACGCCGGAGAGTTATCTGCGCAACGCCGCCGGGCAGCCGGTTTACAGCGGCGCGATCAACATCGATGGCCGCGTATTCGGCGCTGTGACCGGTGGCGATTTCGTCACCTCGCATCAGGACAGTTCGCACAGCATGCACGGCCTGTCGATCAAGAGCAATACCAAGGCGGAGTGGGACTGGGAGCTCGCCGCCAGCCGCTACCGGTACGACCGCGATCAACTGCGCCAGAACGCGGCGGGCAACACGCTGCCCGCCGCAGCCGCAGGCGGCGCCGGGACCATCGCCGATGGCGGCGGCAGCGGCTGGACGACGCTGGTGGCGCGCGGGACGTGGCGGCCGCTGTGGGCGCAGGGTACGCACGTCGTCGATTTCGGCGTCGGACGCGATGACTACCGGCTGCGCTTCAGAACCTCGTCGATCGCCGGCAACTGGCAGACCGATGCGGCCGGCGTGCTGGCCAGCAACGTCCAGGGCGAAACGCGCCTGCTGAACCTGTGGGCGCAGGATGCCTGGACGTTCGACCCGCGCTGGAAAGCAGTGTTCGGCCTGCGCGCCGAGCAGTGGCAAGCCGCGGACGGTCTGACCGCGTTCTCGCCGGTCAGCGCCCTCGCCTATCCATCGCGCAGGGAAAACTACGTTTCACCCAAAGCGGCGATCAGTTTTCAGGCAAGCCCGGACACGGTCGTCAAGGCCTCGCTCGGCCGTGCCATCCGCGTCCCGACCGTCGCCGAGCTTTACGGCGCAACCGCAACGACCAACTCCCAGTTCATCAACGATCCGAACTTGCGCGCGGAACGCTCGTGGACGGGCGAGCTTTCTGCCGAACGGGATTTCGGCAGCACCACACTGCGCGCCACCGCGTTTGCCGAGGACAGCCGCGACGCCCTGTATTCGCAAACGATCTTCGACGCCATCGCCAACCGCAATATTTCGCGCGTGGTCAATGTCGGCCGCATCGCCACCCAGGGCGTCGAGCTGGCGGCCAACGTGCAGGACGCCGGCGTCAGGGGGCTCGACCTGCTCGGCAGCGTGACTTACGCCAGTTCCATCATCAAGGAAAACGCGGGCTTCGTTGCGACACCGGGCGACACCATCGGCAAGTGGCAGCCCAACATCCCGAAATGGCGCGCCACTGCGCTGGCAAGCTATCGCATCAATTCTGCGTGGACGGCAACGCTTGCCGCGCGCTACAGCGGCACCCAGTACCGCACGCTGAACAACGCCGACGTCAACGGCTTCACCTATCAGGGCGTGAGCCGGTTTTTCACCGTCGACGCACGCGCCACCTGGAAGGTGAACGACACGCTGACGGCAGCGATTGGCGTCGACAATCTGAACAACTACCGGTACTGGAACTTCCATCCCTATCCGCAGCGCACCTATTTCGCCAGCCTGCGCGGCGACTGGCGCTAGAAGCTGCCGCGCAAGCGGTCAGCGACGCCGACGATTCCGGCACGGCCGTACCTCAACCTCGCGCCGGAATCGCCAGTCCCCTTGCCACGGCAGGGCGCGCCACAAACGCGTCGAGCGCACGCGCCACCTGCGGAAAATCGCCGAAGCCAACCAACTCGCCGGCGCCGTAGAAGCCGATCAGGTTGCGCACCCAGGGAAAGCAGGCGATGTCGGCGATGCTGTAGTCGTCGCCGAGGATCCATCGGCGCGTCGCCAGGCGCCGGTCGAGAACGCCGAGCAGGCGCTTGGATTCGGCGACATAGCGGTCCCGTGGCCGTTTGTCCTCATATTCCTTGCCGGCAAACTTGTGAAAGAAGCCAAGCTGGCCGAACATCGGGCCGATGCCGCCCATCTGGAACATGACCCACTGGATGGCCTCGTAGCGACCGGCGGCGTCATGCGGGATGAACTGGCCGGTCTTTTCGGCAAGGTAGATCAGGATGGCGCCCGATTCGAATAGCGCCAGCGGTTTGCCGCCCGGCCCGGCAGGGTCGATGATGGCGGGGATTTTGTTGTTCGGGTTGAGCGACAGAAAGGCCGGCGACATCTGATCGTTGCTCTCGAAGCTCACCAGATGCGGCTCATACGGCAGTCCGGTCTCCTCCAGCATGATCGACACCTTGACGCCGTTGGGTGTCGGCAGCGAATAGAGCTGGATACGATCGGGGTACAGCGCCGGCCACTTTTGGGTGATCGGAAAGGCGTCGAGACTGGCCATGAGAATTCCTGGTGATTGGCGGTAGGGTCTGCCACTGCCGGCAGACGTAGCGGGCATCTGTGGCCGGATCGCGCCGAATCAACAACCCGGCAGGCGGGCTCGTGGCTGCGCCGTGCGCAACGGCCCTATCGCAGCCACCAAATCAGCGCAACGATCACCAGCGCCGCCGCGCCGCAATACCAGAGCCAGCGCCCGGCGGTTGACGGCGCCGCCGATGCGCCGGGCACCACCGCGCCACCGACCGCGCCCGGCGGCACGTCGGCATTCGGCGCCCCGACCAGTTCGCCAAACCGGGTGAAGAAATCATCGGCCACCTTCTTCGCCGCGGCGTCGATCAGCCGCGAGCCCACCTGCGCCAGTTTGCCGCCCACCTGCGACGACGCGCTGTAGCTGAGCCTGGTCTGACCGCCCTCCTCGGCGAGCGACACCGCCGCCGTCCCCTTGGCGAAGCCGGCGGCTCCGCCATTGCCCTCGAACACCAGCGTGTAGCTCTCCGGCGCCTTGACATCTTCGAGACGTATCTTGCCCTTGAACTTTGCGGAAACCGGCCCGACGCGCACCGACATCGCCGCGTCGAGCGAGCCATCGTCTTGCCGCTCCAGCGAGTCGCAGCCGATCACGCATTGCTTCAACACGCCGGGATCGTTGAGCGCCACCCACACCTTGTCGCGCGGCGCATTGATCATGCGAAAGTCGTTCATTTCCATCGTTTCATCTCCTTCTGTGGCGACGCGGCGGACAACGCCGCCGCAATATCGCCGATCGCATTCAGGTTGTGCACCGGCACGAACGCGTGTACGTGGGGCAGCAGCGCTCTTACCCCTGCCGCGCGCGGCTCGAAGCCGTCGTAGCGCAACAGCGGGTTCATCCAGATCAGATTGCGGCAACTTCTGCCCAGACGGTCGGCCGCACTGGCCAGCAGCGCGGTGTCCTCGCGATCCAGTCCGTCGGTCAACAGCAATACCTGTGCCCCGTAACCAAGCACACGGCGCGACCAGCGCAGGTTGAACTCGTGCAGGCTGGCGCCAATGCGGGTGCCGCCGCTCCAGTCCGGCGCCGCGTCCGTGACGCGCGCCAGCGCCACGTCCACATCCTGCCCCCGCAAGTGACGCGTCACCCTGGTCAGGCGTGTGCCAAACAGGAACACTTCCAGCTTCTGGGGACGACCGCCTGCGTTGCTTGCCGTGGTATTGGCCAATGCATGCACGAAATGCAGGAACATCCGCGTATAGCGGTGCATCGAGCCGGAAATGTCGCACAGCACCACCAGTTTCGGCGGGCGCTCGCCGGGCCGGGTGCGCCGGATGCGGATGATTTCACCGCCGCTCTTGCGACTTTCGTGCAGGCAGGCCCGCAAGTCGATGCGCCCCTGCCGCCACGCGACGCCACGCCGCGAACGTAGCGGCCGGGCCGGCAAGGCAAGCGCGGCGGCCGCCTTGCGGGCGGCATCCCATTCCGCCGCGTTCATCTGCTCGAAGTCCATGCGCTGCAATTTTTCGCTTGCCGAGAAGGTCAGCGCGGCATCGAAGTGAACTTCCTCCTGCTGGTTGGGCAGGCGCTTTGGGTCGCGCGTCGGCGCATCGGGCGCAAACGCATCGCTCAGGCGCTGTGGTGGCGGCGGTGGTGGCGGCGTTTGCCCTCGTCCCTGCACCGTCGGCAGCAGCGCGTTGAGCATCTTCTCCTGAATCTGCGGGTCTTTCCAGAACAGGTCGAAGGCGATGTCGAACAACTCGCGATGCTCCGGCCGTGAAATCAGCGTCGAACGCAAGGCCGCGCGAATGTCCGCACGACGTTCGATGCCGGCTGCTTCGACCTGCGCCAGCGCGTTGAGGGTGCTGGCGGTACCGGCGCGCACGCCTGCCGCCCGCATCAGGCGCACAAAATGAACGATGTTGTTGGCGAGCGCCCCGGTCGCCGCGCCGGCTGCGATGTGCAAAGGCCTACTTGCTTGCATCCGCGAGCACGGTGTCGATCTGGCTGCGCAGCCGCGCAATGTCGTCCTGGTACTTCAGCAGCACGCCCAGCGTATCGGCGATGTTCTGCGGCGACAGTTCCAGCACATCGAGCGCGGTCAGGGCGCGCGTCCAGTCGATGGTCTCGGCGACGCCGGGCAGTTTGAACAAATCTTCACGGCGCAGTCGCTGGACGAACTTCACGATCTGCTGCGACAGCCGGTCGTTCACGCCGGGCAATTTGCGGCGGACGATCGCCAGCTCGCGTTCGAGGGAGGGATAGTCCACCCAGTAGTAAAGGCAGCGACGTTTGATCGCGTCGTGGATTTCACGCGTCCGGTTCGAGGTGATCACGACAATGGGCGGCGCCGTCGCCCGCACCGTGCCAAGCTCCGGGATGCTGATCTGGAAATCCGACAGCACTTCAAGCAAATAGGCCTCGAACGGCTCGTCGGCGCGATCCAGCTCGTCGATCAGCAGCACCGGCGACGCCGCCGTCATGCTCTCCAGCGCGCGCAGCAGCGGCCGCTTGATCAGGTACTGCGGCCCGTAGATGGTCGCCTCGACCTCCTCCGGCAGCGCCCCCTCGCGCGCCCGCACGGCGAGCAACTGGCGCTGCACATTCCATTCGTAGGCGGCCTGCGAAATATCGAGCCCCTCATAGCACTGCAGGCGAATCAGCTCGCGGCCGAGCGCCGTGGACAGGGCCTTGGCGACCTCCGTCTTGCCGACACCCGCATCGCCCTCCAGGAACAGCGGGCGCTGCATCTTCAGCGCAAGAAAAACGGTGGTCGCCAGTTCGCGGTCGGCGAGGTAATCAGCCGAGGAAAGCAATGCCTGCGTGGCGTCGATCGATTCTGGAATGGTCTGCATAAAAAGCCCCGCCGGAAGAGGAAACTACGCGCGGGGCAATGGGAGATTGTCCGTGGCGCCGCAAAAACAACAGCGGCGCCATGCCGTCGATCAATGCTAGCCGGCAGCTGCCACCGCGCGGCTGGCGAGCACCGGGATCAGATGCGCCCGGTACTCCGCACTCGCGTGCAGATCGCTGTTCAGGTTGTCCGCACCGCACTTCACGGCCTTCGCCGCTGCCGCCGACCAGTTGCCGGCCAACGCCGCCTCGATGGCGGCCGCGCGGAACACCGAGCCGGCCGCGCCGGTCACCGCCACGCGCACGCCGCCCTGCGTTTTTGCAACGAACACGCCAACCAGCGCAAAGCGCGACGCCGGGTTCTTGAACTTCACGTAGGCCGCCTTCTGCGGCACCGGGAAGCTCACACTGGTCACGATTTCGTCGTCTGCCAGCGCAGTTTCATAGAAACCTTTGAAGAAGTCGTCTGCTGCGATCTCGCGCTTGTTGGTACGCACCGTCGCGCCCAGGCCGACGACCGCCGCCGGATAGTCCGCGGCCGGGTCGGCGTTGGCAATCGAACCGCCCAGGGTACCCATGTTGCGCACCTGACGATCGCCGATGCTTGCGGCAAGCGCCGCCAGTGCCGGGATCGCCCGTTTCACCTCGGCGCTGGCCGCCACGTCGGCATGGCGCGTCATGGCGCCGACGACGACGCTGCTGGCATCCACCTTGATGCCGGACAGCTCCGGTAGCGCGCCGAGATTGACCAGATCGGTCGCACTGTTCAGGCCCAGTTTCATCGCCGCCAGCAGACTCTGGCCGCCGGCGAGGAAGCGGGCGTCGCCCTTGCTGCCGCGCAATTGCGCCGCGTTGGCCAGCGAAGTCGGCTGATGCAGTTGAAAAGCTTGCATGTGATTCTCCTTTTTCGTGGTTCGCAGCGAAGATCAGGCGTTGGCCTGGATGGCACGCCAGACGCGTTCCGGCGTTGCCGGCATCGCAATGTCGCGGGCGCCCACGGCATGCGTGATGGCATTCATCAGCGCCGCCGGTGAGCCGATGGCACCAGCTTCGCCGCAGCCCTTCACGCCCAGCGGGTTATGCGTACACGGCGTGACGTGCGTGTCGACCGTGAAATTCGGCAAGTCGTCGGCGCGCGGCATCGCGTAGTCCATGTAGGTCGCAGTCAGCAACTGGCCGCTTTCCGGATCGTAGACGCAGCCTTCGAGCAGCGCCTGGCCGATGCCCTGCGCGAGCCCGCCGTGCACCTGCCCCTCCACGATCATCGGATTGATGATGTTGCCGAAATCATCCACTGCGGTGAACTTGACGATCTCGGTCTTGCCGGTGTCGGGATCGATCTCGACCTCGCAGATATGCGTTCCCGCCGGATAGGTGAAGTTGGTCGGGTCGTAGAAAGCGTTCTCGTTCAGGCCCGGCTCCAGCTTGTCGAGCGGGTAGTTGTGCGGCACATAGGCCGTCAGCGCCACATTGGCGAACGGCACGTTCTTGTCGGTGCCGGCCACCTTGAATACGCCGTCCTTGAATTCGATGTCGGTGTCGGCCGCTTCCAGCAGATGCGCCGCAATCTTTTTGCCCTTGGCAATCACCTTGTCGACCGCTTTCACGATCGCCGTGCCGCCGACCGCGAGCGAGCGGCTGCCGTAGGTGCCCATGCCGAACAGCACCTTGCCGGTGTCGCCGTGCTGGATGTCGACATCGTCCATCGGGATGCCCAGCTTGTCGGCCACGACCTGCGCGAAGGTGGTCTCATGGCCCTGCCCGTGCGAATGCGAGCCGGTAAACACGGTCACCTTGCCGGTCGGATGCACACGCACCTCGCCCGCCTCGAACAGGCCGGCACGCGCACCGAGCGCACCGGCGACATTAGACGGCGCCAGACCGCAGGCTTCGATGTAGCTGGAGAAACCGATGCCGCGCAACTTGCCCCGAGCCTTCGCCTCCGCCTGACGCGCCGGGAAGCCGGCGTAGTCGGCCAGCTTGATCGCCTTTTCGAGACAGGCGTGATAGTCGCCGATGTCATAGGTGAGGCCCACCGGCGTGGCATAGGGGAAGGTAGTGATGAAGTTGCGGCGGCGAATCTCGGCCGGATCCATGTTCATGTCGCGAGCGGCGTTTTCGACGATGCGTTCGACGACGTAGGTCGCTTCCGGCCGACCGGCGCCGCGGTAGGCATCGACCGGCGAGGTGTTGGTGAACACCGCCGTCACTTCGCAATAGATCGACGGCGTCGTGTACTGGCCGGCAAGCAGCGTGGCGTAGAGGATGGTCGGCACGCAGGAGGCAAAGGTCGACAGGTAGGCCCCGACGTTGGCCGTGGTGATCACCTTCATGCCGGTGAATTTGCCGTTGGCATCCATCGCCATCTGCACTCTGGTGACGTGGTCGCGACCGTGGGCGTCGGAGAGGAAGGATTCCATGCGATCCGCCGTCCACTTGATCGGGCGGCCGACGCGTTTGGACGCCCAGACCAGCACCGTTTCCTCGGCATAGAGGAAGATCTTGGAGCCGAAACCGCCGCCGACATCGGGGGCAACGACGCGCATCTTGTGCTCGGGGATGCCGAGCACGAAGGCGCACATCAGCAGGCGCTCGACGTGCGGGTTCTGGTTGGAGACGTAGAGCGTGTAGCTGTCGCTCGACCGGTCATACGCAGCATTGGCGGCGCGCGGCTCGATCGCGTTCGGGATCAGGCGGTTGTTGACGATGTCGAGCGTCGACACCTTGTGCGCCGAGGCGATCGCCTTGTCGACCGCCGTAGCATCGCCGTGGCCCCAGACGTAGCAGACGTTGTCGGCCGCGGCATCGTGCACCGATGCTTTCGCCTTCGACGCGCCCGCCGTGTCGACGACCGCCGGCAACACGCCGTAATCGACGACAACCGCCTCGGCCGCCGCCTTGGCCTGCTCCTGCGTCTCCGCCACCACGATGGCGACCTGGTCGCCCACGTAGCGAGCCTTGTCGACCGCGAGGATGTGATGCGGCGGCTCCTTCATCGGCGAGCCGTCCTTGTTGTTGATCAGCCAGCCGCAGGGCAAGCCGCCGATGCCGGTCGCGGCGATGTCCTTGCCGGTGAAGATCGCCAGCACGCCGGGCATCGCCGCTGCCGCCGTGCTGTCGATGCCGTTGATGGTGGCGTGCGCATGCGGCGAGCGCACGAAGGCCGCATAGGTCTGATGCGGCAGCGTGATGTCGTCGGTGTATTGCCCGTTGCCGGTCAGGAAGCGATAGTCTTCCTTGCGGGTGACGCGGGCGCCGATGCCGTCTGCTTTCATGGCTGTTCTCCTCGCTTACGCCGCCAGGCCGGCTTTCACCGCCTTGACGATGTTTTGATAACCGGTGCAACGGCAGATGTTGCCGTCCAGCGCCTCGCGAATCTGCTCATCGGTGGCGTTCGGCAGCTTGCCTTTCAATTCGCAGGCGCTCATCACCATGCCGGGTGTGCAGAAACCGCATTGCAGGCCGTGATGCTCCTTGAACGCAGCCTGCATCGGATGCATGTCGCCATTCGCCGCGGCCAGCCCTTCGATCGTGGTCACCTCGGTGCCCGCCGCCTGCGCCGCCAGCATGTTGCAGGACTTCACCGCACGGCCGTTGACGTGAACCGTGCAGGAGCCGCATTGCGCCGTGTTGCAGCCGACGTGGGTGCCGGTCAGCCGCAGGCTTTCGCGGATGAATTCGACCAGCGTGGTCGATGCGGGTACGGCAGCCGTCACGGACTTGCCGTTCACCTTCATGGTGACGTTTACGATCATGGTGCACTCCTCACTTTTTCGAAAGTCAACCCGATGTCCGGACGCGAGTCGTTTTCTTGCGCCGCAGCACGCAGGCGGTTTTTTTGGACAGAGACAAAGCGCAAGCTTCGTACCAGTCCACGCCACCCGATTGCGCCTCGCCATGACCGCGATGCCAGCGCTGGTCAGGCGTGCGCCGCCCGCATCGCACTGCCACAGGTGTGCGCAAAAAAACGTGCCAATTTGGAACACCGGCGACGGCCGGCAACAACAACCGGATCGGATAGACTGCATGCACCCGTTTCCGGCATCGACGGCGCCGCGATCCTGCCCGCAATCGACCTCGTCTCCGTTACCGGAGGTTGTTGCAGCGCAGGAAAGTCGTCCCGACGGCAACCAACGACGGGCGACCCGCATTCTGGAGGGATGCGGGCGTCGCGCAAGCAGTATCGGCACGCATGGAGGAGCTATGTACGCGCCGCAATCACCGCTGTCACCCGCGTCTTCCGGCGCCGTCGGCACATATCCTGCAGATTCGCATGCGATGCTGATCGAAACATCCTGGGACCGTAGCCGCCGCTTCGGCCTGCGCTCGCACGAGTCGCAGGATTTCCACGCGCTCGCCACCACCGACCTGCGCCTGCTGCGCGAGCAGAACAGCGAGCTGATGCGCCACGCGGCGCCGGTGATGGAGACGCTGCACCAGCAGATCATCGACACCGACAGCATGGTGGTGCTGACCGACGCGCAGGGCATGGTGTTGCATTCGATCGGCGACGACAGTTTCGAGCAGCAGGCGGCCAAGGTGGCGCTGCGCCCCGGCGTCAACTGGGGCGAAGCGCAGAAAGGCACCAACGCCATCGGCACCGCGATCCACGAGCGCGCGCCGGTGGTGGTTCACGCCAACGAGCACTTCCTGGTCGCCAATCATGGGCTCACCTGCTCCGCGGCGCCGATCTTCGCGCCGGCGGGCGACCTGCTCGGCGTGCTCGACGTCACCGGCGACTATCGCGGCTTCCACAAGCACACGATGGGTCTGGTACGCATGAGCGCCCAGATGATCGAGAACACGTTGTTCCGGCGCACCTACTTCGGCCAGCTCATCGTCGCCTTCCATGCCCGTGCCGAATTCATCGGCACACTGATGGAGGGCCTGCTCGCCATCGCGCCGGACGGCAGCATCCTCGCCGCCAACCGCAGCGCCTGCCTGCAGACCGAACTGTCGCTATCCTCGATTCGCACCCACACCGCGCTGTCGCTGTTGCGGCGCGCTCCGTCGGAATTGTTCGAGCTGGCCTACCTTGCCATCAACAAGCCGCTGCAGTGCGTGCTGCCCAGTGGCGTGCGCATTTTTGCCGTCCCCGCCACTCATTCCTCGCGTTCCTACGGCACAACGACACGCGACGATGTCCGTGAGGCGGCGGCGCCGGAGCGCGCGACAAGCGGCAGTGCTACCACTGGCTCGGCGGCCGCCAGATCGACCCGCAGCAATCCCGACGCCACGCGGCAAACCCTGCCGCAAGCCAATTTCGACGATCTCGACTCCGGCGACGCGCAGGTCGCCAGCGTGATCGCCCGCCTGCGCCGCGTCGCGGCCACCGACGTGAGCATCCTGCTGGAGGCAGAAACCGGGGCCGGCAAGGAGTGGTTCTCGCTCGCGATTCATCGCGCCTCGACGCGGCGGGACGGCCCCTTTGTGGCCATCAACTGCGCCGCCGTGCCGGAGGGGTTGATCGAGTCGGAACTGTTCGGCTACGAAGACGGCGCCTTCACCGGCGCCCGCCGCAAGGGCCATCAGGGCAAGCTGCTGCAGGCGCATGGCGGCACGCTGTTCCTCGACGAGATCGGCGACATGCCGCTCGCCATGCAGGCGCGGCTGTTACGCGTGTTGCAGGAGCGCGTGGTGACGCCGCTTGGTAGCAACAAGGCGATCCCGGTCGACGTGCGCCTGGTGTGCGCCACCCACAAGCGCCTGCGCGAACTGATCCAGCCGGGCGACTTCCGCGACGATCTTTATTACCGGCTGAACGGTCTCACCGTGCGGCTGCCGGCGCTGCGCGAACGCAGCGATCTGCGCGAGATCGTCAGCCGCCTGCTGCACGCCCAGGGCGGTCCGCAATGGCGGCTGGCGCCGGAAGTGTGGGCGCTGGTCATGCAGCATCAATGGCCCGGTAATCTGCGCCAGCTTTCCAACGTGCTCGCCACCGCGATGGCAATTGCCGCGCCGTCCTGCGTGATCGAGCGTGCGCATCTGCCCGATGACTTCCTCGATGACGTCGCCGGACAGCGTACGGGCGCTGCGGCTGGCGCTACTGTGTCGCCGCCCGACACGATCGCCGCACCCGCGGCGAGCGTCGCCACATCGCTCGACGATCTCGCACTGGACGCCATGCAGCGCGCCCTCGCCCGCCACCACGGCAACCTCTCCGCGGCAGCCCGCGAGCTGGGCGTCAGCCGCAACACGCTGTATCGCAAGTTGCCGAAGAGCCAGTTGCGCCCGACCTCCCGGTAAAGCGCAGCGGCGCGCGGCAGCAAGCCGGTCACGCTTCATCGAGGCCGGTAGAACGAAAGATGCACTTCGCCCAGTCTGATGCCGAATTTGCTCATCGTGGCATGGTTGAGCATTACGCGATCGTCGATCAAATACATCCAGTCGTCAAACTGCACCTCGTACTCGCGGCCGTCCACCGGCAGCCGCAGGGTGTATTGCCAACGAAATGCGTTGCCACTCGCGCTACCGTCCGCCGTGCCGACCACATCGTCCGCACGCCCGCTATAGCGACCATCGCCGAGATGCTTCAAGCGCCAGACACGCCGCTGCCGCTCGCCGTCGCTGTAGACAAACCGTTCGTCGAGCACCCCATCGTCGCCGTCCCAGCGGCAATCCATCGCCACTACGAAACGGCGCTTCACCAAGCCGTTGCGGTCGCGAAACACGCCGTGTGCCTCGATCTTGCCGTTGAAATACTGGCGCAGATCCAGCGGCGGCTTTTCGGCGGCATAGTCGGCGATCTGCGGCGAGGCACAGCCCGCCAGCACCAGCAATGGGGCGGCTACGGCGCCAAGCAGCAGTTGTCGGCGGAAAGGGATTGGGCTCATGGCGGAGAAACCTCATTTGTTGACGTCGCGCGATGATCGGGCGTACCGGCTGGCGGCTCGATTTCGCGACCGAGCGCCAGCAGCAGGCAAAGAGAAAGCAGCTTGACCATGCAGGGCAGCAACCCGTAGACCAGCGCCAGTGCCTGCACGGCCTGCGTTTCGCGTGCGCCGGGTGTGTAGCCAAGACGCGCAACCAGCGGCAAGGCGATACCGGCCGCTAGCGCGAGGTTGAGCTTGCTGGCGAACGTCCACCAGCCAAACCACGCGCCTTCGCCGCCGTAGCCACCCCCGCTTCGCTGCAGTACGCCGGCAAGCAGCGCGGCGGGCGCGATCAACTCGGCACCCAACGCAACACCGCTGCCAATGCACACCGCCAGAAAAAACCACTCCTGACCGGCGCCGAGCCACGCCGCGCCGGCGAAGCTGGTGATCGCCAGCGCCATACTGGCCGCCCAGCAGCGCAGCAGCCCGTAGCGGCCGGCGAGGCGCGTCCAAAAGGGCATTGAGAGCGCAGCGCCGGCGAAGTAAGCAAACAAAAACACCGGCTCCCAGGCACTCGCCTGCAAGCGGTCACGGATATAGAACACAACCAGATTGGCCGGTACGGCGGCAGCGAATCCGCTCACAACGTATACCAGCATGAGATGACGAAACATCGGCAGCCGCCACGGTGACTGCGCGTTGCCGGTGACTTCCGCAACACCCGGTGGCGCCGAAGCCGCAACCGGTATCGGCACGCCACGCAGCAACAGCAAGGCGATCACCGCCAGCGCGGCGAGCAGCGCGCTCAACGCAGACCAACCCATGACGGCAGGCAGCACGGTCGCCAGCACGACGCCGACCAGCGCGAACGCCTCCCGTCCCGCCACGATACGCGCACGCTGCGCCACGTCGCCGCCCCAGCCTGCGCCCCATGCCTGACGCACGATTTGCGCGGCACTATAGCCAAGATAAGTGAACGCCAACGCCGCAGCCGCCCAGTCAACGGCAAGGCCATTCTGCCCACGAACGAACGACGGTGGCGCCGAGAACAACAGCGCGAATCCTGCCACCACCAGCGTCGTAGCGATTGCGGCTATCAGCCAGGCGCGCTGCGCAGCAAGCACGCGATCCATCCACCGGCCCAACCAGGGATCAATCACGGCGTCGAGCGCGCGCACCGCCAGCAACAGTCCGCCGATCGCGCCCAGCGGCAGCGCCCAGGTGCTTGCCGCCACGTTGGCCCACTGCACATGCAGCGGTAGCGCAACGAACGCCAGCGGCAGGCCCAGCGCGCCATAGCGGGCGATGCTGGTAGCCGCGACTGTCACGGCGCCTTCTGCCCCAGCAGCGCCTGCCGCAGCGCGGGCTCGGATGTGCCGTTACCGAGCCAGATGCCGAAGAAGCGCTCGCCGAACGCGCGGTCGCGCAGAGATTTTCCTTGCTTGCCGTTGACGACGAATTCCGAGGTCTCGTCCGCTGGCGTCCACAGCCCGGTGATGCGGTCACCCGCGCCCACATCGGGAAATGCCTCGCGCATGAAGGCGAGCCAGCGCTCCGCCTGCGCTGGGGGGATTGTCCCCGCGCGCTCCATTTCGCGCAGTGAACGCTCGGCAATCAGCGAGCCATACAGCGATCGGGCATAGCGAAGCTCGAGTGCCAGCGGGTACGCTACGTACGCATTGCCATCGAAGGTGTTTTCAGTCCACAGCAACGCGTCGTAGATGTGCAGACCGAGGAAACGCAGCGTTCCGCGCCCCGACAATCGTGCCGTCGGGCGATGGCGGCGCACCTCGTCGGGTGGCAGGTCGCCGCGTTCCTGCAAAGTCTGCGCGGTCGAAACCGGAGACAGCAGCCACAGTGCCACCGGCAAAGCGGCTACCCGCGCCAGACACTGGCGCCGGTCAGCGATTGGAGTGTGTCTGTGCTTCCACATGAAATCAACCACGATCAAACTGCGTCGATGAAAACCGGCGCCGTAGCCAGCGCACCGGCGCGCCAACCAGCGGCAGATGCGCCCATATGGCCTCGGTGGGATCCCAGTAGTCGACGTGATCAACCACACGGCTGCTGCCGTCGAACATCAACGCGGTGCTACCGGAGACCACGTATGACCTGCGGTTCAGGCCAAAGCGGAACTCCCAGCGCAGCATGGCATCGCGGTCGCCGACCAGCGCGTTGCCGACGGCAAACGTCGGCCGTTCCAGCGTCGCGTACATGTGGCGGAAGATGCGATCAATGTTCGCGCGACCCACCACATCGTTGAACGGGTCTTTGAAATGCGCCTGCTCGGCGTAACAAGCCAGCAACTCAGGCAGCGTCTCAGCCCGCAAGGAGTTGTAGCGCTCAACCAGCAACGGCAGGCCAAGCGCAGCAGGCGTTCCCTTTCCGTTCATGGCGCGGGCCTCGCCGCCATGAGCCCACGCACGATGGCGAGACGCAGACGATCCGGTAAATGCCGCAGCAAATACAGCCAGCTGGTAAAGCGTTTCGGAAAGTGGATGCTGAAGCGTCCCGCCGCCAGCCCGCGCAGGATGGCCTGCGCCGCCTGCTCCGGCGTCTGGATCGCTGGCATCGGGAACGCGTTCTTCGCGGTCAACGGCGTCTGCACGAAGCCCGGATTCACCAGATACACGTCCACGCCGTCGCCGCGCAAGTCGCTATGCAGCAACTCGGCCAGATTGATCAACGCCGCCTTGCTCGGGCCGTACACGGTCGCGTTCGGCAAGCCAACCAGCCCCGCCACACTCGCCACCAGCACCAGTGCACCCGTGCCGCCGGCGCGCAACTCTGGCACCACCCGTTCCAGTCCGTAATACACGCTGCGCAGATTGACATCGACAATCTGCGACATCTGTCGCTCGTCAATTTCCCACGCGCGCATCGGCGCATAGGCACCCGCACAGAAAACAACGACATCCGCACCCGTCCAGGTGTCCATCAACTTGCGATGCGCAGTCGCCCATTGCTCCGGGTGCGTCGCATCGAAGGGCAGCACCAGAACCCGTCCGCTTGATCTGGTGCCGACACCGTTTGCCACCCGCCACAGCGCGCCTTCGCTGCGGGCTGACAGCGCCACGGACGCGCCGCGCGCCATGAGTTGCTGCGCCAGCGCCGCGCCGATACCACTGGACGCACCGATCAGCCACACGCGCTGGCCCTGCCAGTCGGTACGGCGGCGGTTGGGTGCCTTCCACCACGGCCAGCATGCTGACTGTGTGGACTGCGCAGCGTCTGCTACGGGTGTTGCCGACGGTGTGTTCGCGGCAAATCGCCGGTACATGGTCAAGCCACCTTGCGCAGATGAAAGTGCATCACGTCGGTGCGTCCGCTGTCGAAGCCAGCCTCACAGTAAGCGAGGTAGAGGCGCCAGACACGGATGAACGGCTCATCAAAGCCCAGCGTGCGCACCTCGTTCAGCGCGGCCTCAAAAGCCGCGCGCCAGCGACGCAGCGTTTCGGCGTAGTCCTTGCCAAAGGCGAACGATTCCAGCGTGCCAAGACCGGCCTTGTCGGCCTCCCGGCGAAATCGCGCCGGGGCCGGCAACATGCCGCCCGGAAAAATGAACTGCTGGATGAAATCGGTGCCGCCACGATATTGCTCGAAGCGTGCATCGTCGATGGTGATGCTCTGGATCAGCGCTTCGCCACCGTGCTTCAGCCGCGCCGCCACGGTCTCAAAGTACCCCGGCCAGTATTGCTCACCCACCGCCTCGAACATCTCGATCGACACTACTGCATCGTAGCTGCCTGCAAGATCGCGATAGTCACAAAACTCCAGTGTTGCCAGCCCATCAAGTCCGGCACGACGCAGACGATCCTGGGCAAACTCAAGCTGCGCCTGCGACACCGTGATGCCGTGCACCTGAATGCCGCGCGCTGCGGCGTATTCGGCAAAGCCGCCCCAGCCGCAGCCGATTTCCAGCACCCGCTGGCCCGGTTGCAGCCGCAACGTATCGATGATGCGCTGGTACTTTCGGTATTGTGCGCTGGCGAGCGGCTGCGAAAACTCACCCGCAAACAATGCCGATGAGTACGTCCACGAGCCGTCGAGCCAGAGACGGTAGAAGTCGTTGCCGAGGTCGTAGTGCGCGTGAATGTTGCGCTTGCTGCCCGCTTTCGAGTTGCGATTGAGCAGGTGGCGGATGCGGTGCACCAGCCCGGCGATCCCGCTGGAGTGCATCAGCTTCGCCACCACCTGCTCGTTGGCGATGACGAGACGCAGCAGTGCGGTGAGATCGGCCGAGTCCACCCAGCCATCGCGCAGTGCTTCGGCAAAGCCGATGTCACCACCGCTCAGGATTTTGCTGCATGCACGCCAATCGGCAATCGCCAGATGCGCTGCTGCGACGCCGTCGGCACTGGCGCGCCCGAACGAAAGGTGGCGGCCGTCCGGCGTGTGCACCACCAGATGGCCATGCCGCAAATGCTCCAGTGTGCGCAGGAAGGCCCGCGCCGCCAGCGGGATGCGCTGCTTGTGCCGTGCGTGCGCGATGCCGTGATTGCCGGCGTTCAGGCTTTCGGTGGTCGACATGGTCAGACGCTTCCTTTCTTTGCTTCTTCAGCGGTATTGCCAGTGCGCAACGGCCCGGTGTAGGCCGGCTTGTGAAACCAGGGCACGCGCTTCAGCCAAAGGCGCAGCGCCTGCCAGTGAATGCGGGCGACGACGCCGAAGGTCATCAGCGGAAATCGCCACAGCTGTGCGCGCAAGGCCGCACCGTCCAGCGCCACCGCGTGGCCCGCGATGCGGGTAGCGATGAGCAATTGTTCGCCGTCGTAGTAGTCAACGTCAACCCGTCGCGCGGTGCGTCCAGCGGTAACACGGAAGCGATAGCGCCCCCGCACTTCGCAAAACGGCGACACATGCATCGCCTTGCGGCAGGCAAGCGCGGTGTCGGTGCCGATGGCGCCGCGATCCTGGGCAGTGATCACATAGAAGTGGTGCTCGCCAAAGGTGTTATTGACCTCGGCGATCAGCACGCGCAGCGCGCCCATCTCGTCGTGACAGAACCAAAAATTCACCGGGTTGAACACAAAGCCAAACAGTCTCGGAAACGTTTGCAGCTCGATACGCGAAGTACCTGGCAACAGTTTCACACCCGCTACGGCCGCCTGCTCGCGCGCCCACGTCGCGAGCGCCAAGCCATCGCGCGCGCCGTAGTCGCGCGTGCGCAGCGTGAACGGGCGCAGGGACGACCAACGATTGCGCGGATCGATGCGCAGCCAGCCAGCCGTCGCGGCGGGCAATTCGTGCAGGCGCTCCACATCAACGCGCAAACAGAACAGTGGGTAGCGAAAGCGATGCGCCGTGGGCCGCATGCGCTCGTGCACCACGGAGGCAATGATCAGTTCCCCGGCTGCTCGTGGCGTATCGTGCCGCCGATACGTCATGGTCGCGCCCATTCCGGCAACTCGCCAAAACGCTGCGCCACGCGTACTGCCGACAGCAAGCCGTCTTCATGAAAGCCATAGCGCGTCCACGCGCCGGCGAGCCATACGTGCCCGCGTCCCTGCACGGCGGGCAACGCGTCTTGCGCGCGGATGGCCGTGGCGTCGAACACCGGGTGTTCGTAGACGAAATGCCGGATTTGTTTCTCCGGCGCGGGCAGCGTGCGCGGGTTCAGCGTCACCACCAGTGGCGTCTGGAACGGTAGCCGCTGCAAGCGGTTCAGCAGATAGCTCACGCAGACGCCCCGCTGCGATTTGCCCGCTGCGCGGCCGGCACCGTCCCGATCGACATAGTTCCACGCCGACCACAGCTTGCGCCGCCGCGGCAGCAAGGCGGTATCGGTGTGCAGATAGGCATCGTTCGCCTGATAGCGGAACGCAGCGAGCGACTGCAGCAACGGATCGCCCTCGCCCAGCATGCCACCCCGTGCGATGCCCGCCTCGATCAGCATCAGCGAATCAGGCGCGTGACCGGCCAGCACCACGTCGTCGAAGTGCTCCGTTTGACCACCGACAATGATGTCCACGCCAATTTTGCGCGGAATCACCGCCTGCACCGCCGCGCCGTGGCGACAATCCGGCAGTGCCGCCAAAATGCGCTGCACGTAACTGCGCGAGCCATTGAGCACCGAGCGCCACAGCGGCCGGTTGTTCACCTGCAGCAGGCAATGGTTCTGGCAAAAGCGCAGAAAGGTCGCCGCCGGGTAGTCGAGGATTTCATCCGCTCGTGTGGACCAGATCGACGCTGCCATCGGCACCAGATATAGATCGCGCAGCGGCTGGCCGTAGCCATGCGCGTCCAGCAGTTGCGCGAGCGTGCGCTCCGGCGTGGGTTCGCATTCGGCCAGATGCGCAGCGACGTTGCGGTTGAAGCGCAGCAGGTCGCGGATCATCCCGATGAAGCGCGGCGAGAGCAGATTGCCCGGCTGCGCAAACACGGTCGCGAGATTGGTCCCCGCCCACTCCAGCCGGCCGCCCTCGGCGCTGACGGCGAAGCTCATCTCGGTCTCGTAGCTCCCCACGCCCAGCTCGCCGAACAGGCCGATCAGGTTCGGGTAGGTTTTGCCGTTGAACACCAGAAAGCCTGTGTCCACAGCTGCCGTGGCACCGTCGAGCGTCACGTCCACGGTGTTGGCATGGCCGCCGAAGCGGCCGTCGCGCTCGTAGAGCGTCACCGCGTGGCCCTGGCGCGTCAGCAGCCAGGCGGCGCCGAGCCCGGCAACGCCCGCACCGACGACGGCAATGCGACGGGGGACGCCGTCCGGCTGGGCTTTCTGATCGAAATGCTTGGTGTCTTGAGCCACGGGGAATAGAATAGTTACTGAACGGTAGCGACGCTACTATACAGTAACTTTTTTTACTTGTTAGTATTTTTTGAGTCTGCTCAAGCGCATCAGCTTTAAGGACCAGGCGTTCCAGCAGCGCGAGGACGCTATCCTCGACGCCGCCACACGCATCCTCACCAGTCGTGGGTTCGATCTGATGACGATGGACGACGTCGCCACTGAGGTGGGCGTCTCCAAGCCGAGCCTCTACAAGCACTTCAAGTCAAAAGAAGACCTCGCCGGCGAATGCATGATCCGCCTGCTCGACGGCGCCAACGAGTTCCTGGCCGCGCTGCCGGACGAGCTGACCGCGCTGGAACGCATCCGGCGCCTGCTCGGCTGGGCGCTGGAACTGCGGCTACAGGGCGGCCTGCCCTTCCTGCCCGCCACCAGCCCGCACGTTCGCGACATGCTGGTGAAAAACCTCGGCTACACCATGCGCGCGCTCAAGCTCAACGGCGCGCTCAGCAAGCTGGTGCGCGAGGCACAAAAGGCCGGCCAGATGCGCAAGGATTTGCCCGAGGACGTCGTCCTCTACTCGTTCTACGCCCGCACCTGCGACCCCTCCGTCGAGTTCCTGCGCCTCTACAGCAAGCTCAGCAACGCCGAGATTGTGGAGCACACGTTGTCGGTGTATTTCGATGGCGTGGGCGCAACCGCGTAATCCGCACCATCGCCGTCGTCCCCGCGTAGGCGGGAACCCAGACCGAACGCGGCTCGTGCGCGGCTTGCAGTCCCGCGCGCCCGGGAATGCATCGGCTCAACGCCTTTTCGCTGAAAACCCCATTCAATGTGTGCTTTGACACCTATTCTGTAAAAAGTCGACTTGTTGCGAAAACCACGTCTTAGCCCAAATCCTATGCGGGTTTCAACGAAAAGATGCATCCCCAGCGCGCGTACCCAAGCGCCCAAAGCAATGCACATATACGCACACTTACAATTGCGTCATTACAAGCATCCGCCTACACCCGCCATGTCGCAAATCACTCTTTACCTCGACGAAGCCACGCAGTCGCTGGTGGATCAGGCCGCCCTTGCGCACGGCATCTCCAAAAGCCGTTGGGTGGCCGAGGCGATCCGCCGCTACGTCGCGCACGATTGGCCGCCCGCGTGCCTCGATCTCGCGGGCAGCTTCCCGGACTTTCCGCTGGTAAGCGATAGCACCGGCAACGAGCAGCCGGAAGACACGCCGCGCGTGGGCTTCTAGTGGCCCACCATGCTGATCCTCGACAGCAACACCATCGGCTACTACTTCCGCGGCGACCCACAGATCGTGCCGCGCCTGCAGGCGATGCGCCCCGCCGACCTCGGCGTCCCGGCGATTGTGGAGTATGAGTTGCGCTACCGGCTGCATCGCCTGCCGCCGGAGGCCGCCGCCCCGCGCCTCGCCGCGCTCGACCGGCTACTGCAACCGATGCAACGCCTGCCCTTCGACACCGAATGCGCCAACATCGCCGCCCGCATCCGCGCCGAGCTCGACGCTGCAGGCACGCCCATCGGCCCGCACGACACGCTGATCGCGGCGACTGCGATTCGGTATCGGGGGACGCTGGTGACGCGCAATGTGCGGGAGTTTTCGCGGGTCGTTGGGTTGCGGTGGGTGGATTGGCACGATGGATAGCAGTCACACGCGCCTCGCCACGGCGGGACTTGTGCCCATGGACAAGCTTGACGAACAGAACGGGTCTACACGCAACCAAAATCAGGACGGTGCCGCAGAGAAGATTCGGCTCACCGACGCTGCACCGCCGCCCAAGCCGCGCCCGCTCTCCGCATCAAGCTCGGATGCAGCACGCCGAGCCTGGGTATCTGCCCGTGCGGCGCTTCCGGTGGCACCTTGAACCACTCTTCGTTGTACGGTAGTTCGACGGTTTGCCTGAAATTGAACTTGGTGGGATAGCTCAGTCCGGCCAGCTTGTAGGCGGCGCGGTCCGTCGGCGAGATGAGGAACTCGCCTGCGAGCAGGCGATCTGTTTTCTGGCTGGTGCCGTAGGCGATCAATACTGCAAAGCGCGGCGCGTCGTCATCGAACACTTTGACCACCAATGCCGGGCGCGGCTTGGGGCCTGGTTCGATCGCGCGGTCCTCGGGGAAGTGGCACCAGACGATGTCGCCCGCTTCGGGTGCGGGCCACCAGCGAACGCTCACGTTCAGAACAGGCTGGATTTCACCGACTTGTTGTGCCCTTGAGGCGCCGCCTTGCGAATGGCGCGCAGTTGCGTCGCAGTCAGCGGTCCGTCGTCGGCTTCGTAGGCAGGCAAGACGTCGCGCGCAAGCTGGCGCACTGCGTAATGCAGCACCTGTGTCTCCTTGATGCCAAGCGTAGCGGCCAGTCGCGAGAGCGTCTCCCGACTGACACCCGCATCCGAGTCTGTCAGACGAAGGCGGAACAACAGTTGGTCTGGGCGCGCAGCGGTCGTCATGAAGTTACCCGCAGGATATTGATTGGCGACAAACTTAATATATCAATTTTATATCAAATAATTGCTGGCGCGATAGCAACGGTGACGCGTCGTTGCGACACAACACGTCCCGCGTCTGCGTCGAAATGTAGCAACTCGTGAGGCGTTACGCGAGCCTGGGCAGGTATGCGCACCTCGGCACACAACCTGCATCTCACCTGCGCCCGGCGTAAGATTCGCGCCGTGTCCGGTTTGCCTCTCGTCGGCAGCCGCCCAGACCAACTTGCAGTAAATCATCCGACAGCTTCATCATGGACAACCTCGACCTGGACGTTCTCAAAACCGCCCTTGCCTGGACCGACAGCGGTCGCCGGGCGACGCTGGGTACGGTGGTGCGCACCTGGGGCAGCGCGCCGCGGCCGGTTGGGGCGATGATGGCGATTCGCGACGACGGGCAGGTGATCGGCTCGGTGTCGGGCGGCTGCATCGAGGATGATTTGATCGCCAAGGTGAAGGACGGCAAGCTTGCGGCGCGGCTGCCAGAGAGTGTGCGCTACGGCGTGTCGGCCGATCAGGCGCAACAGTTTGGCCTGCCCTGCGGCGGCACGGTGGAAATGGTGCTGGAGCCGCTGACACCACAGAGCGACATCCGCGGCCTGCTCAGCGATCTCGGCGCCCACCGCATCGTCAAGCGCACGCTCGACCTCGGCACCGGCGTGACCCGCCGCGACGACGCGACCGGCGCCGATGTGCTCGCCTTCGACGGCCGCACGCTGACCTCGATCCACGGCCCGCGCTACCGCCTGCTGATCATCGGCGCCGGGCAGCTTTCAAAGTACGTCGCCGCGATGGCGCTGCCGCTCGACTATCAGATCACCGTCTGCGATCCGCGCGACGAATATCAGGAGCAATGGCACGATCTGCCGCAGGTCACGATGACCAAGGACATGCCCGACGACACCGTGATCGCGATGAATCTGGACCGCAACAGCGCCGTCGTCGCGCTGACGCACGATCCGAAACTCGACGACCTCGCGCTGATGGAGGCGCTGAAGTCGCCCGCGTTCTACGTCGGCGCGCTGGGCTCGAAGCGCAACAACGAGAAGCGCCGCGAGCGGCTGCTCGAGTTCGATGTGACCGCGGAAGAACTGACCCGGCTGCACGGCCCGGTGGGACTGGACATCGGCGCCAAAACGCCAAGCGAAATCGCGATTTCCATTCTGGCCGAGATGACCGCACTCAAACGTGGTGCGACGATGGTGCGCGACAGGAGCGTGGCACCGGCGGTGACGGCGTCCGGCGGCGGCTGTGCGTTGTAACGCGTCCGGGGCGACACCGCTAACCAGCCGCCCTACCCTTAAAACGTCGCCTTGACCGTCGCCAGTTTTTTGCCCAAATCCGCCGACGGCATGTAGCCGACGTTCTTGCTGCCGTCGGCGAATACGACGTGCGGGACGGGACCGACGCCGAGGCGTTTGGCGAGGCCGGCGACGCGCTGCGTCGGATCGGCGCAAGCCTTGTCGGCGGTGGCGGGCGCCTTGCTGCGCAGCATCCAGTCGTCGTAGGCCCTGATGCGGTCGGCGGAGCACCAGAGGTCGCGCGCTTTCGGCGCCGAATCCGGGCTCAACTGCGCCACCATGAAGGTGTAGACGGTGATGTCGTCCATCTCGGCAAAGCTCTGCCGCAGCTTCTTGCAATAGCCGCAGTATGGGTCTTCGAAGACCACAACCTTGCGGGTGCCCTTGCCTTTCACCAGTTTCACCGCGTCGTTCAGCGATTCGCCCGCCCACAGCGTCGGCATGACGGCGGCTTCCATCGCGGCGACCAGCGCCTCCTTGCGCTCACGGGTGAGGTCGCGGCCCTTTTCGAGATCGACCAGCGAGCCCTGGAACAGGAAAGTGGCCGCCTCGTTCACATAAAGCACGTCGGTGCCGATCTGCACTTCATACAGCCCAGCCATCGGCGCCGGGCGAATCGCCTCGATCTTGCCGCCCGAGGAAATCTTCGGCCCGAGAACCTTGCGAATGTTGTCGGCAACGGCCTGTGGCGCCGCGCCGACGGGACTCTGCGCAAGGGCCGGCAACGAGACGAGGACCGCCGCAGCGGCAAGACTGGCAAAGCGCGCGGCGAACCGGGGAACTAACTTCATGACGTACTCCAAAAAAATCTAGACCGTGATCCGCTGCAGCGTCTGCTCGCGCCCAAGGGTCAGCATCAGCGCGTCGACCGCCGGCGCCTGTGCCATGCCGGTGAGCATCACGCGCAGCGGCATCATCACCTGCGGGGTTTTCAGCGCAAATCTGGCTTGCGCTTCCTTCAGGATCGCCGCCAGCGCGGGCTTGACCCATTCGGCGCTGGCGAGTTGCTCTTTGACCCAGGCAATTGCCGGTTTGTTCGCGTCGGTCAGATGCTGGGCCAGCAATGCGGCATCCGGCGCGACGGCGTGATAGCAGAAGTGGGCCAGCTCGGCCATCTTGCGCAGCGTGGGCGCGCGTTCGCGCAGCAGCTCGGCCACCGCAAGCGCGCTCGGCCCGGCGCTCAGCTCGTAACCCTGTTCGCGCAGGAAGGGTTCGAGTTTTGCGGCCAGCACGTCCACTGGCAGACGCTTCACGTGCTCGCCATTGAGCCACTCGAATTTTTCGGCATCGAAGCGTGCGGGCGATGGTGTGAGGGATTCGAGGTTGAACCATTCCACCAGTTGCTGCGGCGTGAAAATTTCGTCATTGCCGTGCGACCAGCCCAGACGCGCGAGCCCGTTGACGATCGCTTCCGGCAGATAGCCGTTGGCCGCATATTCGTTGAGGCCGGTGGCGCCGTGCCGCTTGGAAAGTTTTTCGCCGTCGTGGCCGAGCACGGTAGGCGTGTGGCCGAACACCGGCGGTGCCACGCCCAGCGCGCGAAAGATGTTGATCTGCCGCGGCGTGTTCATCACATGGCCGTCGCCGCGGATGACGTGGCTGATCTGCATGTCGATATCGTCGACCACCACGCAGAAGTTGTAGGTGGGCACACCCACCTCGCCCACCGGTGCCTGGCGCGCGATGACCAGATCATCGAGCTCGCTATTGGCAATCTCGATGCGGCCCTTGACCGCGTCGTCCCACGCCACCACGCCGTCATCGGGATTGCGGAAGCGGATCACCGGCAGCACGCCCGGCGGCGGCGTCAGGCCGAGTTTCGCCACGTTCTCCGGCCGCCAATGGCCGTTGTAGCGCGGCTTGTCGCCCCTCGCCTTCTGCGCTTCGCGCAGCGCGTCGAGCTCGTCCACGCTCATGTAGCAGTGATACGCGCGGCCATCGGCCAGCATCTGCGCCACCACCTCGCGGTAACGCGGCATGCGCTGCATTTGGTAGAACGGGCCTTCGTCGATGTCGAGCCCAAGCCAGGCCATGTCACGCAGGATGCCATCGGCGCTGGATTCGCTGGAGCGCTCGAGATCGGTATCCTCGATACGCAGGATGAACTGGCCCTTGTGGTGGCGCGCATAAGCCCACGCAAACAGCGCGGTGCGGATGTTGCCGAGATGCAGGGTGCCGGTAGGTGAAGGCGCAAAGCGCGTGCGGACGGTGGCGGAAGCAGTGCTAGAAGTCATTGGCCGAATTTTAGGCGGTCGCGCGGCAGCGACCCGCCAGAGGTGCGGCTATGGCACCAAGGCGATGGCCAGCACTGCTTCGACATCGCTGCGACTACCGCGTTTGGCGCCGGCGGTGATCGCGCCCATCGCCGCAGCGTCGGTGGTCTGCGCGCAGGGATTGAAAAGCCGGCGCAGAATCATGACGCCGTCAGAGAGCGCGAGCGTCTGGCCATCGCCGTCAACGTTGAACAACGCGGCACCGCGACGCCCGAGCAGATAGGGCAGCAGCACACCGTCGGTTGCCGCGTCGTAGATCGTGGCGGGGTCAAGTTGTCGATATTGAGGATGGGCGGCACTGGATCATTGAGATTGCCCAAATGGGCGACAAAACCCCGTTCGCCCTGAGCGAAGCGAAGGGTCTGATCCTGGCGGGAGTTAAACCCTTCGCTTCGCTCAGGGTAAACGGTGAAGGAGTGTCGCGAATTATGAAAACCTCAATAAGAAACGCCTCCAAAGATGCGTCGCAATTTGCCGCGCCGACGTGATCGCATCCCGAATCGGCCGCACAGCGAGGTACGAAATAACCGACGTTTCAACGTAGATGCGGGGTTTCATGCGAAGCATCGTAGCACGGGGGCGTGCGAGTGAAATATCTGAGAAACAGTTGCAAACTTGAGCGTATAGCTTTTAGCCGAAAGCGACAGCCCAGCGGCGCTTTGCGGTGATTTATTGCGTTTGTTGATAAGTGCAACAAAACGGCCGAAACGACCGCCCGTCGGTCGTTGGAGGCATAAAGCTGTTAGCGATTATTGTGATCGTTGGGTGAAGCGTTTCCCACGCGCTGCGCACGGCGCGCACGCATCGTGGATGTGCGCGGCACGCACGTAGCCGCGATTAGCGCAGCGCAATCGAGGCAATTGTTCATCAGCCCAAGGCCGCCCAAGATTGCGCTTCATTGCTTCGTTGCCTTGTGACTACGCGCTTCCTCGTTGTCATTCCTCGGCGTCATTCTCGCGATGCGGGAATCCAGAAGGCGGGGCGGAACAGACGCGTGGGCAACAAGTTGCCCACCCTACCTGGCTGAACCGCTAGCGTTCCG
>JAPUER010000008.1 GCA_027492485.1 Betaproteobacteria bacterium
GGCTACGGCATTTCGGCCAATCTGCCGCGCATCATGAAGCTGCACGACGAAGGCTTCGCGGTGCTCGCCATCGACTATCGCGGCTTCGGCAAGAGCGAAGGCGGCCTGCCCTCGGAAGCAACGGCCTATGAAGACGCCGACGCGGCATGGGCCGAGCTCAAACGGCGGGTGCCGCAGAACAGCCGCTACATCTACGGCCATTCGCTCGGCGGCGCCATCGCCGTGCATCTCGCCGCCACGCCGGCGGCGCAGGACGCGGCCGGCCTGGTGGTCGAAAGCTCGTTCACCAGCGTGCGCGAAATGCAGCAATACACGGCCTACAAGTGGATTCCGCTGGCGGTAGTGCAAACGCAGTTCTTCGACGCACTCGCCACGGCGCCGAAGCTCTGCCTGCCGACCCTGGTGATGCACGGCAGCAACGACTATCGCATTCCGGTCGAAGTGGCGAAGAAGCTCTATGCCGCCGCGCCCGAGCCAAAGCGCTGGCTGCTGGTCGAAGGCGCTCGCCACATCGACATCCCGACCCGCTACGGCGCACAATGGAGCGCCGCCCTGCACGAGCTGAAGGCGCTTGCCGCCCGACCGCGTGGCGCCTGTCCGCGAGCCTGATGCCCGCGGCAACTGGGCCGACGCGTCGAGCATCGCGTCGCATCGCGTTTGAATTTGACACTCGTTTCGAACGAACGTTATAGTCCGCCGCGCATGTGAGGGGGACTGAATCACGGAGCCTTGCTCGCGATGATTCAAGGCGGCAGGCAAGGCGCGGGGAGGCGCAGCGCCAGCCGCCAAAAACAACTCCACCGGATGAAAACAGCGGGCCGCAACCACGTGGCCCGGCGCTTTCGTCCATCCCCTTTGCCGCAACGACGCGCACCCTTCACAAGAGGGTCGCGCACCCATTTATGTTGTCGCTTACGAAATCAACACGGGAGGAGATGCTATGAAACTGAAGCAGTTTGGCTGGCGCCGGATCGCCCTGGGTGCCGCCGCGGTGGGCCTGGGTCTTGCCGCACTGGCGCACGCCACCAATTACACGCTGTGGGTGAACGGTCGCACCGGTGGCGGCCAGCTCGGCAACTATGCCGACTTCTCCTACTGGGGTCCGGCCGGCAAGGCGGCGGGCGTCAACAAGAAGGCCGTCAACTGGGACGGCTATAACAGCATCTCCAACCAGAACTATCTTGTGCGCAACGCGCTCGACTGCTACTGCACCGGCAACAACTGGTGCTACGTCGGCGCCCACAGCGCCGGCAACCTGCAGGTCGGCTACACGCTCGCCATGTATGGCGGCTCGACGCGCACCATCCGAACTGCATCACCCAATTCGTCGGGCGTGTGCGGTGCATCCGGCGCCGGCACCCAGACCGGCTGGAACATCAAGTGGGTCGACATCGCGGGCGGCGCGGCCGGCGGCTCGGAGCTGGCCGACGCCGGAAGCTGGGCGCTCAGCGAACCTCTGGTCAGCGACCTGAAAACCTCGACGTCGCGCGCGATGTACGACCACAACCAGACGCGCGGCAAGATCTTCTACATGTTCGCCGGCGCCAAAGGCACGCTGTACTCGGGCGTTCTGCCCGGTCAGGACGACGAAGCGATCGCCTATCACTCGAGCGGTGGCGTCTCCGGCTCGTCCGGCGGCAGCTACTGCAACGCCTCCGACTGGTTCTGCAACGACCTGACGCTGGGCACGGCTGCCAACGAAGGCGGACGCGCCAAGTGGAACAATCACAACCTGAAGTTCCGCGACAACAACGAGGCCTACAACCACTACACCAGCGGCGGCTGGGGCGGCATCGTGTCGCGCGCGGTCGCCGACATGGTGGCGAATGCCCAATAGCGGCGACGCAAAGCCCCGTCGCCCACGACGCCGCTGGCCGATGGCCCTGCTGCTGCTTATTGCGGCGGCGGGCATTGGCAGCGGCATCGTCACGCTCAAGCGGCTCGCCTTCCCGGCGCCGCCGCAATCCTCACCCGCATCGTTCGCCAGCTTGCCGCCCGGCGTGACGGCGATCAACGGCGCGCAAATCCAGCCGCGGCATCCCGGCATGGCGGCGCCCGGCGGCGCGCCGGATCCGCTGGCGCTGACCGCCGCCAACGGAGACCCGAAGGCACAGGAGGCACTGTGGGCGCAGCGCCTCGCCCGCGCGACTGAAGTGCTCGACCACTATCGCGAGCACACCAAATATCCATTCGACTCGCGTCCGGCGCGCGAGCACGCAGACCAGATGTACCCGAACCAGCCGGTGCGCGAAGACGGCAAGCTGGTCAATCCGGGGCAGAAGCCCGCGCCCAACGTGCGCATCCTGTCCTCGCAGGAGCGCATTTACGTCGCTGGCAGCGAGACGGTGCTGTTCACCGTCACTGCGGTGGACGACACCGGATCGACACTGCCCCTTCAGGTCACGCGGGCCATCGCACTCGATCCGCCAAAGGACGGCAAGCCCTCGCAACGCAACAGCATCAGCCTGCCGTTCAACGATGAAGGCAACGGCGGCGACGTAGCGGCCGGCGACGGCACCTGGAGCGCACGGCTGTCACCAGCGACACAAGGCTTTGCGGGCCATTTTGGCGTGATCCGTACCGAGCTCACGCTGAAGGTCGGCGAGCAGACCGGATTCAAATTCTTCGACGTGTTCTACACGCCCGATCCGCCCGCGACATGGGTCGGCGGCGTGCGCGAGGCGGTCGAGGCCGGATCGCTCAATTTCTACCTGAAAGCCGACGTGCTGCGGCCGGGCCGCTACGTGATCAGCGCCCGCATCGACGACGCGAAAGGGCAACCGTTCGCGCTGCTCAGCTTCAACAGCGAGCTCGGCAAGGGTGTACAGGACATCAAGCTCAACCTGTTCGGCAAATTGCTGGTCGACGAAAAACCGGCGTTCCCGCTCACGCTGCGCGACGTCGACGGCTTTCTGCTGATCCCCGACGCCGACCCCGACCGCGCGCTGATGGCCCGCCGCGAAGGCAGATTGCTCACCTCACGCAGCTATCCGCTCAGCGCGTTCTCGGAAGCCGAATGGGACAGCGAAGAACGCCGCCGCTATCTCGAAGAATACGGCCGCGACGTGGAATCGGCGCGAGCGCATCTGGAGCATGTGCGGCGGTCGATGAAGCCTTGAGTTCTTCAAGATATTCGTGCGGCGCGTAGCCGCAATGCAGAGCAACGGAATCGAGGGATTGTTCATCAAGGCTGCAGCTGGATAAGCGCTCGTTCCTCGCCAGGTGACACACAGTATGCTGAGCAACCTTCCCGCCAAGCAATCACCTGCACCGCCGCTCCGTCTTCGAACAACACCGCGGCGTAGTCATCGACCGCAATCGTTCGCGGCATCTCACCTGAGTCCACGGCCTCGCGAAGCTTGGTCGCGCGTATCTGGTTCTCTCCGTTGAAGTGCGGGCAGAAACCACCCGCGATCCAACCGAGACACGGAAGCGCCCTGTAGCCATCGTGGTACGAATCGGAAAAACCAAATTCAAACCACGCACTGGCGCCGGCGCTCATGCCCGCGATGAGCACGCCATGATCATAGGCAGTCCGTAGATCGCGATCAATGCCCCATTCCTTCCACACGCCGAGTGCGGACTTGGTATTGCCACCCGTCACAAAGACAGCATCCATCGTCCGCAGCCCGTTCGCGATGTCTGACAGTGGAATCGAGTTCGCACGTGGCTTCCGAAACGGCGCAAGGTGATACGTCAATGCGACTTCGGCATATGCCTCGTCGAACGCAGCGATCACTGATTCCGCGTCTCCGGTGGGTGTGGGGATCACGCAAATCTTCGGCTTGCAGCGTACTCGATCGCTGCGCGCCAATTTCACAATCACGTCATCGATGGGCGTACGTCGACCTTCCATCATGAAGCCGCCACCGCCTATTGCAAGGATGCAGCGCGTCACCACAGGTCGGTCTCTCGTTGATGACGGATCGCGATGATGGTCACCGTTCTGGCATCGTCAATCTCGAACAATGCAACATAGCCGGACTTGCCAAACGGAATGACCAGCTCACGATGGCGCGGCAGGTGCGACGCTACCTTGCGGCAGGCAAATGGTGAAAACGCAAGCAGCGAAAGTGCCGCGCGAATTGCATCAAGCGCCTTTTCGGCAGCATGTAGATCGGCTTCGAGCAGAAAATCGTAGAGGCGAACGAGATCGGCCTCGGCCCGCCGGGTGAACCGAACGCGATAGTTGACGGTCATTTTGCGCGGGCTTTTGCCCGCTGCGCCTGTGCCAGTCTTGATTCCAGTTTCTTCAGCACCGAAGCTGCGGATACATAGGCACCGTCACGCCGCGCTTCGTCCGCAGACGCCAGGCCGCGAGCGATAAATTCGTCCTGCGCCTGACGATGTTCGATGTGGCGGGCGAGCGCGTCAGCCATAAAACCCGACAGCGATTCACCGTCGCGCAACAAGGCTTCGGCCTGTTGTCGCGTTTCCGGGCTCACACGAATGGGTGGCAATGCTGAGGTCTTCATCATTGCATTATGCACCGCAAATGCGATGCATGCAATTTCCAGGACGCTGCATGTACGGCGGTCGCCGAAGCCTTGGCTTTGTCGTTGCTTTCGAGTGGCACGTAGCCGCGATGCAGCGCAGCGGAATCGAGGCATTTGTGGGTCGCAATCGTTGTCCCTCGATGCCACTTCGTTGCATCGAGGCTACGGGACTACGACAAGAACGTCTCCACTTCTCCGAGCGTCGCGGCGAATCTCGATTCGCCACGGTAAGGCCGCCGAACCAGAATCGCATCGAGACCACATCGACGCGCGCCAAGAACGTCGGCCTCGTAGCTGTCGCCCACCATGACTCGCGGCAAATCGTCTGGCAGCTTTGCGATAACCCGTTCAAATGAGGCGGGATTTGGTTTCTCCACGCCTGTTTCAGCAGAAGAGTAAACCGCATCAAAGTAAGGCGTAAGGCCGAGTCCCGACATGATCTGCCGCAGCTCTGGCACGTGATTGCTCAGAACAACGTGTCGCCAGCCCAACGAGGCGAGCCTTTGCAGCGTGTCCAGGGAATCGTCGAACAACCGCCACCGCGAAGCATCGCAATATGTAGCGCGAACCATTGGCAGCAGTTGCTGCGCGACACGGACGTCAAGCGTCGCGCCACCAACCAACGCATTGGTGATCACGGGCGACAACGCGTTCCACCACGTGTCCGCATCGACGGTCAGCGGATCACGAATGACTTGTGGCGCATGCCAAGGAAACCCAGACTGCAGCCACGGTCGAAACAGTGCGGCATTCGCCGATTTGTCGCCAAGCTCGCGCTGAACAACCTCGGCCAAGGTGCCGGACCACATGCCCGGCAGTTCTGCCAACGTCCCGTCAAAGTCCCAAATCAACCAGCCAGCAGTCACGCTATGCCGCCTTCACAGACTCCACCGCTGCAATACCGATCACCACCTTGGCTGCGTCGAAATCGGTTTTCAGTTTCGCCTCTTTGGCCTTGGCTGCCTTGACGTGACGTTCCTTGACGTGGCCGTAGCCGCGAATCTCCTCGGGGATGGCGGCCAATTGCACGGCGAGCGCGTGGTTGTGCGGCGCCAGATTGGCGACGATTTCCTCGACCAGGCGGCGATAGTCCACCTTCAATTGCTGCTCCATGCGGCGCTCGTCGGTGTTCTTGAAGATGTCGAACGCGCCGCCGCGCAGGCCTTTGCGCGACGCGAGGAAGCGGAAGGCCTTCATCATCCACGGGCCGTACTGGCGCTTCTTCAGCTCCCCGGTTACCGGATCTTTCTTGGCGAACAGCGGCGGCGCGAGATGGAAGTTGAGCGTGTAATCACCTTCGAATTCGCGGGCAACGCGGGCCTCGAATTCGCCATTGCTGTGCAGGCGGGCCACTTCGTACTCGTCTTTCACTGCGAGTAACTTGAAGTAATAGCGCGCGACCGCCTCGGTGAGCGCGGTCTTGCCCGGCAGTTTCGCGTGCTCGGCCTGACGCACAAAGGCGACGAAATCGCTGTAGGTCTTCGCGTAGGCAGCATCCTGATAGTCGGCCAGGAAGTTCACGCGGCGCGCGATCGTTTCGTCGAGCGATTCGCTCAGCTTGATGCTGGAGGCGACCGCGATTTTCGGCGCGGCGATTTCTTCCACGCGCTTGAGGTCAACCGCAGCGCGACGCCCCCACAGGAAGGCGTTCTTGTTCATCTCGATAGCCGCGCCGTTCAACTCGATGGCGCGCAGGATGGTCGCTTCCAGCACCGGCACCAGGCCCTTCTGCCAGGCGTAACCGAGCACGAACAGATTGGTGGCGATCGAGTCCCCCATCAGACGGGTGGCGATTTTGGTGGCGTCGAGGAAGGCGACGGCATCGGCGCCGCAGGCATCGCTGATCTCGCGCTCCATGCTGCCGAGCGGGAACTTGAGGTCGGCGTTCTTGGTGAAGGTCGCCGGCATCACGATTGCCGAGTTGATCACCGCCCTGGTCACGCCAACGGCCATCTTGGCCAGCGAGTCTTCGGCAGTGGTTGTCAGCACGTCGCAACCGAGCACCAGATTCGCCTCGCCCGCCGCGACGCGCGTGGCGTTGAGCATCGCCTGCGTCGGCGCGATGCGCACGTGGCTCATCACGCTGCCGTTCTTCTGCGCCAGGCCCGACATATCGAGAATGGTCAGGCCCTTGCCTTCGAGGAAAGCGGCCATGCCGAGCACCTGACCCACCGTCAGCACGCCGGTGCCGCCGATGCCGGTGACCAGCATGTTGTAGGGTTTGGTCAACTCGGGAATCGCCGGTGTCGGCAAATCGCCGAAGTCCGCCGCGGCGTCGGCGCCCACCTTCTTCGGCTTCTTCAGCGCGCCGCCCTCGACGGTGACGAAGCTCGGGCAGAAGCCGTTGACACAGGAGTAATCCTTGTTGCAGTTCGATTGATCGATGCTGCGCTTGCGGCCGAATTCGGTCTCCAGCGGCATCACCGAGACACAGTTCGACTTCACGCCGCAATCGCCGCAGCCTTCGCAGACGGCCTCATTGATGACCACGCGCTTCGCCGGGTCGGGGAACTTGCCGATCTTGCGACGGCGACGCTTCTCGGCGGCGCAGGTCTGGTCGTACACGATCACCGTGCAGCCCGGCGCCTCGCGGAATTCTCGCTGAATCTCATCGAGCTTTTCGCGGTGGTAGACCGGCACGTTGGCGGGCAGCGGCACGCCTTCGTATTTCTGCGGCTCGTCGGTCACCACCGCGATCTTCTGCACGCCCTCGGCACGCACCTGATTGATGATCGCGAGCGGCGACAGCGGCCCATCGTGCGGCTGGCCGCCGGTCATCGCCACCGCGTCGTTATAGAGAATCTTGTAGGTGATGTTGACGCCGGCTGCGATGCTCTGCCGGATCGCCAGCAGGCCGGAGTGATAGTAGGTGCCGTCGCCGAGGTTGGCGAAGATGTGCTTCTCGTTGGTGAACGGCGCCTGGCCGACCCAGGGCACGCCCTCGCCGCCCATCTGCGTGAAGGTGCTGGCGCGGTCCATCCAGACCGCCATGTAGTGGCAGCCGATGCCGGCGACGGCGCGCGAGCCCTCGGGCACGTTGGTGCTGGTGTTGTGCGGGCAGCCCGAGCAGAAGTAGGGCGCGCGGGCGATGTCGATTTTCGTGCGCTCCAGCGTGCGCTCTTTCTCGTTGATCCACTCGACGCGCTGCTTGACCTTGTCGCTGACGTAGAACTTGGCGATGCGGCCTGCGATCACCCGCGCAATCATCGCCGGCGTCAGCTCGAACGGCGCCGGCAACAGCCAGTCGCCATGCGGCCGCACCCATTCGCCCTTGGCGTCGAACTTGCCGACCACCTGCGGGCGCACGTCTTCCTTCCAGTTGTAGAGCTGCTCTTTCAACTGGTATTCGAGCACCTGCCGCTTTTCCTCGACCACCAGAATCTCTTCAAGACCGGAGGCGAACTCGTGCACGCCTTCCGGCTCCAGCGGCCACACCATGCCGACCTTGAACACACGCAGACCGATCGCCTTCGCCAGTTCGTCGTCGATGCCCAGGTCTTCCAGCGCCTGCCGCACGTCCAGATAGGCCTTACCCGCCGCCATGATGCCGAGGCGCGGGCGCGGCGAATCGATCACGATCTGATTGAGCTTGTTGACCCGCGCGTAGTGAATCGCCATGTAGATCTTGTAATCGTGCATGAGCTTTTCCTGCTCAAGCGGCGTGTGCGGCCAGCGGATGTTGACGCCGCCCTCGGGCAGCGGAAAGTCATCCGGAATGATGGGCTTCACGCGCTCCGGATCGACGATCACGCTGGCGGTGGATTCCACCGTATCGGTCACCGCCTTCATGCCGACGTAGCAGCCGGAGTAGCGGCTCATCGCGTAGCCGTGCACGCCGAGATCGAGATATTCCTGCACGCCGGCCGGGTACAGCACCGGCACCACGGCGCTGATGAATTCATGATCGGACTGGTGCGGCAGCGTCGACGACTTGGCGCCGTGGTCGTCGCCCGCGATCAGCAGCACGCCGCCGTGCTTGCTGGTGCCGGCGTGATTGCCATGCTTGAAGACGTCGCCGCAGCGGTCCACGCCCGGCCCCTTGCCGTACCACATGGCGAACACGCCGTCGTACTTGGCATTCGGGTAAAGATTCAACTGCTGCGTGCCCCACACGGCGGTGGCGCCCAGTTCCTCGTTCACACCGGGCACGAACTTGATGTGCGATTTTTCGAGGTGCTTCTTCGCCTTCCAGGCGTTCTGGTCGATGGCGCCCAGCGGTGAGCCGCGATAGCCCGAGATGAAGCCGCCGGTGTTGAGGCCCGCCTTCTCGTCGATCTGCCGTTGCAGCATCATCAGCCTGAGCAGCGCCTGCGAGCCGTTCATGTAGACGCGCCCGGCGGGCAGCGTGAAGCGGTCGTCGAGCGCGACGTCCTGGATGGCCCGTTGCACGGCCTCCGGCAATGACTGGGTGGGAAGCGGGGCTTGCGACATGGGGGCACTCCTGTTTTGGTTCGCACGACAAGCGGGATCGCCGCTGCATGCTGATATTGGGGGATATAGGTCAATTTTGTTGACCTTTCCGCGTTACCCGAAATTTACCTTTTTCCGGTCGTTTTGTCTGCCTGTGGAATGCCCGAAAGTGCGTCCGTGGCAGCATCAGCTTTTCGGTTAAAACCTTGCTCGATAAGGGCTAAACCGATGAAATAGACAAAAGTTGACTTACGGAATTTTTATGCCTTTAGCCCATATTCGATAAAGGTTTCAACGCAAAAGCCAATACGACCTCCGGGCTTGGCCGACGTATGCGGCGGGCGCTTTGTCGCGCCATATCTCCCGCCATATCAATAGCATTGCGCATGACTCAAAAATCCGACTTCAGTTTCTTCCACCCGCTGCGCGTGCGCTGGGCCGAGGTGGATCTGCAACGCGTCGTGTTCAACGGCAACTACCTGCTCTATTTCGACGTCGCCTTCACCGAATACTGGCGCGCGAGCGGCCTGCCCGACCCACTGGCGCAACAGGCGGCCGGAGCCGAACTGTTCGTGCGCAAGGCGCAGATCGAATATCACGGCTCGGCGGGCTTCGACGATGAGTTGCAGATCGGCGTGCGCTGCGCCCGCCTCGGCCGCAGCAGCATGACCGTGGCGATTGCGATCTTCCGCGGCGACGAGCATCTGATCGATGGTGAGCTGGTCTACGTGTACGCCGACGCTCAAGAGAAGAAGTCGCTGCCGGTTCCCGACGCCTGGCGGACGCGCATCGCGCAGATCGAGCGGACGCGGCCCGAGGGCCTGTAGGAGCGGCTTGCCGCGACCCGATCGCCTGCCATGCGCATTGGCCGCCGCCGCATCGATGTCGGCGACAGCATGGCGCGACTACTATTCGCTGCATCGCTGCAATGGTCATCGGTAGCCACGGCTGGGGAGAACGACTTGGCAACACATCACTACACGCGCACTCTGGTTGCCGTCGCCGCAGCCACGGCGCTATCGCTCACCGCATCGGCGCAGGCGCAAGGCATCGCCACTGCCCGCGACGCCCGTCTGTTGACGGCTGCCACGGCGGCGCAGCCCGCCGTCATCGACACCTTGCGCGAGCTGGTGCTGATGGAGTCCGGTTCCGGCAATCTTGCCGGTCTGCACCGCGTGGCGAGGTACACAGAACGGCGTCTGCTGGCGCTGGGCGTCGCCACCGAGCAGATCAAGGCCACCGATAGCGATCGTCTGCTCATCAAGGGCACCTTGACCGGCACCGGCAAGCTCAGGGTGATGCTGATCGCGCATCTCGATACCGTGTACCCGGAGGGGGTGCTGGCTACGCA
This sequence comes from Betaproteobacteria bacterium, assembly GCA_027492485.1. GTDB lineage: Bacteria > Pseudomonadota > Gammaproteobacteria > Burkholderiales > Casimicrobiaceae > Casimicrobium. The sequence goes on from JAPUER010000008.1 coordinate 10,258, forward strand.
ACCGTTCCGCCAGGACGGCAACAAACTCTACGGCCCCGGCATTGCCGACGACAAGGGCGGCGTCGCAGTCATCCTGCACTCGCTCGCATTGCTGCAAGCGCTCGGCTGGCGCGATTACGCGCAGATCACGGTGCTGTTCAACCCCGACGAAGAAATCGGCTCGCGCGGCTCCGGCGAGCTGATCGCCACGCTGGCGGAAGCGCACGATGTGGTGCTCTCCTACGAACCGACCGGCGCCAAGGCGGTCGCACAGGAAGAAGGCGTGCTGTTGGGAGCCGCGGGTGCCGGCACCGCCACACTCGAGGTGCGCGGCCGCGGCGCGCATGCCGGGGCCGCCGCCGAACAGGGCCGCAACGCCCTGATCGAACTGGCGCACCAGATGCTCGCCACCGAGCACATCGCCAAAGGCGTGCCCGGCACCCAGCTCAACTGGACCTACGCGCAGGGCGGGCTGATTCGCAACCAGATTCCCGAAAAGGCTTATGCCACGGCCGACGTGCGGCTGCTCAATCCAGCGGCAGAAGGCAAGCTGCGCGAGGCGCTGACGGCCAAAGTGGCAGCCAGCCGGCATGTGCCCGATACCGAGGTGAGCGTGAAGCTCGAGGTAGGACGCCCAGCCTTTGCCGCCGGCGTGCGCGGCCTGGCCCTGGCGAAACGGGCGCAGGCGATCTATGCCGAGCTCGACGGCCGCAAACTGCGCCTGGTGCCGATGACCGGCGGCGCGACCGACGCCGGCTTTGCGACCCGCTCGGGGAAGGCAGCGGTGCTCGAAAGCCTCGGTCTGCCGGGCTGGGGCTATCACGCCAAAGACGAATACATCGAAATCGACGCCATCGTGCCACGGCTGTACCTCACTGTGCGGCTGCTGCAGGACCTGGCGGCGAATCCAGTCCGGTAATCGGCAAGAGAACAAAGGCAAAGGCAACCCGTCATGTTGATGGCAATGCTCTACGGCGCCAAAGACCTGCGTCTGGAACGCGGCGACGAGCCGGCAGTGGGCGACGGGCAGGTGAAGGTGCGCTTCGGCGCCGGCGGCATCTGTGGCAGCGATCTGTCGTATTACGGCAAGGGCCGGGTCGGCGACTTTGCGGTGATGCAGCCGCTCTGCCTGGGCCACGAGGTGTCGGGCGAGGTGGTGGAGGTCGGCGCCGGTGTCACGCGCGTGAAAAAAGGCGATCGCGTCGCCATCAACCCGAACCAGCCCTGCCGCGTCTGCCGCACCTGCGTCGCCGGCAAGGGACATTTGTGCCTGAAGATGAACTTCTACGGCAGCGCGGCGGTGTTTCCGCACATCCAGGGCGTGTTCCGCGAAGTGATCGTCGCCAGCGAGGCGCAATGCTTCCCGGTGCCGGCAAGCTGCGACTTCCGCACCGCGGCGATGGCCGAGCCGCTGGCGGTGGCGCTGCATGCGATTCGCCGCGCCGGCTCCCTGGTCGGCAAATCGGTGCTGGTCACCGGCGTCGGCCCGATCGGCAGCCTTTGCGTGCTGGCCGCGCGCCGCGCCGGCGCCGCGCGCATCGTGGTGACGGACGTCGCCGATGCCGCGCTGAAGCGCGCCGGGGCGCTGGGCATCGACGACGCGGTGAACGCCGTCAGCGCGCCGGAACGCGTCGAGGCCTGGTACGCCAACAAGGGCACCTTCGACGTCGCCTTCGAATGTTCAGGCAACGCCGCCGCCATGAGCACCGCCATCCAGGCCACCGCCTCCGGCGGCTGCGTGGTACAGGTCGGCATGATTGCCGGGCCAACGGCCGAGATCCCGGTCAACCGCTTCGTCGCCCGCGAGGTGGATCTGCTCGGCGCCTTCCGCTTCGACGGCGAGTACGGCGCCGCCGTGCACGAGCTGGCAACCGGCGGCATCGACGTGTCGCCGCTGTTGACCCACACCTTCAAGATGAGCGCCGCCAACGACGCCTTCGCGGTGGCCGCCGATCGCGCGCAAAGCATGAAGGTGCACCTGGTATTCGCCTGACCCGGCGCTTAGCGGCGCCTCGATCATCGGCCGCGTTGTTTCGCCCAGCGAAACTTCTCTTACATACATATCAATGCCAATGTACTATGCACGCATCATTGTCATGAGCTGTACGAGGTGTTGCTGTGGTTGCACGCGGAACGAACCTGGGCGCCGGCGCGGCGTCCATGCGCAAATCCTGCGCTGCCGGTCGCTGGACGGCGGCGGTCATGCTGCTGGCGTCGGTTGCCGCGTTCGCCGCACCCGCGCGCGAAATCGTCATCGCCCAGGTGGCGCCGCAAACCGGCGTCCAGGCCAGCTCCGGCAAGGCCTATGCCGCCGGGCTGCGGCTCGGGTTCGGCGCCGCCAACGCCAACGGCGGCATCAACGGTGTACCGCTGCGGCTGGTGTCGGTGGATGACGCCTATAAGCCCGACGAGACGGTGCGTCTGGCCCGCGAGCTGCTCAGCAAGGAGTCGCCGGTGGCGTTCGCCGCGACGGTGGGCACCGCCAATGCCGATGCGCTGATCAAGGCCGGCATCCTGACCGACAGCGGTGTCGCGCTGATCGGCCCGAGCTCCGGTGCCGGCAGCGTGATCGGCCAGCCCGGCGTGTTCACCACCAAGGCGAGCTATGCCGACGAGGTCAACCAGTTGTTCTCGACGCTCAACAGCATGGGGCTGTCGCGCGTTGCCGTGCTGTATCAGGACGACGGCTACGGACGCGATCTGCTCAACAGCGCCAACGCGCTGGCGCCGAAGTACAAGATCGAACTGGTCGCCCGCAGCCCCTACGACCGCATTACCGGCAACGTCGAGCCGGCGGTGAATACGTTGCAGAAGGTCGACACCCAAGTGATCTTCCTGGCCGCCATTTCGGCGCCGGCCGCCGCTTTCATCAAGGCCTACAAACAGCGCGGCGGCACTGCGATGCTGGTCGGGCCGTCGCCGGTCGACATCGCCTACCTGCAAAAGAATCTCAGCAAGGAACTGTTGCGCGGCTACGTGGCCTCGACCGTCGGCCCGATCGAAACGCGTACTTCGCTGCCGATCATCCGCGATTATCTGAAGCTGAAGGCAGCCAACCCGTCGCCGGATTACGGCCTGCGCTCGCTGGAGGGCTACGTCACCGCCCGCGTCATCGTGACCGCGCTGCAACGCGGCAGGGCGACGCCGGAGGGTTTGCAGCAGGCGCTCAAATCGATCCGCGCGCTCGACCTCGGCGGCGTCAGCGTGGACTACTCCGACCTCAAGCGCGGCGGCAGCAACTACGTCGATTTCGTCACCATCGACCGCAGCGGCTCGATCGTGCGTTAGCGGCGGGCGGTGGCACCCCGGCCCACAGAGTTCGATATCACCTTTTTTGCTGGAAGCGGCTGCCAATAGCGGCATAGCGCTCGATTTATCGACAAGTCGACTTTTTGCAAAAACAAGCGACAATCCATATTCGATAAGCGTTCTACGAAAAAGCTGCTGTCCGGCGCGGCCGCAACGACGACGGCGGGCCGGCGCGGCGGCGATCCGGCCGTCTCTCCCTAAAATCGGCCCATCGCGTCGGCCACGACGCTCGCGCCCCGCCGCCCGCCCATGCTCGACTGCATCACCCTCGAACCCGATTCCCCTGCCACCGCCTGCGTCCTCTGGCTGCACGGCCTGGGCGCCGACGGCAACGACTTCGTGCCCATCGTCCCCGAGCTGAACCTGCCGGCCGGACACGGCGTGCGCTTCGTGTTCCCGAACGCGCCGACGATGCCCGTCACCATCAACGGCGGTTACGTGATGCGGGCGTGGTACGACATCGTGTCCGCCGAACTCGACAAGCGGGCCGACGAGGCCGGCGTCCGCCGCAGCCAGGCGCTGGTCGAGGCACTGGTTGCCGAGCAGCGCGGCAAGGGCATCGCCAGCGAGCGCATCCTGCTCGCCGGGTTTTCGCAGGGCGGCGTGATCGCGCTGCAAACCGGCCTGCGTTATCCCGAAAAGCTGGCCGGCATCATGGCGCTGTCGACCTATCTCGCCGCTGCAGATTCGCTCGGCACCGAAGCCTCGGCGGCGAACCGGCAGATTCCGCTGTTCATGGCACACGGTTCGATGGACCCGGTGATTCCAGTGGCGCTGGCGAAGCTCTCGAAGGCAAGGCTGGAAACGCACGGCTACAAGGTCGAATGGCACGAGTACGGCATGCCGCATTCGGTGTGCGTCGAAGAAGTGGACGACATCGCCGCGTTCCTCAAGCGCGTGCTTGCGCTTTGATCCGGCTTCCACCAATCGCTCGCGGCCAGGTCCGGGGACAATTGCGGTGAATTCGCGCCTGCCGTCGCCGCTCGCCGTGCTGTCCGGGCAATTGCAGGACGCCGACGTCCGCCGTCTGGCATGGACCATCGGCTCCGCCACGCTGTTCGATGCCCACCGCCCCGAGTGGCAGGGCCGCCTGCGCGACGACGACTGGGCACAGCGCGAGCTGGCCCGCTGCCGCGAGTGGCTGCTCGCGCTCGACCGCGACCCGGCGCCGCTGCGCGAGGCGCTGGGCGAGCCGACCGTCGCCACGCCGCTGGGACACACCTTCGAAAAATTCGTGCTGTTCTGGCAGGCGGCGCGAGCAGACGTGCGCGCCGCCACGCGCGGGCTGATCGTGCGCGAGGGCGGGCGCACGAGGGGCGAGTTCGACATCGTGCTGCTGCGCCACGACGGCGTCGTCGAAACGCTGGAGGTGACGGTCAAGTTCTATCTGAACCTGCGTCCGGAGCTCGGCATCGACGGCTGCATCGGCCCGCGCGCCTTCGACCGCATGCACGAGAAGTACGCCAAGATGACCACCCGGCAGACCGACCTCGGCCATACCGATGCCGGCCGCGCTGTCATTGCACACTGGCTGCAACAAGCCTGCGGCGAAACAGTCGCAGTCGATGCCGACGCCTTGCGCATCGAGAATCACGCCCTCGCCCGCGGCTATGTGTTTCACGGCTCGGCAGATGACGCGATACCGGTCGAGCTTTCGCGTAACCACAACCGTGGCCTGTGGCAAACCGACCAGCAGCCGTTGCCGGACGTAGCCCCCGACCAGTGGCGGCTGCTGAGCGGCCGCGAATGGCTCGGCGAGTATCGCGGGCCGGCGCCGGAAAGCGGCTGGCCGGTCGATCCGGCGATGCCGCTGATGCTGGCGCAGATGACCGGCAGCGACGACGGCGCAACGCCGCGCGAAGTCGCGCGCCGGTTTGTCGTGCGCGCCGACGCCGGTCTGTTGAAATCGTTCTGACATGGCAGCGAACGGGCAATTGCAAAACGCCAGCGACTACCGCGCCGACATCGACGGCCTGCGCGCCGTGGCCGTGCTCTCGGTGATGCTCTATCACCTGAGCGCGCGCTGGCTGCCCGGCGGTTTTGTCGGCGTCGACATCTTCTTTGTGATTTCCGGCTTTGTGGTGAGCGCGTCGCTCACGCACGCGCCGAGCGGACGCTTCCGTCACTTCGTCGCCTTCTTCTATGCCCGCCGCCTGCTGCGCATCGGGCCGGCGCTGGTGCTGGTGCTGCTGGCCTCGGTGCTCGCCGCGGCGCTGTTCATTCCGCGCGCCTGGCTGAGCGAATTCAACGAACGCACGGCGCTATACGCCTTCTTCGGCCTCAGCAACTGGGTGCTGCAAAGCAACGCCGATACCTACTTCGCGCCGCGCGCAGAGTTCAACCCCTACACCCACACCTGGTCGCTTGGCGTCGAGGAGCAGTTCTACCTCGCGTTTCCGTTCCTGTTTTTCGCCTGGGTCAAACTGCGCGATCGCGATAACGGGCGGCGGGCCGCAACGGCGGCGCTCGCGCTGCTCGGCGCGGCGTCGCTGCTCGCCTGCGTATGGGCGACAGGCCACCAACCGGCCGCGGCCTTCTACGGCATCGCCTTTCGCTTCTGGGAGCTGGCGGTGGGCGTGCTGCTGTTCCAGTTGACGGCCGCGACCGACAGCGCGGCAAAGCCCGAGCCACGCGGCAGCGGGCGACTGCTTGCCGACGTGCTGCCCTGGCTGGGCGCGGCGGCGATTGCCACGAGCTTCGCGCTGGTCGACGCGGCGGCGTTTCCGTGGTTCTGGGCGCTGCCGCCGGTGCTGGGCGCCGCGGCCATCATCGGCGGCTGCAACGCCAATGTCGCGCATCCGCTACGCCGGGCACTCGCCCATCCGCTCTGCGTCTGGATCGGCAAGCGATCGTATTCGCTCTATCTGTGGCATTGGCCGGTGTTCGTTCTGCTGCGCTGGACCACGGGCCTCGACGAGGTCGCCACCCGCGCGGCAGCGCTCGTCGTTTCGTTCGCGCTGGCGAGCGCCGCCTATCGCTGGGTGGAATTGCCGATTCGCCAGCACCGGGGGCTGGCGAGGTTGCTGCCGGTGCAGCGGATTGGCCTGCTGCTGGCCGCGATTGTGCTCGGCTGGGGTGCCGCGCGGATGGTGCTGACCCAGCAGCAGCATCTGAGCCTGAGCACAGTCGCGCGCAACGCGGACGACTGGTACGTCAGCAGTCGCATGCCGCAGCGCTTGCTGGCGGCCGATGACAGCACACGCCACTGCGAGGTGGGCATCGGCTACCAGTCGCTGGCGGGTGGCCAGATCATCGCTTTCGAACCGATCCGCTGCACGACGCCCGCGGATCGGCCGGCCGGCCGGCTCAGCGTCATCGGCGACTCGCACGCCACGGCCTATCTGCCGCTGTTCGAGCAATTGAGCGCGGCGTTGGGCGTCAAGGTGCAGGTCTACACCTATCCCGGCTGCGCCTTCGTCGACCTGCGGATGCCCATGCACATTGGCCGCGGGCCGGGTTGCGTCGACTTCACCAGCGCAGCCGTCGCCCAGGTCGTGCGCGACGCCGGGCGCGGCGACGTGCTGTTTCTGGCTTCGCTGCGGCAACCCCGTTTTGCCGACCAGTGGGCCGCATTCGATGCGCGCGAAGTGTTGCGCGTGGCCGGCAGCGACACGCTGCGGCAATGGTCGCGCGAAGCGCGCGACGAGGCGCCGCGGCTGTTGCGGCCGGTGCTCGCGGCCGGCGTGCAGGTGTTGTTCGATGCGCCGAAGCCGGTGTTTTTGAGCCCGACCTTTCGCTGCGCCGACTGGTTCAATCGGCACAATCCGGTCTGTCGCGGTGGCCTCCAGCAGCCTCGTGCGACGCTCGAAAATCTGCGCGCACCGGTCATGGCCAGCATCCGCGCCATCGCCGACGGCAATCCCGCCATCGGCGTCTGGGACAGTTTGCCGCTGCTGTGCCCGGAGGCGACCTGCAGCGCCATGCGCGACCAGCGCCCGCTATTTTTCGATGGCGATCACCTGAGCGCCTACGGCAACGCGCAGCTTTTTCCTGCGTTTCGCGCGACGGTGGCGCCGCTGCTCCGGCCAAGCCCCTGATTCCATTTCCAAATCAATACGATCTGCGGTTGCCGCCGCCGGCTTGCGCTAGAGTTGCGCGATGAACGGCGCCTGCATCGACATTCACAGTCACTTTTTTCCGCACCAGGCGACCGATTTCGCCCATCGCTTCGGCGAGGGCTCGGGCCCCTGGGTCACACTGGACGACCACGGCGATGGCAGCGGGATGATGCTGCTCGGCGGCCAACCCTTTCGTCCGGTGCACGCGGCCTTGTGGGACGCCGCGGCCCGCCTCGCCGAGATGGACCGGAGCAATGTGGCGACGCAAATCGTGTGCGCCACGCCGGTCATGTTCGCCTACGCGGCACCGGCAGCACAGGCCGCTTATGTGGCAAGCACCTACAACGACCTGGCGCTTGAGTTTTGTGCGCCGAGCGGCGGCCGCATCCGCGCATTGGCGCAGGTGCCGCTGCAGGACAGTGATCTTGCCTGCACCGAGCTGACGCGCGCCATGCGTGCCGGCTGTGTCGGTGTACAGATCGGCAATCACGTTGGCCCTCGCGAGATGGACGACGACGGCATCGTCCGCTTTCTGGCGCACTGCGCGCACGAAGGCGCGGCGGTGCTGGTGCACCCCTGGGACATGATGGGCGGCGAACGGCTCAAGCGCTGGATGAGCGCGTGGACGGTGGCGATGCCGGCCGAGACGCAGTTCGGCATCATGGCGATGATTCTCGGCGGCGCCTTCGACCGCCTGCCGCGCGATTTGCGCATCTGCTTCGCGCATGGCGGCGGCGGCTTCCCCTATCTGCTGGGACGACTGGAAAACGCCTGGCACCGGCGCGACATCGTGCGCGGCGAATCGAAACACCCGCCCAGCCACTACCTCGACCGCTTCTGCGTCGACAGCGCGGTGTTCGACCCCCGTGCGTTGCGGCTGCTGATCGATACCATGGGTGCCGGCCGCATCATGGTGGGCAGCGACGCCCCATTCCCGCTGGGCGAGGAACACATTGGCGAACTTGTGCGGCAACAGCCGGAGGTTTCCCCGGCTGACCGGGCGGCCATTTTGAGGGACAATGCCTCCGCCTTTTTCCGCCTCTAAGGCGATTGTCTTGGTGGCTTGCCTTGGTAGCGATAAATGCATTATGTTGCATTTTTTCTGAGAATCATCTAGATTTACACACAAATCGGCGGCCGAAGGGCTGCTTTGTACGCAAACGGAGGAACTATCATGCATAAACTGGTTATCGCGCTGGCGGCTGCCGGCCTGGTCTCGGGCGCGGCGTTTGCGCAGTCGTCGCCGCTCAAAATCGGCTTCGTGGCCGAACTGTCCGGCCCCCAGGCGCCGCTCGGGCAGGACCAGTACGATGCCCTGATGCTGCTGATCGAGCAGAACGGCGGCAAGCTCGGCGGCGTGCCGGTGCAGATCATCAAGGAAGATTCGCAGCTAAAGCCCGACGTCGCCAATCAGGTCGTCGACAAGCTGCTTGAAAAAGACAAGGTGCCGATCATCACCGGCGTCACCTTCTCGAACATCATGATGGCGGTGCACAAGAAGATCACCGACAAAGGCGTGTTCCTGATCGGCTCCAATGCCGGCCCGTCGCCGGTCGCCGGCGCCCAATGTTCGCCGTATTTCTTCAGCACCTCGTGGCAGAACGACAACCAGGCCGAAGTCGTCGGCAAATATGCCAGCGACAAGGGCTACAAGAACGTGATCGCGATGGCGCCGAACTATCAGGCGGGCAAGGACTTCGTCGCCGGCTTCAAGCGCTCATTCAAGGGCGGCACCCTGACCGACGAAATCTACACGCCGCTGAATCAGCAGGACTTCTCGGCCGAGTTGGCGCAGGTCGCCAGCAAGAAGCCCGATGCGCTCTACGTGTTCTATCCGGGTGGTCTTGGCGTCAATTTCGTCAAGCAGTTCCAGCAGGCCGGACTCAACAAGAGCATCACGGTGATGAGCACCTCAACGGTGGACGGCAGCACGCTGCCGGCGCTGCGCGATGCCGCCATCGGCATGCTGTCGGGCACCTTCTGGGGGCCGGACTTCCCGAACGAGGCAAACCAGAAGTTCGTCGCCGCCTTCGAGAAAAAGTACAACCGCATTCCGTCGCAATACGCAGCGCAGGGCTGGGACGCCGCGCTACTGCTGGACAGCGCGATCCGCAAGGTCAAGGGCAAGGTCGAGGACAAGAAGGCCTTCCACGCCGCACTGAAAGCGGCGGACTTCAAGTCGATTCGCGGCAACTTCAAGTTCGGCAACAACCAGTTCCCGGTGCAGGACATGTACATGTTCGACGTCGCCAAGGACAGCAAGGGCCGCGTGAGCTTGCGCACGGTCGCCAAGCCGCTGGTCAATCACATCGATGCCTACGCGGCGCAGTGCAACATGAAAGCCCTGTGACGAGTCGCAGACCATAATGCCATAGGGTGGGCAACCCTCTGCACACTACCGCAATGCCACATACGAACAGTGATGGGCGCGCGTTGCCCACACCATGCGCTCCGCCACGTTGTATCTGGTACCCACCGTCACCCTCTCCCTGACCCTCTCCCCTCAAGGGAGAGGGAATACGCGTGATGCAAGCAACGCTCCTCAACTTCATCAACGGTCAAGCGGTCGCCGCGTCGTCGGGGCGCACCTTTGATCGCCTGTCGCCCGCCGACGGCTCGCTGGTGCAGCGCGTCAGCGAAGCCGGCGAGGCCGAAGTGGCAGCGGCCGTCGCGGCCGCCAGCGCCGCACTGCATGGCCCCTGGGGCCAAATGGATGTAACGATGCGGGCGGCACTGCTGCACAAGCTGGCCGACGCGCTGGATCGCGACACCGACCGCCTGTTGCGCGCCGAGATCGCCGACACCGGCAAGCCGATCGCGCTGGCGCAAGGCCTCGACATCCCGCGCGGCGCGGCCAACTTCCGCGTCTTCATCGATATGGTGAAGGCGGCGCACGAGGCCTCGTATCGAACATCCACAGCCGACGGCCGCGGTGCACTCAACTACACGCTGCGCCGTCCGAAGGGCGTGATCGCAGTGATCTGCCCGTGGAACCTGCCCTTCCTGAACGTGACATGGAAGCTCGGCCCGGCGCTCGCCTGCGGCAATACCGTCGTCGTCAAACCGTCGGAGGAGACGCCGACGACCGCCACGATGCTGGCACAGATCGCGAAAGAGGTCGGCATTCCCGACGGCGTGATCAACGTCGTGCACGGTTTCGGGCCGGGATCGGCCGGCGAATTCCTCACCTGCCATCCCGACGTTGCCGCGATCACATTTACCGGCGAAACCCGCACCGGCACCGCGATCATGAAGGCGGCGGCGGAGGGCACGCGCCCAGTCTCCTTCGAACTCGGCGGCAAGAACGCCGGCATCGTCTTCGCCGACTGCGACTTCGATGCGGCCATCGATGGCATCATGCGCTCGGCCTTTCTGAACAGCGGGCAGGTCTGCCTCGGCACCGAGCGCGTGTACGTCGAACGCCCGATCTTCGACCGTTTCGTCGCGGCGATGAAGTCGCGTGCCGAGGCGCTGGTAATTGGCGATCCGGCGAATCCCGCAACCACCTTCGGCCCGCTCATCTCGCAGGAACATCGCGACAAGGTGCTCGCCTACTTCCGACGTGCGGTCGCCGAAGGCGCGACGGTGGTCACCGGTGGCGGCGAACCTGCCATGCCTGCCGCGCTGGCGAAAGGCGCCTGGGTGCAGCCGACGATCTGGACCGGACTCGACGACACCGCCAGCGTGATGCGCGAGGAGATCTTCGGGCCCTGCTGCAACATCGCGCCGTTTGACGACGAAGACGAGGTAATCCGCCGCGCCAACGACACTCGCTACGGCCTGTCCACCACTGTGTGGACGCAGAACCTCGCGCGCGCGCATCGCGTGGCCGAGCGCATCGAGGTCGGCCTGGTATGGATCAATAGCTGGTGGCTACGCGATCTGCGCACACCATTCGGCGGCAGCGGTTTGTCGGGCATCGGTCGCGAAGGCGGCGAACACTCACTCGATTTCTATTCGGAAATCCGCACCGTTTGCGTAAAACTGTAACTTCTTTCACTTGCCGATTCGTCCGCGCCACACGGCGTCGCGACCTCATGCCATCAACATGACTGCCCAACTCGCTCTATCGCAGGTGCTCAACGGGCTACAGCTCGGCGTGCTGCTGTTCCTGCTGGCGGCGGGACTCACGCTGGTGTTCGGCATCATGAGTTTCGTCAATCTGGCCCATGGCTCGCTTTACATGCTGGGCGCCTATTTCGGCGCCGCAGTCTTTGCCCGCAGCGATTCGTTTCTGCTCGGCCTGATCGCAGCGGTTGCCGGCGCCGGCCTGGTTGGCCTGCTGCTCGACCGCTTCGCCCTGACCAAACTCTACGAACGCGATCACCTCGATCAGGTGCTGGCGACCTTCGGGCTGATCCTTTTTTTCAACGAGCTGATTCGCATCATCTGGGGGCCGTCGTCGGTTTTCATGCAGGTGCCCGACGCCCTGTCGAGCACCGTGGAGCTGGCCGGTTTCAGCTACCCGAGTTACCGCCTTGCGATCATCGGTGCCGGCATCGCCGTGGCGCTCGGCCTGTATCTGCTCATCCAGAAGACCCGCGTCGGCATGCTGATCCGTGCCGGCGCGACGAACGCGAGCATGGTCGCCGCGCTGGGCGTCAACATCAAATGGTTGAACACCCTGGTCTTCGCGCTCGGCGCCGCGCTGGCGGGCCTGGCCGGCGTGATGGCAGGGCCGATCGTGTCGGTGCAGCCCGGCATGGGCGAGCCGGTCCTGATCCTCACGCTGGTGGTCATCATCATCGGTGGTCTCGGGTCGATTCGCGGCGCTTTCTACGCCGCGTTGATCGTCGGCCTGGTCGATACGCTGGGCCGCGCCTTCATGCCGACGATCATGCGCACGCTGTTCGAGCGCAGCACGGCCGATGCCGCCGGGCCGGCGCTGGCATCGATGCTGATCTATCTGTTCATGGCCGTGGTGCTGGCGTTGAAGCCGCAGGGGTTGTTCCCGGCCGGCGCAGGAGCCACGCGATGAACGGCAGTCCGATGTTGCCGGAGAAGATCCGCTGGAACGCACCACGCACCATCGCGGCGCTCGTCGTGCTGGCGTTGCTGGCCTTGCTGCCGCTGCTGGCGGCCAGTTTCGGCTCCGACTACTACGTCGGCTTCGGCACCCGTGTGCTGATCTATGCGCTGGCCGCAATCGGGCTCAATTTCATCCTCGGTTTCGGCGGCATGGTCAGCCTTGGTCACGCGATGTACGTCATGCTCGGCGCTTACGCCGTGGCAATTCCGGCAGCGCACGGCATCGTCTCCGGCTGGGCGCATCTGGCCATCGCGGTGGCAGTGACGACGGTGCTCGCCGTTGGTGTCGGCGCGGTTGCGCTGCGCACCAGCGGCATTGCCTTCATCATGATCACGCTGGCATTCGCACAGATGCTGTACTTCGGCGCGGTCGGGCTCAAGGATTATGGCGGCGACGATGGCCTGACCGTGGCCGAGCGCAGCGTTGCGGGACTCTACGATCTGTCGAATCCGGCGACGCTCTACTACGTCGCCCTGGTAACGGTGTTGCTTGCACTCTATCTATCCTGGCGTGCGGTACTGAGCCCGTTCGGTCTGGTATTGCGCGCGAGCAAAGCGAATGCGCGGCGGGCAACGGCGCTTGGGCACCCGGTGTTTCGCTACCAGCTGACGGCCTATGTCGCCTCTGCGGTGATTTGTGCCGTGGCCGGCGTATTGCTGGCCAACCTGACGCGGTTCGCCTCCCCGTCCTACGGCGCCTGGACGCTTTCGGGGGAACTGATCGTGATCGTCATCCTCGGCGGCATCGGCACCGTGTTCGGTCCGGTGGTGGGCGCGATCATTCTGCTTGTCCTTGAAGAGCTGTTGCCCAGTGTCATCGAGATGGTGGTGCCCGATTACAAAGCGAACTGGATGCTGCTGCTGGGGCTGTTTATTTTTGTCGTCGCGCTGCTGCTGAAACGCGGTGTGTTCGGTTCGTTGCCCGCCGATCGGGCGGAGCACGGCCGATGAGTGCGCTCGTCACGCAGTCGCTGGTCAAGCGCTTCGGCGGCGTGCTGGCGACGGACCACGTCTCGCTGTCGGTCGAACCCGGCGAAATTCACGCCATCATCGGCCCCAACGGTGCCGGCAAGAGCACGCTGATCGGCCAGCTCGCGGGGGAAATCGCCTCCGATGAAGGCCGGGTACTGATGTTCGATGAGGACGTCACTGCCGTGCGCACGCATCGGCGCGCGCAGCGCGGGCTGGCGCGAACCTATCAGGTGACGCAACTGGCGAAGGAATTCACCGCGCTCGACAATGTGCTGCTCGCCGTCAACGCCCGCGCACAACACAACTTCCGTTTCTGGCGCAATGCGCATGCCGATGCCGCCGCGATGGCCAGGGCCACTGCGGCGCTGGCGACCGTGGGTCTTGCCGCCATGCATCAAGCCACCGTCGCCACCATGGCGCATGGCGAACAGCGGCAGCTCGAGATTGCGATGGCGCTCGCCACCGAACCAAAGCTCCTGTTGCTGGACGAACCGCTCGCCGGCATGAGCCAGGGCGAATCGGCGGCCATCGTTAGCTTGTTGCAGTCGCTGCGCGGGCGCTACCCGATGCTGCTGGTCGAGCATGACATGGACGCCGTGTTTGCACTGGCCGATCGCGTCAGTGTGCTGGTCTACGGTCGCATCATTGCCACCGATACGCCGGACAACATCCGCAACAACCCGGAAGTGCGGGCCGCCTATCTGGGGGATTCGATGTGAGTGCACTGCTGGAAGTGCGACAGCTCCGCGCCGGCTACGGCAGCAGCAACGTGCTCTTCGACGTTGACCTCGTCATTCGCGAGGGTGAGGTGGCCACGCTGCTCGGCCGCAACGGCATGGGCAAGAGTACGCTGGTGAAGTGTCTCTGCGGCTGGCTCAGGCCGACCGGCGGCAGCATCGACTTTGCCGGACAATCGATTGCCGCAGCGCCGGCCCATGTCATCGGCAAACTTGGCCTCGGCCTGGTGCCCGAGGGACGCCAGATCTTTCCCACGCTGACAGTCCGCGAAAACCTGATCGCAACCGCACGACCGCCCGCAACAGCGGACGCAAAGGCGTGGCAGATCGATCGTGTGGTTGCGTTCTTTCCCCGCCTCGGCGAGCGCATGAGCCAGCTCGCCGGAACGCTTTCCGGCGGCGAACAGCAAATGCTGGCCATCGGGCGGGCACTGATGACCAACCCGCGCCTGCTCGTCCTCGACGAAGCGACCGAGGGGCTGGCACCGCTGGTGCGGGCCGACATCTGGCGCGCGCTGGCACAACTGAAGGCGGAACGACTGGCGATGCTGGTGATCGACAAAGATCTGCGTGCGCTGCTGCCGCTCGCCGATCATCACACGGGGCTGGAGAAGGGGCGCGTGGTAATCACCGGCACCTCCAGCGACATCTCGGCCCAGCAGGAGCGGCTGCACGCACTGATCGGCGTCTAGGAGTCTACGCGGTCGGGCACTGCCTGCCGGTCAGGGGCACCGTGCCTGCTTCGGCATAATGCCCGTCATGACGCACTACGCATTGACTTTCGCCGATCCGGGCGGTCACCTGCTCGATATCGAGATCACCTTTGCGCATCCCGTCGCCGGGCAGAAGCTGGCGATGCCATCGTGGATTCCGGGCAGTTACCTGATGCGCGAATTCGCCCGCCATGTGGTCGAACTATCGGCCGAACAGGCCGGACATGCGGTCGGTGTCACGAAAACCGACAAGTCCACCTGGCTGTTGAACAGCAAAGCCGACCTGCCGCTGCGCGTGCGCTATCGCGTCTATGCGTGGGACCGATCCGTTCGCGGCTGCCAGTTCGACACTTCGCGCGGATTCGTCAACCCCGCCGCCTGCTTGCTCGAAGACATCTCCAGCCGCGGCGCGCCCTGCGTGCTCGATGTGCACGCACCGGCATTTGCAGGCGGTGAGCGGTGGCGCTGCGCAACAACGATGGCGCCGGTCGCCGTCAGCGAACGTGGCTTTGGCCGTTATCACGCGGCGAGTTACGACGAACTGATCGACCATCCGCTCGAATGTGCCGACTTCGATGAGTTCAGTTTTGTCGCCGGTGGTGTGCCGCATCGCTTCGTCGTGACCGGGCGCCATCGTGGTGACTTGCAACGACTGCAGGCCGATGCGCAAAAGATCTGCCAGGGGCACTGCGATCTTTTCGGCGGGCCGCCGCCATTCCCCGCCTACCTGTTCCAGTTGCACGTTGTCGACGACGGCTACGGCGGGCTCGAACACCGGGCCAGCACGGCGCTGATCATGCCCCGCAACGATTTGCCGGCAAGCGGCGAAAGCGCGATTTCCGAGGGCTACCGCGAGTTGCTTGGGCTCATCAGCCACGAATACTTCCACGCCTGGAACGTAAAGAAAATCCGGCCGGCCGCATTTGCCGGTCGCCACGGCTACGACACCGCCCAGGAGGCTTACACCCGTTTGCTGTGGCTGTTCGAGGGCTTCACCAGTTACTACGACGACTTGATGTTGAAACGGGTCGGTCTGCTCACCGAGGCGGACTACCTGAAGCTGATCGGACGGCGCCTGACCCAGCTTCTGCGCGCACCGGGCCGCCGTCGGCAGTCCGTCGCCGATGCCAGCTTCGACGCCTGGATCAAGTACTACCGCGCCGACGAAAATGCGGTCAACTCACAGTTCAGCTACTACCTGCGCGGCAGTTTCGTGGCGCTGGCGCTCGATCTGATGCAACGGGCAGCCGGCGAAGACGCACCCACGCTCGACGACCTGATGCATGCGCTGTGGCGGGAATTCGGGCAGACCGGTCGCGGTGTACCGGAAAACCCGGAAGCCTTCTTCTCGCAATGGGCGCAGCGCGATCTGGGGCCTTTTTTCGCGCGCTATATCGATGGCGTCGACGATCCGGACTGGGTGGCGCTGTTCGCTCCATTTGGCATCCACTACAAGACCCGGCCTGCGGCGACGGCATCCGATCGCGGTGGTCGCGACGAATCGGCCGTCGCGGTGAACCCACGCACGCTCGGCATGCAGGTTGGCGACAGCAGCGCGCTGCCGTCGCTCAAGCACGTCATCGCCGGGTCCGCCGCCTGGCAAGCAGGTCTCAGCGCGGGCGACACGCTGGTCGCCATCGACGGCCTGCGTGCCAGTAGCGCAACACTAGGCAAGCATCTGGCGCGGTTCCGGCAGGGCGACCGGCTCGATCTGTCGTACTTCCGGCATGACGAGTTGCGGCAAACCACGATCGAAATTCCCGAACCGCCGCTCGACACGGTCTGGCTGGAGGTCGGCAAGGACGATGCGCAGGCGGCGGCACGACGCGAGCGCTGGCTGGGTGCCGGCGCAACGACGTAGCAGCGAGCGGCCCGGCAGCTACTCGTCGGCGGCAACCGCCCGGTTCCCACAACCGCTAATGGCCAGGACATGGCCGCATGTCTACGGGAGTGATTGCTGCGTTGCAACCCCTGACCCCGTTGCCCTCGTGACCCGTTGCCCTCGACGCAATATTGCTACGGCTGACTACAAAAACGTTGCCGCTTTGCAACGTCAAAGCTACCTGTAATTCCATTTCTAAATCAATAATGCGTTAACGATCCACGGCCATCGGACGATG
>JAPUER010000009.1 GCA_027492485.1 Betaproteobacteria bacterium
CTGTGACCCTTGGCTTCGGAAACCAATACTCTATCCAGCTGAGCTACGGGCGCGTCGCCGACGATTATAGGCGGTGCCGAATTGCTGCCCGGCGGTCGTTATAATTAAAAGTTGCCAGCCGTGGTCGAGACGGCGCGGTCAAACCAGCAATTTCCATCCGTCACCACCCCTGCAAACGGCCATGAGCGAAGAACACGGCACTCTGATCAAGACCCCCAAGCAACTTATCGTCGTATCGGTGCTCGCACTGGTGACGCCGGTCGCAGTTGCGCTGCTGGGATCGCAACTGGTGACGGGCAGCAAGCGCATCGACACCACCGAAGACAAAAAATCGGTCGAACAGCGCATCAAGCCGGTCGGCGAACTGGTCAAGCTCGAAGGCGCGGCGCCTGCGCCGGCCCCGGCAGCGGGCGTTGTCGCAGTGGCCGCCAAAGCGAAGACGGGCGATGAGGTTTACAACGAATCCTGCGTGGCCTGCCACGGCACCGGCGTCGCCGGCGCGCCGAAGACGGGCGACAAGGCCGCTTGGGGTCCGCGCGTGGCGCAGGGTGTCGCCACCCTGTACGAACACGCACTGAAGGGCTTCAAGGCGATGCCGGCGAAGGGTGGCGCCTCGGCGCTGTCCGATGCCGAGGTGAAGGCCGGCGTCGACGTACTGGTAGCCAAGGCCAAGTGACACGCCGCCAGTCCCGCAATGAACGCGCCGGCCGGCGCGTTTTTTGTTTCTGCGCCGGCAACAGCCCGCACGCCGCATGAGCACCTGGGTCATCGGCGACGTGCAGGGCTGCGCGGCAGAGCTCGATGCGCTGCTGGCGTTGATGCGCTTCGACGCCAGCAGCGATCGCGTGTATTTCGTCGGCGATCTGGTCAACCGCGGCCCGGACTCCGCCGGCGTGCTGCGCCGCGTGAAGGCCCTGCAGGAAATGGGCGTCGCCGATACCGTGCTCGGCAATCACGACTTCTTTCTCATCATGGCGCATGAGGGCTTCTCGTCGCTGCACGGCGGCGACACGCTCGCTCAGGTGCTCGCGCAGCCGGACGCGGATGCACTGATGGCCTGGCTGCGGCAACGTCCGCTGTTGCTCGATGTCGGATCGCACAGCATCGTGCACGCCGGTTTGCTGCCGGCGTGGAGCCTTGCCGACGCGCGTTCGCTGGCGCGCGAGATCGAACGCGAATTGCGCGGCGCCGACTATCGCGAGTTCCTGCGCTCGCTGTTCGGCAACGAGCCGCGCACCTGGCACGATGCGCTGAGCGGCCTGCCGCGACAACGGGTAATCGTGAACGCGCTGGCGCGGCTGCGCTTTTGCACGGCGTTCTCCGAGATGGAATTCCGCGAAAAGCGCGACGCCCGCTTCGCGCCGATGGGCATGGCGCCGTGGTTCGCGCTGCCGGGCCGCCGCTCGGCGGACGCGCATGTGCTGGCCGGCCACTGGTCGAGCGAGGGCCTGCGGCTATGGCCGAACGTCAGCCTGCTCGACTCCGGCTGCCTCTGGGGCGGCGCACTGACGGCGCTCCGCCTCGACGACCGCGCCGTGTTTCAGGTGCCGAGCCGGCAGCCGCTGTCGCTCGCTCAGGATTGAACCACGTCGCGGATCAAGGCTTGCGCACGCTGCGCCACATCGCGGCGCGACAGTCCGGCGCAATTGATCGCCTCGATGAACTGCACTTCGGCAATCACCGGCTCGGCGCGATGGATGGCATGCAGCGATTCGATCAGGCTCATCTCGCCGACATAGGCGGCGGCGTCGGTGCGCTGTTCCGCCACCACGCCATGTCCGGCCGGGCGCCGGAAGTAGCGGATCGCCACCACCCACACCTCGCCCTCGCTGGCGACAATCGGCTCCAGCAGCGAGGCATGGAACTTGAGCACGTCGCGGCCGAGGCTGGTGGTTCCTTCGGGGAACACGGCCACCGTCTCGCCGGCGTCGAGCAGACGATGCACCACGTCTTTCAGACGATGCGTTTCCTTGCGGTCGTTGCGGTTGATGAACACGGTGCCGACGTTGGCCAGCAGACGCCCGGCCAGCGGCCAGCGGCGAAGCTCAGCCTTGGCAATGAAATGGCAGGCGCGCTGCGTGTTGAGCGCAAAAATGTCAACCCACGACACATGATTGGCAACCAGTGTTACCGGCCGTTCAGTATCGGCCGGAAAGTTGAGCGCGCGCACCTCGACGCCGGTCAGGCGCAGCACGTCGCGCGACCAGGCGCGAATGATGGCGTGCCGGCGCAGCGAATCCGCGCGCGCAAACGAGGTGGCGGACATCCAAAGGCCGAACAGCAGCCGGACAAACAGCCGCAACACGCGCCACGCGAAGCTCAGATTGCTCACGCGCAACGCCCGATTGCGGACAACCCCGGTGGCCGTCCGCGCGGGATTTCTCTATCATTGTTGCCAGCAACGCCGGGAAACGGCGCTCGCCTCAGGCGCGCCGCGTACAAAATGACGCGCGGAATGACGCTTCGCGCGCTCCGAATGCGTCCTACCCGGAACACGAACCAACTTTCAGGAGAGACCATATGTCACGCATTTTCGCATTCAGCCTGGTCGCCGTCGCCGTGGTCCTCGCTGGCTGTGAAGCCTCGCAGCCGAAAGTCGGCTCCGATCAGGCGCGCACCGCCGCCACCGGCTCCGCCGGCGGCGCTGCCGCGCAAAACGTCAACGCCAAGCTCGGTCGTTGCGACCGCCCGGCCGGCACCATCGCGCTGGTAGAGGACCAGGGACTCGACTGGTATCGCGCCTATATGGACAAATACCGCCTCGGCTCCACCTCGCCGGTGCTGCGTCTGCTGATCCAGCAATCGAACTGCTTCATCGTCGTCGAGCGTGGCCGTGCGATGGCCAACATGCAGCAGGAACGCGCGCTGCAGCAATCCGGCGAAATGCGCCAGAACTCCAACTTCGGCAAGGGCCAGATGGTGGCGGCGGACTACTCGCTGACGCCGGAAGTGCTGATGAGCGCCCGCGGCACCAGCGGTCTCGGCGCCGCGCTCGGCGGCTTCGGTGGTCGCCTCGGCGCGCTCGGCGCGATTGCCGGCGGCATCCAGACCAACGAAGCGGCCGTGATGCTGACGCTGGTCGACAACCGCTCCGGCGTGCAGGTCGCCGCCGCCGAAGGCTCGTCGTCGAACACCGACTTCAACCTCGGCGCCGTGCTGGTCGGCTCGTCGGGCTTTGGCGGTGCCGGTGGCTACACCAACACGCCGCAAGGCAAAGTCGTGACCGCTGCATTCACCGATGCCTACAACAACATCATCACCGCCGTGCGCAACTACAGCCCGCAAACGATGGGAGATCGCGGCATGGGCACCGGCGGCCGTCTGACGGTCGAAGGCTCGTCGCAGCAACAGGGCGCGTCGGTGCAGTCGAGTCAGGCCGCCGGCCCCTCGTCCAATCCGGCCGCCAATGCCAACCTGTCGGTTCGCGACGCGCAAATCAAGCTCAACCAGCTTGGCTACAACGTCGGCGCGGCCGATGGCCAGCTTGGCCGCGCCACCGTGGCGGGCATCCGCGCCTTCCAGCGCGACCGTCGTCTGACCATCAACGGTCAGCTCGATCAGGTGACGATGAACGAGCTGGCGAAGTAAGACTCGCCGCTCCGAAAAGGCCCGCCGCGTGCGGGCCTTTTTTGTTTTCCGACAGCGGCGATGCGCGACAATCCGCTTGCCGCAAACGATGCGGCTTGAGCATTGCAGCAGCATGAACCTAACCACCCCGATGTCCCCGTTCGCCGGCTGCAACGCGCAGCAGATCCCCAATCGCGTCTACAGCGATGCCGGCCTTTATCAACGCGAGCTCGATACCTTCTTCTACCGCGGCCACTGGTGCTACGTCGCGCTGGAATGCGAAATCCCGAATGCCGGTGACTACAAGGCCACCACGATCGGCGAACGGCCGGTGATCGTGGTGCGCGATCGCGACGGCTCGGTCAACGTGCTCGAAAACCGCTGCGCGCACAAGGGGGCGAAGTTCTGCCAGAAGGAATTCGGCAACGCGAAGGTCTTTGTCTGCCCGTATCACCAGTGGGGCTACCGGCTGAACGGCGAGCTGGCCGGCGTGCCGATGAAGAACGGCGTCGGCGGCCAGGGCGGCATGGGCGCCGATTTCAAAACGGAAGAACATGGCCTCAATCGCCTCAAGGTGCAGGTGCACAACGGCATCGTGTTCGCCAGCTTCGATTCCGATGTCGAGCCGTTCGAGCAGTTCATCGGCGCCGGGCTGATGCCCTTCTTCAACCGCACCTTCGACGGCCGCAAGCTGACGCTGCTCGGCTACAACCGGCAACGCATCCGCGGCAACTGGAAGCTGATGCAGGAGAACATCAAGGACCCGTATCACCCCGGCCTGCTGCATGTGTTCTTCGTCACCTTCGGCCTCTGGCGCGCCGACCAGAAGAGCGAGCTGCGCATCGACGCCCGCGGGCGCCACGCGCAGATGATCTCCACGCGCAATGCCGGTGGCGAGAACGCCGAAGTCACCAAAGGCGTGACCAGCTTCAAGCAGTCGCTCAAGCTGGAAGACCCGCGCCTGATGGACGTGGTGCAGGAAGACTGGTGGCAGGGGCCGACCGCCGTGATGCAAACGATCTTCCCAAGCGTGATCCTCCAGCAGCAGGTGAATTCGCTGTCGACGCGGCAAATCATCCCGCGGGGGCCGGATGCCTTCGATTTCGTCTGGACACACTTCGGCTTTGCCGACGACACGCCGGAGATGACCGAGCGGCGGCTGAAGCAGGCCAACCTGTTCGGCCCGGCCGGGCTGGTCTCGCTCGACGACGGCGAGGTGATCGAATACTGCCAGCAGGCGACCCGCGCCTACCCCGACGGCGAATGCGTCGTCGCGCTCGGCGGCGACGACAGCGGCGCGCCGAGCCAGCACATGGTCACCGAGACGCTGATCCGCGGCATGTACCGCTACTACCGTGAGGCGATGGCACTATGAGCATCGCCCTGCTCGACGCCATCGAACTCAACGCCCGCTACGGCGACGCACTCGACCGCTTCGATCTCGCGGCGTGGCAAGCGCTGTTCACCGCGAGCGCCGTTTATCGCGCCCAGGCCCGCGAAAACTTCGACCGTGGCCTGCCGCTCGCCGCAATTTATCTCGACGGCCACGGCATGATGGCCGACCGCATCACCGGCATCGAAAAGACGCTGGTCTTCGCGCCGCGCAGCACACGCCACCTGATCGGCTTGCCGGCAATCGATGGTGAGCGTGCGCGCACGCCCTTCGTCGTCGTGCAAACGGTCGGCACCCAGCCGCCGGAAATACTCGCGACCGGCTGTTATCACGACACGCTCGCCGTCACGGCAGAGGGCGTGCGCCTTACCGCACGCAATGCCGTTTACGACAACGCGCTGATTCCGAATTCGCTCGTCTACCCGCTTTAGAAAGACCCCGATGGACCTCGGACTCAAAGGCAAGAACGTCATCGTCACCGGCGGCAGCCGCGGCATCGGGCGCTCCGTCGCGCTGGCGTTTTCCGACGAAGGCGCCAACGTGGCGATCTGCGCGCGCAATGCCGACGCGCTGCTGCGCGCCCGCGACGAGATCGCGGCGCGTGGCGTGGCCGCGTTCGCGCAGGCCTGCGACGTGGGCGACGCCGTCGCGCTGGCCGGTTTTCTCGATGCCGCCAATGCGGCGCTCGGTGGCGTCGACGTGCTGGTCAACAATCCGTCCGGCTTTGGCCTCGGCGACAGCGAGGAGGCCTGGTCGCTCGGCTTCAATGTCGACATGATGGCCGCAGTGCGCGCCAGCCGCCAGGTGGTGCCGTGGATGGCGGCGCGCGGCGGCGGCGCCATCGTGCACATTTCGTCGATCTCGGGCATGGAGGGCAGCACGCGGCAGGCGGCCTATGCGGCGATGAAGGCGGCGATGATTTCGCATTCGAAATCGCTGGCGTTGACGCTGGCGGCGCAGAACATCCGCGTCAACTGCGTGTCGCCCGGCTCGGTGGAATTCCCCGGTGGCCTGTGGGAAAAGCGCAAGCTCGATGGCTCGCCGCTGTACGAAGCGATCCGCAGCGGCATTCCGTTCCAGCGCCTCGGCCGGCCGCAGGAAATCGCCGCCGCCGTCGTCTTTTGCGCCTCAGCGCCGGCGAGCTGGGTCAGCGGCGTCAACCTGCCGGTGGACGGCGGCCAGCATCGGGCCAATCTGTAGCGTTTGGTCGCCAATGACATGCGCCGGTCGCGCGTCCGCCGACGCCCGCTTGATAGCAGCTTTTATCGCTTAAGCGTTGTATTTATTGGGCACGAATGGCGATTTTCCGCGTAGTCGACTTGATGTCATTTCACGCTCTTCGCCTTATTGGATAACCGTTTAAGCGCAAAGATGTTCATGCTCCGGCCATTCAAACCCGATGTCATACGCGCCACGACGCACCAAGTCCGCGTCACCCTTGTGACGCAAATTGACATGCGGCGCCGGTGACGGCCCATTTGCAAGCGGTTGTTTCGTATACCTTTTCTCCACGTCATGCGACGGGCACGGAGATTGCCTTTGCACAGCCGAATTGAACTCCGCAGGGGTGGTCGAATGGGTTTCCTGGAGAACTGGATCAGCAACAAAGTGAGCACGGCCTTTGGCCGCAGCACGGCGTTACTGGAGCCGGTGCCTGCGGGTGGCTCATCGTTACTAGCACGCGAAAAGGCGCCGCAGAGCGCCACCGTGCCCTTGCACGTCACGCAGTACACGGCCGCCGACGGACTGTCGGGCGGCCACGACTTCACCACCAAGCCGACGATCGATCCGTCGCTGCTGCAAACCATCCTGCCGCGCGACGGCAACGCGGCGCTGACCGTGTCCGGTCTCGACGGCGTGCTGACCGTCGGCAAGGACATGGTGATGACCACCGACCAGCCGATCCGCTGCGAAACCATCCGCGTGCTCGGCACGCTGGAGGCCACCGTCTACGCCAAGAAGATCATCATCGCCGAGGGCGGCATGGTGGTCGGCTCGGTGCGCACCAACGGGGCCGAAGTGCGCGGCGAATTCGACGGTTCGATGCAGGTGAAGGGCGAATTCAGTTGCTATCCGCGGGCAAAAATCAGCGGCAGGGTGCGCGCGCTGGCGCTCGCAATCTCGGCTGAAGCGAACACCGACAGCGCCGACATCAAGCGCGTCGTGCCGCGCATTTTCGAAGACGACGAAGCGGGCGCACCGATGGTCGGTTTCGAGGACGGTTATTCCTCGATGCACATCACCGTGTCGCAGAAGTCGGCGTTGCGCCGCTAGGCGCCCGTTTGCCGGGCTACCAGCGCTCGCCCCACACCGCGCCGAAGCGCGCACGAATCGCCGCTTCGTCAAACGAGTGATTCTGGCCGCCGCGCTCGGCAATCTTGATCGAGCCCGTCAGGCTGCCAAGCTTGCACGCCTTCTCCACGCGCCAGCCATGCGCGATGCCGTAGAGCAGGCCGGCGCGAAAGGCATCGCCGCAACCGGTCGGGTCCACCAGCGCGCTCGCCGGCACCACCGGCACATCGATCGCGCGCCCGTCCGCATACACGCGTGAGCCCTGCGCGCCGAGCGTGACGATCAGCGCCTTCAATCCCGGCGCGAAGGACTCGATCGCGCGACCGGTCTTCTGCGCGATCATCTCGGCCTCGTAGTCGTTCACGCTCAGGTAGTCGGCCATGCCGATCAACTCGGCAATCTCGTCGCCCGAAAACGCCGGCATCGCCTGCCCCGGATCGAAGATAAAGGGAATCTTCTTCGCCGCGAAACCGCGCGCATGCTTGAACATGCCGTCGCGCCCGTCCGGCGCCACGATGCCAAGCGCGATGTTGTCCACCACCGTCACATCGTTCACCTGCGACTGGAACATCGCGCCGGCGTGAAAGCTGGTGATCTGGTTGTCGTCGAGGTCGGTGGTGATGTGGCAGTTAGCCGTGAACGAGCCGGGCACCGCGCGCAACGCATCGAGCCCGATGCCGAGCTTCGCCATGCGCTCGCGATACTCGGCGCCATCGTCGCCGATCGCCGCGCAAATTACCGGCGCACCGCCGAGCAGCTTCAGCGTGTAGGCAATATTGCCCGCGCAACCGCCGAACTCACGTCGCATGTTCTCGACCAGAAACGACACGCTGATCTTGTGCGTCGCCCCCGGCACGATGTGCTCGGCAAACCGCCCCGGAAACACGCAGATCGTGTCAAAGGCCATCGAGCCACAAATCAGGACGCGGGGTTCGGAGGACATGAGGCGCTTTCTTTTGATGATGAAAGGATTCTATGCAGCTGCGCCGGCATGGTTCATTGTCGTAGCCTCGCATGGCTCATTGTCGTAGCCTCGATGGAGTGAAACGGAATCGAGGAATCGTTGCGGCGGCACCAAACCTCGATTCCGCTGCGCTGCATCGAGGCTTGTATGATCAAAGCGCAGTTGAGGAATAGCTAACCACGACTGTTGGGCACGCACACGCCGTATCGAAGCTAGGCGCAATTGAGGCCGTGACGTAGATGTTCGCGGTGCGTGCCCAGTCCTCTTTCTTGCTGCAAATCGAACAGTATCTTTCTGGCCTGGCGCCGCCGTGAGCCCGCATTTGCAAGGATGAGCATGAGCAAGATCGATCTCTCTGAACCAAGCAACGGCTTTCTGGGTATTGATGTCTCGAAGGCCAAACTCGACTGTGCGCTGCTGATCGCTGAGCGCTGTCGTAACAAGAGCTTCCCCAACACGGAGGCGGGCATCGCCGCACTCATTGCGTGGGCGGGACGTCCCGAGCAAGCCTGTCTGGAGGCCACCAATGTGTACTGGGAGGCTGTCGCCGAGGCGTTGCGTCGCGCTGGACTCACACTCAGTGTGGTCAACCCCGCGCTGATCAAGGCGCACGCGCAGTCGTTCGGACTGCGCATCAAGACCGATGCGGTGGATGCGCGCACCATCGCGCACTTTGCCCGCGAGAAGCGCCCGCCCGCCTGGCGGGCCCCTGCCGCCTCCCAGCAGGCGTTGCGTGCTCTGGTACTACGCCACCACAACCTCAGCCAGATGCACACTGAGCAGCTGCTGCGCTCGCAGACGGCGCGCGAGGCAGTGCGCTCGAGCCTGCAGACCCATCTGAGCTGGCTTGACGCCGAGCTCAAGCGGGTCGAGCGCGAGATCGCGGCGCTGATTGACGGCGACGATGATCTGAAGCGTCGTCGTGATCTGCTGCGCTCCATCCCAGGAGTGGGCGAGCGCACCAGCGCTGTGGTGCTCTCCTTTCTCACGCAAATCAGCGGCATGGCTCAGGCGCGGCAGTTTGCCGCCTTCGCCGGCCTGACTGCGGCGATCCGTCAGTCCGGCAGCAGTCTCAACGCCAAGGCTCGAATGTCCAAGACCGGCCATACCCTGCTACGCCGCGCGCTGTACATGCCCGCCATGACAACGTTGTATCGAACCGACTGGGGGCAGTTGTTTTTCTCCCGCCTGCAAGCCAACCACAAAGCCCCCAAGATGATCATCGGCGCCATGATGCGCAAACTCGCTCAGGTCATCTTCGGCGTGCTCAAGTCCGGCAAACCCTTCGATCCCTCCCTTCATTCCGCTTGACTTGATACACAGTATCTACACTCGCCGATCTGCAGAACGACGTTTCATAATGCGCAGCTGGCTATGCCCAAGTTCCTGAACACGAGTGCATTCTTTGACCCGACTAGCTGTGTCTATAGCGAGACAACGACGTAGAGCAGCTACGCACAGCGTCATTCCTCACGTTCGGCAAGCGGAGGGCTGAGCGCTTGGGGTGCATTGAGTCCTTCGCGAAACATCGTCCGGCGTTCACAATGCGTTGTCGCTGCCCGAGCCGATCACCCAGTGCGTGCCAACATGCCGGCACTGTCTTCAAGGTCGCATGATTCGCGTGCGGAAGACAGTGCACGTAGCTATTGTCGTTGCGCCCATCGCGGTTTGCATCGCCACAGCATGGTACTGCTGGGCAACACATGTCGCAAACGACAATCCGCGAGCGCTGGTCGAAGATTTCATCAACATCGTTCGCGATCGCGCTTTGCGCGCGGATCGCGTGGATTGGAGGGCAACGCGCGATCGTGTTCTTGGCGAACTCCACGAGAATCCGACACCGCATGATGTCTATCGCGCGTACCGGCAAGTGCTATATGCGCTCAACGATCCGCACACTTCGCACATCCCACGTGACGTCTATCAGCGGTTGATGATGCCCTCGTCATCGCCGGCGTCCGATGATTTTGTAGCGGTAACCCGTGAATCGGAGACCGTGATCCGTATCGCGGTGACTGGTTATGAGTCGACGAACACCCAACGTTCCGTCGCGGATGGTCTGGCCGCGCTTGATCGGGTTGAGCGCGAGCTGGCGCATGCGAAATGCGGCGTGGTCGTCGATCTTTCGCAAAACATGGGCGGCAACATGTATCCAATGCTGATGGCGCTGGCACCGCTCCTCGGCAACGATACGTTCATGTACTTCATCGGCCGCGACGGCAGGCAGCAGGCAATGAAATGGGATGACGGGGATGTGGATCATCGCAAGGCTTTGAGCGAAGACTATCCGCGTGTCGCCGCCCGCCTGATGCAATCGGCACGATGGAATGAAAACGCCCAACGCCCCATCGCCGTATTGACGTCCGGCCTGACCGCCAGTTCCGGTGAGGCAACACTGATCGCGATGAGCGGTCGTCCCTGGGTGCACGCGATCGGCAATGCGACTCGCGGATTGTCAACCGCCAACGCGATCGTTCGGCTGCGCGATGGCTCGGCGCTGGCGTTGACCGTTGCGCGGATCGCGGACCGCAGCGGCAGGACTTTTGATGGCCCCATTGCTCCCGACATTGCGCTCCCGGTCTTTCTACCCGACGACAAGACCGCGATTGCTGCCGCGGTGCGCGATGTCGCGACACGCTGCGCCGATTCACCTCCTCTATAGCGCTTTGCCCGCAGTCGCCACGATAAACGCGACCAGCTCCTGTTGCACCGCGCTCAGCGTGGCATCCTGCCGATGCACGACGCCAATATCGCGATGGAAAGTCTGCGCGCCGAGGTCGATGGCGCGAACACCGGCAGGCCAGCGGCGATACGCCGATGTTTGCGGCACCAGAGCCACGCCTGCGCGCTGGGCGACGAGTTTGACGATGGCGTCGAGTTCGTCGACTTCGCAGATCTCACGCACGCTCAGGTGCAGCCGGCGCAGGAAGTGATCGACCTGACGGCCGCCGAATGAGTGACGGTCGTAGCGGATGAAGGGCTGGCTGGCGAGCAGTTCGGCCCAGTCGTCGCCCCGCATGCCGCGCGGCACGATCAGGCGATACGGCTCCTGCGCCAGCGAAGTCCAGCGCAGGTCGCTCTGCATCGAAAACGGCGGCCGGATAACAACCGCCATGTCGATCTCGCCGGCGTCGACCAGATCGACCAGGTGCATGGAGACACCGGGGACGATGCGGACCAGTTGCTGCGGATGTTCGCGATAGAACGCGGCCAGCGCGTCGGGTAGCAGCGTGCGCTGCGCCGAGGCGATGGCGCCAATAGCGATCGGTGTAGCGGTCGCCGGTGCATCGGTGCCGTGGCCGAGATTGGCGTACAGCCGGATCAACTCCTGTGCGCGCTGCAGGGTCTGCTGACCGCGCCGGTTCAGGCGAGCGCTGCGCCCTTCGCGATCGAACAGGGGGAAACCCAGCTCGCTTTCAAGGCGTTGCATCTGCGCGCTGACGGCGGCCTGGGTCAAGCCCACCTTGTTGCCCGCCGCGGCAAAGCTGCCTTCGCGTGCCACGGCGATGAGGGTGCGCAGTTCACGAAGCATCCGGTCACCCCGCTATCCATCAATTTTGTTTGTGTATCAAACAAATACATATTGATTTTATTTTGTTTACGGTCTTTCTAAAATTCCAGCTACCGTGCTGCCGCGCCGCGAATGGCAGAGAGCAGCCTGAACATGCAAAGCAAGTCGTCAACCGGAGAGTCCGCCATGAAAGTCAACCCGTTCCACCTCGCCATCCCCGTCTACGATCTCGCTGTCGCGCGAAATTTCTATGGGCAGGTGTTCGGCTGCGCCGAAGGGCGCTCCAGCGCACAATGGGTCGACTTCGATTTCTTTGGCCATCAACTGGTGATTCACGAGCACCCGAAGACTGCGTCACAGGACCATGCACATACCAATGCGGTGGACGGGCACGACGTGCCGGTGCCGCACTTCGGCGTCGTGCTCGACTGGGATCAGTGGGAAGCGCTGGCCGACCGCCTGCGCGCGGCCGGAACGAAATTCGTGATCGAGCCTTACATCCGCTTCAAGGGGCTGGTCGGCGAACAGGCCACCATGTTCCTGCTCGACCCCTGCGGCAACGCGCTGGAGTTCAAGGCATTCAAGGACATGGGGCAATTGTTCGCGAAGTAGGCGCGGGGCGCTACTCGCGCACGCGCTTCGCCAGCGCGCGCACCTCGGCGTGCTGGCGGCGGCTGACCGGCAGGCGCTCGGGACGGCCGCGCAGCGTGACCACCCATTGCGCTTCGCCATCGGCGTCGGCATCGCGCTCGAAGGATTCGATGAGATCGCTGCGCGCCAGGCAGTTGCGGTGGATGCGCAGGAAGCGGCCGCCGAATTCCTCGTCGATGCGGGTCAGCGAGTCTTCGATCAGGTATTCGCGTGCCGCCGTGACCACGGTGATGTACTTCTGCTCGGCGCGAAAGAAGATCACGTCATCGGCGGGCACCAGGATCAGCCGGCCGCGCTCGCTGACGCTGAAAAAGCGCCGGGCGCCGCGCGGCAACGATTCCACCTTTGCCGCGTCCAGCGGCCTCGCGCGTTGCAGGGCCGCGAGCAAGCGTTCGCGGCGCACCGGCTTCAACAGGTAGTCGACCGCCTGCACCTCGAAGGCCTCCAGTGCATGCTGGTCGTAGGCGGTGACAAAGATAACGCCGGGCGCGTTGTCCATGCGCAGCAGGTGGCGCGCGGCCTCGATGCCGTCCATCTCCGGCATGTTGATGTCGAGCAGCAGGATGTCGGCGCCATGCGTCACCGCTTCGAGCGCCTCGCGGCCATTCTCCGCTTCGGCGACAACCATGTGCGCAAGCGCCGGCTGCAGCTCCTCCAGCAGATCGCACAGACGGCGCCGCGCGGGCGCTTCGTCGTCGGCGATGACGATGCGCAGCGGGCGCGCTGCGGATGCGGCCGGGGCGGCGGCGGGAGGGACGTGATGGGCGGGTGGTGTCATGCGGAGGCGTCAAACGATGGTTTTGGTGTCGGACGAACGGCGATACGGCAGGATCAACTGCACCTGATAGCGGCCGTCGCGCGGGCCGGCGCTCATGCTCGCCTCGGCGTCGAAGTGCAGCGCGAGACGTTCGCGAATGTTGCCCATCGCCATCTTGTTGCCGCCGTGGTGGCGACCCGCCTGTTCGAGAAATGGATTGCGCACCGTGATGAAGAGCTGGGCGCGCAGACGCGAGACCTCGATCTCGATCTCGCCCGGCGCCTGCGTGGGCTCGATGCCGTGATAGACGGCGTTCTCGGCGATGGGCTGCAGGACGAGCGGCGGCACCAGCGCGTCCGGCGGCATCTTGTCGAGTTTCCAGAGCACGTTCAGGCGGTCGCCGAGGCGCAGCTTTTCGAGATCGAGATACTGCCGGGTCAGGGTGATTTCGTCGGCCAGCGGCTGCAGATCGCGGTTCTCGCGCATCAGCACGCGGAACAAGTCCGCCATGTCCATCAGCGCCGACTCGGCGCGCGCCGGCTCGCCGCGCAACACGCCCAGCACGCCATTGATCGAGTTGAACAGGAAATGCGGGCGAATCCGCGCCTGCAGCGCCTGCAGACGCGCCTCGGTGACCGCCGGCGAGAGCGCCCGCCCCAGCGTGTGAAAGTACACCAGCATTGCCGCCAGCACGATCAGCGCTAGCGGCACCGCCCGCCAGGTCACAAGGTCAAACCAGCGTGCCGTTGCCAGCGTCAGCAATACCGTTACCGCGGCGACGGCAAAGGTGGCCTGCCAGTAGGCAAGCCGCCGCAGCAGCGGACTGGCCAGCGCCCAGACCAGCCCGGTGCTGGCCGCGATCGGCAAACTGGCGGCCAGCGCCAGCGCCATATTGATCGGCACGTCGGTGACGCTCGCCGATACCGCCAGCGCGTGGCTGGCCACCATCGTCACAAAAATGATCAGCGCCCGCGCCAGTACCCCGAGATTGCGCAGGTCGGGAAACACGGCGTCGCGGACCTCGCGCTCCCTGCGGGCTAAAATTTGCTGCGAACCCGCCCGGGATTCCGCTTTGCCTTCAGGCCGGCCGTCGCGACGCGACGCGGCATGAGCAGGCGACGATTCCGGCGGGTGCTTCGGCGGCTGCGCGGCGTCCGTGCGAATGTGGCGGTCCGTTCCGCTCATCTGCCACTGCGCGCGAGACGAATCCTGCGGCGCCGGGCCGCTGTCATCAACCATCTTTTCTGTCACACCGATTCAAGGTCGCTCACTTCCCGCCGGGGCATCGCCATCCGCCCGCGCGTTCGATTCTGAACAACCGCACAGCAACATGCAAGCCAACTCATCGCCCGCTGCCAACCCTTCTTCCGGTTGGTCCGGCAGATTCGACGAACCGGTCGCCGAAATCGTCAAACGCTACACCGCCTCCATCCCGTTCGACTATCGCCTGGCGGAGTTCGACATCGCGGGCTCGCTGGCGCATGCGCGCATGCTCGCCGCCTGCAACGTGATCTCGGCGCAGGACCTCGCCGACATCGAGCGCGGCATGACGGCGATCAAGGACGAAATCGCCGGCGGCAAGTTCGAGTGGTCGCTCGATCTGGAAGACGTGCACTTCAATATCGAGAAGCGTCTGACCGCGTTGGTCGGCGATGCCGGCAAGCGGCTGCACACCGGCCGTTCGCGCAACGACCAGGTCGCGACCGATGTGCGCCTGTACGCGCGCGCCGCGTGTGACAGCGTGGCCATGCTGCTGGTGAAATTGCAGCAGGCGCTGGTGGCGCTTGCCGAACAGCACACCGACACCATCCTGCCGGGCTTCACGCATCTGCAAGTCGCGATGCCGGTGACGCTCGGCCACCATCTGATGGCCTATGTCGAGATGTTTGCGCGCGACCATGAGCGCATGCTCGACTGCCGCAAACGCGTCAACCGCTCGCCGCTCGGCGCTGCCGCGCTCGCCGGCACTACCTTCCCCATCGATCGCGAGATGACCGCGAAGGCGCTCGGCTTCGATGCCGTTTGCCGCAACTCGCTCGATGCCGTGAGCGATCGCGACTTCGCAATCGAATTCCTCAACGCCTGCACGATCACGATGATGCATCTGTCGCGCATGAGCGAGGAGCTGATCCTGTGGATGAGTCCGCGCTTCGGCTTCATCGACATCGCCGACCGCTTCTGCACCGGCAGTTCGATCATGCCGCAAAAGAAAAATCCCGACGTCGCCGAGCTGGTGCGCGGCAAGATGGCACGCGTACAGGGCCATCTGGTCGCGCTGACCACGCTGATGAAGGGCCAGCCGCTGACCTACAACAAGGACAATCAGGAAGACAAGGAGCCGCTGTTCGACACCGTCGACACCATCACCCAAACGCTGATCATCTACGCCGACATGGTCGGCGGCATCCGCGTCAAGGCCGACCGCATGCGCGCGGCGGCGCGCGAAGGTTTCGCGACGGCCACCGATCTCGCCGATTACCTGGTGCGCAAGGGCGTGCCGTTCCGCGACTCGCACGAGTGCGTGGCGCGTGCCGTGAAAGCGGCGGAAGTGAAAGGCGTCGATCTGGCGGATTTGTCGCTGGCCGAACTGCAGGCGTTCTCGCCGGTGATCGCCGACGACGTCTTCGCATCGCTCACGCTGGAAGGTTCGGTTGCCGCCCGCAAGCACGTCGGCGGCACCGCGCCCGAGCGTGTGCGTGCGGAAATCGCACTGGCAAAAGCAAGACTGGCAGCCCTGTAGGAGCGGCTTGCCGCGACCAACTGTAGCGAAACAAAAACAAGAATGGTCGCGGCAAGCCGCTCCTACACGAAATAGACAATGAATCAGGAAACCATCGGCCTCCTCGCCGGCTCCCTTACCACCGCGTCCTTTCTGCCCCAGGTGTGGAAAATCTGGACGACCAAATCCGCGCGCGACCTGTCGTGGGGGATGACCGGCGTCTTCTGCGTCGGCGTTTCGCTGTGGCTGGTGTACGGCCTGCTCATCGGCGCGCCATCCATCATCGTCGCCAACGCCATCACCTTCGTGCTGTCGCTGGCGATCTGTGTCATGAAGTATCGATTCGACAAACAGGAAATCGGAGATCCACGATGAAACTCGCGTTCCTCGGCCTCGGCGTCATGGGCTATCCGATGGCGGGCCACTTGCAGAAAGCGGGCCACAGCGTCACCGTCTACAACCGCAACGCCCAGAAGTCGGCGAAGTGGGTGGCGACTTACGGTGGCGCGGCGGCCGCGACGCCGCGCGAGGCGGCGGCGGGCGCCGACGTCGTGCTGATGTGCGTCGGCAACGATAACGACGTGCGCTCGGTCGTCTATGGCGACGACGGTGCACTTGCCGGCATGCAGGCGGGCGCAATCCTGGTCGATCACACCACGGCCTCGGCCGAGCTGGCGCGTGAGCTCGACGCCGCGGCCAAGGCACAAGGCAAGCGTTTCGTCGATGCCCCCGTCTCGGGCGGTCAGGCGGGCGCCGAGAACGGCAAGCTGGGCATCATGTGCGGCGGCGACGCGGCGACCTTCGACGCCGCCAGGGACGTGCTCAACGTCTACGCCAAGGCGCTGGTGCGCATCGGCGACGCCGGCGCCGGCCAGCTCACCAAGATGGTCAACCAGATCTGCATCGCGGGCCTGGTGCAGGGGCTGGCGGAGGCGCTGGCCTTCGCGCAGAAGTCCGGCATCGACGCCAAACTCGTGCTGGAAGTGATCAGCAAGGGCGCGGCGCAAAGCTGGCAGATGGAAAACCGCGGCGCGACGATGATCGACGGCAAATTCGACTTCGGTTTCGCAGTGGACTGGATGCGCAAAGATTTGGGCATCTGCCTCGAAGAAGCCAAGCGCAACGGCGCCCGGCTGCCGGTCACGGCGCTGGTCGACCAGTTCTACGCCGACGTGCAGCAGATGGGCGGCGGGCGGCTGGATACGTCGAGCCTGATCAAACGACTGGGCTGAACCGGCGGCGGGGCAAGCTATCAGCTTTTTGCGGTTTGCCCCGATTCAATTGGGCTCAAAGCCTTAAAAGCGACATTGTCGACTTTGCCGATTTTTTCGCCTTGCGCCCATAGCCAATGCGGTTTTCAGAAAAAAGCTGCTATGCCTTAGCCGACAAAAATGGCGACCGCAGTCGCCATTTTTTTGCCGTCCACGACTTGTTACGCCGTGGCTTCCTCGGCCGGTTCGGCCGGCGCATCGCTTTCCGGGAACGCCAACAGCACCTTGCCGTCGGCATCGACGTCGATCCTGACCTTGCCGCCGCCGACCAGCTTGCCGAACAGCAGTTCGTCGGCCAGCGCCTTGCGGATGGTGTCCTGGATCAGGCGCGCCATCGGGCGGGCGCCCATCTGCGGATCGAAACCATGCTTGGCAAGGTAGTCGCGTAGCCCCTGCGAGAACTCGGGATCGACCTTCTTCTCGTGCAGTTGCGCTTCGAGTTCGAGCAGGAACTTGTCGACCACGCGCAGGATGACCTCGTGCGTCAGCGCAGCGAAGCTGATCGTGGCGTCGAGCCGGTTGCGGAACTCGGGCGTGAACATGCGCTTGATCGATTCCATCTCATCGCCGGCCTCCTTCGTGTTGGTGAAGCCAATCACGTTCTTGGTCAGCGTCTCGGCGCCGGCGTTGGTGGTCATGATGATGATGACGTTGCGGAAGTCCGCCTTGCGGCCGTTGTTGTCGGTCAGCGTGCCGTGGTCCATCACCTGCAGCAGCACGTTGTAGATGTCCGGATGCGCCTTCTCGATTTCGTCGAGCAGCAGCACGCTGTACGGGTGCTTGGTGATGCCCTCGGTCAACTGGCCGCCCTGGTCGTAGCCGACGTAGCCCGGCGGCGCGCCGATCAGGCGGCTGACGGCGTGGCGCTCCATGTATTCGCTCATGTCGAAGCGCAGCAGTTCGACGCCAAGGCAATAGGCCAGTTGCCGTGCGACTTCGGTCTTGCCGACGCCGGTGGGGCCGGAGAACAGGAAGGAGCCGATCGGCTTGCGCGGATTGCCCAGGCCGCTGCGCGCCATCTTGATGGCGGCGGCGAGCGCGTCGATCGCCTTGTCTTGGCCGAATACGACGTTCTTCAAATCGCGGTCGAGCGTCTTCAGCGAATTGCGGTCGTCGCTGGAAACGTTCTTGGCCGGGATGCGCGCGATCTTGGCGACGATTTCCTCGATCTCGGTTTTGCCGATGGTCTTCTTCTGCTTCGACTTCGGCAGAATCTTCTGTGCCGCGCCCGCCTCGTCGATGACGTCGATCGCCTTGTCGGGCAGATGACGGTCATTGATGTGCCGCGCGGACAGTTCCGCCGCTGCGGTAATCGCGGCCGGAGAATATTTGACGTGGTGGTGCGCTTCGAACTTCGGTTTCAGGCCGCGCAGGATTTCCACCGTTTCGCCGATGGTCGGCTCGACCACGTCGATTTTCTGGAAGCGACGCGCCAGCGCGTTGTCCTTCTCGAATACCTGACGGAATTCCGCGTAGGTCGTGGCGCCGACGCACTTCAGCGTGCCATTGGCCAGCGCCGGCTTGAGCAGATTGGACGCATCGAGCGTGCCGCCGCTGGCCGCGCCGGCACCGATGATGGTGTGAATCTCGTCGATGAACAGGATGCCGTTGGCCTTTTCGCTCAACTGCTTGAGCACCGCCTTGAGGCGCGCTTCGAAATCGCCGCGATACTTGGTGCCGGCCAGCAGTGCGCCCATGTCGAGCGAATACACCACGCAATCGGCCAGCACTTCGGGCACTTCGCCGTCGACGATGCGCTTGGCCAGGCCTTCGACGATCGCCGTCTTGCCGACGCCGGCCTCGCCGACCAAGAGCGGATTGTTCTTGCGCCGACGGCAGAGCACCTGCACCAGGCGCTCAAGCTCGGCAGCGCGGCCGATCATCGGGTCGATCTTGCCGGCCTTGGCCTGCGCGTTGAGATTGACCGTGAAGTTGTCGAGCGCGCCCTGCGGCGCTTCTTCTTTCTCGCTTTCGCCGTTGCCGGCCTCGGCCTTCTCGTTCTTGTCCTTCGGCACTTTGCTGATGCCGTGGCTGATGTAGTTGACCACGTCCAGCCGCGTGACGCCGCGCTGGTTCAGGAAATAGACGGCGTGCGAATCCTTCTCGCCGAAGATGGCGACCAGCACGTTGGCGCCGGTCACTTCCTTCTTGCCCGAGGATTGCACATGCAGGATGGCGCGCTGGATGACGCGCTGGAAACCCTGGGTCGGCGTGGTGTCGCTCTCGCTGTTCTGCGGCAGGCGGGGCGTGTGTTCGTTGATGAAGTTGCCGAGTGCCGTGCGCAATTCGTCGAGATCGACCGCGCAGGCGCGCAGCACCTCGGCGGCGCTCGGGTTGTCCAGCATGGCCAGCAGCAAGTGCTCGACCGTGATGAACTCATGGCGCTTCTGCCGGGCATCGACAAACGCCATGTGCAAACTGACTTCCAACTCTTGCGCGATCATTGACTACTGCCTTCACTGCCGGCGGTTGGCCGGCTCGTACCCGCGGCTGCAAGATCGCAGCTTGTGCGGGATCGCCTTGCGGGCTGCCTGCGCTGCACACCGGAATCGGTGGGCAACAGCCGCAGCCTATTCAGGCTCCATCGTACACTGAAGCGGATGCTGGTGTTGCGACGCCAGGTCGACCACCTGCGCCACTTTGGTGTCCGCTACTTCCTTCGTAAAAACGCCGCAGGTGCCCATGCCCGAACGATGCACCTGCAACATGACGTGCGTCGCCTGTTCGCGGGTCATCGCAAACACCTGCTGCAACACACCCACCACGAAGTCCATCGGCGTGTAGTCGTCGTTGAGCAGCAGCACGCGATACATCGGTGGCGGCTTGACGTCGACGCGCTCTGCTTCGAGCACCGAATCGTCGTGGGGTCGGTTGTGATGAACGGCCATACGAAACTGGGGAATACCGGCAAATGTCGGTCGCAAAATCACGATTTCAAGAGCATACGGTATGCCAGCGGACCGCTTGCCACGACGCAGGCGGCCGCAGCAGCCCGGCGATGCCGACCGCCACGCGGACGCCGCGCTACAAAAACGATCGCGGCCGCCGCAAGCTGACCAATGCCTGACCAAATATGCAATTTGCCGATCCTTGCAAATTTTCGTGCCGCAACTTGATTTAACCACTTGACGATCAGGGTTGTATGACTGTACAACACCCGCCGTACCGCCGGGTCAAGGTTCAAAAACGAATGTTTGATCGGACGATGCCCAGCGGCTTGACCGCCGAGAAAACGATAAATCAGGTAGTTCAGGGAGTATGTATGACAACAGGTACGGTGAAGTGGTTTAACGATGCCAAGGGGTTTGGCTTCATCAAGCCGGACGACGGCTCGGATGACGTGTTCGCGCACTTCTCGGCGATTCAGATGGACGGCTTCCGCTCGTTGAAAGAGGGGCAGAAGGTTTCGTTCGAAGTGGTTGCCGGCCCCAAAGGCAAGCAGGCATCCAACATCCAGAATCCGCAGTAAGCCGCCAGCATCGGTCGCCCGCGACCGGTCAAACAAAAAAAGGGCCATCGCGGCCCTTTTTTGTTGCCCGCGCCGTGACGACGGCGCGACGCGGAGACGGCCGGGACGCTAGGCCTTGGCCGCACCCAGTACCGAGTTCAGCGTCTTGCTCGGTCGCATGATGGCCTCGACCTTGGCGACGTCCGCCCAGTAGTAGCCGCCGATGTCGGCCGGTTTGCCCTGCACGGCGGCAAACTCCGCCACGATCGCTTTCTCGTTGTCGGCAAGCGCCTTGGCCAGCGGGGCGAAATGGGCCGCCAGTTCCTTGTCCTCGGTCTGCGTGGCCAGTTCCTGCGCCCAGTACATCGCCAGATAGAACTGGCTGCCGCGGTTGTCCAGTTCACCGGTTTTCGGCGACGGCGACTTGCGGGTATCGAGCAGTTTGCCGGTTGCCGCATCCAGCGTCTTCGCCAGCAGCTTGGCGCGCGAGTTGTGGTTCTTGATGCCGAGATCTTCCAGGCTCACCGCCAGCGCCAGGAATTCACCGAGCGAATCCCAGCGCAGATGGTTTTCCTCGACCAGCTGCTGCACGTGCTTGGGCGCCGAACCGCCGGCCCCCGTCTCGTACATACCGCCGCCGGCCATAAGCGGCACGATGGAGAGCATCTTCGCCGAGGTGCCCAGTTCCATGATCGGGAACAGGTCGGTCAGGTAGTCGCGCAGGATGTTACCCGTGGCGCTGATGGTATCCATGCCGCGAATCACGCGCTCCAGCGTGTAGCGCATCGCCCGCACCTGGCTCATGATCTGGATGTCGAGGCCATTGGTGTCGTGCTCGTGCAGGTACATCTTGACCTTGCGGATCAGCTGCGCCTCATGTGGCCGATAGCTGTCGAGCCAGAAGACGACCGGCATGCCGGAGGCACGGGCGCGGTTGACGGCCAGCTTGACCCAGTCGCGAATGGCGGCGTCCTTCACCTGGCACATGCGCCAGATGTCGCCCTCTTCCACCTCCTCGCTCATCAGCACTTCGCCCGTTTCCAGGTCCGTGATGTTGGCGACGCCGTCTTCCGGGATTTCGAAGGTCTTGTCGTGCGAGCCGTACTCCTCGGCCTGCTGCGCCATCAGGCCGACGTTGGGCACGGTACCCATCGTCTTTGGATCGAAGGCGCCGTGCCATTTGCAGAAGTTGATGATCTCCTGGTAAATGCGGGCGAAGGTCGATTCCGGCATCACGGCCTTGACGTCCTTGAGGCGGCCGTCGGCGCCGTACATCTTGCCGCCGTTGCGGATCATCGCCGGCATCGAGGCGTCGACGATCACATCGTTGGGCGAATGGAAGTTGGTGATGCCTTTGGCCGAGTCGACCATCGCCAGCTCGGGACGATGCTCGTGGCAGGCATGCAGGTCGCGCTTGATCTCGTCCTGTTTCGACTGCGGCAGCGTGGCGATCTTGGTGTAGAGGTCGACCATGCCGTTGTTGACGTTGACGCCGAGCTCCTTGAACAGCGCGCCGTGCTTCTCGAAGGCTTCCTTGTAGAAAATGCGCACGCAGTGGCCGAACACGATCGGGTGCGACACCTTCATCATCGTGGCTTTGACGTGCAGCGAAAACATCACGCCGGTCTTGCGCGCATCCTCGATTTCCTTCTCGTAGAAGGCGAGCAGCGCCTTCTTGCTCATGAACATGCTGTCGATCACTTCGCGGTCGAGCAGCGGGATTTTCGGCTTCAGCACGATGGTCTTGCCGCTCTTGGTGATCAGCTCCATCTTGACGTCGCGCGCGCGGTCGAGCGTCATCGATTTTTCGCCGTGGTAGAAGTCGCCGTGATGCATGTGCGACACATGCGAGCGCGACGCCTGGCTCCACTCGGCCATGCTGTGCGGATTCTTGCGGGCGTACTCCTTGACCGCCCGCGGTGCGCGGCGATCCGAGTTGCCCTCACGCAGTACCGGATTCACGGAGCTACCCGTGCAACGGTTGTAGCGGGCGCGGATTTCCTTCTCTTCGTCGGTCTTGGGCGTTTCCGGGAAGTCGGGAATCTTGTAACCCTTGCCCTGCAGTTCCTTGATAGCGGCCTTGAGCTGGGCGACCGAGGCGCTGATGTTGGGCAGCTTGATGATGTTCGCCTCGGGGCGCAGCGTGAGCTTGCCAAGATCGGCCAGCGTGTTGGGCAGCCGCTGATCGGGCGTCAGGTAGTCGGGGAATTCGCCCAGGATGCGCGCCGCGACCGAGATATCGGCGGTGTCGACGTTGATGCCCGCCGGCGCGGTGAAGGTGCGGATGATGGGTAGGAAGGCACGAGTCGCCAGAAGCGGGGCCTCGTCGGTCAAGGTGTAAATGATGGTCGGCTGCTGGGTGCTCATCGCGATCCTCCTGGGTTCGTCGTTCTTGCGTGAAATGCGTGCCGCGGATTGGCTGCCAACGTCCGCCCGCCAGACGGGCACGTTTCTACCACGCGGAAAGTCTTTCTAGTTTGCCCGAAATCCCTTGCTTGTCTCTGACGGAGGTCAAGGCACATGCCACGCGGGCCCGGCAGACCACAGCCGTAGGAAAAATCTAGAAATACGGTAGCCATCATATACGGGTCGGCACCGGCAAACGGCGTGATTGTTTTGTCGAATCAGTCACTTGCAGACGGTGCGCCGACGCGCGGCGCGCTGCGTCACGACAATGGCATCCAGCGCCATCTTGCCGACGTCGCGGTGCTCCTCTACGCTTCGCGCGACTCGAAATGTCACGCAGTACAGAACACAAAAACTAACGGCCGACGGTTGCACGAACTGCCTGCCGGCTGATCGCACGGAGTTCCCATGATCCACTTTTTTGCCGCGTCGGCGTCTGCGCTCGCCCGGCCCAGTAGCTCCTCTTTTGCTACCAGATTCCTCGCGCTAGCCGGCATCGCGCTCGCCAGTTCCCTCGCCGGCTGTTCGTCGGCGCCGCCGACGGCACCCGCGGCGCCGGCGCCCGTCGCTGCGCGTCCGCAAGTCGTGCTGCCGATCGCCCAGCTCGACCGTGGCGTGCAGATCGTGCTGCCCGACACCGTGCTCTTCGAGACCGGCAAGGCCAATTTGAAAGAAGCCGAAAGCGGCGCCTATCTCGACCGCATCGCCGCCCTGCTGCTCGGCAAAACGCAGAA
Organism: Betaproteobacteria bacterium; assembly: GCA_027492485.1. Classification (GTDB taxonomy): domain Bacteria; phylum Pseudomonadota; class Gammaproteobacteria; order Burkholderiales; family Casimicrobiaceae; genus Casimicrobium. The sequence goes on from JAPUER010000009.1 coordinate 23,714, forward strand.
GCGCGTCGCCGTCGAGGGGCATACCGACAATGTCGGTGCCGCAGCACTCAACCAGCGGCTGTCGGAACAGCGCGCCGATGCCGTTGCCGCGGCACTCATCGCCCGCGGAGTACCGGAAGTACGCCTTTCCCGGCGCGGTTTTTCGTTCACTCAGCCGGCCGCACCGAACGACGTGGAAGCGGGACGCCGCCTCAACCGTCGCACCGAACTGATCGTGATCGACGAGAAAGTCGAAGCCATCACTCAGGGCGAACCGGCCAACTCGTTCGAGGACGCCGCCGCCCGCGTCAAGGCCGCGCTGGAAGCAGCGAAAGGAAAAGGCTGATGCACGACTGCGACCGTCATCATCACAGCCGTCGCGACAGCCTGCGCCTGCTGGCGGCTGCTCCGCTGCTGTTGACCGGCGCCGCGACGGCTCAACCCGGCCGCTCCGCACCGCGCGCCGATGCGCCGCGGGTGGCACTGGTCCTGGGCAGCGGCTCGGCGCGGGGCTTCTCGCACATCGGCGTGATCAAGGCGCTGGAAGCCGCCCGCATCAAGCCAGACCTGATCGTCGGCACCAGTGCCGGTGCGCTGGTCGGCGCTTTCTACGCCGCCGGCTTCACCGGGGCGCAAATGGAAGAGGTAGCCATCCGGGTCAAGGACATCGACATCGTCGACATGGGCACCGGCGCCAAACGCGGCATGGTCATGGGCGACACGCTGCAACTGTTCGTCAACAAGGCCACCCGCGAGCGGCCGATCGAAGCGCTGCCGATTCCCTTCATCGCGGTCGCGACCCATCTGCGCAGCGGTGAAGTGAAGACCTTCCGCAACGGCGACCTCGGTCTGGCAGTACGCGCCTCGTGCAGCGTGCCGGGCGTGTTCATCCCGCCGAAAATCAACGATCAGGACTACGTCGACGGCGGCCTCGTCGCCCCGGTGCCGGTGCGCATCGCACGCGATGCCGGCGCCGATTTCGTGATCGCGGTGGACGTCAGCAGCGGCCCGCTCAATACGACGCCGGTAGGCATCTACGAGCAGGTAATGCACAGCTTCGAGATCATGGGCCGCTCGCTGGCCAAACTCGAAGCCGAGCAGGCGGACGTCGTGATCCGCCCGGACACCTCGCGCATTGCCAGCACCGACTTCAACGCCCGCGCCGCCTTCATCCAGATCGGCCAGAGCGCGGGGACGCGTTTCGCCCCGGTCGTGCAAGAAAAGCTCCTCGCCTGGCGGGCACCGAAGAAGCGCGCGTAGCCGACCTGCGGCGACCGCTGGCGAAGGCGGCCCGAGCGGCATACACTGCTGCGCATGACCTCCTTCGCCGATCTCCTCCAGAAAGACCGCCCATCGGCGGCCCGCAGCATCGACACGCTGGTTGCGCGGTTGCCGAAAGCGGAATTGCACCTGCACATCGAGGGCTCGCTCGAGCCGGAGATGATGTTCGCCAAGGCCAAAAAGCACGGCATCAAGCTGCCCTACGCCGACGTCGAAGCGCTGCGCGCGGCGTATGACTTCGGCAACCTGCAGGAATTTCTCGATCTCTACTACGCCGGCGCCGACGTGTTGCGCGACCAGGACGATTTCTACGATCTCACCTGGGCCTATCTGCAACGCGCGAAGGCCGACGGCGTGGTGCACACCGAAATCTTCTTCGATCCGCAGACGCATACCGCGCGCGGCATCGACTCGGACATCTTTGTCGAAGGCATCGTGCAGGCGCTGCACGATGGCGAGGCGGAGCTTGGCATCACCTGGCGGCTGATCCCGAATTTTTTGCGGCATCTGACCGAGCAGGACGCAGTCGACACGCTGGCCGAACTGGAACCGTTCATGGAGAACTTCCACGGCTTCGGGCTCGATTCCAGCGAGGTCGGGCACCCGCCGTCGAAGTTCGCCCGCGTGTTCGCCGAGATTCGCTCGCGTGGCCTGCCGGTGGTCGCTCACGCCGGTGAAGAAGGCCCGCCGGAGTACATCGTGGAGGCGCTCGACATCCTGCACGTCGCCCGCATCGACCACGGCATCCGCGCCATCGAGGATCCGGCGCTGGTGTCGCGCCTGGCCCGCGCGCAGATGCCGCTGACCGTCTGCCCGCTATCGAACGTGAAGCTCTGCGCGGTGCCGTCGCTGCAGGCGCACCCGATCAAGAAGCTGATGGACGCCGGCGTGCTGGTCACCCTCAATTCCGACGACCCTGCCTACTTCGGCGGCTACGTCGGCGAAAACTATCGCGCCACCGCGAAAGCGCTCGACCTCAACAGCGACGACCTCAAGAAGCTCGCCGCCAACAGCATCCGCGCCAGCTGGCTGCATGAAGTGCAGAAGGGGCGGCATTTGGCGGTGATCGATGGGCTTTGACGGGCTTTGATGCCTGGCGTCCGTTGAATGGATCGAATCATGCCCGACGCTGAACAACATATTCACCGTCGGTGCGCCGGCTGACGCTTGTGTCCTGCGTGTATGTGGTGGCTCGATCAAGCTGACGTTGCCACTCCTCAAATCGATCCGAAAGCGTTGCAATATCAACTTTCGCCCAACTGGATCGTTGTGCCCGGTGCGCGGCCCAAGCGAGCAGCGGAAGCAGGCCGCCGGTCAATAGCGCGTACCCAACGAAGGACGGCGTCTCCAGGCCGAGGCGTGAAGCAAGCGCGTCCGCTGCCCACATACTGCTGCCCAGCAAAATCGGCGCCAACACCATCGCCAGCAGTACGAGCGAATTCGCGGTACTACGCCGGTAAAGGCGCAGCCAGAGACCGGCCAGAGCCACAAAAGTTACATAGGCAGTCCCGTGCAATGCTGCGGTCAAGAACAAGGGCTCCAGAATGAATCGTTCAACCATCGCCCCCGCGAGTTCGCTGCGATCTGTAGACATTCCCCACCCCGGCAGCAGCGCTTCCCTGACCAACATGAACAGGAGGCCAAGCAGCACACCAACAACGAGTTTGTAACGCACCGGGTGCATCCATACGCTTACCAGCAAGTCACCCCAGTGTGGGCGCCGCGGCCCCAGAGGCAATACCCAAAGGGACGCCAGTCGAACCGGTTGCGGCAGCACCAGCGGCAACATCAGCATGCCAAGCAATGCGTACCCAGCCTTGCCTCCCGCCGCGAGCCAGGACAAAGGGACGAACGCCAGCGCAAACGCAAACGACAGCGTCCCTACCCAACTGTAGAGGAAGCGGCTCTCCTGGCTGAAGATTGCCAGCGCCAGCGCGCGTCGCTCGGGTCTGGCATTGACAAGTCGACGCAGGCGCCACGCGCGCAAGCGTCCCCGCCATTCGTCAAAGCGCGACGGTGGCGACGCAATGACGAGATACGCGTTTTCATCGAGCATACGCATCCGCTTCGGCGGCTCGCCCATGAGGCGCTGATACAGCCAGGGCACGCCAAGGAAGACGAGGCCAAACGCGAATGGCAGCCACCACTGGCGCAGGTTGGGCTGGTAAGCGACGAGGTTGACCGGCGCCCAGATGAAGTTAAGCGGCACCCGCAACTTGGCCGCTGCCAGGTAGACCACTATGGCTGAACCAAGCAGGTAGAGCGTCCAGCCGCGCCAGACGTAGGACTCCGCGTTGATGAGTGTCACCAGCGTGCCGGGATCGGCCCGATCAGCGAGCGAGAAGTAAACGGCGAGCAGCAGCGCGGGGACAAAGCAGATGGCTGCAAGCACTGCCAGTCTCCGCAGCAATGCACGCAAACGTGCCTCGGCGCCGGGAGCGAGATGCAGTAGTGGGTGCAGGTTGACTTGCGCCCGAAGCTGCGCAGCCGCAATGGGAATTGCCAGAAAGCACACCGTGGCGCCCATCTTGGCAACGATCAGCAAAAGCGTGTGGCTCAGGCTTGAGTCGACCGGTCGCACCAGCACGTACAACGTCGCCACGATTGCGGCGACGAGTGCCGGCACAAACATCCAGAGCGTTGTGCGCCCTCCCAGCAGCGCCGCACATAACCGCCAGAGCGTGCGTTCCGATCGCCAGGACATCGCCACGCTCCTCATCCGTTCAGTGCAACAAAGAGTTCCGCCACGCCCAGCGAGCGGCACACCGCGCCGGCCGGCAATGCGTCGCGATCGAAGCGTCGCGCGTCGACCACCAGATGCCACGCGCCGTCGACGCCACGCTTGCTGCGCAGCACGCCGCTCTGGCTTGGCGGTGGCTCGGCGGTGACGACTGCACGCATGTGTTCCGCAAGTTCGTCGCGGGCGCCAAACAACTGCACACGCCCGGCGTCGAGAAACAGCAGGTGAGTCACGACGCGTTCAAGATCTTCCAGCAGGTGGCTGGAGATGATGGCGGTCGCAGCGCCGTGATGCAGCGTGTCCTGCTCGAACAGCAGGCGCAGGAAGTCGCGCCGGCCAATCGGATCGAGGCTGGCGACCGGTTCGTCAAAGATCAACAAGTCAGGGCGGTGCTGCATTGCCAGCACGATGGCCAGGCGCTGCCGTTCGCCGGGCGAGAGCTTGCCCACCCGCATGTCGTCCGGCAATTCGAAGCGCGCGGCAAGTTCCCGCGTGTGTTGCTCGGACCAGCCGGGATAGAGTTGCCCGAACAGTGCGAGCTGTTCGTGTACGCGCAGCCAGTTGTAAAGCTCCGGCATCTGCGCGACGTAGCCGAGCCGGACGCGCACCTCATCGGTGAGCTGGCGACTGTCGCAACCGAACAGGCACGCAACGCCGGCGGCGGGCGGCAGCAGCCCGAGCAGCGCGCGCAGCAAGGTGGTCTTGCCGGCGCCGTTGCGCCCCACCAAGCCGAGCACCGAGCCCGGTGCCAGCGTAAAGCTCACGTCGTCGAGCACGGTCACCGGGCCGTAGCGAACGCTCAAGCCGGTCGCTTCGACGGCGGGACGCTCATCCCTGGCGGCGATACGCTCGGCGGCGTGATTGGGTTCATTCATGCGGGGTCTCCTGCCCGTCATTGCCGGGCGCCGATTGGGCGAGTGTTTGCCGGAAGGCAACGATCGCATCGTCGGCGTCGATGCCGAGCTGACGGGCGACCTGTGCGGCGTGCTCGAGGGCCGGCTGCAGAAGCGCGAGGCGACCGCTACGGTCTGGCGACAGCGGCGGCCGCACGCGCATGCCCATCCCCCGTCGGCGCTCGACGAGGCCCTGCGCTTCAAGCAGCGAATACGCCTTCGACACCGTCATCGGGTTGATCACGTAATCCTGCGCCACGGCGCGCACCGATGGCAACTCGTCGCCATCGCGCAGCACGTCGGCGGCAACGGCGCGCGTCACCTGCTCGACGATCTGCCGGTACAGCGGTGTCGCGGACGAAGGTTGCAGTTCGAAGCGGAACAAGGCAGCGGTGACGTCGGAACGAGGTTGATATTTACTGTATTACTACAATAATACACAAAACTCGAAAAACGTCGTTGACGGGCAAATTCTGCGATACAGCTTTTGTGTAGAACGCCCATTCAATCTTGGCAACGGCCGCAAATAGGCAACAAGTCGACTTTATCGATTTCTGCCGTCTATGCCCTGTTCAGACTTGGTTTCACGAAAATGCTGATGAAGATGGCAGCAGTCCGCACGGCCCGGCCGGCAAGCGCGTCGCTACGCCGACGTTTTGGTCAGCAGCGCCGTCTTCAGCGTTGCCGAACAGATGTCGGGCAGGTTGGCCCAGACTTGCGGTGCGTGCTTGAAGAGTTTCCAGTTCAGGTAGGCGATGGTCCAGAAGCCGCCGCCGTAGTTGATGGTGCCGCCGCGAGCCGGGCTGATTTTCTCGGCGTCGTAGACCGATTTGCCGTGATCCGCCGCCCAGTAAATGTCGAACGCGGTCTGGGTATCCATCACGCCGCTGACGGTGGCAAGAAAGCCGTGCCGCCGGCGGCGGACCAAGCCGGCGGAATCCGAACCGGCACTCGATCGTAACGCGGTGTTACGTGACGACGACCGAAAGCCTTGCTCCCCGCACGGCAGCCGGAGGACAATTCGCCCCATCGGGCAAGCGTTGCCGACGGCTCGACGGCCAAGCGGGGCCGGCGTCGACACGGCCACCGCGCGCCTCGGACAACGAAGCCGGAGGATCCCCATGTCACGCTACGTCGACGTCAACATCGATGCCCTGTCAACGCAGGTCGAGCTGCAAACCAAGCAGTATTCCGTGTTCCGGCCGGGTGACCTGTTTACCTCGCCGCAGTGGTGGGCGCGGGGCGTGACCAGTATCTCGCCGACGATGCGGGCGGGCTTCCCCGGTTTTGTCGGCTACGGCACCTACAAGGAAGTCTCGGGCATTTCGATCGAACTGTTCAATCCCGACGGCTCGCGCTTTGCCTATCTCGGGCTGGCCGGTGGCCTTGGCGGCGGCACCGCCTACGGCCCGCCGGTCGGCGCCCAGATGCCGCGCACTGGCCGCTGGCACCCGTCGAACAAGCCGGTGCCGCATTCCTGGGTCGGACTGATGGCCAAGGGTGGCGGCGGCCTCGTCGTCGGCGGCGAGGGGCAAGTCGCCGCCCTGCTCAGTTGCACCGACCGCGGCCACGGCTGCGGCATCGGCGCGCTCGGCGTGCGGGGTGGCGCGTCGATCGGCGGCGCGGTCGGCCTGGCCGTCGTGTTCGCCACCGGCTTCACCAAGCCCGACGACTTCAGCGCCTACACCGCCGACGGACTCGACTGGGCGCTCAGTTTTGGCGGCAAGTGGGCGGACATCGTCAAAGGTGGCGGCAAACTAGGCACCCTGCTGAAGGGGGCGCACCTGATGCTGGAGCGACTGGACGAAGCCGCGCGCTTCAAGGCGCTGAAAGACATCGCCCTCAAGCCCGGCGTCGAAACCGAGCTGTACGGCATCGCCAAGGGGGTATGGTCGGCCACGCTGGTCGATACCGACTACCAGTCGATCACCGTGATCGACATCCCGATGGCGGGCGTCGGCGTCGAAATCGGCGTCTACTACGCCAAGACGGGCTACCGCTGCCTGTCGGACTGGTAGCACGACTGCTGGCGCACCCGCAGCCGGGCACGCCGCGCAGCTCAGGGCAGGTGAATCTCGCCCGCGCCCAGCGCCAGCACGCGCCCGCCCACGCGCACGCGGCGCTCGGGCGTGAGCGAGAGCTGCAGCACGTTCAGGCGGTTGATGAACTCGCCCTGAGTCACCGTGAACTGCGACGGCGCCGGCTCGCCGGCATCGAGCAGGTAGCCGCCGAGGCAGGCGCAGGCCGAGCCGGTGCCCGGGTCCTCCGCCATCTGGCCACCGTCCTTGGGGAAGAAGAAGCGCACCTGAAAGCGATCCTGGGCCACACGCGCCACCACGTAAGCCAGATAGCGGTCAAGCCGGGTGCGCACGAACTGCTTGAGCAGCGCCGGGTCCGGCTTGACGCGGGCGAGCGCGTCGAGCGACTTGACCGGGATCACCAGTTGCTCGCTGCCGTTGTCGACGTAGCGCGAGTCCTCCGCGAGATCGGCCTCGCCAAGGCCCAGCATGCGCGCGGCGTCGGCGCGTGCGATACCGCTCGCGCGGCTGCTGTGCGCGTTGGCGGTGAAGGTCCAGGCGCCGCTGGCGTCGCGCGTGACCGGAATGTCGCCCACCCTGAGCGCCAGCTTGATCACGTCGCCGGTGCAGCCGTCGAGCCCGAGCGCGTTGGCGACGAACGAGGTGCCGATGGTCGGATGGCCCGCGAACGGCATCTCGAACGCGGGCGTGAAGATGCGCACCTGCGGATGCGGGTTTGGGCGGGAAGCAGGTCGCGGCAGGATGAATGTGGTCTCGGAGAGATTGAACTGCGCCGCCAGGGCCTGCATCTCGGCGTCGCTCATGCCGTGCGCGTTCTCGAACACGCAGAGCGGATTGCCGCCGAAGGTGGCGGCGCCGGATTCGACGAACACGTTGACGAGCTGATAGCGGAAGCTGCGCATGGCTTGCAGGCACGGGGAATGGAGGGCCTGAGATAATACGGGCAAAGCTCATGTGACCTGTCGTCCCCGCGGAGGCGGGGACCCAGACCGTGCGCAAGCCTGGCGCAATTCACGATCGTCTCTACTTCGATCAAAGTGCTGGGTCTGGATTCCCGCCCGACCACCGGTCGGTTTACCCTGAGCCCGTCGAAGGGCGGGAATGACAAATTCGAACCGCTGATCGGATCTATGCAATACATCTACACCATGAATGGCGTGAGCAAGCTTGTTCCGCCGAAACGCCAGATCATCAAGGACATTTCGCTGTCGTTCTTTCCGGGCGCCAAGATCGGTCTGCTCGGCCTCAACGGCGCCGGCAAATCCACCGTGCTGCGCATCATGGCGGGCGTCGACAAGGATTTCACCGGCGAAGCGCGCCCGCAGCCCGGCATCAAGGTCGGCTATCTGCCACAGGAGCCCGAGGTTGACCCGAACAAGACGGTGCGCGAAATCGTCGAGGAAGGCCTCGGCAGCGTCACCAGCGCGCAAAAGCGTCTCGACGAGGTCTATGCCGCCTACGCCGAGCCGGATGCCGATTTCGACGCGCTGGCCAAGGAGCAGGCCGAGCTGGAGGCGATCATCGCCGCCGGCGACGGCCACAACACCGAGCAGCAGCTCGAAGTCGCCGCCGACGCGCTGCGCCTGCCGCCGTGGGACGCCAAGGTGGGTCTGCTGTCCGGCGGTGAAAAGCGCCGCGTGGCGCTCTGCCGCCTGCTGCTGTCGAAGCCGGACATGCTTTTGCTCGACGAACCGACCAACCACCTCGATGCCGAAAGCGTGGACTGGCTGGAGCAATTCCTCGCCCGCTATCCGGGCACCGTGGTGGCCGTCACCCATGACCGCTACTTCCTCGACAACGCCGCCGAATGGATCCTCGAACTCGACCGCGGACACGGCATCCCGTGGAAGGGCAACTACAGCGAATGGCTCGACCAGAAATCGGCCCGCCTGAAGCAGGAAGAATCGCAGGAGTCCGCCCGCCAGAAAGCGCTCAAGAAAGAGCTGGAATGGGTGCGCCAAAACCCGAAGGGCCGGCAAGCCAAGAGCAAGGCCCGCCTCACGCGCTTCGACGAACTCTCCAGCCACGAATACCAGGCGCGCAACGAGACCAACGAAATCTTCATCCCGGTCGCCGAGCGGCTGGGCAACGAGGTTATCGAGTTCAAGAACGTCACCAAGAGCTATGGCGACCGCGTGCTGATCGATGATCTCTCGTTCCGCATCCCGCCCGGCGCCATCGTCGGCGTCATCGGTCCCAACGGTGCCGGTAAATCGACGCTGTTCAAGCTGATCACCGGCGTCGAGAAGCCCGACAGCGGCGAGGTCGTCATCGGCCACACGGTGCAGATGGCCTTCGTCGACCAGTCGCGGCAGAACCTGCAGAACGACAAAACGGTGTGGGAGGACGTGTCCGGCGGCGCCGACATCCTGCAGGTCGGCCGCTTCGAGATGCAAAGCCGCGCCTACATCGGCCGCTTCAACTTCAAGGGGCCGGACCAGCAAAAGATCGTCGGCAACCTCTCCGGCGGCGAACGCGGCCGCCTGCATCTGGCGAAGACGCTGCTCAAGGGCGGCAACGTGCTGCTGCTCGACGAACCGTCGAACGACCTCGACGTCGAAACGCTGCGCGCACTCGAAGACGCGCTCGGCGAATTCGCCGGCACGGCGGTCATCATCAGCCACGATCGCTGGTTCCTCGACCGCATCTGCACCCACATCCTCGCCGCCGAAAACGACAGCAAGTGGTTCTTCTACGAAGGCAACTACCGCGAGTACGAGAACAACAAGATCCAGCGCCTGGGCGAAGAAGCCGCCAAGCCGCATCGGGTGCGGTTCAAGGCGCTGAAATAGCGCCCCTTCCCTCCCCTTCAAGGGGAGAGTCAGGGCGGGGATGGGGTTCGGTTGCGGCCGACTGCGCTCTTTGCCACCAGCGCGCTTTGTGGCCGCGCGAGGCCAGTCACTTTTCTTGCTTCGCCAAGAAAAGTGACCAAAAGAAGGCGACCCCAGGGATTCGCCTGATTCCTGCGGTGCTCGCAACGCGCGGGACCCGCACAAATCGCCCGAAAGTTGCGCTAACGCGCAACCAGTGGGCTCATGGTGCAGGTCTACGACCGCGCGTTGCTCCGCTCCTCGGGGCGAATCCATGGGGACCCCATCGAACCAATTCTTGATCGCTTCGCGATTGACGCACGGGTGCTGTAAGTCGGAACGCTTGCAGTTCCGACGCATGTGCTACGAGCGCGCTCTATTCCGCATCACCTCCGTCCCGTCGCACCGGACTACCACTGACTGCGGCGGCGCCGTAACCTCCCCGCATGCTCAAAGCCCCCGACTACGACTGGCGGTGCCCGCGGTGCGATACGGTCAATGCGGCTAACGCGGCGATCTGCGCGTCCTGCTATCACGACGTGACGTTTCGGTCGCGTTCGTTCTGGCGGCAGATGAAGGATCGCGGCGTGCCGGCCTGGCGGCGGGTGCTGGTGATCCTTGGTTACGCGCTGGGGTTCCCGTTGCTGCTCGGCGGCTTGGGCTTTTTCTTCCGCGTCTACTTTCTGACCAACGTGCAGGGCATGCTTTGCAGCGCCATCGCCGCGCTGACGGGCGGCGCCATTGCCAGCCTCGCCTACGCGCTCGACCCCGACAACTAGCGCCGTAGCCGGGACGCGGGCATCCGGGCTACATTCACGTCATGAATACTACTTTCGATTTCTCCGGCAAGGTTGCGCTGGTCACCGGTGGCGTGTCCGGCATTGGCGCGGCAACGTCGCTTGCGTTCAAGCGCGCGGGGGCGAGTGTGATCGCCTGCGGCGTGACCGAGCAGGAACTGATGGCGGCGCGGGTGAACCCGGCGTTTGCCGGCATCAGCATCGAGGCGCTGGACGTGCGCGACGACGCGGCGGTGCGGCGCCTGATCGGTAACCTGCCGCGGCTCGACTACGTGGTGAATTCGGCCGGCATCATCCGCCGCGCGGCCGAGCACGAGCCGGCAGCGTTCGCCGAGGTGATCGACGTCAATCTCAACGGCGGCATGCGCGTCGCGACGGCGGCGCGCCCGCTGCTCGCGCAGTCGAAGGGCGCCATCGTGTTCATCGGCTCGGTGATGAGCTTCTTTGGCGGGCCGGTGCAGCCGGCGTATTCGGCGTCGAAGGGCGCCGTGAAGAATCTGGTGATGTCGCTGGGCGCGGCTTATGCTGCCGATGGCATCCGCGTCAACGGCGTGGCGCCGGGCTGGGTGATCACCGAGCTGTCGCGCGGCGCCCGCGAGAACCCGGAGCGAAACACGCAGATCATGAGCCGCATCCCGATGGGCCGCTGGGCCGAGACGGCGGAGATTGCCGACCCGATCCTGTTCCTCTGCTCCGATGCGGCACGCTACATGACCGGCACGCTGGTGCCGGTGGATGGCGGTTATCTGAGCGTGGGGTAGCCCGGCTGCTCGCAGCCGGGAATCGTTGCCCCAACCCGGATGCGAGCATCCGGGCTACGCCCCGCGGCGGAGACCGCAGCCGCAACTAGCGCCGCCGCCCAAGATTGCGCGCCCCCGGCCGCGACGACTGCGGTGCCCTGTAGGTGTAGTTGCCCGAGCCGTAACGCGGCGCGTTGGCGGCCGGCGCTTGCGGGCTGTAGCCGCTGCCCGGCTGCGACACCGGTGGCGGCGCCACGCCACTCTTCGCCGCACCGGGCGCGCCGAACTGCGCCGTCTTGCTGTCCACACCCGCCACTTTGGCGGCGCCGGTGTTGTAGCTGCCCGGCGTTTGCGCGTAGGCGCTGGCGCTCTTGGCGCCGCCGGCCATTGCCCCCGCTGCGCCGCCCGCCACCGGGTTCTGCGGCGCGCTGATGCTCGGCCGGTTCTTCAGCCAGTCGGTCGGCGGCACATAGGCGCCCTTCGGGGCCAGATTCTTCGACAGCAGATAGCCGCCCAGCGCGCCGAGCGCCGCGCCGGCGACCAGCGGCAGGAACACGCTGCCGGTGCCGCTCGCGGTGGGCACCGGGTTGCTGCCGCACTGGCCGACGCCGTACTTCGCCTCGCATTCGGCAAAGGTCGCCGCGCCCTGCGGCGGACGGCCGGCCATCATGTCGTGATAGACCTGTGCGCAGGTGGTTTCCGAGAGACCGTTGGCCATGCAGGCCTTGATCGCCTCGGCGCCGGTCTGCATGGTCGGCGCCTGCGCGGTGGCACCGGTGGCCGAAGACTGCGCCACGGCAGCCGGTGGCGTGCCGGGCATTGCGCGCGGCGGCGTCGCCTGGTCGCAGCCGGCCAGCGCCAGCAGCGCGGCGCCCACCGCCAGTGCCGCCGCTTTGGTGTTGAACAAGGAATTCATCGATGGCCTCCGCCCGTCACGCGCACAACAGTGTGCGCAGGCAAATGTGCGGGCCGATGCGGCCAATCTCAATGCTGCTCGCGACGAATAGCGGGGTCAAGGGCTGGGTAACGGGCGGCGGTGCGTCATTTTCGTCACCCTGATGCGGCAACACGGAACCGGGGGGGCACCGTGGCGCGATGAACGCTTGACCCCATACTGCCCACCCGTTGCCGTTCGCGCTGCGCTTGTCGAAGCGTTGCTGGCGGGCTACGATGCTTCGACGGGCTCAGCCCGAACGGCGTGCGCAACGCGGCTACAGCGCCGGGTAGTCGGTGTAGCCCTCGGCGCCGGGAGCGTAGAACAGCGCCGGGCGCGGCGGGTTGAGCGGGGCGTCGCGGCGCAGGCGCTCGGGCAGGTCGGGGTTGGCGAGGAAGGGCACGCCGAAGGCAATGGCGTCAGCCGCGCCGTGCGCCATCGTGTGCATGGCGAGGATGCGGTCGTACTTGTTGTTGGCGATGTAGGTGACGCCGGCGGCGGTGAGCGTCTTTTTCGCCCAGGTGAAGTCGAAGCCGGTCAAGTCGCGGGCGCCGCCGGTGTTGCCCTCGACGAAGTGAACGAAAGCGATCTTGCGCGCAGCCAGCGCCTCGACCAGCGCGCCGTAGGTGGCCTGCGCGTTGCTGTCCGGTTTGGCGTTGTTGGCGAGCGAGACCGGCGACAGTCGGATGCCGGTGCGGCCGGCGCCGAACACGGCGGACACGGCGTCCACCACCTCCAGCGCGAAGCGGATGCGATTCTGGATGCTGCCGCCGTATTCGTCGCTGCGGTGGTTGGCGCTGTCGCGGATGAACTGCTCGACCAGATAGCCGTTGGCGCCGTGGATTTCCGCCCCGTCGAAGCCGGCGCGTTTCGCCACTTCGGCGGCGTGCTTGAAGGCGGCGACCATCTCCTTCACTTCGGCCACGCTCATGCCGCGCGCAGCGACGCGCTCGACCTTGCCGTTTTGCGTGTAGGTGGTGCCGCCGGGGTTGAAGCCGTCGCTGGCCGTCACCGGCAGCGCGCCGCCGGGCTGCATGTCGGGGTGCGAGATGGCGCCGACGTGCCAGAGCTGGGCGACGATCTTGCCGCCCCTGGCGTGCACGGCGTCGGTGACCAGCTTCCAGCCGGCTTCCTGCTCGGGGCTGTAGATTCCCGGCGTGCCCATATAGCCCTTGCCCGACGGCAGGATCTGGGTGCCCTCGGTGACGATCAGCCCGGCGCCGGCGCGCTGCGCGTAGTACTCGGCGATCAGCGCGTTCGGCGCATCGCTGCCCGGCGTAGCGCGGCAACGGGTGAGCGGCGCCATGAAGATGCGGTTGGCGGCGTCGATGGCGCCGATGCGAACGGGCGAAAACAGGGTGGTCGGGTCGGAGGACATGGCATTCATCGGAATCGGGTGCGGGGAACAGAGGATTTTCCAAACTTGGGGCGGTTGACCTTTATTCCAGATCAAAATCTCGCTGTGGCGGCGGCGGCCGGCGCCGTTGCATACACTGGCTGGCTCACTAACTTATGGAGACAGGTGCGCAATGGACGCCATAACGCTCGGCTGGGTCGCAGTCGTTTTGCTGATCGTCGTCGGCGTCGCCGGCAGCGTGCTGCCGGCCTTGCCGGGGACGGCGCTGGTGCTGGCCGGCATCGTGCTGGGCGCCTGGCTGGACGATTTCACCCGCGTCAAGGGCTGGGTGGTGGCAATCGTCGTCGTGCTGGCCATTGTGGCCTGGGTGACCGACTATCTCGCCACCGTGATGGGCGCGAAAAAGGCCGGTGCCAGCAAGCTGGCGATCGTCGGCGCCGCGCTGGGCACCGTCGCCGGCATCTTCATGGGGCTGGTGGGCGTGCTGTTCATGCCCTTCATCGGCGCCGTGATCGGCGAATACATCGCGCAGAAAAACACCAAACAGGCGGCGAAGGTGGGCCTGGCCACCTGGCTCGGCCTCATCGTCGGCACTATCGTCAAACTGGTGCTGGTGTTCATGATGATCGGGATATTCGTCGCGGCGCTGCTGATCAATCGCTGAGGCGAACACGCAACTCCCTCCCCGCTCGCCGGGGAAGGTTGGAGTGAGGTATGAAGGCGGCGGTCACTTTCGCGTGGACTCTCCGGCGAGGGGGCTTACCCCCTCCCAACCTCCCCCGGCAAGCGGGGGAGGAGCCGGACCGCGCCTCACCCACAGGGCTTCCTGAGTCACGCTGCCAATCGGGAGTCGACTTTATGGTTTTTTATGCCGCGAGCCCTTTACCAATGGGCATCGTGACAAAAAGCTGATAGCCCGTCAGGTGCGCACCCGAATCCCCGCCGCGCGCATCATCGCTTTCGCCTCGCCGACGGTGTGTTCGCCGTAGTGAAAGATGCTCGCCGCGAGCACGGCGTCGGCACCGCCCTTGATGACGCCGTCGACCAGATGCTGCAAATTGCCGACGCCACCGGAGGCGATCACCGGGATGCTCACCGCGTCGGCGATGGCGCGCGTGAGTTCGAGGTCGAAGCCGATTTTGGCGCCGTCGCGATCCATGCTGGTGAGCAGGATTTCGCCAGCGCCGCGCTCGGCGAGCTCGCGCGCCCAGGCGACCGCGTCCTTGCCGGTCGGCGTGCGCCCGCCGTGCACGAAGACTTCCCAGCCGCTGCCGTCGGCGCGCTGCTTGGCGTCGATCGCCGCGACCACGCACTGCGCGCCGTAGAAGTGGCTGGCGTCGTTGAAGATCTGCGGGTTGTTGACACCCGCCGTATTGATGCTGACCTTGTCGGCGCCCGCATTGAGCAAAGGCCGCAGGTCTTCCGCCGTCTTCACGCCGCCGCCTACGGTGAGCGGAATGAACACCTGCGATGCCACGCGCTCGATCAGGTCGTAGAGCAAGCCGCGTGCTTCGACGCTGGCCGTGATGTCGAGAAAGCAAAGCTCGTCCGCGCCCTGATCGTTGTAACGCCTGGCCACCTCAACCGGGTCACCGGCGTCGCGCAGCCCGACAAAGTTCACGCCCTTGACGACGCGACCGTCCTTGATGTCGAGGCAGGGGATGATTCGTTTGCAGAGCATTACGCGCGCTCCGCGTGCGAGGACGAATGACCAATGACGAATGACGAAAGGGTGCTGGTGATCACGTTCAACACTTCATGTAGTTTTGTCGGGTGGCATGGGTGCCCGCGCGTCTTCCGGGCAAGTGGCGCGTGGGCACGGGGTGCCCACCCTACGACACTCACTTCAGCGCCGCCACCGCCGCCTTGAAATCGAGCGTACCTTCGTACAGCGCACGCCCACACACCACGCCAGCGATGCCGTCGGCTTCGTGTGGTTTGAGCAGCTTGATGTGCTCGACGTTGTGGATGCCGCCCGAGGCATACACCGGCACGCGTAGCGGCTGCGCAAGGCGAACCGTCGCCTCGATGTTGATGCCGGTGCCCATGCCGTCGCGGCCGATGTCGGTGTAGATGATGCCTTCGATGCCGTAGTCCTCGAAACGCTTGCCGAGGTCGAGCGCGTCATGGCCGGTGAGCTTGCTCCAGCCATCGGTGGCGACCTTGCCGTCCTTGGCATCGAGGCCCACGATCACGGCGCCGGGGAAGGCGTTGCAGGCGTCGTGCAGAAAGCCCGGGTTCTTCACGGCGGCGGTGCCGATGATGACGTAGTTGATGCCGTCATCGAGATAGCGTTCGATGGTGTCGAGATCGCGGATGCCGCCACCCAGCTGCACGTCGATGTCTTCGCCCACCTCGGCAAGGATCGCCTTGATCGCGCCCTCGTTGACCGGTTTGCCGGCGAAGGCGCCGTTCAAGTCGACCAGATGCAGGCGCGTGGCGCCCTGATCGACCCAATGCCGCGCCATTTGCGCCGGGTCTTCGGAAAACACGGTGACGTTATCCATGTCGCCCTGACGCAGGCGAACGCAATGACCGTCTTTGAGATCAATCGCAGGAATGACAAGCATGGGAAGGTTCGAGAGGGAATGGCGACGAAGCGCGAAGGGAACGGACCGGAGGTCAGGCTACCAGGCTGTCGTTAGACGGTTCCGTTCCATGTTGAAAAATTCTTGAGTACGCGCAGACCGGCGTCGGCGCTCTTTTCAGGGTGGAACTGTACCGCAAAAATGTTGGCCCGTGCTGCGGCAACGCAAACCGGATCGGGGTAGTTCGCGGTTGCGGCGACCAGCGTGTTCTGCGCCGGCACCGCGAAGTAGCTGTGCGCGAAATAAAACGCGCTGCCGTCTGCCACGCCGGCCCAACAAGGGTGCATGCGCGCGTGCGCCGGAAAGGACACCTGATTCCAGCCCATGTGCGGCACCTTGAGCGCGCTGCCGTCGTGATCGCGATGCTGGCGCGGAAAACGCACCGAGCGACCGGGCAGGTAGCCGAGCGCCGGGACGTCGCCCTCCTCCGTCGTCTCGAAAAGCATCTGCAGACCGAGACAGACGCCGAAGAACGGGCGATCTTTCGAGGCCGTCCACAGCACATCGCGCAAGCCCGACGCATTGAGCGCGGCCATGCTCTCGGGCATCGCCGCCTGACCAGGCAGCACCACGCGATCGGCCGCCGCGATTTCTTCGGCGTTGTTGGTGATCATCACGCGCTGGTCGGGCGCCACGTGCGCGAACGCCTTGGCCACCGAGCGCAGATTGCCCATGCCGTAGTCGACGATGGCGATGGTTTGCATCGCTACAAAACGCCCTTTGTCGACACCACCACGCCCGCTGCGCGTGCATCGCGCTCGCAGGCGATGCGCAGCGCGCGGGCAAAAGCCTTGAACACGGTTTCGCACTGATGATGCGCGTTGTCGCCGCGCAGGTTGTCGATGTGCAGCGTGACCAGTGCGTGGTTGACGAAGCCCTGAAAGAATTCGCGCGTGAGGTCGACGTCGAAGGTGCCGATCATGGCGCGGGTGAACGGCACCTGAAATTCCAGCCCCGGCCGGCCCGAGAGATCGACCACGACCCGCGACAGCGCCTCATCGAGCGGCACGTAGGAATGGCCGTAGCGATTGATGCCGGCCTTGTCGCCCACGGCTTGTTTGAACGCCTGCCCGAGCGTGATGCCGATATCTTCCACCGTGTGGTGGGCGTCGATGTGCAGGTCGCCCCTGGCGTGCACCGTCACGTCCATCATGCCGTGCCGCGCAAGCTGGTCAAGCATGTGATCGAGAAAAGGCACACCGGTTTGCAGATCGGCGCGGCCGCTGCCATCGAGATTGATGGCGACAGTGATCTGCGTTTCCTTGGTGTTGCGCTCGACAGTGGCGGCGCGGGCGGCGATTGCGTTCATGGCAGTATTGTAGGAGTGCTCCTTCGCCCGGAGGGGGGCGAACGGCGGATCAGCGGAAGTCAACCGCCTGCAAGCGGCCTGGCTCCTTCCCCCGGAGGGGGAAGGTTGGGATGGGGGTTGGTGGCTTTAGAAGCGATTCGGTTTGCGACGTTCCCCCACCCTAACCCTCCCCCGCTGGGGGAGGGGACTTAAGAACAGATTTCCTTCAAGGCGTTGAGAAACGCATCCATCTCCGCCGACGTGCCGACCGAAATGCGCAACGTATTCGCCATCAGCGGATGCATGGCCGAGAGATTGCGCACGAGGATGCCGCGCGCCTTCAACCCGTCGAACACGGCCGCTGCGTTGGCAAAGCGCGTCAGCACGAAGTTCGCCTTCGACGGGAACGGCGTCACGCCGGGCAGTTTCTGCAATTCGGCGAACAGGCGCTCGCGTTCGGCGACCATCAGCGCCGCGTGGCGCTTCAGCTCGTCGTAGTGATCGAGCATCACGGTCGCGGCCACCTGTTGCAGCACGCCGACGTTGAACGGCCCGCGCACCTTGTCGATCTCGTTGATCCACTCCGGTGCGCCGAACAGATAGCCGAGGCGCACGCCGGCGAGACCGATCTTCGACAGCGTGCGCATCACCAGCACGTTCGGAAAATCGTTGAGCCGCGTCGCCCAGGTGCGGCCGGCGAACGGTTCGTAGGCCTCGTCGATCACGACCAGGCCGGGCGCCGCGCGCACGATGGCCTCGATCTGCGCATCGCTATAGCTGTTGCCGGTGGGATTGTTCGGGTACACCACCCAGATCAGTTTGGGTTCCTCGCGTTCGATCGCGGCCAGCGTGGCGTCGAGATCGAGCGAGAAATCGGCGTTCAGCGACACGCCCACATAGCGGCCGGCGCAGGCCAGCGCGGCGTTTCTGAACACGGCGAACGAGGGCTCCAGCGAAAGCACGGTGCCGCCGCCGGCAATCAGCGCCTGCGACACCATGGCAATCACCTCGTCGGAGCCGGAGCCGATCAGGATGCCGTGCTCGGGGGCGATACCCAGCTTCTCGCGCAGCTTGGCTTTCAGTACCGGCGCCGCCGGATCGGGGTAGCGGTTGAACGCGGCGCCCGCTACCGCACGCGCAATGGCGTCGCGCATCGCACGCGAGGTCGCCGTGTTGTTGGCAGCATCGAGGTGGTTGTCCTCCATCAGCTCGATCTTGATGCCCGTCCACGGCGGCGTGACGGGATAGGCCTTGACGGCCTGCACTTCGGGGCGGATGGTTTTGGCGATGAAGTCGGATCGATTCATTTCGGCTCTCGTCCCTTCTCCCCTTGTGGGAGAGGGCTAGGGTGAGGGGTAAGGTGGAGAGAGGAAAAAAGGTGGCGCTCCAAGCCATGGCCCCCTCTCCCCAACCCTCTCCCACGAGGGGAGAGGGGGAAAACGTTCACGTCAATCGCAGCTCCGCCGCCCGCGCATGCGCCGGCAACCCCTCGGCGTAAGCGAGCGTGGCTGCGGCTTTGCCGAGCGTCGCCGCGCCTGCGGGCGAGGCGTAGATGATGCTGGTGCGTTTCTGGAAGTCATACACGCCGAGCGGCGACGAGAAGCGCGCCGAACGCGAGGTCGGCAACACGTGATTGGTGCCCGCCACGTAGTCGCCCAGCGATTCGCTGCTGCCGTAACCCATGAAGATCGCCCCGGCGTGGCGCAAGTGCGGCAGCAGTGCCTCCGGGTCGGCCACCGCGAGCTCCAGATGCTCCGGCGCGATGCGGTTGCCGATTTCGCAAGCCTCTTCCAGCGAACGCGTTTTCACGATGGCGCCGCGTCCGGCAAGCGAGGCGGCGATGATGTCGCGGCGCGGCATCGTCGGCAGCAGTTTCGCGATGCTCGCCTGCACGGCCGCGATCAGCGCGTCGCTTGGCGTCAGCAAAATCGACTGCGCCACTTCGTCATGCTCGGCCTGCGAGAACAGATCCATCGCGACCCAGTCCGGGTTCGCGTTGTCGTCGGCGATGACCAGGATTTCCGACGGCCCGGCGATCATGTCGATGCCGACGATCCCGAACACGCGGCGCTTCGCCGCGGCGACATATGCGTTGCCGGGGCCGACGACTTTGTCCACCGCAGGCACTGTAGCGGTGCCGAACGCCAGCGCGCCCACGGCCTGGGCGCCGCCGATGGTGAACGCGCGATCGACGCCGGCCAGATGCGCGGCGGCGAGCACCGTCGCATTCTTCACGCCATCGGGCGTCGGCACCACCATGACGATCTCGCGCACGCCCGCCACTCGGGCCGGCACCGCGTTCATCAGCAGCGACGAGGGATACGCCGCCTTGCCGCCGGGCACGTAGAGGCCGACGCGGTCCAGCGGCGTGATCTTGACGCCCAGTTGCGTGCCATCGGCCTCGGTGTAGCGCCAGCTCTCGGCGATCTGGTGGCGGTGATAAGCCTCGATGCGGTCGCGCGCTAGCGTCAGCGCGGCTTTCAGGTCGGCGTCCAGCGCGTCGAACGCCGCTTTCATTTCGTCTTTCGACAGCTCCAGCGCCGCCATCGAAGGCGCCTGCGCGGCGGACAGGCGATCGAACTTCTGCGTGTACGCCAGCACCGCTGCGTCGCCCCGCGCCCGCACATCGGCGAGGATGTCCGCCACAGCCCGATCCACACCCTCGTCCAGCGCGCCGGCATGATGCGTCAGCGCATCCAGCGAGGCGAGGAAGTCGGGGGCGGTGGAATCGAGGTGTTTCATCGGGGCAGCGGTTAACGGCTTTATGCTGAAAGCGACATCTGACAAGCGCGCGGGCGGCGATTCGGCGATTTATCGACTTTCCGAAAAATTGGCATCTAACCCGCCATCAGACGCCGTTCGGCACGAAAAGCTGATCGCTGCTGCCGTTTCAAAACGGCGGAAAAGCAGCGCGACAGCACCGAGCAACGTCCAATTGAATTTTACGGTGCAGCGCCAAGCCGCGACGGCGTTGACTGTCGTTCACGTGGGCGGACGGCCTCTGCGTGCCGATGAATGGCTAAAATAGCCAACGATTCAGGGAGTCCACATGCGCGTCACCGCCACCGAAGCCAAGAACCGTTTTGGCGCCCTCTGCGCGCAGGCGAAGCGCGAACCGGTGTTCGTCGAAAAGGCCGGCCAGCTTGACACCGTCATCCTCTCCGTCGAGCACTACCGCGCGCTGCAGGAAACGCAGGACAAGGCTGGCCGCGCGGCACGCAAACGAGCTTTCGAAGCCGAATTCGCCGACTGGATCGCCGCGCAAAATGCCCGCGTCGAAGCGCAAGGCATTCCCGGCGCCGATCTTCGCCCGTGGTGATCGCCCGGTGGCGCAGTACGACGTATTCCCCAACCCGAGCAGCAGTGCGACCGGCGGCATCCCGTATGTCGTGGCGATTCAGAGCGAGTTGCTCGACCCCCTGGCCACCCGCATGACTATCCCCCTCGCAGCGATCAACTTTGCCGGCAACGTGCCCGCCGCGCTGTGCCCCGTGATCACCGTCAAAGGCCAGCGACTGCACGCGCTCGCGCACTACGCGGCGCCGCTACCAGCCAAGCTACTTCGCCGCCCCGTCGAAAACGTCGCCGCGCAGGCGCGGGCGCTGGTGGCAGCGATGGATGCGGTGTTGTCCGGAGTCTAGTCGCAAGGTGGACACCGCATGCCCACCAAACAGCAGCACAACAACCAATCCTGCCGCATGCGCCACGATAGGCACGGGTGCCAACCTGCAAAAACTATTGCGCTGAGAGGCGCAGCCATTGCTATATTGCAAAAGTGGGAACGCTGGCCAGTTTGCGCATTACTCAGTTAATAGCGCACGCCGAAAGCGAGAGTGGTTCGAAATGCTCACCACGAATTGCGGCTAGGTGATATTTCATTAACCTCTTAATAAGTACTCGCCGGTAATCGGGCGCAGTGACTAGTGGCGGAGCATCGATAGACAGGGAAATGCAGAGTGTCAAAACTTACAAGCACCTTTTTTACAAGCGCCTCTTTGCTTGCTTGGACGTGCGCAAGTATCGCGTCGCTCTCGTACGCGCAGTCAATCACAGAGGTCGGTTCACTCTCCCAGCCGACAATGGATCACTCGGCCACACTGCTCGACGATAGTCGAGTATTGGTGATTGCGACGAGTGGGCGGAGCGAGGTGTTCTCTCCGTCCTCGAATACTTGGTCGCTGGCTACATCAATGGCTCAGGGTAGCGAAAAGCACACCGCGACGAAACTGCTGGATGGACGCGTCTTGGTCGTTGGAGGATTCGTTCGACGAAGCCTAATGAATTCAATCGGTGGCTACTCCATCGATCATGGCGTATCACGTGTCGAGCAATTTGACCCCGTCACTTCGCAATGGAGCGCCGCGGGCGCGCTCGCGTCAAACCGGGCGTTTCACACTGCGACCAGACTCGCGAGTGGCGACTTGCTCGTCATTGGTGGCGAAACATTCAGCTTGAACCCGAATACGGGCGAGCAAGAAGGTTTGCCAGTCAATAGTATTGAGCGTTTTAGTGCTGCTAACGGGCAGTGGTCGGTTGTGGGTGCGCTTCCGAATGCACTTTCGGGTCACACGGCGACCCTGCTCGCCAACGGGCGGCTCGTCCTACTAGGCGGGATCAATGTCGCAGGAAACGCAACCACCACATGCTTGCAACTGGACACAACCACCTATTTGTCGACTGCCTGCACACCATTGCCGTCGTCAAGATCGCCGAAAATAGCGGTTCTATTGCCGTCCGGACAAATCTTGGTGGCGGGCGGGACATCGGCGACCGAGACCTTTGAGCCCGTTTACACGCCGAGTACGGACAGTTGGGCACAAAGTGCGCTGCCAGCAAAAACCAACACGGACTATGCAGCAGCTTTCTTCAATCAGAACTCGCTTATCGTTTGGGGCCGTGCGACCTATTCCCCGTACTCGCTCGGCAACAATTCACCTCCGCCGGTATTCGACGACGGCGTGCGCATGCTCACTTCGCAGCCAAGTGTGTTTGCCCTACCGTCGCCGCCTGTCGCGGGTCAGACAATGACCCCTTTGCCGGATGGACGAATTCTTGTCGCCGGGGGGTACTCAAGCGTCCGATCCTACAGCACGCTGGGCACTTTCTATTATCCTGCCCCACATTCGAAGGCCTATGTGGTCGACAAATCGTCCCCAACACTTGGAATTGTTGGAGGCGACGGGCGTGACCCATTTTCGCCGGAGTCCGGCGAAAGATACGCTGTCCGTTTTGGCATCGGCGCTGGCGCACCGGCTCCGACAATTGCGCCAACGGGCAGCCTAAGTTTGAGTGACGGCGAAGTCTCCTGTAGCGTACCTGCCGTGGCGGGGCCGCAAAGCTGCAAGCTCACAACGGCGAGCCCCGGCGAGAAACAGTATTCGCTCGTCTACGCAGGCGATACGGAGTACAAAGCAGCAACCAACACGTATCGGCGACCTGTGGGCAACCGACTCCGAATCGAGCGCTACGGCACCGCGGTCGGAACGGTGGGATTTTCCCCAATGCAGGGCCTATCCGTTAGTTGCGGCGAGGCAGTCAGCCCGCTTGGTTCAAATTGCGACCCCGCGCCCCCCCCTGGAACGGCGATGACGCTGTCGGGAGCTACCGCTTCTTCGGCCAACATTGCGCTTGTCGGGTGGCAGGGGGCTTGTTCAGGAACTGTCGACACGTGCAACGTGACGATGCCAGCCACGGGATCGCTTGTTGTGAAGGCCTACTATGCGCTGAAGGCAGATCTTCCGTTGAAACTCGATATCGATGCAAACGGTACGGTGGATGCCGCGACAGATGGACAGATCGTACGGCGATTCATGACACGCATTCACGACAGCGCACTCACGCAAGGCGTCACCGGTGTAGCCGCACAACGAACCGACCCCACTGCAATTGAAGATCGCCTGATTGTCATGACGCCGTTATTAGACATCGATCTAGACGGGCGCGCAGATCCGAACACCGATGGCCTGCTGTTACTCCGGTACTTGCTCGGTTTCCGTGGCAATGCACTGGTCGATGGAGCTTTGGGCCAAGGGGCGAAGCGTGTTGCCGCAATCGACGTTGCCGCATACTTGCAATCGCTGATGCCTTAGCCACCTTGGCACCTCACTCGCTAAGCGAGGCTACACGAGACGCTACGGAAATATTGTCGTATGACTTGCGCCGGTCAGTGCCGTCATCAGATGAGACGAGAACCGAAGCGGGCTTAGTCACCAAGTTTCCGAAATCACAGAAGGTACCCACCGCGCGCGATCTCTTCACTGACCGGGAGCATTGGAAGGTATGCGCGGCTTGGCGTTGTTGAAACCTAAGCAATGCACCAGCCATCACTCGCGACCGCTAGCCACGCTCCTCCACGGATTTCGCGAAGCTCTCCACAATCGGCATCAACGCGTCGCGCTTGGTCTTGAGTGCGGCCTGGTTGACGATCAGGCGGGCCGATATGTCGGCAATTTTTTCTACCGCTTTGAGGTTGTTGGCTTTCAGCGTGGCACCGCTGCTGACGACGTCGACGATGGCGTCGGCCATGCCGACCAGCGGAGCGAGTTCCATCGAGCCATACAGCTTGATCAGATCCACATGCACGCCCGTAGCGGTGAAGTGAGCGCGCGCGGTGTGCGGATGTATTGCGCGGCGACGCACACGTGGTAGGCACTCGGCGTTGGGGCGTTCTAGCCAATAGGCCCCGGCCAGTGCCGCATCAGGCGGCCGCTGCCAATGGCCGGGTCAGGTCACCACGACCCGCTAGCAGCCCCTCAACCGAGATGTCTTCATCAATCGATTCCCAGTGAATGCCCCGACTGCTCAGCGCATATTCCGCACGCTGCTGTGGCGTCGCGTGTAGCAGACGCGGGAACCAGACGAGTGGTACGCGCAAACTGCGGCCATCGGACAGTTCGACAGAAAACGTGTCGTCATCGAACGTCAGGCTAAGCGCCGAAATAGCCATTCCATCTCTCCTTGATCAACTCGATGTTGTCCGCCACCACCTGCTCCAGCTCGCGTAGTGTCTTCGGGTTGAGCCCATCACTGGTTGCAAGTCCTACTGTCGGGTTCACCCAGAATTTCGCTTCACCACCCTGGCCGATCACGTGCACATGCATCGGCTCGCGCGGATTACCTTCGTTCGAATAGAAGAAGAAACGGAAGCCTTTGTAGCGAAAGATGACCGGCATTGCAACTCCCAGAGTCTGAGCGGGACCGTCGCGCTAAGCCCGTGCTTGCACCGATTTCGCGAAGCTCTCCACAATCGGCATCAGCGCATCGCGCTTGGTCTTGAGCGCGGCCTGGTTGACGATCAGGCGGGCGGAGATGTCGGCGATTTTCTCGACGGCCTTGAGGTGGTTGGCTTTCAGCGTGGCGCCGCTGCTGACGACGTCGACGATGGCGTCGGCCATGCCGACCAGCGGCGCAAGCTCCATCGAGCCGTAGAGTTTGATCAGATCGACGTGCACGCCTTTCTTGGCGAAGTGGGCGCGCGCCGTGGTGATGTATTTGGTCGCCACCCGCAGGCGGCGGCCGCGCTGCACCAGCGCGTCGTAATCGGTCTCGTCCTTCACAGCGACCATCAGGCGGCATTTGGCGATGTTGAGGTCGAGCGGCTCGTAGAGGCCGGCCGTGTCCTGCTCCATCAGCACGTCCTTGCCGGAGATGCCGATGTCGGCGCCGCCCTGCTGCACGTAGGTGGGCACGTCACTGGCGCGCACCAGCACCACGCGCACGTCGTCACGCTGCGTCGGCAGGATCAGCTTGCGCGAGGATTCCGTATCTTCCAGCACGTCGATACCCGCCGTGCGCAACAGCGGGCGGGTGTCGTCGAGGATGCGGCCTTTGGAGAGGGCGAAGGTGATCATGGATATTGCTTGCGTTCTTCTTGTAGGAGCGGCTTGCCGCGACCCTCGCTGCGATTGTCTATGGTTGGTCGCGGCAAGCCGCTCCTACAGAGGCGAGATTCATGACGACACGCGCTCGATGGTGGCGCCGAGGCCGATCAGCTTGTCTTCGATGTGCTCGTAGCCGCGGTCGAGGTGATAGATGCGGTCGATCATGGTGGTGCCGCTGGCGCAGAGGCCGGCGATCACCAGACTGGCCGAGGCGCGCAGATCGGTGGCCATCACGTTGGCGCCCTTGAGTTTTTCGACGCCCTGCACCACGGCGGTGTTGCCGGTGATGTCGATCCTGGCGCCCAGTCGGCACAGCTCCGACACATGCATCATGCGGTTCTCGAAGATGTTTTCGGTCATCACGGCGGTGCCTTCGGCGACCACGTTCATCGCCATCAACTGCGCCTGCATGTCGGTCGGGAAGGCCGGATACGGCGCGGTCTTCACGCTTACCGCCTTGAGCGGCCCCTTGCGCGAGACGGTGACGTTGCTGCCGTTGACGGCGATGCTGCAGCCGGCGTCGCGCAGTTTGTCGAAGATCGCGTCCATCGCCGTCACCGGCGCATCGAGCAGCGTGACTTCGCCGCCCACCGCCGCAACTGCGCAGGCGAAGGTGCCCGCCTCGATGCGGTCGGGCATCACGCGGTACGTCGCGCCATGCAGGTTCTCGACGCCGGTGATGGTGATGGTGTCGGTGCCGGCGCCCTTGATGTCGGCGCCCATCGCGATCAGGCAATGGGCGAGATCGACCACCTCGGGTTCGCGGGCGGCGTTCTCGATCACGGTGATGCCGTCGGCCAGCGTAGCGGCCATCATCACGTTCTCGGTGCCGGTGACGGTGACCATGTCCATCACGATGCGGGCGCCCTTGAGGCGGCCGCCGGGCGCGGTGGCGTTAATGTAGCCACCGTCGAGCGTCACCTCCGCGCCCATCGCCTCCAGACCCTTTAGATGCTGGTCGACCGGGCGCTGCCCGATCGCGCAGCCACCGGGCAGCGACACCCGCGCCTCGCCCCAGCGCGCCACCAGCGGACCGAGCACCAGCACCGAAGCGCGCATGGTTTTCACCAGGTCATACTCGGCGACCGGTTTGCTCAGCGTGCTGGCATCGATCTCGACGCGATGCGTCTCGGTGCGCGCCGCCGTGACACCCATCTGGTTCAACAGGCGCACGGTGGTGCGCGTGTCGTTCAGCTGCGGCACGTTGATGAAGGTGACCGGCGCCTTGACCAGCAGCGACGAGCAGAGAATCGGCAGCGCCGCATTCTTGGCGCCGGAGATGCGCACGGCGCCGCGCAGCGGACCGTTGCCGGTGACCTTGAGCTTATCCACGAACGGCTCCCGCTGCGGTCATTTCGGCCCATTTCTCCGGCGTGTAGGTTTTCATCGAGAGGGCGTGCACCTCGGCCTTCATGCGCTCGCCCATCGCCGCGTACACGCGTTGATGCTGCTTGATCATGCTGAGGCCGCGGAACTCGTCGCTGACGATGGTGGCGAAGAAGTGCTGGCCGTCGCCTTCGACTTCGAGATGGGTGCAGGGCAGGCCCGCAGCGATGTAGTTCTTGACGATATCGGGAGTAAGCATTGTTGTTTTGCAGGAGCGGCTTGCCGCGACCATGTGAAACGATTGATCCAAAGGCAGGTCGCGGCACGCCGCTCCTGCAGCAAAGCTATTGACGAAGTTTGTAGCCCGTCGCCAGCATCCTGAGCGCGATGGCCGAGAGCGCGACGACGAAGAAAACGACCACGGCCAGACTGCGCCACGGGCTGACGTCGGCGATGCCGAAGAAGCCATAGCGGAAGCCGTCGATCATGTAGAAGAACGGATTGAAGTGCGACAACCCCTGCCAGAACGCCGGCAGCGAGTGGATCGAATAGAAGACGCCGCTCAGGAAGGTGAGCGGCATGATGATGAAGTTCTGGAACACCGCGAGATGATCGAACTTCTCCGACCAGATGCCGGCGATCAGGCCGAGCGTGCCGAGAATGGCGCTGCCGCCCGCCGCAAAGCCGAGCACCCACAGTGGATGTTGCGGCACCGCGGCCGCCGTGCCGACGAAGGGAAAGGTGATCAGCCACACGCCGAGACCCACCGCGAGGCCGCGCACCATTGCGCTCAGCACATAGGCACAGAACAGCTCGAACGAAGTAATTGGCGGCAACAGCACAAAGAGGATGCTGCGCATCATCTTCGACTGGATCAGCGACGACGAACTGTTGGCAAAGGCGTTCTGCAACACCGCCATCATCACCAGACCCGGAATCAGGAACGCGGTGTACGCCACGCGGCCGTCGTACACCTTGACGTTCGATTCGAGCACGTGCGAGAAGATCAGCAGGTAGAGCAGCGTGGTTACCACCGGCGCCACGACGGTCTGGAACGCCACCTTCCAGAAACGCAGGCACTCCTTGTAGAACAGCGCCTTGAAGCCGGGACCTAACGAAAATGACGAATGACGAATGACGAATGACGAAGGGCTCCCTCCCCCAGCGGGGGAGGGCTGGGGTGGGGGCAGTTGGCGATCCAGCGCGCCGCTCATACCGCCACCGCCGCATTCGACTCGCGCGAAGTCAGCTTGAGGAACGCCTGCTCAAGATCGGCTTCGCCGAGCTTCATCTCGCGCACGGCGATATTCGCCTCGCGGAACGCGGCCAGCAGGCTCTCCAGCTCGGCGTAGCCGGACAATGTGAAGCCCCATGCACCGGACGCCTGCACGCTGCCGCGCATCTGCCATGTCGGCGGCAACGCTTCGGCCGACACCTGCACCGTGATGCCCGACATGCCGCGCAGCAGGTTCGCCGTGGTATCGAGCGCGACGATTTCGCCGCCCTTCAGCATCGCCACGCGATTGCACAGCGCCTCGGCTTCTTCCAGATAGTGCGTGGTCAGGATGATGGTGTGGCCTTCGCCGTTGAGGCGCTTGATGAAGGTCCACAGGTTCTGCCGCAGTTCGACGTCGACGCCCGCCGTGGGCTCGTCGAGCACGATCACCGGCGGCTTGTGCACCAGCGCCTGCCCGACCAGCACGCGACGCTTCATGCCGCCGGAGAGCGCACGCATGTTGGTGCCGGCCTTGCCGGTCAAATCCAGGTTGTGCAGTATCTCGTCGATCCAGGCATCGGCACCGGCGACGCCGTAATACCTGGCCTGCAGCGCCAGCGTCTCGCGCACGGTGAAGAACGGGTCGAACACCAGCTCCTGCGGCACCACGCCAAGATTGCTGCGCGCCTCGCGATACTGGCTGACGGTGTCGTAGCCCATGATCGCGGCGCGTCCGCTGTCGGCGCGGGTGAGGCCGGCGAGGATGCTGATCAAGGTGGTCTTGCCGGCACCGTTTGGTCCCAGCAGGGCAAAAAACTCACCCTGCTCGACCCGCAACGATACGTGGTTGAGCGCGCGGACATTCGGGAATGACTTGCAGACGTCGACGACTTCGACGGCTGCGCAGGCGGAAGCGTTGGTCACGGCACGGGTTCTCTGGACAGCCGGTGATTTTATCCGGCGGCACCAGACCGGCCGCCGGTGCTGTCGTCAGAACAGGGATTCCACGTCGTAGGCGGCGGCCAGCGCGGCCAGCTTGGAGGTCAGGCCAACCACGCGGCACTGCGGCCCCGCCCGCCGCTTGAGGGCAAGAATCAGCGCCAGACCAGCGGAGTCGACCCGGGTGACGCCCGACACGTCGATGCAGTCGACGCCTTTGGCATCCACCGAAAAGCTGTCCCACAGCGTGTGGGCGTTGGCGAAGCTGAGTTCTCCGACGAGCTGCATGGCAATGGCGCGGGCTATTTGTTCTTGGCCTGCAACTGCTTGACCAGCGCATCCACGCCCTGATCGCGCACGACGGTGTTGAACTCTTCGCGGTAATTGGTCACCAGACTGACGCCGGCCACCACGACGTCATAGGCGCGCCATTTGCCGTCGGCGCCCTTTTCCATCGAGTAGTCGATCGGAATGCCCTGCCCGTTGGGCTGATTGACCACGGTCTTGACCGTGACATCGGTCTCGGCCGGCTGCATGCGCAGCGGACGATAGTCGATCGCGTTGTTGCGGAAGTTGGCCAGCGCGCCGGAGTAGGTGCGCACCAGCAGCGTCTGGAACTCGCGGGTCAGCGCGGCCTGCTGCTCGGGCGAGGCTTTCGCCCAGTTGCGGCCCATCGCCAGCTGCGTCATGTGGCCGAAGTTGAAGTTGGGCAACAACTTCGATTCGATCAGTTCCTTGAGTTTGCCGGCGTTGCCGAGCAC
Source organism: Betaproteobacteria bacterium (assembly GCA_027492485.1). Lineage (GTDB taxonomy): Bacteria > Pseudomonadota > Gammaproteobacteria > Burkholderiales > Casimicrobiaceae > Casimicrobium. The sequence continues at coordinate 53,282 of JAPUER010000009.1, forward strand.
CGAGGGGTCGTTCTTGAGCACATTGGTGACATCGGTCGCCACTGCCTTGACCAGCGCGTCGGGCGCGGTTTCGCCCTGCGCGCTCGCCAGCGAGGACACTGCGAGCAGCGCCAGTAGCCATTTCGGGAACTTCATTGCGATTTACTTCCTATTCATCTTTCGGACGCTTGCCGTCCAGCACCAGGCCCTGCCGGCGTTGCAGGTAGGCCGAGCGCATGAACGTGTAGCGGTCGAGCGCCGCCTGATTCATCAGCGCCTCCGCCGGGAACAGGCCGACCCGGGTGTCGACCACCCGCGCGCCCATCAACGAATTGCGCAGCGGCACGGATGACACCAGCGCCACCGGATCGATCAGGCCATCGGCGTAACGGCCGACCGCGTCGCGCGCCGACGACGGCCCGAGGAACGGGATCACGATGTACGGCCCGGCACCGATGCCCCAGTAGCCGAGCGTCTGGCCGAAGTCTTCGTTGCCGCGCTCGATGCCCATCGGCGTGGCGAGGTCGAAGATGCCGCCGAGGCCAAAAGTGGTGTTGAGCATCACCCGGCCCAGATCGTCACCCAGCTTGCCGCCCTTCAACTGCAGCGCGTCGCTGACCACCGACTGCGCGTCGGCGGCGTTCTGGAAGACGTTGCTGACGCCGCGCTTTACCGGGTTGGGCACGGCAGCGTCGTAGCCCTTCGCGATCGGCTTGAACAGATAGTGATCGAAGGTGCTGTTGAACGAATAGATGCCGCGGTTGACCGGCTCCAGCGGGTCGCCCGGCGCGGCGTTGCGGAACGACGCGCAGCCAGTCAGGGCGAGCGCACAAAGGGACAGCGCGAGAACGGTCTTCATGGTTTGGCTCCGGGAACGGCGGCAGGCGCCGGTGCGGGCGCGGCGGCAGGCGCCGGCGAGGACGCGGGCGCCGGGGCAGGCGTGTCCTGCGCCTTGCTGAACATGAACTGCGAGATCAGTTTTTCGAGCTGCACGGCGGATTGCGTCTTCCTGATCCGCTCTTCGTCCTTCAGCATCACGCTGTCGCCGCCGGCTTCGAGCCCGACGAATTGCTCGCCGAGCAGGCCGGAGGTGAAGATCGCGGCGATGGTGTCGCGCGGGAACTGGTAGTGCGAATAGATGTGCAGGCGTGCCACGCCTTCGTAGGTCTTGTCGTCGAGCCGGATCGATTCCACGCGGCCGACCACCACACCGGCGCTCTTGACCGGTGCCCGCGGCTTCAGGTTGCCGATGTTGTCGAAGCGCGCTTCGATCTGGTAGCCGGTGCGCTCTTCGCTGGTGGTCAGCAGGTTGCCCACTTTCAGCGCCAGAAAGAGCAGCGCCGCCAGGCCGATGGCGACGAAGATGCCAACCCAGAGATCAATGATTTTTCGGTTCATATCAGCAGTGCCAGTGGGCTCCGGGCTAGCTCGCGCCGCCGCGGAACATGAAGATGGTCAGGATCAGATCGAGGGCAAGGATGGCCAGCGCGGAAATGACGACCGTGCGCGTCGTCGCGGCGGAAACGCCCTCGGCGGTCGGATTGGCATCATACCCTTCGAACACGGCGATCAGGCTGACGGCGAAGGCGAACACGATGCTCTTGATGACGCCGTTCATGACGTCGTAGCGCCAGTCCACCGAGGACTGCATCTGGCCCCAGAAGGCGCCGGCATCGATGCCGATCAGCCGCACGCCGACCAGATAGCCGCCGTAAACGCCGAGCATCGAAAACAGCGCTGCCAGCAACGGCAGCGAGATGACGCCACCCCAGAAACGCGGCGCCACGACGCGCGCGATCGGGTCGACCGCCATCACTTCCATCGCCGAGAGCTGCTCGGTGGTTTTCATCAGACCGATCTCGGCCGTCATTGCCGAGCCGGCGCGGCTGGCGAACAGCAGCGCGGCGACCACCGGCCCCAGCTCGCGCACCAGCGACAGCGCCACCAGCACCCCCATCGATTCGGTGGCGCCGAAGCGCGCCAGCGTTTCATAGCCCTGCAGCGCCAGCACCATGCCGATGAACATGCCGCTCATCAGCACGATGATCAGCGACAACACGCCGGCCTGATAAATCTCCTTGACCACCAGTTGCGGGCGCACCACCGAGGTGCCGCTCTGGCGCAGGATGGCCAGGAAAAAACGGCTGGCAAAGCCCAGCCGCTCGACGCCGCCGGTGGTCGCCCGACCGAGGCGCGACAACAGCCGCAGCAGGCCTTTCATGCGAAGTCCTCGGCCAGGCTTCGCGCCGGGTAGTGAAAGCGCACCGGGCCGTCCGGCTCGCCGTCGACAAACTGGCGGACGAAAGGATCCTGGCTCGCCTTGATGCTCGCCACGTCGCCGTGGGCCACGACCTTGCCCTCGGAGATGAAATAGATGTAGTCGACGATCTTCAGCGATTCCGCGATGTCGTGGGTGACGAGGATGGACGTCATGCCGAGCGCGTCGTTGAGGCGGCGGATCAACTGCCCGACCACCGACAGCGAAATGGGATCGAGGCCGGCGAACGGCTCGTCGTAGAGCGCGATCTGCGGGTCGAGCGCGATCGCCCGCGCCAGCGCCACGCGACGCGCCATGCCGCCGGAAAGCTCGCTCGGTTTCAGGCTCGCGGTGCCGCGCAGCCCGACCGCGTTGAGCTTCATCAGCACCAGATCGCGGATGATTTCATCGGGCAGATCGGTGTGTTCGTGCATCGGGAAGGCGATGTTGTCGAACACCGTCATGTCGGTGAACAACGCACCAAACTGGAACAGCATGCCAAGCCGGCGGCGATGCGCGTACATCTCGTCGCGCGTCATGGTCGCCACCGATTTGCCGTCGACCAGCACCGCGCCCGAGCCGGCGCGGATTTGCCCGCAGAGCAGGCGCAGCACGGTGGTCTTGCCGCAGCCGGACCCGCCCATCACCGCCACCAGCTTGCCGCGCGGCACCGTCAGCGTGACGCCGGAGAGGATCTGGCGGTCCTTGGTGTAGCCGAAATTGACGTCTCTCAGCTCGACCAGCGCGTCGCCCGCCGCGCAGGGCTGCGCCGGCGCCCCGGAGGCTGGCCCGTCGGAGGCGGCGGACGCGGCGGGCGCGGCGGAAGAAAGGGAGGCGTCTGCCACAGTCATGCGGACGATTGTATCGGGCTTGGCGGGGGTTTCGTTGCACTGCACAGTGCACTCAGCTTTTTGGCTGGCGCGCTTATTAATCAATGGTGTCGTGCGTTTTTTTCTAGAAGTCGACTTTTTTGATTTTCGGCATCTAGCCCATATTTAACTATCGTTTCAGCGAAAAGCTGCTAGCGGGATTTCAGCGTTTCCGCCAGCGCGTAAAGCGCGTCGCGATCCTCGCCGCTGAGCCGGGCGGCCAGTTTGACGGCGCGGGCCGGCGGCAGTTCCGGCAGCAGCGCCTTGAGCAGCGTGCGCCCGTCGATGCCCGCGCTGCGCACGGCTTGCGCGGCGCCGGCGACGACGACAACGAACTCGCCGCGCAGCCGCGTCGCGTTGCCGTGCAGCCAGTCGCCGATTTCGCCGGCGGTCAGCGCCGACACCGTTTCGAACTTCTTGGTCAGTTCGCGGCCAATGACGACGCGGCGATCGGCCGCCAGCCCGGCGGCCAGCGCCGCGAGCGTTTTCTCGATGCGGTGCGGTGACTCGAAGAAAACGCTGGTTTCGGTGCGCGCCGCGATCGCCTCGACAAACGCCGTCAGTTCGCCCTTCGCCGTCGGCGCAAAACCGATGAAGGTGAACGCCGTCGATTCCAGTCCGGCCACCGACAGCGCCGCCGTCACCGCGCTGACGCCGGGAATCGGAATTGTCGGAAACCCGGCGGCGCGAACGCTGGCGACCAGCCGCGCGCCGGGGTCCGAGATCGCCGGCGTACCGGCATCGCTGACGTAGGCCACCGCGTCGCCGGCGGCGATGCGCGCAACCACGCCGGACGCGGCCTCCCGCTCGTTGTGTTCGCGCACCGAGACGAGCGCCGGCGCCGCGATGCCGAGCAGGCGCAGCAGCTCGCGCGTCATCCGCGTGTCCTCGCAGGCAATGCAGGCGACGCCCGCCAGCACGCGCTGCGCGCGCAAAGTGATGTCGCCGAGATTCCCCAGCGGCGTCGCCACTACATACAATCCCGCCTGCAAGGCCTCCAGCGGCGACTGTTTCCGCCCGCCCGGCTCGCCCGCTTCGTCCCGTCCATCCTGCCCGTCCTGCACTGGCGTCACGCGCCACACTCCTCTCTCTGCACCCTGATCGATGTCTGCCCGAATCCACCCGTCGACACTGCCGCCACCTGGCCCGCCGGATCGCCGGCGGCCGCGCCGCCGCTACCTGACGGCGGCCGCGCTGGCCGGCGCGACCCTCGCGTTGACCGCCGCGGCGCAAACGGCGTCGCCCGCGCCCAACGCGGTGCAACCCAATCCGGCCGCCGCGACAAACCAGGCACCTGCCATTTTGGCGCAACCACCTGCGAAGGACGGGGCGGCGACCGCTGGCGCCACGGCAAGCGCCGCGCCGCCCGCGAGCAACCTGCTGCGCGTCGTGCTGCTGCTGCCGACCGAGCAGCCGCTGCTGCGTCGCGCCGCCGGCAGCGTGCGCGACGGTGCGCTCGCGGTGCTGGGCAGTCGCAAACGGGAGGTGGCGGTGATCGACTGTCCCTATGCGGTCGACGCCGTGGTCGCGAGCTACAGCCGCTGTGTCGACGACAGCGTGGATTGGGTGATCGGTCCGCTGAGCCGCGCCGATGTCGCCGCGCTTGCCGCGGCGCGGCTGCCGGCGTTGCGCCCCACGCTGATGCTGTCGCCGCTCGGCGCGGCACCGGCGGCGCCAATGGCCGTGCTGGCGCCGGACCTGGAATCGGAGGCGGAGGCCATCGTCCAGCAGGCCGGCGAAGACGCCTGCCGCAAACCGCTGGTGGTCGAAGCCGCCGGGCCGATCGCCAATCGGGTGGCGGTCGCGATGAACACCGCGTGGCGCGAGCGCAACGCCATCGCCATCCAGCAAACGCGGCTAGGCAGCCGTGAAAGCTGGCGCAAGGCGGCCGACGGCTGGCGGCGCGAGCACGTCGATTGCGTCCTGTTCGCCGGTGGCGGCGCCGCGCTCACCGAACTCCGCCCCTATCTGCGCGACATCGCGGTCTACGCCACCAGCGCTGCCTACGAAAGCTCGCTCGACCGCACGATGGACTGGACCGGCGTGCGCGTGGCCGACGCGCCGTGGCTGATCGACGCCGATCGCGCCGAATTTGCCGGCCTGGCGCCAGCCCCGGCCGCCGGCGCAGCGTTCGATGCGGCGGCCGTTTCGCCGACGCTGGCACGCCTCTACGCGCTGGGGTTGGACGCGGCGCGACTGGCACTGGCCGCCGGGCGCGACGCCCTGCCCGCTTCGTTCGACGGCGCGATCGGCCGGCTGACGCTCAAGGAGGGCCAGTATCGCCGGATGCCGATGGTGGGCGAGTTCCGCGAACGCAGTCTGGTCAAAATCGGGCCCTGAATTTTGACCGCGAACCCGACCCGCGCCGCACACCTTGACGTCGGCGAGCGCTTCGAGCGCGATGCCGAAGCCTTTCTTGTCCGGCAGGGATTGACGGCGGTCGAACGCAACTGGCATTGCCGCATGGGCGAAATCGATCTCGTCATGCGCGACGGCGAAACGCTGGTCTTTGTCGAGGTCCGCAAGCGCGATGGTCAGCGCTTCGGCGGTGCCGCCGCCAGCATCGGACGGCAGAAACGGGAACGGCTGGAGCGCGCCATCGGGCTCTACCTGAGCGGACTGCCGCGGACACCGGCCTGTCGCGTCGATGCCGTATTGTTCGACGGTTCGCGCCACCCGCAGTGGCTGCGCAACATTTTTGGAGATTGACGGCGATGAGGGTCCGTGACGCCTCCGGCCGGCCGGCCAACGAGCTGGCGAGCGCTGCCGCCGACCCGGCACATGCCGCCAGCGTTGCCGTGGTGGCGGAGCACTTCCACGATGCCGCGCAGGCCGCAGCAACCGCGGCTGCCGGCAATGCCGACGCCATCGCTGCCGCCGCGCAGGCGATCGTGCGGGCCTTCATGGGCAATCACCGCCTGTTTGCCTGCGGCAACGGCGGCTCCGCGTCCGACGCCGAACATCTGGTCGCCGAGCTGGTCGGCCGTCTCGAACAGGAACGCCCCGGCCTGCCGGCAATCGCGCTGTCGGCCAACAGCAGCACCGTCACCGCGATCGGCAACGACTACGGCTTCGGCGACGTGTTCGCGCGGCAGGTGCGCGCGCTCGGCGGCGCCGGCGACGTGCTGATCGCGTTTTCGGCCAGCGGCAACTCGGACAACGTGATCGCTGCCATCACCGCGTCGCACGAGCGCGAAATGCCGGTCATCGCCTTCACCGGCGAGGACGGTGGCCGGCTGCGGGAACATCTGGGCGCCAGCGACCATCTCATCAACGTACCGGCTACCCGCATAATGCGCGTACAGGAACTGCACCGCGTCGGCATTCATGCGCTGTGTGACGTCATTGATCGAATCTTGCTTGGAGGCTTGTGATGAAGCAGCGTGTGAATCCCCGAATGGCGGCGCGAAGCCTGATCGTTGCCGGCGCCGCCGCGACGATGGCGATGACCTTGTTGACCGGCTGCGCACCGCTGGTGATCGGCGGCGCCGCCACCGCCGTTGCAATGGCCGAAGACCGCCGCAGCACCGGGGTGTTCGTCGACGACGAGAACATCGAGAACCGCGCGCTGCTCAAGGTCAAGTCGCGCTTCGGCGACCAGGTGCACGTCAACATCACCAGCTACAACCGACAGGTGCTGATCAGCGGCGAAGCGCCGAATGAAACGGTCAAGCAAGGCGTGGAGGAGGAAGTTGGCACCGTAGCCGGCGTCAAGCGCATCTTCAACGAAATGGCGATCGGTCCGCAGGCCGGCGTATTGGCGGTCAGCAACGACACCCGTCTGACCACCATCGTCAAGACGCGCTTCCTGGAGGCCAACCGCTTCCAGTCCAATCACGTGAAAGTCGTCACCGAAGCAGGGGTTGTCTACCTGATGGGCATCGTCAAACGCAGCGAAGCGGATACCGCAGCCCAGCTTGCCAGCACCACGGCAGGGGTGAGTCGCGTGGTGCGACTGTTCGAGTACCTCGACTAAAATCCAATGCCGGTCGCACAGGGGGTGCGGCGGGATTCGCATAGAGCAACGCGCAACGCGCCGTCCGTTGGCCGCTGGCGCGCTGTTCCGGGACCACCGATATGAGCTCATCAGTTACTGTTGATCGTGAAGTCGACGCACGCGGCCTGAATTGCCCGCTGCCGATCCTGCGCACCAAGAAGGCGCTCAACGACATGTCGAGCGGGCAGGTGCTGAAGGTGACCGCAACGGACCCGGCGTCGCAGCGCGATTTCGAGGCGTTCTCCCGGCAAACCGGCAACACCCTGATCGAGCAATCGGCAGCCAACGGCGAATTCGTCTTCCTGTTGCGCCGGAAGTAACGCCGCGGCAGCACGCAGCGCGCGGCCAACTACGGCCGCAGAATGCGCAGGATCGCCGCCTCGACCTGGGAATCGTTCGGCTCCAGCTTGAGCGCCTGCCGCAACGCCGGCAGCGCATCGCGGCCGGCGCCGTTCTGGAACTGTGCCAGCCCATAGCAGCGCCATGCCTCGGCGCTGCCCGGCTGCTCCTGTGTCCACTGCCGACAAGCGCCCAGCAGCATGCCGTAGTCGCCGCTTCGATGCGCGGCATCGGCCTGGCGGGCGAAGGCGTCGATGCGCAGACGGCGGGCATGCGCCGCATCCGCCTGTTTCGCCATTTCCGATTCGGTCAGCGACGGTGGTGGGGGTTGCGTCACTGCAACCGCCGCCGGCGGCAGTGACGCCGCTGGCGCGACCGTCGGCGGCGCTGCGACGACAGCGGCTTGCGGCCTCGCTGCGTCGACCAGAGACGGCTCGCGGTCGCCGCCGATCGGTCCGGACAGGCCGCTGCCGGCATGGGTCGCAGCCGCCGCAAGCGGCAGCCAGACGGTTTGCACGTCGCGATACCAGGCGCCACCCAACATGAGGGCGGTCGCGGTGAGCAACATCATCGCAGTGGCGACCGCCGCGACCGCGAGCGGACGCATCATCACAATCGAGTCGCCGCTCGCGTCCCAGACGGTCTCGCGATCGCGCGCTGCGCGCAGGTTGCCGGCGGCGCGCGCCAGGGTCACCGGCCAAAGGCCAAGCGAGGCGCCGGCCCACGCCGCCCGCAGCGAGCGAGCCCACGAGAGTTGCGCCGTTCCGGGCTGCACCTGATCCGCCGGTCGTGAGGCGCCAAGCACCACCACCATGCTCAACAACCACTTGCCCGGTGTGCTGCGCCAGGTGCGCAGCATCGTCGCCTCGATCGGCACCGCCAGCAGGACGACGATCATCGGGAACAACAGCGGCGAGCGCAACGCGGCAAACCAGATGTCGTTCACCGGGAGCCAAGCCTCCACGAGGGCGATAACGCCGTACAGCAGCAGCGCCAGCAGCGAGTAGTCGACCAGACGGGCCAGCAGACGCCGCCATGGATTGATCGCAGTAACGAAACCGGCCGCACTGCGTGTGAGCTCCATCAGGCGCAGCTTGAAAATCCATGCCGTGTCGTGCTGCGGTGGCGGCAATCCGATGAAGATCGAGCCCTCGCGGCGCCACTTGATGATCGCCAGCCGCGACAGGCTCGCGACCGGCGCGGCGGGCTCGCGCACACGTCCAAGCCAAAGCGCGACAGCGAACAACCCGACCGCCAGCGCCAGCGATGCGACCAGCGATGGCATCAGGTCCCAGTGCGCGCCATCGACCAGCACTCGCACGCAAGCAAAGCCGAGCAGCAGCAACGCCAATGCAACGGCCAGCCAGAGCAATGGCGACTGCCAGCCCTTGCCATCGGGCAGCGGCGCGGCCAACGCGTCGACGCCCGGCAGTGCGCCGGGCACCGTGGCATCGACGGAGAGCTGTGAAACATCGGCGCTTTCGCCGAGTTCGCGCGAATGAGTGCTGCCGTCGCCGCCGGCGGTGTCGCGGCCGCCGATCGGCAGGCGCCAGGGGCCGCTGCCGACGCCCGGATTGAGCGCAACATCGTAGTCCTTACGGCGCGTTGTATTGCCGAGAATCGCGGCTGCCAGGGCGGCAAAGCGAACCGCCTCCTCGGAGTCGCCCGAGGCGTCGCGCGGTACCGCCCAGAAGCGGCGTACCACGGCGCGCACTGCCGCCTGCATTGTCGCGACAGAACTCGATGCACCGATCTCAAGCGCGTCGTAAATGCTGTTGCGCATGCCCGTAGTCGTGAAAACGATACCGCGATAATAGCCGCTGCATTGGCGCCGCTCGAACTTTGACGGCGCCGCGCCGACAGTGACAAAAACGGCCCCGAAGGGCCGTTTTTTCTTGCGACGCAGCAGATCCGCTGCGTCGGTGCGGGGCGCGCGGAAACTACGCGGCAGCCGGCTTGCTGGTTTCGAGCTTCTCGCGGATACGGGCCGATTTGCCCGAACGATCGCGCAGGTAGTAGAGCTTGGCGCGGCGCACGGCACCACGGCGCTTGAGTTCGATCGACGCGATCAGCGGCGAGTACATCTGAAACGTACGCTCGACGCCTTCGCCATTGGAGATTTTGCGCACGATGAAGGAGCTGTTGAGGCCCTTGTTGCGCTTGGCGATCACCACGCCTTCATAGGCCTGCACGCGCTTGCGTTCGCCTTCAACGACGTTGACGTTGACGATCACGGTGTCGCCCGGCGCAAAGGCGGGGACGGTTTTGTTGAGACGGGCGATTTCTTCCTGTTCGAGCGTTGCGATCAGGGACTTGGTGGCGCCGCCACGAGCGGTTTTCGACATGTTGATTTTCCTGTGGTTGTTTTCAGAGTCCGAGAGGTGTGCGGCGGGAATCCCCGTCTGCGACGCCGACATTGCGGCGCGCTGAACACACGTCGGGTTCCGTGCGCGGCCATTTGCGGCATTGCTGCCGAAGATTCGAAATGGCTCGACGCGCTGGAAATCAGTGCAGAAATTCTGCGCTAAGCCTTTGATTCTAACGCAATTTCGTCGATCAATGCACGCTCTTCGAAGGACAATTCGGCACGCGCCAGCAAATCGGGACGGCGACGCCAGGTGCGGGCCAGCGCCTGTTTCAGCCGCCAGCGCTGGATTGCCGCGTGATCGCCCCCCGAAAGCCCCGCTGGCAAAGGCTCATCGCCGCCAGTGAGCGCATACTGCGGCCAGTCGAGCCGGCCACCCTGCTCGTCGGCGAACGACTCGAATGCCGTCGATTCGTCGTCGCCCAACGCGCCCGGCAGCAGGCGCACGCAGGCGTCGATGACGACCGCCGCCGCCAGCTCGCCACCCGACAGCACGTAGTCGCCCAGCGAGACGACGGCGTCGACGTTGCCGTCGATCCAGCGCTGGTCGATGCCTTCATAGCGGCCGGCGACGAAAGTGAGATGCCGGCACTGGGCAAAGTCCCGCACGCGCGACTGCGTCAGCGGCGCGCCGTCCGGGCTCAGAAAAACCACCGTCGGCGCTGCGTCGCCGTGCCAGTCGTGCGCCGCCGCCAGCGCGCGGTCCAGCGGCGCCGGCATCAGCACCATGCCCGGGCCCCCGGCGGCGGGGCGGGCGTCGATCGACTTGCGGGCATCGCTGGCGAAATCGTGCAGACCGAAGCCGCGCCAGCGCCAGAGCCCGCGCTCGCGTGCGCGGCCGGTCACGCCATAGTCCAGCGCGTGCTCGACGAGTTCGGGAAAGGCGGCCAGCAGGGAGACGGAGAGCATGTGAGTGTTCGCTCTCTTCGACAGCTAGTCGAGACCGGCCCAGTCGACATCGACCCGCCGCGCCGCCAGATCGACCGAGCGCACGATGGCATCGACGAAGGGAATCAGCTCATCCTCGCCGGCCCGCACCTCCGGCGGCGCCAGACGCACGCGCAGGATCGGATGGGCGCCGGCTTCGAAGATTTCAGTGATTTCACCGAACACGCGGTCGCCGTTGGTGCAGGTCAGGCCAAGCAGATCGATCCAGTAGAACTCGCCGTCGGGCAAGGGCGCGAAGGCGGCACGGTCGGCGAACACTTCCTTGTTGGTGAGTTTGGCGGCGACTTCGGGCGAATCGATGCCGGTCAACTGCGCGACGATGCTGTCGCCGTGCCGGCGCGAGCGCGCGACCTGGAATTCGCTGCTGCCGATGGTGAGCGCTTTCGCCTTCAGCAGCGTCTGCGCGTCGGCGGAATAGGGATACAAATGCAGCGCGCCGGTCAATCCATAGGGACGACCGACTTTGGCGAGTGCAACGAGATGGCCGCGCGCAGCGGCACCGGCCACGTCCGCATCGCCTTGCGCGACGCGGGCTGCCGCCGGGCCAATGGCCGGCGACGACGGGGCGGAATCAGCGGTGATGTTGCTCATGCCGCGCCTGCGCGGTGGCAATCACCACCCGGCTTGCAATTAGGCCGCGGCGGGAGCCGCGGGTGCAGCTTTGGCCGCAACCTTGACCAGACGGGCCACGGTGTCGGACATTTGCGCGCCCTTGCCGACCCAGTGCGTCAGGCGGTCGGAGGCGACGCGGAAGTTCTCGGCGCCTTCCTTGCCGACCGGGTTGTAGAAACCCAGACGCTCGATGAAGCGGCCATCGCGACGGTTGCGCGAATCGCTGACGACGATGTTGTAGAACGGGGCGCCTTTGGAGCCGCCACGGGACAGACGGATAACAACCATGAGTATTCTCTATGGACGCCCTGCACGGGCATCGGATCTGAACGCCGACGAATCAGTGACGAGCGCCGGGCTGAATTACATTAGCCTAATATTATAGCGCGGTTACGGAACATTTCTCAAGGCGTGATCGGTAACGGCTCAGCCCCGTCGGCAACGACTTGGCCTTACCGCACCAGGCGCACGAACCGGTCGCGATGACCGACACCTCGTATCGCCACGACCCACTAGGACTTTCGCGGCGATCGTTACGGCAGGTTGATGCCGCAATGAGTCGTCAGCCATTGCCGCAACGCGCTACCGGTATTCCTGCTCGACCCCGTCAGCGACAAACCGTCGGTGAGTGCGGTATCGCGGAACCCGAGCAACGCCCTCAGCACGATCAACGCGTCTTTGCGGTCAACCACGTTGTCGCCATCAACGTCGACGAAGAGTCCGTTACGCATCGCCTCCACCGCCGCCTGAATGGCACTGGCCGTCACCGTACTTGACGGATTTTTTGCATTGGCTGTCAGGTCAACATTGGCAATCGTGTTGCCGATGTAGCGCAGCAGCAACAGCGCATCGGTGTGCGCCAGGACGACGCCGTCGTCATCAAGGTCGAGCGAGCAGGCAAGCCGGTTGCGAAGCAGGAAGACGGCAGACTGCAGTCCGACCGTGGCCGTCGCTTGATAGCTGCCGGCAATGCCATTGGCCGTCAATGCGGTGCTCGTGGCGACGCCATTGCCATCGCTGAACACGGCGTTTGCGCCGGCAAAACTGGCAGAAGCACCCGACGCCGGCGCGGCAAACGTCACCGGCGCCGTCGCCACCGGCACTCCGGCGCCGTCCCTCACCAATACCGCGAGCGGCGACGGGAAGGTGGTATTGACGGTCGCCGATTGCGGCGTACCGGCCTGCGGCGTGACGCTGTAGCAGGCCCCGGCGTGCGCCACGATGACATCGAACGGTCTGTTCGTGATGTTGGAGAACGCGATGTCGTCGACCTCCCAGCCCGCTCCACTGCCGCCGGTGTCGGTACCCAGTGCGAAGCGGATCAGTACGGTTTTTCCGGCATAGGTCGTCCCGAGATTGACGCTCACCGTTTCCAGCGCGGGATAGGTCGAACTTTGCTTTACATAGCCGGACAACCCTTTGAGCGGGTTAGTGCTGCCGGTGACGAACACTGTACCGTTGTACGCCGGCGTCGCCGCGGCACCGATGTCCGTCCAGGTGCTGCCGTTGTTGATGCTGATTTGAATTTGCCCGCCGTCGTAATTGCCGCTGGCATCGAATTCAAAGCTGAATCGATGCCGGAAAGTGAAGGAAAAATTGCCGCTGGTCGCGACAACGAGCGGCGGCGATTGCAGCCAGGTGAGTTGTGAGGTGGCGCGGTCCGGACCAACCCAGCGGTGGTCGACGCCGCTGATCGCGGTGCGCTGCCACAGCATGTCCGGCGCCGGATTGCTCAGGCTACTACCGGTGCTCCAGGCCGTGTGGCTGCTTTCGATATCGTCGCTGGACAGCTGATTGGCCTTTTGATCGGCGTTGATGCGAAACAGCGCGTGGCTGACGACAGGTCGCGTCGTGGCCAGCTGGGGGTCATCGATCGCCACGGCGATATCCGCGGTTTCAACGCCAACCGCGCCGGTGACCCGCACCGGCACCGTGACGGTGAGCGACTGTCCGGGCGCGCTGGGCGCGAACGCCACTGCCGCACCCGCGGGAAAGCCGACATGCGGGTTACTCGAACTGACGGTGCCAGTGGTCGACGACAGGTTCACCGTACCGACATTTCGCAACGCAATGCTCAGCGTTCCCGTTTCCCCGTTGTCCAGAATGTTGTCGGCATCGCAGAACGCCGGTGCGTCGGTCAGCGTCACGCTCGCCACCGACAGCGCGCCCCCGATGACGCTGCTTTCAACCACGCCCGCGTTGGTCGACGAATAGCGGTCCGGCGACACGGCGCCCAAGCCGGCGCCACGTTTGGCGAAGCCCTCGAAGCAACGCGCGTAATCGGTCTGATCCTGCGACAGCATGGCCGCCAGCAGCGCGTCACGCGCTTCGATCATGGTTGGCGTAACCGGCGTAAGTTTGTAGCCGGCGACCAGATAGCGCTTCATGCGATCTTGCGCCTGCGCGAAACTCAGGCGCGGGCTGGCGCCCAACGTGTCGTTGAGAATATTGCTGTAGCACTCCCAAAGCATGCTGCCCCACACTTCACCGGTGTTGTGCACTTCCGAGTTGCTCGCGCCGTCGGCGTCGAACGCCGGCGCGGGCGAGGCGGGCAGCGCCACACCGTCGGCGATGTGCCGGAAACTCAAGGGGTTTTTACTCAGGTCGCGGGAGTAAGGATAGCGACGGATACCGTCGTAGTAACCGTTGTTCACGGCGTCTGGCGGCAAATCGGGCCCCCCGGAAAGGTAACCCGCCAACGAATAGGTGCCGGCAAAGCCGGCGTTATTCGGCAGGTTCGCGTCACTGCCCTTGACCAGCAGCAACAACGCGTGAAAATCCGCCCAGCCTTCGCCCATGCCGCTCGCCAGTTTGGTCGAAAGACCGTTGGCATTGCCCACCAAGCGGTTGCTGATGTAGTGGCCCCACTCGTGCGCGATGACGCCGTTGTCTACGGTGCCGTCGCGGTTGACGCCGACGGTGCGAGCCATCCTCGCCGTGACCGCCGTCGACGCTGCCAGCTGGCCCTTGATGGCCGCGCCGTCGCTTTGCGAAATCATCTGCGCGGCAATCGTGATCGTCGCATCCGTACCGCTCATCCCACCCGGCGAACCCGCAGCATTATTGACAATCAGCACCGCGATCGCGCCCGCGTTTTGCGCGTTCTTTACCTTGACGACGAACGTGCAAGTGCCGCGATCGATCAGCGCAATCTTGTCGCGAACCGCATTGGCATTGCTGATCGCTGCGCAGCCGTCGGTCAGGTTGCCGGACGAGAGCGCAACAACGACGTCGGCGGACCGATCGTACGCCTGCGCGCCGAACTGCGCCATGCCGGCGGTCTTCACGCCTGCAATCGTCGCGGGAGTGAGCACTTTGGTCACCTGCGCCCCGACACCGTTCCACACATACATGCGCATGCGCGGCCGGCCGCCGTCCGCCGGCGTCGTCATGTTGGCGTTGTTGGTGCTAGCGAAATCCTGTGCCTCGGCGAATATCGGGTCGTTGCCAGCGCCGCCGCGACCGAAGTTGTCGCTTTGCGCATTGCCGGCGCTTTCGTTGAATCCGGCGTCGTAGTACCAATCGTGCAAATAGTTGTTCATGTAGAACAAGTTGGTCACCGACGCCATGATCTGATCGTTCGACGCGTTGGGCAGCGACGCCGTGTCGTAGCTGCGATCAAAGGCAAGCGGCCCGGTGAGCGTGGGTCGCACATCGCCAGCCTGATAGTCGTCCGGCGACACGATGTCGGCAAACGCGTCCACGTTGTTGCCGGTGGTGGTGGTCGCGTTCGCCGGCAGCCACGGGTCATTCATGCTGAACGGCAAGTTCTGCAACGTGATGAGGTTCGGCGTGACAAATGGCCCCTGATAGCCATCGGGTACACCGGTCGGGTGCGGGAACCCATTGCGGCCGCTGGGCGACGGCAGCGGCAGATTGCCAGCGCCCGTCTCTGCGAAAACGCGATAACTGAACGCCACGTCTGCCGTCTGATTGTTGCGAAACAGTACGCTCAAGTCCTCGGCCGACACCACGTAGGCGTAGCTGTCCAGTCCATGCGGAACAAGGCCATCGCGCACCTGGGCTTCGATGTAGTAGGCAGGTACCAGCCGCTCAGGCAAGCGGAAGAACACCGGCTTGGTGCGTAGCGCATTCGCAAGCTGCGAGCCGTCGGCACTGGATGTGTTCGATGGCAGGGTGTAATGCTGATAGCCGTCGCGATTCTCGGTCGCGATCAGCAAATTGCCCGTGCCCGCAGCAAACGACCAATCGGCGAGTGCCGTCTCGACTGCCGACTCGGCGGAGCGTTGAAACGGCATACTGCCGTCACCGCTAAGCACGGCGCCGCCAATGGCGACCAGGCTATTGTCTGCGCCCAGCAGCACGGTCGCATCTTCGCGGAAAACCTCAACGTCGCTGACCCGATTGCGAAACTTGACGAGGGTGGCGCCGTTGGCCATTTTCTGCACCAACAGCGGCGGCAGCTGCGCTGCGTCCGCAGGTGCCAAGCGGTACTGCTCGCCCAAGCCCGACAGATAGGCGCGCGCAAGCGCCACCGGGTCGGATGCAGGCGCGGCAGCCGGCACGCTGGCTTTGATACGCTGCGCCTCGACACTGTCACGTCCCCAAACAAAGGTGGGCACGCCCAGCCGGGAGTCGAAATGCGCCACACCGGACGCGCTGGCCGTCTTGGCCAGCTCACGCTGCGCTTTGCCTCCGGCAAACGGCGCGGCATCGCGAAGCGCATCGATGCCGGGCAAGCTGCGCGCGATGGCGACCGAACTCGTCGCCAAAACAAGCATCGCGAGCAATGCGCCAGACCGCGCTCTGGAGGCGTGAAATCGACCGCGCCACTGGAAGCTTGGGTTCAGCATGGAGACTCCTTTTGCCGCAGCATGCCGGAGCGGCGCGCCGAGCGCGCGATTGTGGCAAATCGGACACCTCCGATGCAACTATTGTGAAATTCCGGAAGCAACTTTTCGCCTCAAGCGCCACTGCATATTGGCGTAAACGTGAAATGCCGCGAAGTCGACTTTCGATAAAAATGCGCACTGAACCAAGCAGCAACGCGCATAAATCGGAAAAGCTGTTGTCGCACGATACCCGCTGTCGCAATTCAGCGACGCATTTGTGACGCTGCTACAACAGACCCGGAGCAGTGTCGTTTTGCCTTTCGGCGGGCTTTTTTTGCGGAAAACCCTGTGGCTATAATCGTCTGGTCAAATCAGGGGTTATGACGTGCGAGAGACCCTCGCCCGGTATAGTTTCTGGGGTGACTTAGTTAGAATCAACAGCAATTTGAGGCCGGGGCAAAACCCCGGCTTTTTTTTGCCTGAAGAATAAAAAGCTCTTTATAATCAACGAGTTACGGCCATTTCTCGAATGTCGAGGCCGCCGCCGGATTGGGCTCGAACGACCGCCGTTCGAGCCTCCCGCAGACGGTCAAAAAATCGCACCCTGCCCCGTCATTTCACCCGCGTTCGACAACGCTCTCCAGCGCCATCGCCGGCCGGGTTTCAGGGCACAAACAGCGCGATGGATTCGACGTGCGCCGTGTGCGGAAACATATTGGCAACGCCGGCACTCGCCAGGCGATAGCCTTTTTCATGAATCAAAATCGCGGCGTCGCGCGCCAGCGTGGACGGGCTGCAGCTGACGTAGACCAGTCGCTGCAAACGCCCGCTGGCCGCCGGCGGCAGCGCCTTCACCACAGCCAGGGCGCCGTCGCGCGGCGGATCGATCAGCAGTTTGTTCAACTGCGGCAGCGTGTCGAACCAGTCCTCCGCGATCTCGAACAGATTGCCGACGGCAAAGTCCACGCGGTCCGCCAGGCCGTTGCTGGCGGCGTTTTGCCGGGCGCGGGCGATCAGCGGCGCCGAGCCCTCGATGCCATAGGTAAACGCCGCCTGCCGGGCGATCGGCAGCGTGAAATTGCCGAGGCCGCAGAACAGGTCGCCGACGCGATCGTGCGGCCCGAGTTCGAGCAGGCGCATCGCGCGGCGCACCAGCATCGCGTTGATGTGCGGGTTGACCTGGGTGAACTCGGTTGGCTGAAAGCTGTAGCGCAAGCCGAATTCGGTGAGCGCGTAGCCCAGCGTATGCGCCTCACCCGGTAGCGGATGCGCCGTCTCCGGGCCTTTGGGTTGCAAATACCATTGCACGCCATGCCTCGCCGCGAATGCGCGCAGCGCGGCGAGATCGGCCTCGCCGACCGGCTCCAGATGCCGCAACACGAGCATCGGCACGCCGTCGCCCTGCGCATACTCGATCTGCGGTGCCCGGTCGCGGATGGCCAGACCGGCCACCAGCGAGCGCAGCGGGACCAGCAGACCGGAAACGGCGGGCGGCAGCACGCGGCACTCGCGCATGTCGGCAACATAGCTCGACCGCTTCTCGTGAAAGCCGACCAGCACGCCGCCCTTCTTCTCGACGTGGCGCACCGACAGCCGTGCGCGCTGGCGATAGCCCCAGTGCGGCCCCTCAATCGGCGGCAGCATCTGGTCGGCCCTGACGTTGCCGATGTGCTGCAGATTGTCCTCCAGCACGCGCTGCTTGGCCGCGACCTGCGCGCGGGCATCGAGATGCTGCATGCTGCAACCGCCGCAGACGCCAAAGTGCGGGCACGCCGGCGCCACACGAAACGGGCTCGGCCGCAGCACCTGCTCCACCGCCGCCTTGTCGTAGTTCGGCTTCGAGCGCGTGATGCAGGCGAGCACGGTCTCGCCGGTCAGCGCACCGTCGACGAAGACGGTCTTGCCGTCGTTGCGGGCGATACCCTGGCCTTCGTGGTCGGTGGATTCGATGCGGAGCGTGACAGACATGGCGTGGCAATGGACGGACGGCGAAGCGCGGCAATCGAATGCTCGAATCGCCGCGTGGAATGGCGGGAGGCTGGCATCTGCGGGATGCCTGCCGAAGCGGATCGACGCCGATTTTAGGCTGCGGGCAATCGCCGCCTTGCAACGCGGGCAAACCAGCCGCCGCACCTAAAATGCCCGCCATGCCCGTCGTTCTCGCCATCGAAACCTCCGCCCACATCGGCGCCGTCGCGCTGCTCGACAGCGCGCGACCGGAAGCTGCGATCGGCGAGGTCGTCGGCGACGACCACAAGCTCGCCGGCTGGCTGTTGCCGGCCATTGGCCGCCTGCTGCAACGCGCCGGGCCGTCCGCGCCGGCAATCGATGCCATTGCCTTCGGCGCCGGACCGGGCTCGTTCACCGGCGTGCGCACTGCCTGTGCCACGGCGCAAGCGCTCGCCTTCGGCTGGCAGAAGCCGCTGCTCGCCGTCGACTCGCTGCAGGCGCTGGCGATGCAGGCCGCAGGCGACGCCGCGCACGCGACGATCGCCGTGGCGCTGGATGCCCGCATGGGCGAGGTCTACGTCGCCAGCTTCGCGGCCGACGGGACAAGCGGTGCGGCCTCGCTGCAACGACTGTCGGCGACCACGGTGCAGCGCCCCGATGCCGTGCGCTTGCCCGAGGCCGCTCTGCTGGTCGGGTCGGGCGCGCGGTTGATCGCAGCCGCGCAACCCGGCCTGAAAACGGCCATCGCCGACGATGCGCGCACCGTCGCCAGCGAACGCGAATGGGCCATCGGTGTCGCCCGCGTCGCCGCGGCCATGCTCGCCCGCGGCGAGACGGTCGACCCCCGCACGGCGGAGCCGATTTACGTGCGCAACAAGGTCGCCCTGACCGAGGCCGAACGCGCCTTGCAACGTGGCGCTCCGAATGCCGCGGCGGCAACGGCGGCAGCGACGGCATGATGCTGACCACGGCGAGCACGCTCAGCTTTTCCGCCGCCAGCGTCGCCCTGATGCGCGACGACGATTTGCCGGCGGTGCTCGACATCGAGCGGCGGTCCAACTCGCACCCGTGGTCGGAGCGCAACTTTCAGGATGCGCTGGCATCGGGCTATTTGTGCCTCACGGCGACCGAACAGGGCCACATCTGCGGCTTCGTCGTCGCGCGGTTGCTGCTCGACGAGGCGGAACTGCTGCTGATCGCCGTGGCGCCGGCAGCGCGCCGTCAGGGGGTCGCCGCACTGCTGTGCAACGAGCTGGCGCAACGCCTGTACGAGAGCGGCGCACGCAAGCTGCACCTGGAGGTGCGCGCGTCCAACCACGGTGCGCAGGCGTTTTACGCCTCGCGCGGCTTCGTGCCGTGCGGCCTGCGTCGCAAGTATTACCCGAGCGGCAGCCACGACGGCGAGCGCGAGGATGCCTTGCTGCTGCAGGTGGCGCTCGCGGTACGCCCGCCGGCGCCGCACGACGACCGCGATGCGGCGGAGGCGGCATGAGCGCACGCGACGTGATCCTGCGCGAAATGGGCCTGACTCCGGTCTGGAAGCACCGTTCGCCGGCGCCCCCTGTCGCGGCCGATGCATCGCCGCAGGACACCGCAGCCGAAGCGATCGGCGGCGCGGCGGCCACCAACGGCGTTGATCGTGTGGCGGCCATCGCCGCGATGTCGTGGGACGAACTGACGGCGAGCATTGCCCAATGCACCGCCTGCAAGCTGTGCACGACGAGAACCCACACCGTGCCCGGCGTCGGCGATCGCCAGCCGTCGTGGATGGTGGTGGGCGAGGCGCCGGGCGAGCAGGAGGACCGGCGCGGCGAGCCCTTCGTCGGCAAGGCCGGGCAGTTGCTCGACGCCATGCTGGCCGCCATCGGCAAAAAACGCGGCGACGGCGTCTACATCGCCAACGTCATCAAATGCCGCCCGCCCGGCAATCGCAACCCCGAGCCCGACGAGATCGCGGCCTGCGCGCCCTATCTGAAGCGACAAGTCGCGCTGGCGCAGCCGAAGTTGCTGCTCGCCGCCGGAAAATTCTCGGCCCAGACTTTGCTGAATCGCGACGATAGCGTTGGCGCCATGCGCGCGAGCGGCGGGCGCTATGAATCGATTCCGGTGGTGGTGACCTATCACCCGTCCTATCTGCTGCGCACGCCCGGTGAAAAGGCAAAGGCCTGGGACGACCTGATGAAAGCCTGCGCGCTGGTGCCTTGACCCGCGACTGGTCATCGCCGTCGTCGTTTCGTGGCGCGGCGCCGCGGCCGATCGCGTCTTGGCTTGAAAATCACCCGCACTGCGGGCATATTGCGGGCATCGTGAATTTTGCGCTCTTCCATCTACGCTGTGAGCGCCAGCGGAGGAACCTCTGATGAAACGAATCATTCTCGCGTTTGCCGCCATCATCGCAGCCGTCGGCCTCTCGGGTTGCGGCTACAACGACATGGCGCAGGGCGATCAGTCGATCAAGGCCGCATGGTCGGAAGTGCTCAACCAGTACCAGCGCCGCGCCGACCTGATTCCGAATCTGGTCAGCACCGTGAAGGGCTACGCCGCACAGGAGCAGGACACGCTGACCAAGGTCGTCGAGGCGCGCGCCAAGGCCACCGGCATCCAGGCCACGCCGGAGCTGGTCAACGACCCGGTCGCCTTCAAGAATTTCATCGCCGCGCAGGGCCAGTTGCAGGGCGCCTTGAGCCGCCTGCTCGCGGTCGCCGAGAACTATCCCAACCTCAAGAGCGACGCGCTGTTCCGCGATCTGACCGCGCAGCTCGAAGGCACCGAAAACCGCATCGCCGTGGCCCGCAATCGCTACATCAAGTCGATCCAGGGCTACAACAACGCGGTGGTGTCGTTCCCGACCAACCTCGTCGCGATGGTGTTCGGCTTCAAGGAAAAGCCGCAATTCACGGTCGAAAACGAAGCCGAAATCAAGACCACGCCGAAGGTCGATTTCAGCAAACCGGCACCGGCCGCGCCGGCACCGGCGAAGCCGTAAGCCAACGCCAACTGCTGCTTTAGCACCGACCAGCGTGTCGTTCGTCACGCCCATGTTTGCGCGCCTGCACGGTCGCGTTGCGGCGCGCCGTCCGCTAGCCGCGTGGCTCGGCGCCGCGCTGCTCTGGCTGCTCGCGGCCGGCGCGGCGGCGCAGGAGCTGGCCCCGGTACCTGCTCTGTCGTCTCGCGTGACCGACGCAGCCGGCATTCTTGGCGTCTCGGCGAAGCAGGAACTGGAAACCCGACTCGCGGCATTCGAGCAGGCGACCGGCGGCCAGCTCGCGGTGCTGATCGTGAAGACCGCCGAGCCGGAGACGATCGAGCAGTACGGCATCCGCGTCGGCGATGCCTGGAAAATCGGCAAGAAGGGCAAGGACAACGGCGCCATCCTGCTGATCGCGATGCAGGAGAAAAAGCTGCGCATCGAGGTCGGCTATGGCTGGGAAGGCGCGCTGCCCGACGTGGAAGCCAAGCGCATCGTCCGCGAAGTGATCACGCCGTACTTCAAGAAGGCGCAGTTCGCCCAGGGCATCGACGCCGGCATCGACAAAATCCAGCTTGCGGTGGCCAAGGAGAACAAGGCCGCCAGCAACACCGTCGACGACAAGGGGCAGTGGACGCAGAGCCACAACGCGACCGCCACCGACGCCACGGTGGAATCCCTGATGGGCATGGCGCCGGTGTTGCTGGGCGTGCTGGCCGTGCTCTCGTTCATCCTGCCGTCGCTGCTCGTCGGCGGTATCGCGGCGGTCGGCACCTTCTTCTTCACCAGTTCGGCGCCGGCCGCCGGTGTCGCCGGCTTCATTGGCTTCGTCGTCGCCAGCATCCTGCGCGGCATCTTCGGCTCGATCCGGCGCTCGCCGCTGGGCGGCCGTCGCGTGTACGGCAACTCCGGCTGGGGCGGCGGCGGTGGCTGGTCCTCCGGTGGCGGCGGCTGGTCGTCGGGCGGCGGTGGCGGCAGTAACTGGGGCGGCGGTGGCGGCGGCTTCGGCGGCGGCGGTGCCTCCGGTGGCTGGGGCGATGGCGGAGGCAGCGAATGAAAAATCGCCTGCTCGCGCATTCCGTCACCACGCGTCGCACGGTGCGGCGTGCGCTGCCGAAAGCCAGCATGGATGCGCTGGAAAAGGCGATCGGCATGGCCGAGCGCGGCTCCAGCGGGCAGATCCGGCTGGTGATCGAAGCCAACTGGCCGCTCTTGCTGGTCAAGCGCATGGACCCGCGCTCGCGGGCGCTGGAATGGTTCTCGCAGCTCCGCGTGTGGGACACCGAGCACAACAACGGCGTGCTGATCTATCTGCTGTTTGCCGAGCGCGACGTCGAAATCCTCGCCGATCGCGGCGTCAATGCCTGCGTCACCGCCGCGCAGTGGGAGTCGATCTGCCGCAGCATGGAGGCGCGCTTCGTCAAGGGCGAATTCGAGGCCGGGCTCATCGAGGGCATCAACCTGATCGGCGAACTGCTGCGCGAACACTTCGCGGCCGACATGGGCAAAAACGAGCAGCCGGATCGTCCAGTGCTGGCGTGATGCTGCGGCCAAGGCTGCGGCTGCGGCGGCGGGCAAACGTCTGCTGCACCAGTGATCGCGGCGAGACACGGCAAATCGGCCCGCCAGTAGCTTTTCGCCTTGATGCGCGGTTGAATGGGCATCAAGGTCGATTTTCGCCTTTGTCGACTTCAGCGATATTTTGCCGCAAGCCTATATCCAATAGCGCTTTCAGCAAAAAGCTATAGCCTCCGGGTCGCCGACATCGTCATTTGTGGCACAATTTACACAAATTGACACATTGCGGCATCGCACAAAACCTGTGCGACGGCCGTCACCACAAACTCCATGCGCACGCTAGGCATCCGCGAAGTCCGCCAACGCTACGAAATCCTCAAGGAAACGCTCGACGCCGAGGGCGAGGTGATCCTGACCCATCACGGCAAGCCGTTTGCGCGCGTGCTGCCGATCGAGCCGGCCAAGCCGCGCAAGCGCTGGAAGCCGCACCCGGAGCTGGCCGACATCCCGTTCCAGCAGGTGCCGAGCGAGGTGTACATCGCTGAGGAACGCGAGCGTGACATTTGATCTACCTCGATACCAGCGCGCTCGCCAAAGCCTACATCAGCGAAACCGGTAGCAACGAAGTACGAGAACTGCTCTCGCTTAATGCCGATCCCATTTGTGTCAGTACGTTATCGCTGGTTGAATTTCGCTGTGCCATTGCGCGGAGAACCCGTGCACGCTCACTAACGGAGCTTGAAGGTCAACGAATCTTGTCAAGCTTCGACGATGATATTGAAACGGGTGTCTTTGATGTGCTGGCGATTGAGAATGTAGACCACATCAGCGCACGCCGCCTCATTGACACAGTTGCACCGCTGCCGCTTAAGGCGCTCGATGCGCTCCATCTGGCCGTTATACGACGCACGCGCGAAACCAAAGAAACAGGCTTCGTCACTTCGGACGCGCAGCAAGCCGCTGCGGCCAGAGCGCTTGGCATCTCCACACAAACTGTCGCCTTAAAAATCTAAGTTCGTTCCTGCTGATCGGACGCTAAAGTACACGCCATGACCTCAGACCAAACCACTCCCGCCGCGCACGACGAAAACCACATCATCGCCGAGCGCCGCGCCAAGCTCACCGCGCTGCGCGAGAGTGGGCAAGCCTTCCCGAACGACTTCCGCCGCGACAGCCTCGCGGGTGACCTCGCCGCCAAGTACGGCGACAAGAGCAAGGAAGAACTCGACGCGCTGAACGTGAGCGTGAAGGTCGCCGGCCGCATGATGTTGAAGCGCGTGATGGGCAAAGCCAGCTTTGCGACCGTGCAGGACATGTCGGGCCGTATCCAGTTCTTCGTCACCGACGACGGCGTCGGCGCCGACGCGCACGACGCCTTCAAGCGCTGGGACATGGGCGACATCATCGCCGCCGAGGGCGTGCTGTTCAAGACCAACCGCGGCGAGCTGTCGGTCAAGTGCAGCACGTTGCGCCTGCTGACCAAATCGCTGCGCCCGCTGCCGGAGAAGTTCCACGGTCTGACCGACCAGGAGCAGAAGTACCGCCAGCGCTACGTCGACCTGATCATGAGCCCCGAGTCGCGGCGCACCTTCGAAATCCGCTCGAAGATGATCTCGTTCATCCGCAATTTCTACGTCGAGCGTGGCTATCTCGAGGTCGAGACGCCGATGATGCATCCGATCCCCGGCGGCGCAGCGGCCAAGCCCTTCATCACGCACTACAACGCGCTCGACCAGCAGATGTACATGCGCATCGCGCCCGAGCTCTACCTCAAGCGGCTGACCGTCGGCGGCTTCGAGAAAGTGTTCGAGATCAACCGCAACTATCGCAACGAAGGCATCAGCACGCGGCACAACCCCGAGTTCACGATGCTCGAGTTCTACGAGGCTTATCAGGACTATCACTACCTGATGGACCTGACCGAGACGCTGCTGCGCGGGTGCGCCGAGCACGTGCTGGGCAGCACCACGATCAAGTTCGGCGAACTCGACATCGACCTCGGCAAGCCGTTCGACCGCCTGACGATGGCGCAGGCGATCATGAAGTACAACCCGCAGTACACCGAGGCGCAGTTGAACGACATGGAGTTCCTGCGCAACGCGGTCAAGAAGGCCGGCGAGGAAGTGCGCGCGACCGACGGACTCGGCCTGCTGCAACTGAAGCTCTTCGAGGCGAACACCGAGGAAAAGCTGGTCCAGCCCACCTTCATCATCGCGCACCCGACCGACGTGTCGCCGCTCGCCCGCGCCAACGACGCGAATCCGGCCGTCACCGACCGCTTCGAGCTGTTCATCACCGGCCGCGAAATCTGCAACGGCTTCAGCGAACTCAACGACCCCGAAGACCAGGCCGCCCGCTTCCAGGCCCAAGCCACCGCCAAGGACGCCGGCGACGAAGAAGCCATGTTCTACGACGCCGACTACATCAAGGCCCTCGAATACGGCCTGCCCCCGACGGCGGGCGAAGGCATCGGCATCGACCGGCTGGCGATGCTGTTCACCAACTCGCCGACTATTCGCGACGTGATTCTGTTTCCGCAGTTGCGGAAGGAGTAGGCGGGTCTTCGTTCATGCAAGCCGCACTTCGCGCACTCAACCAACTCGTTGCCGATGGCGTAATCACGAAATACGCCATCGGCGGCGCAATTGGCGCGTCGTTCTACATCGACGCGGTACAAACCGAAGACGTTGACGCGTTCGTTTTCATGGCACCGTCAGCTAGCGGCCTGCTAACGCTCGCGCCCATTTACGAGGCGCTCACCAAGTTGGGCGGCGTGGTCGAACACGAGTACATTCGTTTCGCCGAATGGCCAGTGCAGATTCTTCCCGACGCCAATGACCTCGTACGCGAAGCGATTGCCAATGCAACAAAAACAGAATTCGACGGCATCCCGACCTTCGTTTTTTCCGCTGAACACCTTTGCGCTGTGGCACTGCAAACCGGTCGCACCAAGGACTATTTGCGCGTGGTGATGTTTCTGGAGGCGAAAGCGGTTGACCGCATGTCACTTGAATCGATACTGGAACGGTACAACCTTGGTGGCACAATGGCGCGCGTCAACGCGATGAGAGAAGCGCTACGATGAACCTGCCAACCGATGCCGACCGTCTGGCGCTCATTGTGAGCGCCAAAGAGTCTTTCCGTGAGGCCCAGCGCACACGCACCTGGGAGCAACGCGTAGCAGCCATTGCGCGCATGAATGCAGCCAACAAGATCGCGAACAAAAAACTGCTTGCGGGCGAAGGGCTATATCGCGCCTACCTCAAAAAAAAATAACGCTAACAGCGAACGCGATCTCATTGTTCGAGCGCAGTACGAAACAAAGGTTGCTGGCGTCGAACAAACGATGTTCTACGACACCGACTACATCAAGGTGCTCGAATACGGCGTGCCTCCACGGCTGGCGAAGGGATTGGTATTGACCGGTTAGCGATGCTGTATGCCAATTCACCTACTATTCGCGACGTGATTTGTTTCCGCAACTGAGGAAGGAGTAGTGACATGATCGCAGTCGGCCGAGCGGCGCGAAGGACGAGGAAACTCTTCGCAGTTGCGCTGTTGTGGTTGTCTGGCCTCGTTCTGACCGGGTTTGCAGTTGCCGAGACGCCAGGCGCAATGCCAAAATTGGATGCGACCTGGGCGTCTGCGGGGGTTTCCCCATTTGGAGTCAGCGCTGCTCGCAAGGTTCTACTTCTACCAAATGGCGGTGCCATTTTTGTGGGCCAGTCGTGCACTGGACCCGCGGCAAGTTGTACCGAGATACGAAAGCTCACGCCGAGCGGCACCACGGACCCAGTGTTTCGCGGCGGTGATACTTTGGTTTTTCCAGCCATTGCGTATGGCAGCAACTATCCGATTGACGCTTTTCTATGTGATTCGAATCAAAATGTGCTGCTCGTCGGCGGCTCAAGCGGCAGACTATTCTTGGCGAAGTTTTCCGCGACGACGGGACAACTCGTCCCAACCTTCGCATCATCTGGCACTGCGACTCACGCTCTTGGCGGGCTAAGCACAACTACAACTCCCGTCGCAGCGATGTTGACAAAGGACGAAACGGCGGTAGTCGTGTCGGGCAATGTGAGCGCCGCTACCGGCGCTATTGCCTTGCAGTTCCTGGTAAGAATAGACGCGACCAGCGGTTTGGTCGACCTTGCATTTGGCGATCAGGGATTTGCGCAAACTCACGGCGCCATTTATGCACTGTCGCCCGTTGGAGCAGACAAAAAATTTGTGGCAGGCGGCTCCGCTGGAGCTTTCGCCGCCATCTACCAATTTAGCGAAGTTTCCGGGAAGCTCGATACCTTGTTCGGAACTGGCGGTATGACTACGTTTCGATTGGGTACAGACACGGCCGCGGGTCGCTCAGACCGAATCGTCGATATCGTCGAGATTCCCAACGACTCTCGTCTCGCGGTGGCGACGATTCGAACAAACCCGCTTAGCGTTGTCGGTTTCACATTATTCACCAACGTAGTTCGACTGGCATTGTTCGACCGCACCTCAAATTCGATTCAGTCGTCATTTGCTGTCGGGGCCGGATTTGTCGAGCCCGCCAACTTCACTGAGACTGGGCTCGATATCGCTGCACCGCACCCGCATATCGTCGTCAATGCACAGACCGGCCGCCTGTATCTATCCGCAGACGTAGACGGGTACGTGCGGTACGCGGGGTTTAATCTCGACGGAACCACCGATATTGAGTTTGGAAACGCCGGGGCGCTCGATGCATACTTGATCAGCCAGATGAGCCCTCCCTCCAATCCGTCATCCACAAGTTGGCCTCTCGCGGTCAACGCGAATTCAATGACGATTGGTGGCGTCCGTCCCGTTCGTCTTCGACTCGCAACGTGCGATGCCGACATTGACGGTGACGGCCTCATCGCTGCCACGACCGACGGCGTTAGTCTTTTGGGGGCAATGTTGACGCTGCCGATAGGCCTGGATCGGGTCGGTGCCGCGCGGCCTACGGCGAAGGCCCAGCGAGACTACGCAAGATTGCTAGTTGGCAGTAATGTGTTGGATGTGGACGGTGACGGAACAGTCAATGCGGAGACTGACGGTTTGCTGGTATTGAGAAAGCTTCTTGGGTTTAAAGGTCCGGCCATCACCAATGGCATATCTTTTCCTCCAAACGCCATCAGGCGTTCGCCCGTCGACATAGAAAACTTTCTGGCTAGCGCGTGCGCTCTGCCTTGACCGTCGAGCAAGAAAGCCAAGGCGAGACTATCGCAAAATCAAAAGGGGCCAGCGTCCCGTGTCGCTACCTTAGCGACATGGGGGCCCGCGTCAATTTTTCCCGCGACTGCAATAGGCTTATCAGTTAGCTTGAAAGCACTCTAGCCAGCAACGGATGCGCCTTTGCCGCAAATGGATTGACCACCGTCATCCCTTGCCAGACGAATCCATCGTTCAAGTCTTCGGTCAGCAAAACCCGACACTGCTGGCGCACAGCGACCGACACGATCAGTGCATCCCAGAATTGCAACTGATGTGCCGCGGCCAGATCGCAGGCGGCTGCGACTGCATCGCGCGTGGAATCGGCTACGTCGAACGCGTCACTCCACGACAGCACCGCATCGCGTGCCTGTTCCGCACTTCGCCCGGCCTTCTTGGTCAGCACATTGAACAGTTCGCCCAGCACCTGTGCGGGCAAGACGACGTTGTTCACATCAAGCGCAGCGACCACACCTGCCGCGCGCTTGCGGCGTTTGGCGTCGCCCACGCCCTCGGCGTAGGCAAGTACGTTGGTATCAATGGCGACTCTCATTGCCAGCTACCGGCTATTCGTACAGATCGCCGCGCTTCCAGTTGCGCGCACCAGTTGCAGGTTGTGTGCGAAGGCGTTTCAGCAACGCAGCTTTGGCCGAAAGGCGCGTTTGGTCGCCCGCCTGAACGCCAATAATTTTCGCCACCGGTTTACCGCGAGAGACGACCACGACCTCCTCGCCCGCGCTCACGTCGCGCAGCACCGCAGAGAAGTGGCGATTGGCGTCGGCTGAAGAGATTGCTTTCATTGATACCCAATAGTAGTGTTGAACACTACTATTGTAACCGCCATGCCGAGCTTCGCATGCAATCTTTCGGTCTGGATTCCCGCTCCTTCGACAGGCTCAGGACATGCTTCGCGGGAATGACATGAGCGCTAATTGCCAATCTCATCCAACGCCTGTCGCGGCGTGACGATCCGCAACTCCGTACCCTCGATTGGGTCGAGGCAGAGCAAATCGTCATCGCCCGTCACCAGCCGCTGCGCGCCCGCAGCGAGTGCTGCGTGAATGAACGCATCGTCCGTCGCATCGCGCGAGTAACGAGCACTTGCGATTTGCGCCGGGATGTCAACCCAGTGCGCGACGGCGTTGAAATCGTGCAGCAGACTGTGCCTGCGCTCCATCGTGATGTAGCGATCAAACTTGGGTTTCCAGATGCGCGATTTCAGTTCGGTGAACGTCTGCTCCGAGAAGACGATTTGGGCTTGTGCCAGCAGCCGGTCAACGAGTTGCGCCGGCGCGCCGCCAGGTACCAATGCGGCGCTCAGCAGAACGTTAGTGTCGATTACAACCCGAGCGTAAGCCTGCGCAAGCGACGTCAACGCCTCCATCAGCTTTCATCGGCGAGTAGTGCAGTCAGACCGTTGTCCGTGAGCCCGTTCTTCGCCGCCTCGGTAGCGCTCGCGCGCAGGTTGGTGCGCAGGCGATCTGCGTAGAAGGCACGCATGGCTTCATAGTCCTGGGCGCTGACCATCACGCCGACCACGCGCTCGTGCCGCATCACGCGCACGGGTTCGCGCTGCGCCAGATCGATGAATTCACCGAATCGGGTTTTGGCTTCGTTGGCGGTGTAGGTTTGCATGTTGTGCCGGAATTTGAGGAATTGCGCAATTTTAAACGTTTCAGCCGAATCGTTCGATTCGTGCGAATAATTTGTACGTAGTGAAGGACGCCTCGCTCCCGGCGACCGGACTTGATACTTCATCGTTCTGGCTGCAGCAAACCGCACGGGATAATGCAACCGTTCACCGCAGGAAACCGCCATGCCCAAATCCAGAGCCAAGGCCAAAGCCGCCGACCCGTTCAAGCCCTTCCGCGTCAAGGGCAAATTCAAGCTCAAGGATTTCGACCCCGAGGCGACGCCGTTTGCGCGCGGCGACGAGGCGGCGCAGCGCTTGCGGCTGGATGCGCTGGCGAGCGGGCTGGACGAACTGCAGGACCGTCTGCATGCGGGCGGCGAACGCAAGCTGCTGCTGGTGCTGCAGGGCATGGACACCAGCGGCAAGGACGGCACTATCCGCTGGGTGTTCTCGAAAACCTCGCCGCTTGGCGTGCGCGTGGCGGCGTTCAAGGTGCCCACCGAGGAGGAGCGCGCGCATGACTTTCTGTGGCGCTGCCATGCCGTGGTGCCGCGTGCGGGCGAGCTGATGGTGTGGAACCGCAGCCACTATGAGGACGTGCTGGTACCGCCGGTCAACGGCTGGATCGACCGCGACGAAACCGCGCGCCGCTACGAACACATTGTCGCCTTCGAGCGGCTGCTGGCCGACACCGGGACGCAGATCGTGAAGTGCTTTCTGCACATCGGCCCCGACGAGCAGCGCAAGCGTCTGCAGGCGCGGGTGGACGACCCCGCGAAGCACTGGAAGTTCAGCATGGGCGACCTCGACGTGCGCAGGCAATGGCCGCAATACCAGCGCGCCTACGAACGCGCGCTGGCGGCAACCTCAACCGGCATCGCGCCGTGGTACGTTATCCCCGCCAACGACAAGCTGCACCGCAACCTGATGATCGCCGAATTGCTGGTGCGCGCGCTGCGCGGGATGAAACTGGCGCCGCCGAAGGCAAACCCGGCGCTCGCCGGCCTGCGCGTGGAGTAAGCGGTGCCAACCGTCGGGCGCCGGCGCGCGACCGTGGCTAGCCGGTGCGCAGTGCCATGATCGCAGCGACGGACTCGGTGGCGATCCTGCGGCGCGATCCGCTGCGCCACATCACGCCGCTGAAGATGCTTGGCCTGTATGGCGATGCGATGCGGGCGATTGCGTTGCCGGCGCCGGACGCACTGATCCTCATTGCGCCGCGCGCTGTCAGCCAGTATGACCAGACGCATTACGGCGAAGTGCAGTGGGTGGCGTACCCGGCATTGCCGGCCGAGGCAAGGGCGGCGCTGGTCGGCATGTGTGCCGACGCGATTCTCGCCGCGACGGGCGGCGCGCCGCTGGTATTGAAGACGATCGAGCCGGCGCTGGTGGCCGCGCTGCATGACCGGCTGGGCGGCCGTCGTGCTCCCGTCTACCGGCGCGCGCTGTGCACGTTCGGGCGGTCCGATGGCGGCATGGCCAGGGCGCCATCCGATGTGACGGTGACCCCTGTCGTGCCGGACGACGCGTGGCCGCTGCTGCGCACGCATGGCGTGTATGCGGACGCCGAACTCGCCGCGCTGCTCGCCGATGGCAGTGCGCGTTGCCACGTTCGCCGCGTGGCAGGCGAGGCTCTGGGCGTGTTGCTGACATTTGCCAACGCGCCAGCCATCCACGAAATCGGCTCCCTGCATGTCCGTGCCGACGTCCGTCGTGCCGGACATGCGCGGGCGCTGCTTGCGTCCGCCCTCGCCGACCTGCATGCGCGTGGGCTCAACGCCCGCTACGTGGTCGACGCCACCAACGAGGCATCTATCGCACTGGCAAAGGCCGCCGGACTCAGCGAGTGCTTTCGGCTGGCGCATTGGGTCATCCAGGCGGGCTGAGACAATCGCGTCGACACCCGCCGTAGCCACTGCACCTCTTTCCGCCATCATGTCGCACTGCCAATCCTGCGGCGCCTGCTGCGCCAGCTTTCGCGTCGATTTCTCGGTTACCGAACTGCTGGCGAACGGCGGTACGGTGCCCGATGGTCTGGCCGATGTCATCAACGATCACACGGCACGCCTGCGCGGCACCGATTACGCGCAGCCACGCTGCGCGGCGCTGGGCGGCAAGATCGGCGAGCGCGTGCATTGCAATATCTACGAGTGGCGGCCGGGGCCATGCCGCGAATTTCGCGAAGGGGACGATGCCTGCGAGCGGGCACGCGCCCGGCATGGGCTGGCGCCGCTGGTGGCGACGGCGCCGCGGCTGCGCCATTGAGGTCGCCGCATTTCGCAACTTCCGCTGTCCCGTTCATCCCCGGCCTCGGCTGGTGGCAAACGGCGGTCGAGGTCGCTAATTTGCCAAAACTCAGTGACCGAAACGCCCGCGCATCGCCAAGCCCGAAAGGGGCGGGCACCGGGTCCAGCGACTGGCTCTAACGGCGAGCGAACGTCGCCTCGTGCCGCAAACATCCCACTGGCGGATGGTTATCAGCTTTTTACTGTAACGCGCAGTCGAATGGGGCTTTGACGCGTATATGTGCGTAACTCGACTACTGGCGAAACATGCGTTCTAGCCGCATTCCACTGACGTTTTAGCCAGAAAGCTGCATGGCATTTGCCCTGAGCCACTTTGTCGCCCCCAACCGCTGCATGAGGACGTAAAAAAAGGCAACGATTTAGATCGTTGCCTTTTTGTGACTACTGTCGTCAGCCCGCGGCGGCGGGTGCTACCGCTGCGGTGATCAGGGGCCGCCGCCGTTATTGCTGCGAGCGCCCCCGTTGGCGCCGCATCGCGGCGAGGCCGACCAGCACGAGCATCAGTACCAGCAGGTTACGCATGTTTTCCGCGAGCGTCGGGACAGCCGCGGCCGGATAGAAACCGGCGTCCAATTGCGGGTTGTTGTCGCCCGCCGCGACCGTGACCGTCTGGCTACGGCCAACTCGCGCGTCGCGTGCCGGTTGGCTGTCGTTGGTGTCCGGTCCGGTGCCGGTGGTGATCGAGGGCGTACCCGGTACCGTCGTCAGCCAGGCTCCGTCGGGCAGGAAAGTGACGTAGTAGCTGCCCGGGATCAGGTTGTCGAACTGGTAGAAGCCCGGGGCGTTGCCGGTCGGGTTGTTGCGGGTCAACTGGCGTGCGACTTCGGTGCCATTGCCATCGTAGAGGATGACTGACACGTTGTTGAGCCCCACTTCGCCCGGATCGGCACGACCGTTATGGTTGCTGTCGTTCCAGACGAAGTTGCCGAGCTTGGCGGGCAGGAAAACACCAAACTCCGCGGTGAGCACATCGAATGCGTCTCCATTCGGGCCATTCGCACCAGCGCCCGTCGCGCCGGCATCGGCGTCCCCGGTGACGATATTGCCGGGGCCGACAACAATCACACCGGTACGGATCGTGGTCGGCGTGGTTTGCGTCCCGTGATCGCGACCGTTGGTTGCCGCGCCGCTGCCGGCGAGGCCAGGCTCGTAGGGGCCAGTGGCACTGCCATTCGTTCCCGTTGAACTGACGTAGTCGACACCGTTGACCGCGCCGGGGACGATTTCGACGATGTAGTTACCCGCAGGTAGGCCGTCGAAGCGGTAGTAGCCGTTGCTGTCGGTCGTCTGGTTGGCGACGCCCGGTACCGGGTTGCCATTGGCGTCAAGCAAACGCACGGTGACATTGGCAAGGCCGAGCTCGCCACTGTCCATGACGCCGTTGTTGTTGGCGTCCACCCAGACGCGGTTACCGAGGCTGTAGCCCGGCGCGAAGCCGAAGTCCAGGTTCGGCTGGTTGGTGGTGCCGGTGGCGTTGTTGGCGACGCTGTTGGCGCCGGCGCTGGTGCCAGCGCCCAGCGTGAAGCTGGCGCTGCTGGTGACACCCGCACTGGCGGCGGCGATGCCGACACCGCTGTCGTCATTGGCCGCACCCAGAGGCGTGGTTTCGCTGGCACCACTGGCGGCGGAGCTCGCGAGATTGATCAGCGCCGTATTGACCGTGGCGGTAGCTTGCGGGATGCGCACCTGATAGGCGTTACCTGGCACGAGCGGCAGACCGTTGGCCACGCCGTTGGCGTCGGTGCCTTGGTTGAAGGTGTAAACGCCGCCGGCGCCGGTAGTGGTAACGGCGACGAGGGTTGCGCCGTTGTAGAGCTCGACGCGCACCCCCGGGATACCTTGTTCGCCAGCGTCGAACACACCGTTGTTGATGTTGGCAGGCGTGGCGGCATTGTTGCCGTCGTCTTTCCACACCGCAGCGCTGACGCTGAGGCGGTAGAAGCCGAGATCGAGCGTGGTGTCCGACTGGTTGTCCGGGTAGGACGGGGCGCCGCTCGGCAGCGCGCCGTCGGCTTCCGCCGTCGGGGCGCCGGTGCCGGCGAAGGTACGCGTGGCGGAAAGGATGCCGCCGGCGGTGCCGGAGCTGCCTGCCACCGGCGAGGTGCCAACGCCGTTGTCGGCATTGTTACCCGCACCGTCGGGGCTGCTGAGGTAGCCCGCAAGCGGGCCGCCTGCCGCAAACTGGTTGCCGGGCACGCGCACCGCGTAGGTGCCCGCGGGCAGATCGTTGAAGACGTAGAGACCTGCGCCGTCAGTGACCGTGGACATCAGCGTGCCGGCAGAGTTGGTGCTGACGCTGCCGTCGGCTTGACGGTAGAGGGCAGCGCCGGTGCCGTCGGTAAGCACGACGGTAACGCCGCTGGGGCCGCTGGTTTCCGCAGCGTCGCGGGTGCCGTTGCCGCTGGTGTCGAAGAACAGGCGGTTGCCGAGCTGGTAACGACGCTCAAGCGTGTTGGTGAAGCTTTCTGCCTGCGCTGCCGGTGCGCCGGTGAGGCCGACGGTGATCGACTTGGTGGCCGGCAGCGCGCTGGTCCAGACGAAGCCGGTCGGGGCAGCCGGACGCGCGATTTCGTTCAACGTGCAGGTGGCACCGATCTGTACGTTGGCGAACGTGAGCGGCGTGGATGCCGCCACTTGCGCAGCGGTCAGGTCTTGCTGCGCGTAGCTGGCAGGCCCCGAGCTACAGGCGGTGAGCGTGAACGAGTAGGTGCCGGTGGCCGGCGCACCATCGGTGGCGCCGGCGATCACCTTGGTCACGGTGACCGAGCGCGTGTCGGGCTCCATCACATTGGTGAAGGTGACGACGTTCGGGTCCGGTGCATTGGTGGTGGTGAAGGAGGCACTGAGCGGCGAACTGGCGGCCCAGCGGTAGCCGGACGGCGCGGCCGGACGAGTAGTTTCGGTCAGCGTGCAACTGGCGCCGACGCTCACGTTGGTGATCGTTTGCGATTGACCGGCGGTGAGGTTGAAGGTGGTCGGGCTGGGCGACTCCGTACCACAGGCGATCGAGAAGGCGTAAGTGGCAGTGAAGCCCGCCGGCGCGCCGGTCACTTGTTTGGTGATGGAGATGTCGCGTGCCGAGCGCGTGACAGTGTTGGTGAAGGCATACGCCGGGGTGCTGGAACCGACGGTTTGTGTGATCGGTGCCGGCGTTGCGCCCCAGCTGAAGGCGGCCGGCGTCAGCGTCGGCAGCGGTGTCAGTTCGGTGACGGTGCAGGAGGCGCCGTCGACGACGTTAGTGATGCCGAGCGGCGTGCCGGCCGCCACCGCAAAGCTGGCTGCGGTCCCGTTCGCGGGCGTCGGCGTGAGGCCGTTGTTGGCGGTACAGCTAATCGAGAAGTTGAAGGCGTTGGTGTACGTCGGCGACGGCGGCGGGGTAGCCGGCAGCGTCACTGCCTTGGTCACCGATATCGTACGCAGTGCTATCTCGCCGAAGTCGTAGCCGGTGGCCGCTTGCCCAACCGTCAGTTCGATGGCGCTGATGGTGTCGTTGGCCGCAGTTACGGTGCCGGGGGTGGCGCCGTTACCCGCCTTGTCGCCGGTGGTGACGTAGCCCGACGGTTGCGTTTCCACGACGGAGTAATCGTTACCGGCCAACAGGTCGCAGAAGAGGTATTGACCAACGGCCAGCCCCGTTGCCGGCACCGGGCAGACACCGGGGCCGTAGGTGGCGGTACCGGCGCCGGTGGCGGGGTTGTAGTACTGGCCGGCAGGGATGGCGGCGGAAGCCGTACGCGCCACGCCGACCGGGGTGCTGCCTTTTTGCAGGGTGACGGTAACGCCGCCCAAGCCGGTGTCGGTGCCCGGCTCATAGCCCGCTGCCGCGCCGTTCAAGTTCGGATCGACAAACACGGTGCCCTGGATCGAGGCCGCCACCTTGCGGGTGGTGACGTCGTTGGTGAGTTGATAGAACTCGACCGTCGTATTCGATACGAACGCGTTGTTCGAGTAACGGTCGCCGGCACGGTTGCCCGCAGTGGTGAAATCCATGACGAACTGTCGAGACGGATCGGCGGGCGCCATCGAATTGGCATCGCGCACGAGGATGGCGGTGGTGCCGGCCGGGAAGCCGCTCCAGATTGTTGCGGCCTGCGTCGCGAGCGTCCAGTTGGGCGTGCCGCCCGAACAGCCGGAACCGGTGCCCACTGCGCCTGTCCAGGCGCCGACCGGTGCCGCCAGATTGGATGGACATTTTGGATCGTCATCGATGGCCGAGACTGCCGCGGTGCTGTAGTAAACGTAGTAGCCAGTGGCCGACGGCACAGTCACCTGCGTCAGAGGGCGCGTACCGCTGAAACGCGATTGGTCGTTGACCGCGGACGGGTCACCGCGCAAATCATTGTTGTAGGGCAGCTTGTCGATGGCGCGGTTTTCCGTCACCGGGTTTGAACCTGCATTTTTGTAGCGCACCGCCATCTGGAATGGCGTCAGTATCTGATCGACTGCAGGGGTTACCGTTTTCGTGGCGATCAGCGCACCTGACGTACCCAGAATGACGCTGCGATCGGCGGAGCGCTCGGCCAACGCCTGGAACGCATTGAAGTCGTTACAGGTGATCGCCCCTGCCGCCGACACGGTCGCGCCCGGCGCGCAGGCGCGTACCTGCGTGACGTTCTTGAGAACAGTGTTGGGCGTATTGGCCGGATTATCGAGATCAACCTGAGCATCGAATTCGATCACCGGCAATTTCACCTGTGTCAAGCCGGAGGCAAGTTGATTTGGAATCAACCAAGTCACGGTCGTCTGCCCCGTCGCTGGAGAGTTGGCAACAATCGCAGCCGGCGTCACCGGCGTACCGCCAATCGTGGCGTTACCCAAATAAAGCATGCCATTGGGCAGCGTGTCGACCACGATCACGTCGCCGGTGATCGGCGCGGAGGGGGCATAGACGTTCAGCGTCGGCCACAACTGGAAGCGATGGGTGCGGCCCAACTTCGACGATTCGGCCGTCGGCGTGACCAAGGGCCCGTCGACCGGGTCGACACCTTTCAGACCCTTGCGGATCTTGGGCTCCATGGTGGTCAAACGCAGGCGGCGCCCCGGATTTTCCGCTCCACAATACTTGAGCGGATCTGGCTCCGGCGTCGCCGTGCAAGACGTCGTGAACACGGCTTGCGGATCGGTGCCGGGGTGGTAGTACGGCGTGACCCAGACGTCATGCTGATAATTGTTCGGCTGGTTTGTGCCGGTCCACTTGATGGAGCCCCAGTTCGGGATGATTGTTCCGATCGGCCATACCGTCGGGCCGCCAAAGGGGTTGCCTGCCAGCACCTGCAAGTGCGGGTTGATCGATGCGTAAACCCCCGGCGGCAAGGTGATGTCGCGGAAACGCACCGCGTTGATGTACGGCGCCCACGATGGGTTCGTCTTCAACTGCGCGTGGGTAATCCACGGCGCTGTCGGGCCCACGCCAAGCGTGCCCAGGATCGAATCGCTATCCTCGCACCCAGAAGCCGACAAGCTGTCGTCGGTGAAGCTGGCGCCACCGACGCGACCGAATTCGTAATCGCTTCCCGCCGGGAATGTCGATAACGTGCTGTAAGGATAGGAATGCGCGAAACCGACCGCAAGCGGAGCCAGCGAGTTGTTCGGGCCCGCGTAGTAAGCCGCGTTGCCGTTGGGCGAATAGACCGGCCCGGTGCCGGCGTGCGTTTTGACGGTAGCGGGGTCAACGGTAATCAAGCCCAGCTTGCGGTTATCCCATTTGTCGCAAAGGGAGGCTGTCACCGGCAGGGCGCCGGTGTTGCCGGCGACGACGAATGAATCCAGTTTGTCGCCGGGGCCAATCCAGTCGTTGGTCAGGTAGGGATAGTCCCCCCCGTTTGTCACCGTGGTCGCAAATGTTTGCGATGTCTGCTGGTAGTACTTACCGAAGTCCCCTCTCCCGAGAACGATGGGGCCCCACGCCGCCTGATTGGTCACGTTAGCTGGCGACAAATTGGTTGCGCAGTAATCCGGCTCCACGGTGTCCGCGTCCGCCGCCGACAACGGGCAACTCGGCAGCGTGCCCACCGTCCCGCCGAAATTGGAAACCCCGGAAACGCTTACCGGGTCGAAATCGCGCAGCATGTTTTTGCCGGCGACCGATCCTCCGTTGTCCTGAATCGCTGCAACCGGCACCCATACGCGCGCCCAGCCGCCGATAACCGTGTTGGTGTTGGCGCCGACCGAGAATGGGTAGGTGCCGGACGTGTCGGCGTTAGTGACGGTGATGGTGGCAGCGCCGGAAACACCATTGACCACCGGCGCGGTCTGCGTCCAGCTCCAGGTGCCGTTGAAATCGGCCGCCGCGCCCGCCGCAATTGCGGCGCTGGTGTCGCCGGGAATCATGCGACTGAGTGGATAGATGTCGGCAATGCAGGAGCCGGTCGGGAAGCCGCTCAGGTCGTCGGTGAAGGTGATCGTGTTGCCGAGTCGCTCATGTCCCTTTAGCTGCGTCGCGTTGCCGCCAATGCGAAATGCCACCAGAACGCCTTGGGCGCCAACCGTGCCGGCGCACAAGGGCGAGCCCGACTTGACGTCGTTGACCGCAGCATTGTTGGCCGTGAAGGTGCTATAGGTCGGTCGCAGGATGCCGAAATAAGTGCTGTACAGAAGCTTGTACGCGTCCACGCGCGGCTGCGCGATGACCGTCACCCCGAGCGCGGTATCCGACTTGACGCCGCCCGCAGTGGCGGGAGAGTCTTCGTCGTTATTCAGGTTGAACGTGACGTCGGCAAACGAGCTTCCGTTTTGCGCGGTTTTGTCGGTGGTTACATCGAAGTCGAGCGCGCCGGACACCAGTCCCGAGGTCGCGACCACGCAGGTCAGGCTCTTGCCATCCGCAGAGATACGGCTGGCGGCTGAATTGAGGCAGGAGCCCATGCCGGGGGCATTTTTCGACCAGCGGAAATCTGCGGGCAGTGGCCCGGCCGTAATGGTCAGATTAGTGCTTGGCGCCGGGCCGATCGCCTGATACTGCACGCGGTAACGGGCGATGTCGTTGGTGCAGATTTGATTATTGTTCTGACCGCCAAGCCCACCATCCAACGGACAGGAGCCGTCGCCATCGATGAGCGGCGGTGAGGGGGTCGTCCCCGGCGTGCCGACATTGATGTTCAGGCTGGCGGCGTGTGCCGCCGTCGCAGCAAAACCCAGCGCCGCCACGGCAGCGACGGCAACGGGGAGCACGGAGCTGCGAACGCGCAGCACCAATGACCGGATGTTCATATCGGTGATTCCTAGAAATTTCAACGTATTTCCAACCCGAGACGCTGGATGGCCCAAACCGCCAGACCCGCCCGACCCGCTTTGGCGCTCGCGTGCCTGCAACGCAAAGCCCTGCTTGGGAGTCTGGTTATTTAATTAATATAGCAACAAAACTTGGCGGTGGCGTCACTTCCACGCCGTCACAGATTGCTCATTCGTCTGATTTGCAACACACGAGCCGGCAACGCCTGCGTCATGGCTGCAAATCAATGCCGTCGTCATTTTCGGCCGCTCGAAGGCGGCCCGATAAGGCATCCCGTTGCAGGCGCGGGCTCGACCGCGCCCGGCCGCCAATCTAGCAAAACTCAATCGGCGAAACGCCCGCGCATCGCGCCGAGTCCGAAGGTGTCGAGCACCGCGTCCAGCCGCGCCTGCGCCGGCGCTCGCGGGCGGTTCTTGTACTGAGCGACGATCAGTTCGTTCTTCATCGAATGCTCCCAGCCGACCAGTTCGGTCACGTTGACCTGATAGCCGGCCGCTTCCAGCCGCAGCCCGCGCAGTACGTTGGTCACCTGCGCCCCGAATTCACGCGCCTGGATGGGATGCCGCCACAGCTCGGCCACCGTTGCCTCGCTGCGCGACTGGTCGCGGTCGTTACGCAGGAACGCGGCGACCTCGGCCTGACAGCAAGGCACCAGCACGACGAACTTTGCCTGTTTCGCCAGCGCAAAGGTGATGGCGTCGTCGGTCGCGGTGTCGCAGGCGTGCAGTGCGGTCACGATGTCGACGGGCACTGCGAGCTCGGGCGCGTGCGCCGCTTCGGCCACGCTCAGGTTCAGGAAGCTCATGTCGCCGAAGCCAAGCCGCGCGGCCAGCGCCTGCGAGCTTGCCACCAGCGCGGCGCGCGTCTCGATGCCGTAGACGTGATGCGGTTTGTCCAGCGCTTTCAGCAACAGATCGTGCAGCATGAAGCCGAGGTAGGACTTGCCGGCGCCGTGATCGACGAGGTTGACGCGACCGCGCTCGGCCAGCGTCTGCGTCACCAGCGGCTCGATGAATTGCACCAGGTGATTGACCTGCTTGAGCTTGCGGCGCGAATCCTGATTGATGCGGCCGTCGGCGGTCAGGAGTGCAGCGCCTTCAACAGTTCGAGCGACTGTCCGGGGCGCAGATCGAGCGGTTGCGCGCCGCCGATGGCGGCGGTGGTTGGTTTGGCAGTCTTCGGCACGTGCGATGAGGTTGGTCTGACAATGAATGAAGTATGACCGCGTTCGCCCCGCCCTTGGCTTTGCTGGCCCCTGTAGGAGCGGCTTGCCGCGACCGGCGTTGCGGGTGGCCCTTGTAGGAGCGGTTTGCCGCGACCGGCATTACAGGTGGCCCTTGTAGGAGCGGCTTGCGCGACCGGCGCTGCGGGTGGCCCCGGTGAGTCGCGGCAAGCCGCTCCTACGGCGGGCAAGGGTTATCATCTTTTTACTGAAATGCGCATCCAGATAGGGCTACGACGCGTTATTCTTTACAACTCGACTATAAGCAAAATATGACTTCTTGCCCAATTGGAATGGGCCTTTCGCCAAAAAGCTGCTTGCCGTTTTCAGAACTACTTTTCCGCCCACAACCCCTGCATCGCGGCGCGGAATGCCGTGGCGATTTCGTTCTCGCGGGGATGCCGGCCTGCGCGCAACGCCCAGCGGCCGGCGACCAGCACGTCGTCGAAGGCGCGGCCCGGGCTGCTGAACACGGCCGCGTCGAGCAGCCGCGACGGCGGTACGCCAAGCAGCGCCGGCTCGTCGCTGTCGAGCACCAGCGCATCGGCGCGAGCGCCGGCCACCAGGCCCCAGTCCGGCTGCCCAGCCGCGGCCGCGCTGCCCGTGGTCACCCGCGCGAACAGCCGCTCTGCCGTCGCCGTCTGGCCGGTCGCGGGCGCGGCCGCAATGTTGCGCGCCCGGCGTTGCAGCCGCTGGCCATATTCCAGCAACCGCAGTTCCTCGCGCCAGTCGCGCGTGACGTGGCTGTCGGAGCCGATCGCGATGGCAGTGCCGGTGTCCAGCCAGGCCGCGACGTCGGTCAGGCCATCACCCAGGTTCGCCTCGGTGCTCGGGCAGATCAGCGCGCAGGCGCCGGCCCGCGCGACACCCTCGATCTCGGCCGGCGTCACGTGCGTCGCGTGCACCAGTTGCCAGCGGCGATCCAGCGCATGCTGCCGCAGCAGCCATGCGACCGGGCGCTCGCCGGTGGCCTTCAGGCAGTCGTCGACTTCGGCGGTCTGCTCGGCGACGTGGATGTGGATCGGACCCTGCGCCTGCTGCACCAGCGTCGCGATGGCGGTGGGTGTCGCTGCCCGCAGCGAATGGATCGCCACCCCGGCATTGAGGCGTGCGCCCGGCTCGCCGCGCACGCTGTCGGCAATGCGCCGTTCGGCGGCGAGCACCCAGCGGGCATCGGTCGCGAAGCGGCGCTGGTCGTCGCGCAGCGCCGGCGCCGCGAAGCCGGCGCGTTGGTAGAGCACGGGCAGCAGCGTGAGGCCGATCCCAGCGCCATCGGCGGCGTCGGCCAGCGTCCATGCCATGCGCAGCGGATCCTCGTACTCGCTGCCATCGACGGCGTGGTGCAGGTAGTGAAATTCGCAGACCTGCGTGTAGCCGCCGCGCAGCAGTTCCACATATAGCTGCGCCGCGATCGCGCCCAGTGCCTCGGGCGACACCGCGAGCGCGACGCGATACATGCGGTCGCGCCAGCTCCAGAAGTCGTCGTGCTCGTTCTCGCGGCGCTCGGCAAGCCCCGCGAATGCGCGCTGGAAGGCGTGACTGTGAGCGTCGATGACGCCCGGCAACAGCGCGCCGTCGACGATGTCGGCATGACGACGGCGCGCGTCTTCGCGCGTGACGCCCGTGCTGACCTGCGCCCAGCGGCCATTGCCGTCGATTTCGAGCAGCACGTCGCGCGCCCATCCCTGCGCGTGGCCACCGCCGATCCACGCCTGCGGCGCCCACAGCGCGGACGGCCGGCTGCTCATTGCGGCGTCCATGCCAGCATGCTCGCCAGCATTCGCCACAGCAGCGGCTGCACGCGTGCCGCCGGTTCCGGCAGATAGGCGAACGGCAGCGCCTCCTGCATGTAGAGCGACTGACACATTTCCATCTGCATCGCGTGAATGCGTTGCGCCGGGCGACCGTAGTGGCGCGTGATGTAACCGCCCTTGAAACGGCCGTCCACAGCGTGGGTGAACGGCGAATCGCCCATCAGCGTTGCCAGCCGTTCGCGCAACGCGGCGTCGCAACTGGCGCCGCTCGCAGTGCCGAGATTGAGGTCGGGCAGCTTGCCCTCGAACAGCCACGGAATTTCGGAGCGGATGCTGTGCCCATCCCACAGCAGCGCATAGCCGTGGCGCTCGCGTGCCGCATCCAGTGCGTTACGCAGCACATCGTGATAGGGCTGCCAGTACCGTTCTCGCCGTTGCGCAACTGCGGCCGCGTCGGGTGCCATGCCATCGCGATAGAGCGGTTCGCCGTTGAAAAATCGCGTCGGGCACAGCTCGGTATTGGACGCACCCGGATACATCGGTGTGTCGTCCGGCGGACGGTTGAGATCGATCACATAGCGCGAATAACGCGGCACCAGCACCGTCGCGCCAAGCCCGGCGGCGAAGTCATACAGCCGGTCGAGATGCCAGTCGGTGTCTTCGACCTGCAACGCGCGTTCGACGTAGTGCGCGCGCAGCGCTTGCGGGATCGCGGTGCCGACGTGCGGCAGGCTCAACAGCATTGGCGTATTGCCCGGTGTCAGCGAGAACACGGTTTCATTCAATGGCGACACGTTCGCCTCCCGCAATCAATTGCCGCAGCGGATGATGACCGAAGCGATAGACCAGATCGCGCGGGTGGTCGCCGTCCCAGACCGCGAAGTCCGCGCGCGAACCGGCGCACAACACACCGTAACCGTCGGCCAAACCCAGCGCCCGCGCGGCGTTCACCGTGAAGCCGCGCCACGCCTCCTCCGGCGTCATGCGAAACAGCGTGCAGGCCATGTTCATCATCAAGAGCGGCGACAGCGTCGGTGACGAGCCCGGATTGTGATCGGTGGCGAGCGCGATGGCGACGCCGGCCCCGCGCAACGCGGCGACCGGCGGCAACTGCGTTTCGCGCAGAAAGTAGTAGGCGCCTGGCAACAGCACGGCCACCGTGCCCGCCTTCGCCATCGCCGCGATGCCGTCGGCGCCGAGGTATTCGAGATGATCGCAACTCAGCGCGGCAAATTCGGCGGCGAGCGCGGCGCCGTGCTGGTCGCTCAGTTGTTCGGCATGCAGCTTGACCGGCAGCCCGAGCGCGCGGGCGCGTTCGAACACGCGGCGCGTCTGGGCAACGCTGAAGCCGATGCGCTCGCAGAAGGCATCGACGGCATCGATCAGCCCTTCGGCATGCAGGCGCGGCATCCAGTCGCAGACGGCATCGACGTAGTCGTCGGCGCGGCCATCGAACTCCGGCGCAATCGCGTGGGCGCCAAGAAACGTCGTGCGCACCGTGAGCGGCAGCGCCTCGCCGACCCCCCGCGCGACGCGCAGGCTGCGCGCCTCGTCGGACTCGCGCAAGCCGTACCCGGACTTGATCTCGACTGCCGTCACGCCCTCG
This sequence comes from Betaproteobacteria bacterium, assembly GCA_027492485.1. Taxonomy (GTDB): domain Bacteria; phylum Pseudomonadota; class Gammaproteobacteria; order Burkholderiales; family Casimicrobiaceae; genus Casimicrobium. The sequence goes on from JAPUER010000009.1 coordinate 96,843, forward strand.
CGCATGAGCGCCCTGGCACGCGCGACCGCGAGCGCGAGCAACTGGTCGTCGGAGGCGGCACGCGTTGCTGCCACCGTCGAGCGGATGCCGCCACCGGCGCGCGCGATCTCCTCGTAGGTGGCGCCGGTCAGCCGCAGCTCGAACTCGCGCGCGCGATTGCCGGCGTAAACGAGGTGGGTGTGGCAATCGATCAGCCCCGGCGTCACGCAGGCGCCGCCGACATCGTGCTCGATTGCGGCAGCGAATTCGCGCGGCAGCTCGCGATCCGGGCCGATCCAGACGACGTGGTCGCCGTCGGTCACGATGCTGGCATCGGCGAGCCAACCATAAGGCGCGGCGCCGGCAAAGGTGGCAACGTTCGCGTTGCGCCAGGCGATGACGCCACTCATATTTTGTTTTCTCCCGCCACGCCGATGACGCAGCCAAACTCGAAATTGCCGGCATCGGCGCTGCCGGGCGCAAACACGGCGGCGTCCATCGCCGCGCCACCAACGTGCCACGCGAGTGACATGGCGGGCAGCACGACGTGTTCGGTGCCCACAGTCAATTGCCCGCCGCCGACCGTGAACACGCCGCATAGCGCGGCGGCGGCAGGCGCAAGGTCGGCGTGGTGCAATGGCGCTACGGCAGGCGGCAGGCGCCGCATCCAGCCCGATGCCGCATCGCGCCGGACCATCAGGTTGAGGTCACGCGTCTCGCCATCGATCAGGCAGCATGCTGGCGCCGATTCGCCGGCAAAACGCAGCACTTCGTCACCGCGCTGCACGCTGCGGGCAGGCTCGCCCAGCAACACGCCGGCGCCGGTCAACACGGCGAACCAGCGCTCGACATCATCGAATGCCGAGAACGGGCCGTCGCGCACGATGTCGGCAACCGAGACACGGGCGATCCAGCTGCCACCCGGCGGCCACGCCAGCAATTCGCGGGTGACGCCGCCACCGTTACGCCAGGGCTGGGCGGCCACAGCGTCGAAGCGCACGACGGTCCAGCTCATGGCTTGAACACGCCTTCGATCTGATAGTGGCCGGCCGGATGCACCAGCCGCGCCTGCGTGATCGGCACGCCGCGGTTGCTGGTGCGGCGGGCGACGATCAGGCAGGGGTCGCTCGTCTTCAGACCCAGCAGTTTTGCCTCGCGTGCGCTCGGCAGCCCGGCCTGCACCGAAAAGTGCGCCTCCCACAACGGCGCCACGTCGAGCAGGTAATGCGTTGGCGTCACCTGCGTGAAATCGACCGACAGGTAGTCCGGCGCGCATTGCGGATTGACGTAGCGATCCTCGCACTGCAGCGCGACGCCGTTCTCGTAGTGCACGATGAGCGTGTGGAACACGCGCGCGCCCACCGCGACACCCAGCCGTTGCGCCGCCTGGGCGCCCGCCTGCTCCTCGCGCGCCAAATGCACGGTGGCGTGATGCCTGTGTTCGCGGGCGACGATCTCGTCGTGAATGTCGCGAATCGTGAGCGAAGACGATACGCGGTGCAACTGCGCGGCGAAGGTGCCGACGCCCTGCACGCGATCGACCAGACCTTCCGTTTGCAGCTCGCGCAGCGCGCGGTTGACCGTCATGCGGCTGACGCCGAAGTGCTGCACCAGATCGGCCTCGGACGGCATCAGCGCGCCCGGCGTCCATTCGCCGGCAGCCAGACGCGATTTCAGGTACTGCTTCACCTGCTCGAACGGCGCCGGCGCGCTGGCCCTGTGCGAGACCTGCCCTGTCGTCGCCGGCCTGGCCGTCCTTGCCGCCCGTGTTGTCCTGGCCCGTGGCACCGTTTTCATGCCGCAATGCTAACGCAGGTTTTCCCGGCTTGCACAAACTTGTCTAGACAAGTATAGTTCGCCAACTTTTCCGGGCCCGGCCGACGCCGCGGCAACGATCCATCACCCCCAGGGAGCACAGCCATGACGCACCCCAATCACCCACCCGTCCATGCGCTGCCGCGCACTGTGCGCGCGCCGCGCGGTTCGACGCTGACCTGCAGGAACTGGCTCATCGAGGCCGCCTACCGCATGGTGCAGAACAACCTCGACCCCGAAGTCGCCGAGAACCCCGATGCGCTGGTCGTCTATGGCGGCATCGGCAAGGCGGCGCGCAACTGGGATTGCTTCGAAGCGATCCTGAAATCGCTGCGCGAACTCAATGAAGACGAGTCGCTGCTGATCCAGTCGGGCAAACCGGTCGGCGTGTTCAAGACACATCCCGATGCGCCGCGCGTGCTGCTCGCCAATTCGAATCTGGTGCCGAAGTGGGCCACCTGGGAGCACTTCAACGAACTCGACCGCAAGGGCCTGATGATGTACGGCCAGATGACGGCGGGATCGTGGATCTATATCGGCAGTCAGGGCATCGTGCAGGGCACCTACGAAACCTTCGTCGAAGCCGGCCGCCAGCACTTTGGCGGCAGTCTCGCGGGCAAGTGGATTTTGACCGCGGGTCTGGGCGGCATGGGCGGCGCGCAACCGTTGGCGGCGACCTTCGCCGGCGCCTGCTCGCTCAACATCGAATGCCAGCAGTCGCGCATCGACTTCCGTCTGAAGACGCGCTACCTGGACGAACAGGCGCACGACCTCAACGATGCACTCGCCCGCCTCGCGAAGTACACGGCGGAGAAACGCGCCGTGTCGATCGGCCTGCTCGGCAACGCCGCCGAGTTGCTGCCGGAGATCGCGCGTCGCGCCCGGGCCGGCGGCCTGCAGCCCGATCTGGTGACCGACCAGACGTCGGCGCACGACCTGATCAACGGCTATCTGCCCGCCGGCTGGACCTTGCAGCAGTGGCAGGATGCGCGTGTCGATCCAGCGCAGCACGCCGCTCTGCGCGACGCGGCGGCGGCGTCCTGCGCGGTGCACGTGCAGGCGATGCTCGATTTCGCGGCGATGGGCATCCCGACCGTGGACTACGGCAACAACATCCGTCAGGTTGCCTACGATCATGGCGTCAAAAACGCGTTCGACTTTCCGGGCTTCGTGCCGGCCTATATCCGGCCGCTGTTCTGCCGCGGCAAAGGTCCGTTCCGCTGGGTCGCGCTGTCGGGCGATCCCGAAGACATCGCGAAGACCGATGCCAAGATGAAGGAACTGTTCCCCGAGGACAAGCATCTGCACCGCTGGCTCGACATGGCCGGCGAGCGCATCGCGTTCCAGGGCTTGCCGGCACGCATTTGCTGGATCGGCCTCGGTGAGCGTCACCGTGCCGGCCTTGCCTTCAACGAAATGGTCAAGCGCGGCGAACTGAAGGCGCCGATCGTGATCGGTCGCGATCATCTCGACTCGGGCTCGGTCGCCTCACCCAATCGCGAAACCGAAGCGATGATGGACGGCAGCGACGCGGTGTCGGACTGGCCGCTGCTCAATGCCCTGCTCAACACGGCCGGTGGTGCAACCTGGGTGTCGTTGCACCACGGCGGCGGCGTCGGCATGGGCTACTCGCAGCACTCGGGCGTGGTGATCGTTTGCGATGGCAGCGACGCCGCAGCAAAGCGCATTGAGCGCGTGCTCTGGAACGATCCGGCGACCGGCGTCATGCGCCATGCCGACGCCGGCTACGACATCGCGAAGCAATGCGCCCGCGAATGGGAACTGAAACTGCCGATGCTATCGGCGTAACGCGGTGCGGACAGCGGAAATTACGTGAGCAAACCCTTTCTCCTCAATGTCGGCGCGCTGGCGCTCGACGACCTGCAAACGCTGCACACCGGCGGCGTCGCCCTGACGCTGCCAACGTCCGCCCGTGAGGCGATTCGCCAGAGCCATGCCGTTGTCGCCGCGGCGGCGGCGGGCGATGCGCCGGTGTACGGCGTCAATACCGGCTTTGGCAAACTCGCCAATCAGCGCATCGGCGCGGCCGATCTCGATACCTTGCAACTGAACCTGATCCGTTCGCACTCGGTCGGCGTCGGCGAACCGCTGGCGCCGCCGGTCGTGCGCCTGATGCTCGCGCTCAAGGCGGCCAGCCTGGCGCGCGGCTTCTCCGGTGTGCGTGAGGTGGTGGTCGACACCCTGCTCGCCGTTTACAACGCCGGGCTGGTGCCCTATGTGCCCAGTCAGGGTTCGGTCGGCGCCTCCGGCGATCTGGCGCCGCTGTCGCATATGACGCTGGCGCTGCTCGGCGAGGGCGAGATGCTCGACGACGGGCGCCAGGTGCCAGCCGCCGAAGCGCTTGCCAAAGCCGGCATTGCGCCGCTGCATCTGGCCGCCAAGGAAGGCCTCGCGCTGATCAACGGCACCCAGACCTCCACCGCGCTGGCGCTGCACGCGCTGTTGACCTTCGAGCCGGTGCTCGAATCCGCGCTGGTCGTCGGCGCCCTCACGGTCGACGCGGCACGCGGCAGCGACGGCCCGTTCGATCCGCGCATCCATGCGGTGCGCGGCCAGCCGGGCCAGATCGACGTCGCCCGCTACTACCGGGCACTGCTCGCCGGCAGCGAGATCCGCCATTCGCATCAAGAGAACGACGACCGCGTACAGGACCCGTATTGCCTGCGCTGCCAGCCGCAGGTCATCGGCGCTTGCCTCGATCAACTGCGTCACGCGGCACTGGTGTTGTTGCGCGAAGCAAACGCCGTGACCGATAACCCGCTGGTGTTCGGCGATACGCAGCAGATGATTTCCGGCGGCAACTTCCACGCCGAGCCGGTGGCGCTCGCCTGCGACGCGATGGCGGTGGCGATTGCCGAAGTCGGCGCCATCGCCGAGCGGCGCATCGCGATGCTGATCGACACCGGTGTCTCGCGCCTGCCGCCCTTCCTGACGGCGGATGCGGGGCTCAATTCCGGTTTCATGATCGCGCATGTGACGGCGGCCTCGCTGGCCAGCGAAAACAAGTCGCTGGCGCATCCGGCCAGCGTCGACAGCCTGCCGACCTCGGCCAATCAGGAGGATCACGTCTCGATGGCGACCTTTGCGGCGCGTCGCCTGCAGGCGATGATTGCCAACACCGCGCACATCCTGGGCATTGAGTTGCTGGCCGCCGCGCAGGGCATCGAGTTCCTGCGCCCGCTGCGGTCGTCCGCCGCGCTCGAGGAGGCACACGGATTGCTACGTGCACAATGCAAGTCCATCGAACGGGATCGCTATCTGGCGCCGGAGATCGAACGTGCGACACTGCTGGTACGCAACGGCGCGCTGTCTGCCGTGTTTCGCGCACTGCCCGCGCTGGACGCCGGCGGCGGGCTGCCGGCACTGTGGATTGCCGTCTGACCCTCATCTGAACCCGAATGTGAACGCTACGAAAGGAACATCGTGAACAAGACTCTCCTCGCCCTCGGCATTGCTGCGCTGACCGCCACCTCCGCCTTCGCCCAGGACACCAAGGTTGCCATCGGCATTTCCGGTTGGACCGGCTTTGCGCCGCTGACGCTGGCGAAAGAAGCGGGCCTGTTCAAGAAGCATGGCCTGGACGTCAGCATCAAGAAGATTCCGCAGAAGGACCGCCATCTCGCGATCGCTTCCGGCGACGTGCAGTGCGCGGCGACCACCGTCGAAACCTGGGTCGGCTGGAATGCGGCCGGCGTGGCGACGACGCAAATCTTTCAACTCGACAAGAGCTACGGCGCCGACGGCATGGTGGTGAAACCCGGCATTGCGAAGATCGCCGACCTCAAGGGCAAGACGGTGGCGGCCAGTGCGCCAGGCACCTCGCCCTACTTCGCGCTGGCCTGGATGCTCAAGAAAAACGGCCTCTCGGTGAAAGACGTGAAGATCGTCAATCTCGAACCGCAGGCCGCTGCCAACGCCATTCTTGCCGGCAATGCCGACATCGACGCGGCGATGACTTACGAGCCCTATCTCTCCGGCGTGCGCAACGCCCCGGACAAGGGCAAGATCATCGCCACCACGCTCGACTACCCGATGGTGATGGACACCCTTGGCTGCACGCCGAAATTCCTCGCCGACAATCCGAAGGCGGCGCAGGCGCTCGCCAACGGCTATTTCGATGCGCTCGCGATGATCAAGGCCGACCCGAAGAAGAGCTTCGAAATCATGGGCGCCGACGTCAAGCAGACCGGTGAAGCGTTCGAGAAGAGCCAGGCGTTCCTGCGCTGGCAGGACAAGGCCGCGAACCAGAAATTCTTCGCCGGCGAGCACGCCCAGTTCAGCAAGGAAGCCGCCGATCTGCTGCTTGAAGTAGGCATCATCAAGGCGATCCCGGATCTCTCGAAGCTCGCCGATACTCGCTTCATCAAATAGTCCTCCGTTCTGTCATTCCCGCCCCCGCCTTCGCGGGGGTAGACCTTCGGGCGGGAATCCAGACCGACTGTCGCCGTATAGACAAATACAACTCGATGCTTCGCATGGGCTCACGTGCTGGATTCCCGCCTTCGCGGGGGTAGACCTTCGGGCGGGAATCCAGACCGACTGTCGCCGTATAGACAAATACAACTCGATGCTTCGCATGGGCTCACGTGCTGGATTCCCGCCTTCGCGGGAACGACGAACAAAATGAAACCGCTGACCCCTGTCTCGCCGTCTGCACGCATCGCGCTCGGCATTGCCTTCTTCGTGCTGTTCGTTGCGGTGTGGGCAGCTGCGACGCTGGGCGGCTTCGTATCGAAGACGTTTCTGGCCGACCCGATCACGATGGTCAGGAGCGGCTACACGCTGCTCACCGAGATGGGATTCGGCAAAGACATCGGCATGACCGTCTGGCGCGTACTGGGCGGCTTTCTGATCGCCACCGTGCTGGCGCTGCCGCTCGGCGTGATGATGGGAGCCTACAAGCCGATTGAGGCCTTCTTCGAGCCCTTCGTCTCCTTCGCGCGCTACCTGCCGGCATCGGCCTTCATCCCGCTGCTGATCCTGTGGGCCGGTATCGGCGAGGCGCAGAAACTCGCGGTGATCTTCATCGGCTCGTTCTTCCAGCTGGTGCTGATGATCGCGGTGGCCGTCGGCAACACGCGGCGCGACCTCGTGGAAGCCGCCTACACGCTGGGCGCCACCGATTCCAGCCTGGTCAGGCGCGTGCTCATTCCCGGCGCCGCGCCCGAGATCGCCGAGATCCTGCGCATGGTGCTCGGCTGGGCCTGGACCTATGTCATCGTGGCCGAACTGATCGGCGCCTCGAGCGGCATCGGCCACATGATTACCGACAGCCAGGCGCTGCTGGCAACCGACCAGATCATCTTCGGCATCATCGTCATCGGCCTCATCGGACTGGCGAGCGATCTGCTGTTCAAGACCGTCAACCGCAAGGCCTTTCCGTGGGCCGCGCTCGGCAAGTAACGGTGGCCACGATGGGCAACATCCTCACCGTACGCGGCGTCTCGCGCACCTTCGAGGTCGCCGGCCGCGCGCCCACCGTCGCGCTGCAGGCGACCGATCTCGATGTCGGCGAAAACGACTTCATCACCATCCTCGGCCCCTCCGGCTGCGGCAAGAGCACGCTGCTGCGCATCGTCGCCGGGCTCGACCGGCAATCCTCGGGCGAGGTGTTGCTCGACGGCCGGCGCATCGTCGGCCCCGGTGCCGACCGCGGCATGGTGTTTCAGAGCTACACGCTGTTTCCGTGGCTGACCGTGCTGCAAAACGTTTGCTTCGGCCTGCGCGAGCGCAACCTGCCGCGCGCCGAACAGCTCGAAATTGCCAATGCCTTCGTCGAGAAGGTCGGCCTGCGCGGCTTCGAAAGCCACTATCCGAAGCAGCTCTCGGGCGGCATGCAGCAGCGCACCGCGCTGGCGCGCGCGCTCGCCAACAACCCGCGCATGCTGCTGATGGACGAACCCTTCGGCGCGCTCGACCATCAGACGCGCGAACTGATGCAGGAGCTGCTGCTCGGCATCTGGGAAAAGGAACAGAAGACGGTGCTGTTCGTGACCCACGACATCGACGAGGCGGTGTTCATGGGCAGCCGCGTCGTCGTGATGAGTGCCCGACCCGGTCGCATCAAGCTGGACCGCCCGGTGCCAATGGCGCACCCGCGGCACTATTCGGTCAAGACGACGACGGCGTTCGCCGAACTGAAGGCAGAGCTGACCGAGCAGGTACGCGCCGAGGTAATCGCCAGCCAGAACGCGGTCGCCTGAATCGCCGCCGGTGGCGATCAGTCCGCCCGCGCGTCGCGCAGTTCACGGCGGTCGCGCAGCACCGCCGATACCGCCGCCATGCCGGTCGCTACGAAATGCGGGTGATACTGGCGAAGCTCGTCTCCACTCGCCGGCCGCCCCGTCCAGAAGCCCTGGATCAGGTCGAAGTTCATCTGCGCGCAGCAGGCCGCCTCGTCGCGCGTCTCCACCCCTTCGGCCAGCGCCGTCGAGCCGACGTCATGCACGATGTTGACCAGTTGCGCGACCAATTGCTGCTTTTTCGCGCTGGCGCGGTCGAGGCCGCGAATCAGTCCCATGTCGAACTTGACGAAATGCGGTGGCACTTCGGCCAGCTCCAGAAGCCGCGCCTGACCGGCACCGAAATCGTCATAGGCGAACTGCACACCGTAACCGGCGAGGCGATCCGCCATCGCGCGCACGTCGTCGATCTGCGTCACTGCGCTTTCGTGCACCTCGACCACCAGACGCGCGGTCGGCAGCATCGCCCGCAACAGCGCGATGGAGCGGTAGAACGCCTCCTGAAACATCTCCTTCGGGTGCGCATTGACGAACAATGTCGCCTCCGGCGCCAGCGAGGCCGCCGCGGTGAGCCCGGCCCAGCGGAAAGCCTCGCTCAGCTCCACCTCCTTGCCCAGCCGCATCGCGAGGCCGAACAGGCCCATCGGCGACTGCGGCAAGCCGTCGGCCTGACCGCGCCCGAGCACCTCGAAGGCGCGCAGCCGCCCGTCGGTCACGCGCACGATCGGTTGCAGCGCCGCGGCGACGTTGCGCGCCTGCAGCATCTGGGTGAATGCCCGTTCCTCGACCAGAAAATGCTCGCTCAGCGCCGGGCTGCGCCCCACGATCACCGTCTTCAAATCCTCGGCCGGCGCCACCAGCGGGAGCAGCCGCTCGTCGATGCGGCGCAGGCGATATTCGGTCACCCCGAAGTGCAGCACGTCGCCGTCGTGGATCAATGCCGAGCCGTGGATCGGCGCGCGGTTGACGAAGGTGCCGTTGCCGCTATTGAGGTCGGTCAGCCGCAACAGTCCGCCGATGTCCTGCTCGATGCGGGCATGCTGGCGCGAGGTTTCGGCCGACGCGATGGCCAGGTCGCAGGACGCATCGCGTCCGACCACGAACGGAAACCGCGTCATCGGCAGCATTGTGCTGTCGCCGTTCGCGGTCACGCCTTCGAGACACCAGCCGTCCATCCTGTCGCCCCCGGGTCATGCGTCGGGGCGGCGCGACCGCCGCCCGTCACCATTGTAGGAACGCGCTAACGCCGGAGACTGCGCCATCGCATTCGGCGCCGACACTTATACAGCTTTTGGCGAAGAACCCAATAACAATTGGCCAGAATCCACAAATTTTATAAAGTCGACTTCAATAGATTCGAGCCTCTGTTCCCCATAGAAAAGCCGTTCTACGCGTAAAGCTGTTGCGAATGAGCGCCGCCGCAAGCAGGGCATCGCTCGATCCAAGCGGGAACGGGAACCCATACCGGTACGGTTCGCGCAACCAAGCTGCAGGCGCGGGCTTGCCCGCGCTCGCCCGGGTCATCAAGCGCAGTCGCGCGAGCGCCGGCAGACTGCCGATGCTCACCGCGCAGTTTTTTCCACTGCCATGCGACGGATCGGAAATATCATCGCCCCGCAATATCGAGAATCAAGTTCGGTGACACCCGATCAACAATCCGGCGCTGAAAAGTTCGCACGCGGCGCAATTAGCCGCGTGTCCGGTTTCGTCGATAGGCGCCGGCTGCCGCGCAAACCAACAGAACGGACAGCAGCAACAACAACCGCGCATCGATCACAGGCACCGCCTGTGTCGGCAAACCGAGGATCGTAATAGGCTTCGTTGCCGTATCGCATGCCTGGTCTTGCGGCGCGGCGAGTCCGGTAGCGGTGCATATTTGGTACGTCACGGTGTAGGTGCCCGGTGGCGTATTGTTCGGGACGACCAAGCTTCCCGTGGCGTCAATGCTCGCTCCGGTAATGCCGCCGTTGTTTTGCAGCGTGACCGCGACTTGTCCAGCTGCGGTGCCGACCGTCGGATTGCTGGTGGTGCCCAGCTGATCGTTGCCCAGCAGCGGGTAGCTGGTACTGCCTGTGGCGCTGTACTGCTGCGTGGCCGGCGCGTCATTGACCGCGTCAATCACCGGTCTGCTCAGGACAACCTGGTTGTTGCCACCCGTTCCGATGCCGCCATTGCTGTCGTTGACAGCGCCGGTTGTGCCTACCAAGGCCACCGTTTGTGTCGGGCTGTCGACGCCGCCCGCCATATCCGGCGCCTTGTAGCTGAACGTGCACGCAATGCTGTTGTTGGGCGCCGTTGCGCCAACCGTCGCCGGTGCGCTCGGTGTGCAGTTGACGGCGCTTACCGTTGCGCCAGTGGTGGTGGTGCTTGGCACGCAGCTGCCCGCCACTGCGGCGCCGGGTCCATTGTTGGTGCATGTCAGCGTCAGCCCGGTGTAGGACGCCCCCGGTGCCACCGCTGCCGGAATGTTGCTGAAAGTCGGCACCATGTCGGCACTTTGCTCGGCAAAATTGTTGCCCGTGCTGCCCGCTGCCGGTACCGTCAACGTGATCGTGCTGTTACTGGAGCTGCCGGCCGTGCCGCCGGAGTCGCTCGTGCCGCCCGTGCCCGGCGTGTTGTAGGCGTTGGTGTAGCCTGCAGGTTGCGTCTCAGTGATCGTGCAGTTCGCCCCTGCCGGTACGTTGGAGAACGTGTAGCTGCCGTCGGCGGCGGTGTTCATCGGAGTCATACCCGTGTACGCCGGTGTGCAGCTGATCGCCACCTGCGTCACGAGGCCCGGATCGTTTGCGTTGCCGTTGTCCGTCGTGTTGGCCGGGTTGCTGGCTTCGACATAGACGCGACCCGACACCGTGGTGGCGCCAATTTCTCCGAAATCGTAACCGGTGGCGCTGGCGTTCGTCCCCAACGTGATGTTGGTTATCGATTCGGTCGCACCACCAAGGGCGCCAACCGTCCCGCCGGCGCTACCCGCCTTGTTACCCGTGGTCACGTAGCCACTGGGCTGTGTCTCGACGACACTGTACGTCCCCGGCGGCAGGTCACAGAAATAGTAGCCACCAACCGCTATCTCCATGCCAACCGGTACGATGCATTGCACCGTGGTGCTACCCACCACGTTGGGGAAGGTGAGTACGCCGTTGCCCGTGATTTGCGTCGCCGAGGTCACCGCAGTGGCGGCCTTGCCGCCGCTGATCGCGACGGCGACACCCGGCAGGCCGACATCCTCTGCGGAGAGATAACCCGTCACGCCGCCGTTGGCGTTTGCATCGCGGAACACCGTGCCGGCAATCGAGGTCAGGAAAACGCGCACCGTGGTGGGGTTGGACAGCGCCGGGAGTGCGATGCCTTGCCCTTTGGCACCGGTCACGTTGGTGTACAGGTTGCCCGAGGTGTTGCCGGAGCTCGTCATGTTCAGCGTCAGCGTTCGGCTGGTGTTCGACGGCAGCGACGCGCCGTCGATGAACCGCACTGCAGTGGCTTGCGCGAGCGTGAAACCGCATGTGCCTGCCGGCCCCGCAACGGTACCCGCGCACCACGTTGCGTTGGGCAAGGCATTGGCATTGACGCCCGAGGTGGGATCCGAGCTCAGGGTTGCCGGCGCTGCATTCGAGAAGTACCAGGTCGCCGTCACGGTCGAGGCCGCCACGCCGGCCAGCGCCGATGTGCCCGCGAACGCCGATGGTGGCGTGCGCGATGGATCGTTCGAATCGCCATTGAAAGGCAGGATGTCGATGATGTCCATCCCGGCGATCGGGCTGGTTGTCGCGTTAAGGTAGGTCACCGTGTACTGAAACGCGCCGTTGGTTGGCACCTGCGGCGTGGAGGTCGTTTTCGACACGCTCAATTCCTGGGGCACGGTCACCGTGAGTGTTTTCGCGCCGGTACGGTCGGCGAGTGTCGACGCATCGCTTGGCGATGAGGCCACCGCCACATTGAGCAAGCTCGATCCGTTGGCGGGCAAGGCATTCGTTCTGGCCTGATACTTGACCTGCGGCACGGCAACCGCGGTGTTCTGCACTCCGAGATTCCAGGTCAACAGCGTCTGGCCGGCTGCGGTGCAGCGTGCGTCCGGCGTCGCAGCGCCCGTGCAGGGGATGATCGTCGGCTCGGTCGGTGTGTTGCCGACCGCCGCGCTGCCCGCAACGTAGTCAAGCCCAAGCGGCAAGAGGTCGTACACCGCCACCACATCGGTAATGGTCGGCAAACCGCTGACGGGAGCCACGAGTGTCGGCGTCAGAACGAAATTGGCAACGCCGTTGGGCGCCGCTATCGAGGTCTGCGACGTCGGGTTGGTGTCCTTGGTCATGCGCACAACCGCATTCGCGAAGCGGACAACGCCGGTTCCGCCCCAGGCCCTCGTGTACGCCGCGGCGTCGGCCACCGGGTCGAACGCCCCGGCCGAATAGCTGGTTGCGCTGCCGGTTCTGTCAAACACTGCCTGATTCGGCAACAACGTCCCCGTCGTCAGCCCCGGCGCCGGGGTGTACGTAAAGTAAAAAACCGGGAAGTACCCCGCCGGCACACCGCCCGTGGTGGCGCGAATACGCAGCTTGGTGACTGCGGCCATGCCGCCCGGCACGGCCGTCGGATCGGCGTACCATCCCGTGGCCGCATTGCACTCGGCGTTGGTCGCCGTCACCGCCGGGTAACTGGCGGGTGGCCACGACCCCGAAGTCGCCGCTCCGTACTCCACAACAAACGTGGGCGAGGGCGTAGGCAAGATGCCGTACTCCTGGAAAAAATAGTGCGGATGCGCTGCCTGCGCAAACGGATTGGTGGTGAGTTGCGTCTTGCTGTTGTCCCAGATGTCGCAAACCGACACCTGACCGGCCGTAAACGGCTGCGTCCCCGAGTTGCCCATGACGATGCGCGACGAAAGTTGCCCACCCGCACTCACCACGCCCTTGGTATCGATCACTGTCACCGCGCCCGGCAGCGGGACGGCAGCGTTCGCCGACTTCGTCCAGTACTTGTCGAAGTAACCCTGAGACGCCGGAATCGAGGACGACACCGAATCGTCAGCCGTGTTCTGGTTGAAGTTCGCCTGCCCGGAAAGAGAGGTCCAGTTCGTCGGCTGTGCCGTGTTCGTGTATGGGATGGTGCCGGCAGGGCCGGGGGCCGGAAATGCTGCCGGATCGAGGTCGACATACAGCACCGCAGCAAGCGCGACTTTGGCGTCCACGTACGGCACGGCGAGCGGCGAATTGGCGCCAAACGTCGGCCAGCGATCCAGCGTTGTGTTGGCGTTGGCAAAATTGATCACGATATTGCTGCCGGCACCGCCCGGCTGCGTGCATGTCAAATGGCCGTCGCTAATCACGCTGCGCGAGTCGGTCGACGAGCCGGTGATCGTCCAGTTCGTCGTACTACCACTCACCGTCGCGCCGCCTCCGACCCCGCCATTTGGTGTTCCGTTGGCGCCTTGGGGGCTGCAGTCAAACAGCGTCGGATTGCCCGGCAGCCCGGAGGTGATGTCGGTCACCGTCACCGAGCTGTTCAGCGCCTCCGCACCCACCTCCGGCGCAAGCCCCGTTGGCAGCGACGTGACGCCCAGCGCGGCATTGGGTTGAATGCCCACGACGATCGAAAAGCTTTGTCGCCATACCGTCTGGTTGGACGCGTTCTTGACCAGACCCGGCGTCGCGGTGGTGTACTTCGCCAGATCGAAGCGCGGAGCGGCCGTGACCGCGACCGCAGACGGATTGCTCACCGTCGAAGCGGTGCAGCCTGACGACGCCGGCAGCACGCTCATGGTCGGCGCCATGACAGCACCGTTGGCATTGCTCCCGCTGACCTTGAAGTCAGCCGTGAATGTCACCGACGCCGTCGAGACGACGTTCGCAACCACACATTGAAAACCGCTGCCATCGAGCGTCAAGGCCGACTGGGTCGCGCCCGGCGCGTTCGTTGCGGTCACCGGATTCTGGCAGGTGCCGGGTAGCGAAAATTGCCCGGTGCCCGCCGGCAGCTTCACGACAATGACCGGTTGCGCGGGCCCGGCAATCACGTTGTAGTTGATGCCGTAGCGAATCGTGTCGTGCGTGCGCACCACGCCGTTAAGCACGCCGCCGTTGGCGACGTCGCCCACCGCCCCATCGCACCCCGGCGCCGAGAGCGGGCTACACAAATTCACGCCATTCAATTTGTCACTTGCGGTGTTGGCCGGCAACAACCCGTCGGCAACGACTGAACCGACGAGATTGCACTGTGCGGCGAACACGCTGGCGGACAGCGTCACCAGCACAACACTGGCAATTGCGCTCCGTAGCAAATGGCCTGGCGACGGCGCGGCAGTGGCGTATTCGACTCGAGAGTAGATGCGGGAGGACATAACGGTTGCGTATTGCCTTGATGAATCTGAATTGAAAACGGAAGGAACTGTCCGCGGCGTTAATCCAACATTTCATGCGGCAATTAGCATGACAGGGGAATGAATGCTGAGACTTGATTTTTATTTCACATAAATAAATCAAGTGTTGCACATTTACAACAAGCGCTGTCGACCTGCGCCGCTACCCGGAACTTATCCGCAAATGGATTAGCTATCCATCCGAATCGCATGTAGTGCCATGTGGATCGAGACCGCGACGAAGCCCGTTGAATCGTGGGTGGTAGCGGATGAATTCCGGCAATCGGCGCGACCGCTGATCCCGCGCCGCACGGCCGCGGGCAAGGTCAATGCGCCCAGCCACCGGCGCCGCTGGCCGATCGGGTTTGCGCTTAGCGTCCGCCAGCCGGCGTACCCGCGATGGCCGTGGCGACAGCTTCGGCAACGCGAATGCCGTCGATGCCCGCCGACATGATGCCGCCGGCATAGCCTGCGCCTTCGCCCGCCGGGTAGAGGCCGGCCACGTTCAGGCTTTGCAAGTCGTCGTCGCGCCGCTTGATGCGAACCGGCGAGCTGGTGCGCGTTTCCACGGCGGTGAGCACGGCGTCGGCCATGAAGAAGCCGGGGATCTGCTTGTCGAACGCGGGTAGCGCCTCGCGCATCGCTGCCACCGCATAGTCGGGCAGCGCGGTCGCCAGGTCGGTCAGTTGCACGCCGGGCTTGAAGCTCGGCTCGACGCTGCCGAACGCCGTCGACGGCCGGCCGGCGACGAAATCGCCGACCAGTTGCGCCGGCGCGTTGTAGTTGCCGCCACCGAGTTCGAACGCGCGGCTTTCCCAGTGCCGCTGGAAATCGATGCCGCCGAGCGGATGTTGCATGTCGGCCGGGAAGTCGACGGGCTCGATGCCGACCACAATGCCGGCGTTGGCGTTGCGCTCATTGCGCGAATACTGGCTCATGCCGTTGGTGACGACGCGGCCCGCTTCCGACGTCGCCGCGACCACGGTGCCGCCCGGACACATGCAGAAGCTGTAGACCGAGCGACCGTTGCTGGCGTGATGCACCAGCTTGTAGTCGGCGGCGCCCAGGATCGCGTTGCCGGCATTCGGGCCGAAGCGCGCGCGGTCGATCAGGCCCTGCGGATGCTCGATGCGGAAACCGATCGAGAACGGTTTCGGCTCGAGATAGACGCCGCGTTGGTGCAGCATCGCGAAGGTGTCGCGTGCGCTGTGGCCGATGGCGAGGATCACCTGATCGGCAGGCAGCGTTTCTCCGTTGTCGAGCAGCACGCCGCGAATGCGCTTGCTGCGTGCGGCATCGCCCTCGCCGCGACAATCTTCCAGCAGCAGATCGACCACGCGATTTTGAAAGCGGAATTCACCGCCGAGCGCTTCGATCGTCGCCCGCATGTGCTCGACCATCTTCACCAGCCGGAACGTGCCGATGTGCGGCTTGCTGACGTAGAGGATTTCCGCCGGTGCGCCGGCCTTGACGAATTCTTCCAGCACCTTGCGGCCGTAGTGCTTCGGGTCTTTCACCTGCGTCCACAGCTTGCCGTCGCTGAAGGTGCCGGCGCCGCCTTCGCCGAACTGCACGTTGGATTCGGTGTTCAGTTCGCGCCGCCGCCAGAAGCCCCAGGTGTCCTGCGTGCGTTCGCGCACCACCTTGCCGCGTTCGAGGATGATCGGCTTGAGACCCATCTGCGCCAGGATCAGCGCCGCGAGGATGCCGCAGGGGCCGCAGCCGATCACCACCGGACGCGGCGTGCCGGCGGCGAACGAACCCGGCGCGGCGACGTATCGGTACCTGGTGTCGGGCGTCGCCGCGATGTGGACGTCGCGCCGGAAACGCTTGCGCAGTGCGGCTTCCAGCGCGCCGGGCAACTCCACATCGACGGTGTAGACGAGCTGGATGTCGGCCTTCTTGCGCGAGTCGTAACCACGGCGGAAAACGAGATGGCGGATCAGCTCCCCTGGTTTGATGCCGAGGCGGGCGACGATGGCGGCGGGCAGTGCTGCCTCGTCGTGATCGAGCGGCAGCTTGAGTTCGGTGATGCGCAGCATCGTGCACTCCGTTGGGCGGAAAGTTAGTCCGCAATGGCTGGATGCTAGCGACCCCGGGCGTTAGCGCATGGGCCAATCGCGGCTGGCGACGCAAATTGCCGCACGGACGTCGCCGAGCAGATACAGCTTTTCGATGAAAGCCTCATTCGCACTAGGCGTTGCGGCCAATTTTTTCATTTCTCGACTATTTGTATTTTGTAGATCTTTGCCCAATGCGAAAGCCACTTTCAGCAAAAAGCTATTGGTGTCGCCAGCGCAAACCATGCCGCGCAAGCAGCGCCTGAAATGCGCCACTGGCGGCGAGCGGTGCCAGCATCGGATCGACCTGGCATTCGGCGAAACCGCCCTCGTGGGCGTCTGCTGCGCGGCCGAGCCAGGCGATGGCCTCGTCCGCTTCGCCGAGCTGGGCATAGACCGCCGCCAGCGCCGAGGGGTTAGTCTTCTCGATGTCGCCGCCGGCACGCACCGCGTTGACGATCTTCTTCGCCTGCCGCTTGTCGCCGTCGCGGGCGGTGACGATGGCGAGCGACAGGCGCGCGCTGGCGTCGTCCGGGTCGTGCTCGATCACCGCGTTGAGCTCGTTGCGCGCCGCCTCGCCGGCCCCGGCGAGCGCAAGCGAATTGGCGAACGAAACGCGCGTCGAGGTGCGCTGCGGATACTCGGTGAGCAGTTCGAGAAACACCCGGTTCGCCTCGTCGTAGTGACTGCAGAAGTAGTACGCCACGCCGCGATTGGCGCGGATGGCCGGGAACAGCGGGTCCACCTCCTGCGCGGCGTCGAGATGGTTCAGGGCGTCATCGAGTTCGCCGCAATACGAGGCCGCCGTGCCCATCAGCATGTGCACGCCGGGATGCCGCGGCGCCAGTTTGCGCGCCTGCAGCAGCAGCTCATGCGCCGCCGGAAAGTCGTACTCGTAATAAATCTTGTCCGCCGCGAGGTTGAGATAGGCGCCGGGCTCGCGCGGATCGATCGCCAGCGCGCGCTGCGACGCGGCGCTGCCGACGCGCCAGGCCTCCGCGGGCGTCACCTGCTCGTACATCGACAGATTGCCCATGGTCGCGGCCAGCGCCGCGTGCGCCATCGCGAAATCCGGCGCGCTCGCGATGGCCAATTCCAGCAGCCGACGGGCCTCGCGATGCCCGTCCGCCGTGCCGAACGCGCTGGCGCGGCGCGACTGCACGAAGGCATCGGCCGCCTCGCGGGAAACGCCACCGAAGCCCTTGCGCTGCGGCGGCAGCGTGTACTCGCCCGGCAGCAGGTCGGCCAGCGCGCGCAGGCTATCCTCCCGAATCTGGCGGCTGACGCGGTCGATGAATTCGGCGTCGGATTGCTCGCCGTTTCGCGTGTAGCGCTTGCTCGCCAGCATCTGCCCGTAAGGCGCCGAAAGCAGCATCGTATGCACATGCTGCGATTCGCCCTTGCCGTTGCCTTCGCTCAAGCGCACCAGACGCGACGACAGCACCGCCTGCGCATTCACACGACGGGCCGAATCGAGCGGCTCGTCGTCGGCCACGGCACGCGCCGAACGCGAACCGAGCACCAGCACCTGCAGCATCGCCTGCAGCTCGCCGATGGTGGACTCGAACAGGAGCGTCGCCAGCGCATCGTCGCGGCCTTCGCTGACAAACGGCAGCACCAGAAAACGCGGCGCCGCGAGCTGCCGCGCGCCGATTTCGACGAACTCCGGCACATAGCGGCCTTTCGGCAGCTCGATGCGCACCTGCGGCGGCGCCTCGAACATTGCGTAATGCTTGACCAGCCGCTCGCGCAGCCGGCTCACGTTGACGCGCACGATCGGATCGCTCTTCGGGTCGTAGGTCGAGGGGTTGCGGTGGAACACCTCGATGCCGATCGACATTTCGCGCAGCGCGCCATCGTCGCCTGCGAGCCGCCGCTCGACTAGATAGCGCAACAGCCGCAAATGACTCGGCGAGCGGCGCAAAAAATCGCTCGCCAGCAGGCGCTCCAGTTCGTTGCGGATTAAGTTGCCGTCTTGTTGCATCACCCCGTCCCTGCCGCGTCACGTTGGTACGCGATGGACTTTAGCGCGGATCCGGGGGTTAGAAATGCTTCATGTAACAGCTTGTAACGCTCGCAGGCACAAGCGCAGCCAGATGCACGAAAAGGCGACCGCGCGGAAGTCCCCGCGGTCGGCGCGCCAAGCTAAGGCAACGCTGAACAAGTCCACGATCAGATGGTGAGAAGCGTTGTAGGTAG